>NZ_JBUZST010000017.1:0-115312 GCF_055407965.1 Pseudomonas sp. B611
GTGAAACGATGCATCGCCGATGGTAGTGTGGGGTTTCCCCATGTGAGAGTAGGTCATCGTCAAGATTAAATTCCGAAACCCCATTTGCGAAAGCAGATGAGGTTTTGTTTTGGGCGCGAGAAAAGTACGTGAAGGGCCATTGCAGTGACCTTCAATGCTAAAGTCCACGCCTCGATTTTGTTTTCCCAAGGAAGCCGTTATGCCGGATGCGACGTCCCTCAGCGCTGGATTCATGGTGGTTCATGGCAACCGCCTGGATGAACTGCGCAGCCTGGTCGTCAGCTGGATGCGCCGCTATCCCCTGGCTCCTCTGGAGAATGAAATCGCCTTGGTACAAAGCAACGGCATCGCCCAGTGGCTCAAGCTGGCCCTGGCCGAAGACCCGGAAGATGACGATATGGGCGGCTGTGGCATCGCCGCCGCAATCGATGTGCAACTCCCCGGCAGCTTCATGTGGCAGCTCTACCGCATGGTCCTTGGTCGTGACGAAATCCCGCTCAAGTCCCTGCTCGATAAAGCCCCGCTGACCTGGCGCCTGATGCGCCTGCTCCCGGAACTCATAGATCAACCTCATTTCGAGCCGCTGCAGCGCTTCCTCACTCACGACACCGACCTGCGCAAGCGCTACCAACTTGCCGAACGCCTGGCTGACCTGTTCGACCAATACCAGGTCTACCGCGCCGATTGGCTGGAGGACTGGGCCGCAGGCAGCCACCAATTGCGTAACGGACGAGGCGAGTCAAAACCCCTAGACCCGGCCAACTGCTGGCAAGCCGAGTTATGGCGTGCGCTGCTGCTGGACGTAGGCGAAGAAGGCATGGCCGAAAGCCGCGCCGGCGTTCATCAGCGCTTCATCGAACGTATCAATACCCTGGAAAAAGCCCCTCCAGGCTTACCTTCCAGAGTGATCGTCTTCGGCATTTCATCATTGCCGGCCCAAGCGCTGGAAGCCCTCGCCGGCCTGGCACGTTTCAGCCAAGTCCTGCTGTGCGTACACAACCCTTGCCGTCACCACTGGTCCGACATCGTCGCCGACAAAGACCTGCTGCGTAACGAATACAAACGCCAGGCGCGCAAGACCGGCATGCCGGTCACCATCGACCCGCAAACCCTACACCAGCACGCCCACCCGTTACTGGCCGCCTGGGGCAAACAAGGTCGTGACTACATCAGCCTGCTGGACAGCTACGACGATCCCAACAGCTACCGCGCCGCGTTCCGCGATGGTCGCATCGACCTGTTCAGCGACAGCGAACCCACCACGCTGCTCAACCAGCTCCAGGACGACATCCTCGAACTGCGTCCGCTCAATGAAACCCGCGAGCTCTGGCCGGCTGTCGATCTGGAGCGCGATACGTCCATCCGCTTCCACATCGCCCACAGCGCCCAACGCGAAGTGGAAATCCTCCACGACCAACTGCTCCACCGCTTCAGCGCCGACCCCACGTTGCGCCCCCGCGACATCATCGTCATGGTCCCTGACGTCGACAGCTATGCGCCGCACATTCGTGCAGTGTTCGGCCAACTTGAGCGCAACGACCCGCGCTTCATCCCCTTCACCCTGACCGACCAGGGCCAACGCGGCCGCGACCCCTTGCTGATCGCCGTCGAACACCTGCTGAAACTCCCCGACAGCCGCTTCCCGGTCAGTGAAATCCTCGACCTGCTCGACGTCCCGGCCCTGCGCGAACGGTTCGCCATAAAAGAGCGCGACCTGCCCACGCTGCATCGCTGGATCGAAGGCGCTGGCATCCGGTGGGGGCTCGATGCGGAACAACGCGCAGGCCTAGGTTTGCCGAGCGAGTTGGAACAAAACAGCTGGCGATTCGGCTTGCGTAGGATGTTGCTCGGTTACGCCGTAGGCACCGGCGCAGCCTGCGACGGCATCGAGCCCTATGACGAAATCGGCGGCCTCGACGCTGCCCTGATAGGCCCGTTGGTAGCGTTGCTCGATGCACTCAATGATGCGCATAAAACCCTGTCCCAGCCGGCCGCTCCCCAAACGTGGGGCGAACGCCTGCAACGCCTGATGCAACTGTTCTTCCTGCCCAGCAGTGAACACGACGACTACCTGCTCGGCCAACTCGAACAACTGCGCGAAACCTGGCTGGAAACCTGCGAGTCCGTCGGCCTACAGGACGAATTACCCCTCACCGTCGTCCGCGAAGCCTGGCTCGCCGGCCTGGACCAAGGCCGCCTGTCCCAACGTTTCCTCGCCGGAGCTGTCAATTTTTGTACCCTGATGCCCATGCGCGCGATCCCGTTCAAGCTCGTCTGCCTGCTCGGCATGAACGACGGCGACTACCCGCGCGCCCAGCCACCGCTGGACTTCGACCTGATGGGCAGCGACTACCGCCCCGGCGACCGTTCACGCCGTGAAGACGATCGCTACTTGCTGCTCGAGGCCCTACTTTCCGCCCGCGACCAGCTCTATATCAGCTGGGTCGGCCGCAGCATCCGCGACAATAGCGAGCGCCCGGCATCGGTCCTGATCGGTCAATTGCGCGATCATCTCGCCAGCGGCTGGCACCACGCCCAAAGCGAGGAGCCGCTCCTCGAAGCGATGACCCAAGAGCATCCACTGCAACCCTTCAGCGCCCGCTACTTCCACGAAGGCGACCCGCTGTTCAGTTACGCCCGCGAATGGCAATTGCTGCACGAAGCATCCGACGCCGAACCCAAGGCAGACGACCTGCCAGAGCACCAACAGGAAGAACCCCTGAGCCTCGGCCAGCTACAAGATTTCCTACGCAACCCGGTCAAACATTTCTTCAGTCAGCGCCTGAAAGTTTTCTTTGAGGCGGCCGAAGTGCCCCTGGCCGATGAAGAACCCTTCGTCCTCGATGCGCTGCAACGCTATAGCCTAAGCGACAGCCTGTTGAGCGCAGCGCTGGCCCAACCCGAACATCTCGACCAAGCCCTCAACGCCAAGGCCCTACGCTTGCAAGGCAGCGGCCTGCTGCCGATGGTCGGTTTCGGCGAATGCCTGCGCAACGAATTGATCGAACCCTTGCCCGATCTGCTACAACGCTACCAACAGTTGCTGGCCCTCTGGCCAACGCCACACATCGGCGCCGAACCGGTCAGTTTTGAGCATCAAGGTATTCAACTGGAAGGCTGGATCAGCGGCCTGCACCGGCGCAGTGATGGCGGTTTGCTAAGCGTGACCACCATCCCCAACAGCATCGGCTCGATCAAGACCCGCAAGTGGCATCGTCTGATCCGGCCCTGGGTCAATCATGTTGTCGCGTGTGCCTGCGGCCTTTCCTTGAGCACCGGTTTGGTGGCCAGCGATGACACCCTGCTATTACCACCACTGGATAAAAGAACTGCCCAGGAAATCCTCGGCAACCTGCTGCTGGCCTGGCACGCAGGAATGAAAAAGCCGCTGCCGGTCGCGGTCAAAACCGCCTTCGCT
Source organism: Pseudomonas sp. B611 (assembly GCF_055407965.1). NCBI lineage: Bacteria > Pseudomonadati > Pseudomonadota > Gammaproteobacteria > Pseudomonadales > Pseudomonadaceae > Pseudomonas > Pseudomonas sp. B611. Next base: position 3,419 of record NZ_JBUZST010000017.1, read on the forward strand.
TGGCTCGGTCAATCAGACCCCGCGAAGGCTGAAGCCGCCGCCCAAAAAACCTACGAAGGCGACGGCGTAAACACCGACGGCGAGCGCCGAGAAACCCCGGCGCTCACCCGCCAATTCCCCGACTACGCCACGCTCATCGCCAGCGAAGAATTCGACGGCTGGTGCGAAACCCTGTATCGCCCGCTCATCAACGCCCCGTGGCGATCACTCACCAGCGCGGAGGCCAACGCATGAGCAGCAAACCCTTGGCCCTGGCCTTCCCGCTAAAAGGCAGCCAGCTGATTGAAGCCAGCGCCGGCACTGGCAAAACGTTCACCATCTCGGCCCTCTACTTGCGCCTGGTATTGGGTAACGGTGGCGATGAATCCGGCTTTGGCCGCGAACTGCTACCGCCACAAATCCTCGTGGTGACGTTTACCGACGCCGCGACCAAGGAGCTGCGTGAGCGCATTCGTATCCGGCTCGCCGAAGCTGCGCGTTTCTTCCGCAGTGAAATCGACAAACTCGACCCGCTGATCACCGAACTGCGTGACCAATACCCGCCGGAGCAATGGCCCGCCTGCGCCAACCGCCTGGACATCGCCGCACAGTGGATGGACGAAGCCGCCGTCTCGACCATTCACAGTTGGTGCCAGCGCATGCTGCGCGAACACGCGTTCGACAGCGGCAGCCTGTTCACCCAGACCCTGGAAACCGACCATAGCGACTTGCTCGGTGAGGTCCTGCGCGATTACTGGCGGCTGTTCTGCTACCCGATGCACGACGACGCGCTCACCTGGGTGCGCAACAACTGGGGCGGGCCCGCCGCGTTGATGCCACGGGTACGCGCGCTGTTCGGCAGTGAACGCCCCACCGGTGAAACCCGCAACCCTGCCGAGTTGATCAACGCCTGCCTGCAAGAGCGCCGCGAAGCCCTGAGGGAGCTCAAGGCGCCCTGGCAACAATGGGCCATCGAGCTACGTGACATCTGCCTACAAGCCGTGGCCGCGAAAGCCGTCGACGGCCGTAAGATGCAGGCGCGTTACTTCGAGCCCTGGTTCGAAAAGATCAGCGCCTGGGCCGCTGACGAAACCCTTGAACAACTCGACATCGGCACCGGCTTCACCCGCCTGACCCCCGATGGCATGGCCGAAGCCTGGAAGGGCGACCCGCCGCATCACCCCGGTATCGACGCGATGGCCGGCCTCAAGGCCGCCCTCGACGCCCTGCCAACCCCCGACGCCGCCGTGCTGCAACATGCCGCCGGTTGGGTCGGCAAACGTTTCGAAGAAGAGAAACGGCGCCGCGCCGAAATGGGCTTCGACGACATGCTCACCCGCCTCAACAGCGCCCTGCAGGCCGAAGGCGGCGAGCGTTTGGCGAGTGTGATTCGTGAACAGTTTCCCGTCGCGTTGATCGACGAATTCCAAGACACCGACCCGGTGCAATACAGCATCTTCGACCGCATCTACCGCATCGAAGAAAACCACCGCGACAGTGGCCTGTTCCTGATCGGCGACCCGAAGCAGGCGATCTATGCCTTCCGTGGCGCCGACATCTACACCTACCTGCGCGCACGCGAGGCCACCACCGGGCGCCATCACACCCTGGGCACCAACTTCCGCTCCAGCCACGCGATGGTCGAGGCGGTCAACCATGTGTTCCAACGTGCCGAAACCGGGCGTGGCGCGTTCCTGTTCCGCAAGCCGGACGGTGAAAACCCAGTGCCGTTCCAGCCAGTATTGTCCCAGGGCCGCAAAGAGCAATTGCAGGTCGATGGCCAAACGCTACCGGCGATGAACCTCTGGCACCTGCCCACCGACCAGCCGATTTCCAATGTGCTGTACCGTCAACAATTGGCCGCCGCCTGTGCCACGCAGATTGTCGAATTGCTCAACGGAGGGCAGCAGGGCACTGCGGGTTTCCTGCAAGCGGATGACAGCTTCATCGGCGTGCTGCCGTCAGACATTGCCATCCTTGTGCGCGATGGCAAGGAAGCCCAAGCCGTACGCGCCGAACTGGCCGCCCGTGGCGTGCGCAGCGTGTACCTGTCGGACAAGGACTCGGTCTTCGCTGCCCAGGAAGCCCACGACCTGCTGGCTTGGCTCAAGGCCTGCGCCGAGCCGGACGTCGAACGCCCACTGCGCGCCGCCTTGGCCTGTGTGACCCTGAACCTGTCACTGCCGGAACTGGAGCGTCTGAACCAGGACGAACTGGCGTGGGAAACCCGCGTGATGCAGTTCCGTGGCTACCGCGCAATCTGGCGTAGCCAAGGCGTGCTGCCGATGCTGCGGCGCCTGCTGCATGACTTCAAGCTGCCGCAAACCCTGATTGCCCGCAGCGATGGCGAGCGCGTGTTGACCAACCTGTTGCACCTCAGCGAGTTGCTGCAACAGGCCGCCTCGGAACTGGATGGCGAGCAAGCGCTGATCCGCCACCTGGCCGAACACCTGGCACTGTCGGGGCAGGCCGGTGAAGAGCAGATCCTGCGCCTGGAAAGCGACGAGCAACTGGTCAAGGTCGTGACCATCCACAAGTCCAAGGGCCTGGAATACGACCTGGTCTTCCTGCCGTTCATCTGCTCAGCCAAACCGGTGGACGGCAGCCGCTTGCCGCTGCACTACCACGATGAACAGGGCAAACCCCAAGTCAGCCTGCGCCCGACCGCCGAGCTGATCGCCCAGGCCGACGACGAGCGCCTGGCCGAAGACCTGCGCCTGTTCTACGTCGCCCTGACCCGCGCCAAGCACGCTTGCTGGCTGGGCATCGCCGACCTCAAGCGCGGCAATAGCAGCAGTTCCGTGCTGCACTTGTCTGCGCTGGGCTACCTGCTCGGCGCCGGTGCTTCGTTGGGTGAGTCCGCCGCCCTGGCGCGTTGGTTGCTGGACTTGCAGGAAGGCTGCCCCGCCATGCATTACGGGCAAGTGCCCGAGGCGCAAGACATCCTCTTCCACCCGCCCCGTAACGAAGCCACGCTGCTCGCACCGCTGCTGCCCAAACGCAAGGCTGCGGAGAATTGGTGGATCGCCTCCTACAGCGCCTTGCGCATTGGCGACAGCATGAGCGTGGCCACGCCTGAGGCGCCGGAAAGCCCGCAAGCGCAAAAACTGTTCGATGACGAGCGCCTCGATCCCGACGCACCCCGCGAAGTGGCGGCGTCCGGTGGCGATATTCACCGTTTCCCACGCGGCCCGAATCCGGGGACCTTCCTCCACGGCCTGCTGGAGTGGGCCGGCGAAGATGGCTTCAACGTCACGCCGCAGGCCATCGAACAAGCCGTTGGCGCGCGCTGCAACCGCCGCAACTGGGAAGGCTGGATCACCACCCTCAGCGGTTGGCTCGGCCAGTTGCTGCAAACGCCGCTCCCGGTGGATAACGACCAGGTCGCCCTCAGCAGCTTGCAGCAGTACCAGATCGAAATGGAGTTCTGGTTTGCCAGCCACAAGGTCGACGTGCTCGCCCTCGACAAACTGGTATGCCAGCACACCCATAACGGCGTCTCGCGGGTTGCCGCCGAACCGGTGTTGCTCAACGGTATGTTCAAGGGTTTTATCGACCTGACGTTTGAACATGACGGTCGCTATTACGTGGCGGATTACAAATCCAACTGGCTCGGCCCTGATGATTCGGCTTACACACTGGAAGCCATGGAACAGTCGATCCTTGATCATCGGTACGACCTGCAATACGTCCTTTACCTACTGGCCCTGCACCGCCAATTGAAGGCACGCCTGCCGGATTATGACTACGATCGTCACGTCGGCGGTGCGCTGTATGTGTTCCTGCGCGGTGTTCAATCCGCCAGCCGGGGCGCGTACTTCACACGCCCGCCGCGTGAACTGATCGAAAGCCTGGATCTGTTGTTCCAGGGCAAGCCCATCCCGCCCAAGGTTGAGCCCGCCTGGGAACAAGGAGTCCTGTTATGAGCCTGTCGCCCCAGCCGCTTGAGGCGCTGGAACCCCTCAGCCGTGCCGCCGACCTTGTGCAACTGCTTGAACGCTGGGTCGACCGTGGCTGGCTGCGCGCCCTGGACAAGGCCTTCGTCGGCTTCCTGCACGAACTCGACCCCCAGGCCGACCCCGTGGTGCTGCTGGCCGCCGCATTGACCAGTCACCAACTGGGCCACGGTCACGTGTGCCTGGACCTGATCGAAACCCTCAAGGCGCCTGACTTCGCCCTGTCCTTGCCGCCCGAAGGCGATCTGCAAACCGGTGCCATGTTGCTGCCGTCGCAACTGCTCGACGGCCTCGACGGCGCCCACTGGTGTGCGGCCCTAGCCGCCAGTCGCCTGGTTGCGCTGGGCGGCGATGGCAGCGAGTCGGCACAAAGCCGTCCGCTGGTCTTGTCCGGCACGCGCCTGTACCTGCGCCGCTACTGGACCTATGAGCGGCGCATCGACAGCGCCTTGCGCCGGCGCCTCGCCACCCAGGAAAGCGTCGCCGCGGATTTGCCCCAGCGCCTCAGCGGCCTGTTCGACCAGCCGCCGCCCGATGGCGTGATCGACTGGCAAAAACTCGCTTGCGCCCTGGCCACACGCGGTGCGTTCAGCATCGTCACGGGCGGCCCCGGCACGGGCAAGACCACCACCGTGGTGCGCTTGCTCGCATTGTTGCAGGCTCCGGCGGTGGAAGCCGGCAGCCCGCTGCGCATCCGCCTGGCCGCGCCGACCGGTAAAGCCGCCGCGCGCCTTACCGAGTCCATCAGCCAGCAAGTGCAGTCGCTGACGGTGCCCGACACCGTGCGCGAAAAAATCCCGACCCAGGTCACCACGGTTCACCGTCTGCTGGGCAGCCGCCCGGGCACACGGCACTTCCGTCATCACGTGGGCAACCCCTTGCCTCTGGACGTGCTGGTGGTGGACGAAGCCTCGATGATCGACCTGGAAATGATGGCTAACCTGCTGGACGCCTTGCCGCCGCACGCGCGCCTGGTGCTGCTGGGCGACAAGGACCAACTCGCCTCGGTCGAGGCCGGCGCCGTACTCGGCGACCTGTGCCGCGACGCCGAAGCGGGCTGGTACAGCGCCGAGACCCGGCAATGGCTGCAAGCGGTCAGCGGCGAAGACCTCAGCATAAGTGGCTTGCAAGAAGACCTCGATGACAGCCACCCGCTGGCCCAGCAAGTGGTGATGCTGCGCTACTCGCGGCGTTTTGGTGAAGGCAGCGGGATCGGCCAACTGGCGCGCCTGGTCAACCAGCAAAGCGCCGAGCACGCCCGGCAACTGTTGAATGCCGGCAGTCACGCCGACCTGGCCTGCGTCAGGCTCAAGGGCGAACACGATCACGCCCTGGAACGCCTGGTGCTGGACGGGCAGGGCAGCGACGGTGCCCAGGGTTATCGCTACTACCTCGACCTGCTGCGAAGCGCGCGCCCGGCCCTCGACACCCCGCGCGAAGATGCAGCCTGGACCCACTGGGCGCAGCAATTGCTGCAAGCCTTCGACGCCTTCCAATTGCTCTGTGCCGTGCGCAAAGGCCCGTGGGGCGTGGAAGGGCTGAACCTGCGCATTACCGCGGCATTGCGCAAAGTGCGGCTGATCGACGGCGATGAGCAATGGTACGAAGGCCGCCCGGTGCTGATGACCCGCAACGACTACGGCTTGGGCTTGATGAACGGCGATATCGGCATCGCCCTCAAACTGCCGGAAAGCGACGGCGGCCCCCACGTGCTGCGGGTGGCCTTCCCACGTAACGACGGCCAGGGCGGCGTGCGCTTTGTACTGCCCAGCCGTCTGAATGATGTGGAAACCGTGTACGCCATGACCGTGCACAAATCCCAGGGCTCGGAATTTACCCACACCGCGTTGATCCTGCCGGACGCGCTGAACCCGGTGCTGACCAAAGAACTGATCTACACCGGCATCACCCGGGCCAAGCAATGGTTCAGCCTGATCGAACCCCGCGGCGGGGTGTTTGAAGAGGCCGTAGGGCGCAAGGTCAAGCGCTTGAGTGGGTTGATGCTGGAGTTGGACCATGACGCGGAAAAATCTGACTGACAGGTCATTTATGGCGCCATATCGCGGGGGTTTCCATCGCTGTGCTATCGTTGCGGCATCATCTTGAAAAGACCTGAGAGAATCGCTGCATGAAGGTGGCTGGCTCGTCCACAGAGCGTAGTTTGAGCTGGAGACGCATGTTACTGGTGGCGGTTCTTGGCCTACTCGCGCCCCGCGTTTTTGCCCAGGCACCCAGCCCGGCAGATCACCGCGCCCAGGCGGTGACCCAAGTGGTCCTTGGCATCCTCAGCTATGCCCGTTGGCCGGTAGAGCCGGCGCAGTTGCGCCTGTGCATCGTCGGGCCGACCCAGTACACCGACGACCTGATCAAAGGCACCACCCAGGCCACCGGCCGTCCGGTGCGGGTACAGCGGTTGCTGGCTGACCATCCCGATATCGTCAATGCCTGCAACGCTGTGTATATCGGCAAGCTCAGCGGCGATGAGCGCAACCAACTGTTTGCTTCGCTGATCGGTCACCCGGTGCTGAGCATCAGTGAAGGCGGCGACCAATGCACGGTGGGCAGCCTGTTCTGCCTGCGGGTGGGGGATGAGCAAGTGTCGTTCGAGGTCAATCTCGACTCCGTGGCACGCAGCGGCGTACGCATTCACCCCAGCGTGCTGCAACTGTCGCGCCGTCGAGCGCCTGAGCCATGAGTGCGGTCAACGTGCGCCCGACCCTGCGCTCGGTCATCGGGCGTGGGCATATGATCCTGGCGCTGGTGGCGGTGAGCCTGGCCAGCGTGTCCCTGACCCTGCTCGGCGTGCTGGCGCTGCGGGTGTACGCCGAGCACAACCTGCACCTGATCGCGCGCTCCATCAACTACACCGTGGAAGCGGCGGTGGTGTTCAACGACAGCGCCGCCGCCACCGAGGCCCTGAGCCTGATCGCCTCCACCGAAGAAGTGGCCCGGGCCGAAGTCTTCGACGCCAACGGCAAGCTACTGGCGCAATGGGTACGCCCGGACACCGGCATGCTCTCGCGGGTTGAATTGGAACTGGCGCATACCCTGCTCGAACAGCCCATCAGCCAGCCGATCCTCCATCAAGGGCGCACCGTGGGCAGCATCCACCTGACCGGTCACGGCGCCAGCCTGCTGCGCTTTTTGCTCAGCGGCCTGGCCGGCATCCTGATTTGCACCGCCCTCAGCGCCTGGGTCGCCCTGCACCTGGCGCAGCGCCTGCTGCGGGGCATCACCGGCCCGCTGCAAAGCCTCGCTGCCGTGGCCCACGCCGCCCGCAGCGAGCGTGATTTCGACCGGCGCGTGCCACCGGCGCGAATCGCCGAACTCGACAGTCTGGGCAGCGACTTCAACGCCTTGCTCGGCGAAATGGAAGCCTGGCAAAGCCACCTGCAAAGCGAAAACGAAACCCTCGCGCACCAGGCCAACCACGACAGCCTCACCGGCCTGCCCAACCGTGCCTTTTTCGAAGGCCGCTTGATCCGTGCCCTGCGCAGCGCCGCCAAACTCAACGAGCGGGTCGCCGTGTTGTTCCTCGACAGCGACCGCTTCAAGGACATCAACGACAACTTCGGCCACGCAGCCGGCGATGCCGTCCTGGTCGCCGTGGCCGAGCGCGTGCGTGCGCAGTTGCGTGAAGACGACCTGGTCGCGCGCCTGGGTGGCGATGAGTTCGCCATCCTGCTGGCACCCCTGCACAAGCTTGAAGATGCCCAGCGCATCGCCGACAAAATCATCGCCAGCATGGACTTGCCAATCCCGGTGCCGGGCAACACCCAGGTGTTGACCTCCCTCAGTATCGGCATCGCCATCTACCCCGATCATGGCGCCACCCCTGGCACCTTGCTCAATGCCGCCGACGCAGCGATGTACCAGGCCAAGCGCCTGTCGCTCGGCGGCCAGCAAACGGCGGAGCCGGAGAGCCCCGTCGTCAATGTTCAACACAGGAGTTGATCCCTTGTTCTCGACCGCACGTTTTATGTTTATCACCCTGCTGGTGGCACTGCTCGCCCTCGGTGGCTGCCAGACCACCCCACCCAAAGGCCTGACCCCGGCGCAAGTTGCCGTGCTCAAGCAACAGGGTTTTGAACTCACCGATGAAGGCTGGGCGTTTGGCTTGTCGGGCAAAGTGCTGTTTGGCAGCGACGTCGAAGCGCTCAACAAACCCAGCACCGATATCGTCGAACGTATTGGCAAGGCCCTGCTGGGTGTCGGCATAGAACGCGTGCGCGTGGACGGCCACACCGATGCCTCGGGCAAAGAAGCCTACAACCAGCAACTGTCCCTGCGCCGCGCCAAGAGCGTGGCCAAGGTGCTGACGGGCGTGGGGATGAAGGAAGAAAATATCCAGCTGCGTGGCCTGGGCAGCAGCGAGCCGGTGGCGCCGAATACCACGGTGGCGGGGCGTACGGAGAATCGCCGGGTGTCGATTGTAGTGATCGCGGACTGATCCGATTCACCCGATCTCAATCTGAAATGCAATTCAAATGTGGGAGCGGGCTTGCTCGCGAATGCGGTGGGTCAGCCACCGAAAATGGCGACTGATACTCCGCATTCGCGAGCAAGCCCGCTCCCACATTTTTGACCTGTGGTGTGCTTTAGATTCGGTCAGTCTGCAAACCGCATCTGGCGCGTCGCCCCCATCAACAACCCCTGGTTCTGCTCCGTCACCTCGCGGATGTAATCCCACAACAACGTAATCCGCTTCAACTTCCTCAAATCCTCCCGGCAATACATCCAGAACTGCCGCGTAATCGTTATTTCCTCCCCCAGCACCGGCAACAACCGTGGGTCTTGCGCCGCCAAAAAGCACGGCAAAATCGCCATCGACCGGCCTTGCTGCGCCGCCACGTACTGCGCAATCACGCTGGTGCTGCGCAAACTGGCGCTGGCGCCGGGCACCACATTCGCCAGGTACAACAGCTCCGAGCTGAAGGCCAGATCATCCACATAGCTGATAAACGGATGCTCGGCCAAATCTGCGGGCTTGCGGATCGGCGGGTGTTGGTCGAGGTAGTCCTGGGTCGCGTACAGCTGCAATTTGTAGTCGCACAGTTTGCAGCACACGTAGGGCCCGTGTTCCGGGCGTTCCAGGGCGATGACGATGTCGGCTTCGCGCTTGGACAGGCTGATGAAGTGGGGCAGGGGCAGAATGTCCACCGAGATCGCCGGGTAGGTATCGACGAAATGGCTCAACTGCGGGGTGACGAAGAAACTGCCGAAGCCTTCGGTGCAGCCCATGCGCACATGGCCGGACAGCGCCACGCCGGAGCCGGAGACTTGCTCGCAGGCCATGTGCAAGGTGCTTTCGATGGACTCCGCGTAGCCCAGCAAACGCTGGCCCTCGGGGGTGAGGACGAAACCGCTGGTGCGGGATTTCTCGAACAGCAAGGTGCCGAGGGAGACTTCCAGCGAGCTGATGCGCCGCGACACCGTGGTGTAGTCCACCGCCAGGCGCTTGGCGGCGACGCTGGCCTTGCGGGTGCGGGCCACTTCGAGGAAAAACTTCAGGTCATCCCAGTTCAGGGAGCCCAGTGACGTGATGTTTTTTTGCATATTGGACCGGCTTTTATGTGCGTTCTTATTAGAAGTTTGCACATCTATACTCCAAAAACAGTCCGAACGCCTCATTCTTCAAGGCGGTTCAACGCCTTGGTTCTCTGCATATCAATAAGAATTGGAGACCCCATGAACGCATCTGCCGATATTTCCGTACAACAGGTCAAGTTGCTGATCAACGGTGAATGGGTCGAGTCCAAGACCACCGAATGGCACGACATCGTCAACCCGGCCACCCAAGAGGTACTGGCCAAAGTGCCGTTCGCTACAGCCGATGAAGTCAATGCCGCCATCGACGCCGCCCACCGCGCCTTCCAGACCTGGAAGCTGACCCCGATCGGCGCGCGCATGCGCATCATGCTCAAGCTGCAAGCCTTGATCCGCGAGCACTCCAAGCGCATCGCCGTGGTCCTCAGCGCCGAGCAGGGCAAGACCATTGCCGATGCCGAAGGCGATATTTTCCGTGGCCTGGAAGTGGTCGAACACGCGTGCTCCATTGGCACCTTGCAGATGGGCGAATTCGCCGAGAACGTCGCCGGTGGCGTCGATACCTACACCCTGCGCCAACCCATCGGCGTGTGTGCCGGGATTACCCCGTTCAACTTCCCGGCGATGATTCCGCTGTGGATGTTTCCGATGGCGATTGCCTGCGGTAACACCTTCGTGCTCAAACCGTCCGAACAGGACCCGCTGTCCACCGTGCTGCTGGTTGAGCTGGCGCTCGAAGCGGGTGTGCCGCCTGGCGTACTGAACGTGGTCCACGGCGGCAAGGATGTGGTGGATGCGCTGTGCACCCACAAAGACATCAAGGCCGTGTCCTTTGTCGGTTCGACCGCAGTCGGTACTCACGTCTATGACCTGGCCGGCAAACACGGCAAGCGCGTGCAATCGATGATGGGCGCGAAAAACCACGCCGTGGTGCTGCCCGATGCCAACCGCGAACACACCCTCAACGCCCTGGTCGGTGCCGGTTTCGGCGCGGCGGGTCAGCGCTGTATGGCCACCTCGGTGGTGGTGCTGGTGGGCGCGGCCAAGCAATGGCTGCCGGACCTCAAGGCGCTGGCGCAGAAGCTCAAGGTCAATGCCGGCAGCGAAGCGGGCACGGATGTTGGCCCGGTGATTTCCAAGCGCGCCAAGGCACGCATCCTGGACTTGATCGAAAGCGGTGTGAAAGAAGGCGCCAAGCTGGAGCTGGACGGTCGTGACATCAAGGTGCCGGGCTACGAGCACGGCAACTTCGTCGGCCCGACCCTGTTCTCGGGCGTGACCACTGATATGCAAATCTACACCCAGGAAATCTTCGGCCCAGTGCTGGTGGTGCTCGAAGTCGCTACCCTCGATGAGGCCATCGCGCTGGTCAACGCCAACCCGTTTGGCAACGGCACCGGCCTGTTCACCCAAAGTGGTGCGGCGGCGCGTAAGTTCCAGAGTGAAATCGATGTAGGCCAGGTCGGCATCAACATCCCGATCCCGGTACCGGTGCCGTTCTTCAGCTTCACCGGTTCCCGTGGTTCCAAGCTCGGCGACCTCGGCCCTTACGGCAAGCAAGTGGTGCAGTTCTACACCCAGACCAAGACCGTCACCAGCCGCTGGTTCGACGACGACACGGTCAACGATGGCGTCAACACCACCATCAACCTGCGCTGATTCCGGGAGACGACCATGAAGATTGCATTTATCGGCCTGGGCAACATGGGCGCGCCCATGGCCCGCAACCTGATCAAGGCTGGCCACGCGCTGAACCTGTTTGACCTGAACCAGGCGGTCCTCAAGGAACTGGCCGAACTGGGCGGCAGTATCAGCGATTCACCGCGTGATGCCGCAAGCGGCGCGGAGTTGGTGATCACCATGCTGCCGGCTGCGGCCCATGTGCGCAGCGTCTGGCTCGGTGAAGACGGCGTATTGGCCGCCATCGGCAAAGGCGTACCGGCGGTGGATTGCAGCACCATCGACCCGCAGACCATCCGCGATGTCGCCGCTGCGGCGGCCAAGCAAGGCGTTGCAGTCGCCGACGCACCGGTCTCCGGCGGCACCGGCGGTGCCGCAGCAGGGACACTGACCTTCATGGTCGGCGCCAACCCGGAACTGTTCGCCACCCTGCAACCGGTGCTGGCGCAGATGGGCCGCAACATCGTGCACTGCGGCGACGTCGGCACCGGCCAGATCGCCAAGATCTGCAACAACCTGCTGCTGGGCATCAGCATGGTCGGCGTCAGCGAAGCCATGGCGTTGGGCGATGCGCTGGGGATCGACACCCAGGTGCTGGCGGGGATCATCAACAGCTCCACTGGGCGTTGCTGGAGTTCCGACACCTACAACCCGTGGCCGGGTGTGATTGAAACCGCGCCGTCGTCCCGTGGTTATACCGGTGGGTTTGGTGCTGACCTGATGCTCAAGGATTTAGGGCTGGCGACTGAAGCGGCACGCCAGGCCAAACAACCGGTGATTCTGGGCGCGGTGGCGCAGCAGTTGTATCAAGCGATGAGTCAGCGTGGGGAAGGCGGGAAGGATTTCTCGGCGATTATCAACAGCTATCGCAAACCTGAATAAACACTGTGGCGAGGGAGCTTGCTCCCGCTGGAGTGCGAAGCGCTCCCAAGATTTTGGGGCCGCTGCGCAGCCCAGCGGGAGCAAGCTCCCTCGCCACAAAGTGTTTAGGCAAACACAAAATACTTACGCACCGTCTCAACCACTTCCCACGTCCCCTTCATCCCCGGCTCTACCACGAAGATATCCCCAGCCCGCAAGTGAATCGGCTCCAGGCCTTCTGGGGTGATGATGCAGTAGCCTTCCTGGAAGTGGCAGTATTCCCACTTCACGTAGTCCACGTACCACTTGCCCGGTGTGCAGATCCAGGTGCCCATGATCTTGCTGCCGTCTTCGCTGGTGTAGGCGTTGAGGTTGACGGTGTGCGGGTCGCCTTCGAGCTTTTCCCATTTGCAGGCATCCAGGACCGGCAAGGGGTGGGTGTCACGCAGTACGGTGATGGGCTTGGACATGATGTCTCCGAGGCAGGGAATGGAAAGATGCACCCTAAGGCCTTGGGCGCAGGGCCAGTGGTCTGAACTCGACATCGGGATGTCCAGAAGCGCAGCCGCCTGCGATTCATCTGACACCCTGAAACCTAATGTGGGAGCGGGCTTGCTCGCGAAAGCGGCGGATCAGACAACACATCTGTGACTGATACACCGCATTCGCGAGCAAGCCCGCTCCCACATGGGTTCTGTGTTGACTGTTGTGTAGTGTGCAGATGACATTTTCAATCACCAATCAACCATTTCCTCGCAGTAAGTGCGAAAGATTTCCCACTCCACGCCAGAATTCGCAAGAAAATTCGCAGCAGGCCCTCGTATCATTCACTCCAGTAACCGCCGAGAGCCTTGAAATGAACCCAATAAAAACGTGGTGGGATATCAGCCCGCCCTTGAGTACGGCGACCCCGACCTGGCCGGGGGATACGCCGTTCCAGGAAGAACGCGTGTGGCAGTTCGGCCCGGAGTGCCCAGTGAATGTCGGGCGCATTACCCTGTCGCCGCACACCGGCGCCCATGTGGATGCGCCGCTGCATTACAGCGCGGACGGTGCGCCGATCGGCGAGGTGTCGTTGGACGTGTACATGGGCCCGTGCCGCGTGTTGCATTGCCTGGGCAGCGGCGCGCTGGTGCAGCCGCATCAGCTCGAAGGCCGTGTGGATAACTTGCCCGAGCGCGTGCTGTTGCGCACTTATCCACAAGCGCCGCTCACCGAATGGGATTCGAACTTCACCGCCATCGCCCCGCAAACCATTGAACTGCTGGCCAGCCTGGGCGTGCGTTTGATCGGCATCGACACCCCGTCCCTGGACCCGCAACAGTCCAAGACCATGGATTCCCACAATGCCGTGGCGCGCCATGGCATGGCGATACTCGAAGGCATCGTGCTCGATGACGTACCGGAGGGCGACTATGAACTGATCGCGCTGCCGCTGCGCTTTGCCAACCTCGATGCCAGCCCGGTCCGCGCAATCCTGCGCCCGCTCAAGGAGCCCACGCGATGAGCCAATGTCCCTTCTCTGCCGATTACCAACCGCCCGAAGAATGGCACAACGCCGAACTGAATTTCTCCGAGTCCATGAGCTACGGCGATTACCTGGACCTGGGCAAAGTCCTCAGCGCCCAGCACCCGCTGTCGCCGGACCACAACGAAATGCTCTTCATCATCCAGCACCAAACCTCTGAGCTGTGGATGAAACTGATGCTCCACGAACTCAAGGCCGCCCGCGAACACGTGCGCCTTGGGGAGTTGCCGCCGGCGTTCAAGATGCTCGCGCGGGTGTCGCGCATCTTCGATCAACTGGTACACGCCTGGGCGGTGTTGGCCACCATGACCCCGTCCGAGTACAAGGCGATCCGCCCGTTCCTCGGGCAGTCGTCGGGATTCCAGTCGTTCCAGTACCGGGAGATAGAATTTATCCTCGGCAATAAAAGCGCGGCGTTGTTGCGGCCCCACGCGCATCGGCCAGAACTGCTGAACGAGTTGAAAGTGGCGATTGCCACGCCGTCGCTGTACGACGAGGCGATCAATCTGATGCTCAAGGCGGGCCTGGCGATTGATCCAAAACGCGCCGAGCGCGACCCGACGGCGGCGACGGTGCACGATGAATCCGTGGAGGCGGCGTGGCGCGAGGTGTATCGCGATCCGAGCCGTTATTGGGATTTGTATCAGTTGGCCGAGAAGTTTATCGACCTGGAGGATTCGTTCCGCCAGTGGCGCTTCCGGCATGTGACCACGGTGGAGCGGATTATCGGTTTCCAGCCGGGCACCGGCGGCACTGAAGGTGTGGGGTATTTGCGCAAGATGCTCGACACGGTGTTGTTCCCCGAACTGTGGCGAGTACGCTCAACCCTCTAAACAAAAAAGCCCCGGATCACCGGGGCTTCTTCATTTTGGAATGCATTCAAAACTGTGGGAGCGGGCTTGCTCGCGAAAGCGGTGGGTCAGTCAACTTTTGTGTAGCTGACACACCGCATTCGCGAGCAAGCCCGCTCCCACATTAGGTTACTGCGCCGCGGCTACTTTGCCGTTTTTCACCCGCAACCGATACGCCACATAGATAATCCCCACCCACACCGGCATCGCAAACACCGAATTGCGAATCCCCGGAATCGCCAGCATCACGCTGATGATCACCACCATGAACGCCAGGCACAGGTAGTTGCTGAACGGGAACCAGAAGGTCTTGAACGACGGCGTCACGCCTTGCTCGCCCATGGCCTTGCGGAACTTGATGTGGGTGAGGCTGATCAGCGCCCAGTTGATCATCAAGGACGCAACCACCAGCGCAAACAACAACTCCAGCGCACTGTGGGGCGCCACGTAGTTGACCACCACGCACAGCATCGTCACCAGTGCCGAAATCGCCAGGGCGCGCAGCGGTACGCCTTGTTTGTTCAGCTTCATCAGCGCTTTCGGCGCATCGCCTTGTTCGGCCAGGCCGAACAGCATGCGGCTGTTGCAGTACACGCCGCTGTTGTACACCGACAGCGCCGCGGTCAGCACCACGAAGTTGAGGATGTGCGCCGCGGTGTCATTGCCGATCAGCGAGAAGATCTGCACAAACGGGCTGCCGCTGTAGGCATCGCCCGACGCGCCGAGGGTTTGCAGCAGTTGGTCCCACGGGTACAGCGACAGCAGCACGGTGAGGGCGCCGACGTAGAAAATCAGGATCCGGTACACCACCTGGTTGATCGCTTTCGGGATCACCTTGCGTGGCTCGCTGGCCTCGGCGGCAGTGATGCCCACCAGTTCCAGGCCACCAAACGAGAACATGATGAACGCCATCGACATCAACAGCCCCATGCCGCCGTTCGGGAAGAACCCGCCGTGGCTCCACAGGTTGCTGATGGACGCCTGCGGGCCGCCGGTGCCGCTGAACAACAGGTAGCAGCCGAGCACGATCATGCCGACAATCGCCACCACCTTGATGATCGCGAACCAGAACTCGGCTTCACCAAAGAACTTCACGTTCAGGGTGTTGATCAGGTTCACCGCGACAAAGAACACCAGCGCACTGACCCAGGTCGGAATCTCCGGCCACCAGAACTGGATGTACTTGCCCACGGCCGTCAGTTCGGCCATGCCTACCAGCACGTAGAGCACCCAGTAGTTCCAGCCCGCGAGGAAGCCTGCGTAACCGCCCCAGTACTTGTGCGCGAAGTGGCTGAAAGAACCGGCCACCGGCTCTTCGACGATCATCTCGCCGAGTTGGCGCATGATCAGGAACGCGATAAAACCCGCGATTGCGTAGCCGAGGATCATCGACGGGCCCGCCGACTTGAGCACCCCGGCCGAGCCGAGGAACAACCCCGTGCCAATCGCCCCTCCCAAGGCGATCAGCTGAATGTGCCGGTTCTTCAGGCCTCGCTTGAGGCCTACCGGGTTAACCATGTCATCCGCCATTAACATTCCCTTCTACTTGTTTTTCTCAGGGTTGAGTGCACGCCGCATCAGCCCCTCAGAAGTGCTGAGGGGTCAGATATTACTCTGCGTAAACTTTTCGTAATACAGCTGAACGCCAACAAGTGCCTGATCCGCCAGCCATTGCTGGATGGATTCGACCATTGGAGGGGGGCCGCACAGGTACATATCCGCCGAACTGTCCCGCAATTGCGCCAGGTCGAAATGCTCGGTGAGGTAGCCGCGTTTGCCGAGCCATTGCGGCGAGGGCGCGCTGAGGACTTCGGTGTAGCGAAACCCCGGAATTTTCCCGGCATAGGCCTGGATGCGCGCCGCTTCGCACAAGTCCTCGGCGCCGCGTACGCCGTAGTACAGGTGCACCGGCTGGTCGCAGCCGTTGGCGGCCAGCTCATCGAGCATGCCCAGCAACGCCGACAACCCGGTGCCGCCCGCCACTAGCACCAATGGCTTGGTCACTTGGCGCAGGTAGAAGGCCCCCAACGGCGCCTCCATCAGCAGTTCGTCGCCCACCTGGCAACGCTCGCGCAAGTAGTTGCTCATCACCCCGTCGGGCAGCAGGCGCACCAGAAATTGCAGCGAGTTGCCCGGCCGATTGGCAAACGAGTACGAGCGCCAGCTGTCCGTGCCCGGCACCGCAATACGCGCATATTGGCCGGGCAGAAAATCCAGCGCCTGGTCCAGCTGCACGTGCAGGATCGCCGTGCTGGCCGAGACCTGCTCCACCGCGCTCACCGTCCCGCGAACCTGCACCGGCCCCGGCGCATTGCACAGGCTCGAATCGAAGTCGAAGTAGAAGGTCGCGCCGGACTTCACCCGCGTCTGGCAACTGAGCATCTTGCGCTGTTGCAGGTCGAGGCTGGACAGGGCTTCTTCGTCCACATAGTCCTGGCTGTAATCGCCGGATTCGCAACGGCCCTGGCAGGTGCCGCACACGCCTTCGCGACAATCCAGGGGGATCTTGATGCCATTGCGCAGTGCCGCATCCAGCAGGATTTCATGGCTGCCCACTGGAAAGAACAGGGTCTTGCCGTCGGCAAAACTGAACGCCACTTTGTGATTCATTTTCCAGACTCCACACGCTCAACCTTGTGGCGAGGGAGCTTGCTCCCGCTGGGCTGCGAAGCGGCCCCAAAAAGCTTGGGAGCGCTGCGCACTCCAGCGGGAGCAAGCTCCCTCGCCACAAAAAAAAGCGCATCGTGGTTAGAGGTGATAGAAATCCAGCACCGAGTTGATCGTGTCGTTGAGCAACAACGCATGCTTGCGCGTGATCAGCCAACTGTCGCCATGGGGCTTGAGGCTATAAGTGGCGTGGCCGTAGAACTGCTCCGAGGTGGCCAGCCGATAAAACAGCGTGTGCCAGTTCAACTTCACTTGCAGCGTGCCGTCGGCCTGCTCAGCAATGCGCACGTTATTGATCAGGTGCAAGGTGCGCGGCATCGGCGTCGCCGACGCGGCCTTGCCAGTGCGCAGGCGGAACACGCGGTCTTCCAGGCCCGAGCGGTTGGCGTAATAGATCAGCGACATCTCGCGCTTGGGGTCGCGGGTGTAGACGTGTTCCGAGTCCCATTGCGGCAGGTGGAATTCACTGTGGGGGTCGAACAGTTGCACGTAGGCGTCCCAGTCCTGGGCGTCGCACAGCTCGGACTTGCGGTAGAAGAACTGCTCTATCTGGTACTGCAACTGGGCATTCATCATTCCACCTCCCGCAGTGTCAGCGCTTGTTTGTCGAGGCCGTTGAGGAGGAAGCGTTGCCAGTTGCGGTGCTGGTTCACGTAGAGGCCTTCATGGGTGAATTCGGTGCCGGTCATCGCCGGTTGGATGCCGATGGCTTCGCTGTTGGGCGTGGGCCCGGTTTGCCAGCGGTGGCTGCCGCGAGAGATATCGCTCCAGCGTTCCAGGCGGCCCTGGAACCCGCGCTGGGCTTCGCGGAATTCCACGAGGTCGTCTGGCGTGCCCATGCCGGAGACGTTGAAGAAGTCTTCGAACTGGCGGATGCGATTTTCGCGGTCGGCGTCGGATTCGCCCTTGACCCCCAGGCATTGGCTGATGATCTCGGTCTTGTTCCACGCCACCGGGCGGATGATGCGCAGTTGCGAGCTGATCTGGTCGAGAAAGAACAGGCTTGGGTAGATGTTCAGGTTGCGCAGGCGGTGCATCATCCATTCGGCTTTCTGCTGGCCGTGTTCCGCGACGAGGCGCGGCATGATGGTGGCGTAGCCGGAGCGCACGCTCGGGTTGGGCATGTCGCTGAACAGCACGCTGTGGCCGTTGTTGAAGGCAAACCAGCCGTCATCGGTATTCGCATCGCCGGCGCCGAGTTTGCTGTAGTCCAGCGTGCTGCCGGAGGCGGTGCCGTTTTCCGTGTTCACCTGCTGGCGATGCTGCACGGTGGCCACGTAGTTGTAGTGCACGGTGCTGACGTGATAACCGTCCAGGCCGTTTTCGTTCTGCAGCTTCCAGTTGCCGTCGTAGGTGTAGGCGGACTTGCCCGGCAGCACTTCCAGCTCACCGCTGGCGGACTGGGCGACCATCATGTCGAAGAACACTTTCGCGTCGCCGAGGAAGTCTTCCAGGCTGTCGGTGCCATTCACATCCAGGCTGATAAACACAAAACCCTTGTAGCTTTTGATACGGGCTTTTTTCAGGCCGCGCGTCGCCTTGTCGAAACCTTCCGGGTATTCCCCCGGCGCCTTGACCTTCACCAGCCGGCCATCGCTCTTGTAGCACCAGGCGTGGAACGGGCAGGTAAAGGTGGACTGGTTGCCCTTGCCGACCCGCGTCAACGTGGTGCCGCGATGCTGGCAGGCGTTGATCAGCGCATTCAGTTGGCCCTCGCCGTCGCGGGTGATGATCATCGGCTGGCGCCCGGCGCGCATTGTCACGAAGTCGTGGTTATTGGCCAGTTCGCTTTCGTGGCAGGCGTAGATCCAGTTTTTCTCGAAGATCAGTTCCATCTCCAGGTCGAACAGTTGCGGCTCGGTGAACATGTCGCGGGCGATGCGGAACACCTCGTCCACCGGGCGAAAATCCAGACAACCTTCGATAAACGTTTTCCACTGCTCGACGCTTCTTGCACCACTCATGGGAGGCACCTTTTTGATAGGGGCTAATCGGTGGTTTATTAGAGGCAGTGGGGCAGGGCGCGGGCTATCCGCTTAATCGGGGAAGGTGCGCCGGATAATTGGGCAGCAAATACCCACGGCGGTGCAGGGCGGTGACGTAATGCGCTACTGTCTTGGCGGGCAATTGCTGGAAAAGTCCTATGTTTATCCACATAGTCCGCCGGTGCTATCCACTCAGTGGCAATGCTCCCGGCGTGGCGTGGAACTTGCTGTCGAACACTAACAATGACGCGCCGCCAGAGCGCGCAAACGCCTAAACGCCGTGGGTGCATCCTGATGAGCAGCCAAACGATTCAACGTTTCGACCTGGAGGGCGCCCGCAGCTGGATGTCCGGTATCTGTGGGCCCCATCGCCTCACCACCGCCACACCCGAGCGCTTGCGCTTCCACCACAGCGCCAATGTGCTCAAGTCCCGCGCCACCACCTTGGGCGTGATCGAATACGGCACCGACGTGACCATCGACATCGAAGACGCCGAGCATTTCAGCAGCTACAGCCTGAGCCTGCCGCTGGAAGGCGAGCAGGAGTTGAGCAAGAACGGCGAGCGCCTGAGCTCCAACCGCGACCAAGGCGTGATCATTTCGCCAAACGAGCATCAGGTGCTGGCGATTTCCGGCGATTGCCGCAAGTTGCAGGTGGTGATCACACGGGCGGCGATGAGCGAGTCCCTGGAAGGTTTGCTGCAACGCCCGATAGATACGCCGCTGCGCTTTGAGTCGGTGATGGATGCGGTGGCGGGCGCGTCAGCGTCGTGGTGGCGCATGGCGCGGTACTTTATTGCCGAGCTGGAATGCAGCAGTGAACTGTATGAACAGGCGGCGTTTACCCGGGACCTGGAAAGCTCGCTGATCAAGGGTTTGATCCTCGCGCAGCCGAACAACTATTCAGAAGAACTGCGCGATGTGCTGGGGGTGAAGTTGCCGCACTACCTGATCCGGGCGCGGCAGTTTATCCACGACAACGCCCGCGAAGCGGTGCACCTGGAAGATCTGGAAGCCGCTGCTGGGGTGTCGCGGTTCAAGTTGTTTGATGCGTTTCGCAAGTATTTTGCATTGTCGCCCATGGTCTATTTGAAGAAGTACCGGCTCAGTGCGGTGCGTCAGGAGATTCTTGAGCATGGTGCGACGCGGACTATTTCCGAGATTGCCTTGGGGTGGGGCTTTACACATTTGGGCCGGTTCTCGGCGGAGTACCGCAAGCTGTTTGACGAGTCCCCCAGCCAGACACTGCAACGCAAGCGCCTGCGCACTGCCTGAACCTTGTGGAGATCAAACTGTGGGAGCGGGCTTGCTCGCGAAAGCGGTGGGTCAGCAATACATGTGCAAGCTGACCCACCGCTTTCGCGAGCAAGCCCGCTCCCACACAAACTCACTCTCACAGGAGAATTACAGTGTTTGTGAGACCTCAGATCAGTTCTTCCACCAACTGCAAACAATGCCTCAGCCCCGGCGACTGATCATTCACCCGTCGGCTAAGGATGATCGGCGACGTCGCCGTGGCCTCCACCACCGGCGTATAGCCAATATCCGCCCGGTGCAGCACCTGCACCGACGCCGGCACCAGCGTCACGCCCATCCCGGCGCCGACCAGGCCGATGGCGGTCTGCAACTCGTTGGTCCACTGCGCCACCTGGAGGCTCAAGCCATGGGCGTCGAACAAGGCAATCACGTGGTCGGCATAGCTGGGGCGCGGGTTGCCGGGGTAGAGCACAAACGGCTCGGCGGCCAACTGCGCAAGCGTGGCGGGCGCGGCCAGCAGCGGGTGGCCGGCGGGCAGCACGGCCACCAGGCGGTCTTCCACCAACACGCGCTGGACGATGGCCGGATCGTCGATGCGAATCCGCCCGAAGCCCACATCGATGCGCCCGGCCTTGAGCGCTTCGACCTGCTGCAAGGTGGTCATCTCCGACAGCCCCAGCTCCAGCTCCAGCGCGTCATGGTTACGCAGGCGGCGGATCAACTCCGGCAGCACGCCGTACAGCGTCGAGGGCGCAAAGCCGATGCCCAGCCAGGTCTTCTCGCCCTGGCCGATACGGCGGGTGTTGTCGCACACCTTGTGCAGTTGCTCCAGCAACACATTGGCGTGTTCATAGAAAAACCGCCCGGCCTCGGTCAGTCGCAACGGGCGGCCGCGCTCCAGCAGGATCACGCCCAATTCATCTTCCAATTGCTGGATCTGCCGGCTCAGCGGCGGCTGGGCAATGTGCAGGCGTTCGGCGGCGCGGGTGAAGTTGAGGGTTTCGCCCAGCACCTGGAAATAGCGCAGGTGACGCAGTTCCATGTCAGCTCCCTTCATACCTTGAGAGTATTGTTTGAGACTAATTCTATATTGGAACCCAGAAAAAATGCGGGACAGAATCGACACAAATCTATAAAGAACCCAACGGGTATTGCCATGCCGATTTGCGCCATCGAGTCGATCGAGACGATTATTGTCGATCTGCCTACCATCCGCCCGCACAAGCTGGCGATGCACACCATGCAAAACCAGACGCTGGTGATCATCCGCCTGCGCTGCGCCGATGGCATCGAAGGCATCGGCGAAGCCACCACCATCGGCGGCTTGAGCTATGGCAACGAAAGCCCGGACAGCATCAAGGTCAACATCGACCGCCACTTCGCGCCGCTGCTGATCGGCCAGGACGCCAGCAATATCAACGCCGCCATGTTGCGCCTGGAGCGCAGCATCCGAGGCAACACCTTTGCCAAGTCCGGCATCGAAAGCGCCTTGCTCGACGCCCTGGGCAAACGCCTGAACCTGCCGGTCAGCGAACTGCTCGGCGGCCGTGTGCGTGATGCACTGCCGGTGGCCTGGACGCTGGCCAGCGGCAACACCGAAAAAGACATCGCCGAGGCCGAGAAAATGCTCGACCTGCGCCGCCACCGCATCTTCAAGTTGAAGATCGGTGCCGGCGAAGTCAGCCACGACCTGGCCCATGTGATCGCGATCAAAAAAGCCTTGGGCGACCGCGCCAGTGTGCGGGTGGACGTCAATCAGGCCTGGGATGAAGCCGTCGCCCTGCGTGCCTGCAAGGTGTTGGGCGACAACGGTATCGACCTGATCGAGCAGCCGATCTCGCGCAACAACCGTGGCGGTATGGCCCGGCTCAACCTGTCGAGCCCGGCACCGATCATGGCGGATGAGTCCATCGAGTGTGTGGAAGATGCCTTCAACCTGGCCCGCGAAGGCGCGGCCTCGGTGTTCGCCCTCAAGATCGCCAAGAACGGCGGCCCGCGCGCCGTGTTGCGCACCGCCGCGATTGCCGAAGCGGCCGGCATCGGCCTATACGGTGGCACCATGCTCGAAGGCGGCATCGGCACCCTGGCCTCGGCCCATGCGTTCCTGACCCTGAACAAACTGGCGTGGGACACCGAGCTGTTTGGCCCGCTGCTGCTGACCGAAGACATCCTCGCCGAGCCGCTGGTGTACCGCGACTTCCACCTGCATGTCTCCACCGCCCCGGGCCTGGGCCTGGCCATTGATGAAGAGCGCCTGGCGTTCTTCCGTCGTGACAAACACTAAGAGGCGCCTGCCATGTTGTTCCACGTAAAAATGACCGTGAACCTGCCGCTGGACATGCATCCCGAGCGCGCAGCCGCCCTCAAGGCCGAAGAAAAAGCCCTGGCGCAGCGCCTGCAACACGAGGGCAAATGGCGCCACCTGTGGCGCATCGCCGGGCTCTACGCCAACTACAGCGTGTTTGATGTCGACAGCGTGCAAGAACTGCACGACCTGCTGATGCAACTGCCGCTTTACCCCTACATGGCCATCGAAGTGAACGCGCTGTGCCGGCACCCTTCGTCGATCCATGAGGACGACCGTTAAGCCTGTTTTCAACACTAATAATTACAAGATGAGGATTGCACCATGTCCATCCGAATTTCCCAGACTGCCCATGCCCAACGGTTTCTCGAAGAAGCCAGCGGCAACCTCAACGACGGCGGCAACCCGCGCACCAAGGCGTTGATCTACCGAATCCTGCGGGACACGGTGAATATCATCGAAGACCTGGAAGTGACCCCGGAAGAGTTCTGGAAGGCGGTCAACTACCTCAACGAGTTGGGCAAGAACCAGGAAGCCGGTTTGCTCGCCGCCGGGCTGGGCCTGGAGCACTACCTGGACTTGCTGATGGACGCGGCCGACGAGGAAGCCGGCAAATCCGGCGGCACGCCACGCACCATCGAAGGCCCGCTGTACGTGGCCGGCGCGCCGCTCTCCCAATACGAAGCACGGTTGGATGATGGCACCGACGCGGCGGCGCCGCTGTTTATGCGCGGCCAGGTGCGCGACACCGACGGCAAGCCGCTGGCCGGGGCGATTGTCGATGTGTGGCAGGCCAACACGGGTGGGACTTACTCGTGGTTTGACCCTTCCCAGTCCGAGTTCAACCTGCGCCGCCGCATCGAGACCGATGCCCAGGGCAACTATCGTTTCCGTAGCATCGTGCCGTCAGGCTACGGTTGCCCGCCGACCGGGCCGACCCAGCAGTTGCTCGATCAACTGGGCCGCCATGGGCAGCGGCCGGCGCATATTCACTTCTTTATCTCGGCGCCGGGGCATCGGCACCTGACCACGCAGATCAACCTGTCGGATGATCCGTACCTGCACGATGATTTTGCCTACGCGACGCGGGATGAGTTGATTGCCGAGATTCGTTTCAGTGACGATCAGCAGCTGGCGCGGGAGTTTGGGGTGGAGGGGCGGTTTGCGCAGATTGATTTTGACTTTGAGTTGCAGGCTGCGACTGCGCCGGTAGAGCAGAAACGCATGCAGCGCGTGCGCGCCCTCGAAGACTAAACGCGGTTAAAAATGTGGGAGCGGGCTTGCTCGCGAAAGCGGAGTATCAGTCGCCATTTGCGGTGGCTGACCCACCGCATTCGCGAGCAAGCCCGCTCCCACACAAGCCCGCTCCCACAGGGTTTTGTGGTGTTGCCGCTATTTGCGGATGACCAAGTCAAGCACCTCATCCCGATCCTTGATCTTCTGCAACACAATCTCCGAACGGATATCCATCACCCCCGCCGTGCGGTTCAGGTGGTTCACGATAAAGTCCGAAAAGTGCTTGAGATTGCGCGCCTGTACCCGCAGCACATAGTTGCTCGCGCCGGTGATCACATAGGCGCTGGCCACTTCCGGCCAGCCTTGCACCTTCTTGATGAACGTCTCATGCCAATCCTCCACATCCTGGCGCAGGGACAGGTGGACGATGGCTTCCAACTCGATGCCCAACTGCTCGGCATTCAGCACCGCGCGGTAGCCACTGATCACGCCTTCGCTTTCCAACAGGCGCAAACGGCGTAGGCAGGCGGACGGTGACAGCGCGACTTTCTCTGCCAGTTCCTGGTTGCTGATACGCCCATCCTGTTGCAGAAAATGCAGGAGGCGAAGGTCGGTGGCGTCGAGAATCATGCTTAGAATAAATCCGCGTGTTTAGGGGTTTAGTTCGAATTTCCTACAGCTTAATTAGCTTGTTACCCAGCACTTTGCACGAAAATTCTCTAAATCTTCGTTCATTATTTGGTCCATCCTCACTTATAAAAACCAGGACCGACCATGACCACCCGAAGCCATTGCCAAACCCTCGACGATCAAGACCCGCTGGCGCCGCTGCGCCAGCAGTTCGCTTTGCCGGAGGGTGTGATCTACCTCGACGGCAACTCCCTTGGCGCCCGTCCGGTGACGGCGCTGGCGCGGGCGCAACAGGTGATCAGCGAGGAGTGGGGCAATGGCTTGATTCGCAGCTGGAACAGCGCCGGCTGGGCAGATCTGTCCCAGCGCCTGGGCAATCGCCTGGCCCCGTTGATCGGCGCGCGCGATGGCGAAGTGGTGATCACCGATACCACCTCGATCAACCTGTTCAAGGTGCTCAGCGCCGCGTTGACGGTGCAGCGCCAGCGCCAACCGCAGCGCAAGGTGATCGTTAGCGAAGCGAGCAACTTTCCCACCGACCTGTACATCGCCGAAGGCCTGGCCGAGCTGCTGCAACAGGGTTACTCCCTGCGGCTGGTCAACAGCCCGGACGAGTTGCCACACGCCATCGACGCCGACGTGGCGGTAGTGATGCTCACCCACGTCAACTACAAGACCGGCTACATGTACGACATGCAGGCGCTCACTGCGTTGAGCCACGAATGCGGCGCGCTGAGTATCTGGGACCTGGCGCATTCGGCGGGCGCGGTGCCCATCGATCTGCATCAGGCTGCTGCCGATTACGCGATTGGTTGCACCTACAAATACCTCAATGGCGGCCCGGGTTCCCAGGCGTTTGTGTGGGTCAACCCGGCGCTGGTGGACCTGGTGCGCCAGCCGTTGTCGGGCTGGTTTGGGCATACACGCCAGTTCGCCATGGAATCGGCCTATGCGCCGAGCGCCGGTATTGCCCGTTACCTGTGCGGCACCCAGCCGATCACCTCGCTGGCCGTGGTGGAATGCGGCCTGGAGATTTTTGCGCAGACCGATATGGCCAGCTTGCGCCGCAAATCCCTGGCGTTGACCGACTTGTTCATCGCGTTGGTCGAAGCGCGTTGCGCTGCCCACGGGCTGGTGCTGATCACCCCGCGTGAACACGCCAAGCGCGGCAGTCACGTGAGTTTTGAACACCCTGAAGGTTATGCGGTGATCCAGGCCCTGATCGCCCGGGGCGTGATCGGTGACTACCGCGAGCCGCGCATCATGCGGTTTGGGTTTACGCCGTTGTACACAAGCTTTACCGAGGTATTTGATGCCGTGGAGATCCTCGGTGAAATCCTCGATCAGCGCACCTGGGACCAGCCACAATTCAAAGTCAGAAATAGCGTCACCTGACACAACACATATCAACATGTGGAGTGGGCTTGTGTGGGAGCGGGCTTGCTCGCGAAAGCGGTAGATCAGCAATACATGTGCAAGCTGACCCACCGCATTCGCGAGCAAGCCCGCTCCCACAGGGGATCTGCGTCAATATTCAAACCGTGCAATCACAATAATAAAGGGGCACACCACGTGACCACGCCAGACACCGGCTTTGCAGAAATCACCCAACGCGAACTGGGCCTGAGGCGCCAGCTCACTTCTGGCCAGATGAGCATGATCGCCATCGGCGGCGCCATTGGCACCGGGCTGTTCATGGGCAGCGCCTACGCCATCGGTTATGCCGGGCCCAGCGTACTGGTGAGCTACGCCATCGGCGCGTTGATCACCTTGCTGTTGATGGGTTGCCTGGCGGAGATGACGGTGGCCCATTCCACCTCTGGCTCCTTTGGCGCCTACGCCGAGTTCTATATCAGCCCGCTGGCCGGGTTCCTGGTGCGTTACGCCTACTGGGCGGCGATTGTGCTGGCGGTGGGCGCCGAGGTCACGGCGGTGGCGATGTACATGAAGTACTGGTTCGCCAACGTGCCGGAGTGGGTGTGGATCGTGTCGTTTTCCAGCGTACTGATCCTGCTCAACGCCATCAGCGTGAAGACCTTCGGCAACTTCGAATACTGGTTCTCGACGATCAAGATCAGCGCCATTGTCGGTTTCATCATTCTGGCGGTGTACGTGGTGTTCGGTTCCGGCAACCCGGAATACGGCGTGCAGAACTACACGGCCCACGACGGTTTTTTCCCCCATGGCCTGAGCGGTATGTGGATGGCGGTGATCGTGTCGATCTTCAGCTACCTGAGCGTGGAGATGATCGCCGTGGCCGCTGGTGAAGCCGCCGACCCGGAGCAAGCGGTGAAAAAGGCCTTCCGCGCCACCATCGTGCGGCTGGTGGTGTTTTACCTGCTGACCCTGGCGCTGATGCTCGCCATCGTGCCGTGGAACCAGGCCGGGCAGACCCAGAGCCCGTTCGTCACGGTGATGCAGACCATCGGCATTCCCGGCGCCACCGGGGTGATGAACTTCGTGATCCTGATCGCGGCGCTGTCGGCAATGAACAGCCAGTTGTATATCACCACGCGCATGATGTTCAGCCTGTCCCGCGCTGGGTTCGCGCCCAAGTCCATGGGCGCCCTGAGCAAGAGCGGCATCCCGTTGAACGCGCTGCTGCTGTCCAGCTCGGGCATTGCCCTGGCGACCTTGCTCAATGTGGTGTATCCGGAAAGCTCGTTCACCCTGATGATGGCCATCTCGATGTTTGGCGCGATCTTCACCTGGTTCATGATCTTTCTCACGCACCTGTTCTTCCGGCGCTATCGCAAGCGCCATGGCGGGCCGAAGCTGTCGTTCCAGCTGCGCCTGTTTCCCTATAGCACGCTGCTGGGCCTGGTGTTGATGGGCGCGGTGATGATCACCACCTACTTCACCGAGGCGTTCAAGATGACCTTGGTGTTTGGCGTGCCGTTTCTCGTGATTCTATCGGCGGTGTACTACGGGTTCTTCCGCAAGGGTCGGGCCAAGGCGGCAGACAAGGCTTTGGCGTAGCCGGGCAGTTGTTCGAACGCGCGTGCGGCTAACAGCAAGCGGCGACGGGCCCAGGCCTCATTGAGCGGCTGGGCCTTGAAGCGCTGCGCAGCCGGCCACCGCTGCAGTGCGGCCTGGGGCACGATGCCCAGGCCGACGCCGCCGGCGACCATGCGGATCACTCCATCAAAGCCCTCGGCGCGAATCCGTGTGTGCAGGCGAAACCCGGCGTGCAACGCCTGTTCCTCCAGGTACACCGCCAGTGCGCTGCTGGCGGCCAGGCCGACGTAGTCGTGTTGCAGGCTGTCGATAAAGCTCACGCTGCCCACGGCCAGGGGATGGTCCAGCGGCATGATCAACACCAGCGGGTCGTCGCGAAAGGGCTTGGTCTGCAAGCCGTGGGTGTCTACTGCGTCGGAAATGATCCCGAGGTCCGCCGTGCCCTGACGCAACGCCTGGGTGATGCGCAGGCTGGGTAACTCTTGCAGGTCGATGTCGAGGTTGGGGTGTTCGCGCAGAAAGTTCGCGAGCAACTCCGGCAGGTATTCGCTCAGGGCCGTGGTGTTGCACAGCAGGCGCACCTGGCCTTTGCTGCCGTTGGCGTATTCGGCCAGGTCTTGTTGCAGGTGTTCGGCCTGTTGCAGCAGCAGGCGGGCGTGGCGGGCGAGGGCAATGCCGGCGAGGGTTGGGGTGACACCACGGCGGCCGCGCTCAAGGAATTCGATGCCCAGTGAAGCTTCCATGGCGCGGATGCGTGCGCTCGCGGCGGCCAGGGACAAATGGCTGCGGGCGGCGCCGGCGGTGATGTTGCCGGTGTCGAGGATGTGCAGGTAGAGGCGCAGGTCGATCAGGTCAAAGTGCATGGTCCGGGTTCTCGGGTGGTTGGGCTGGCCTCTTCGCGAGCAAGCCCGCTCCCACATTCGATCGCATTCTCATGTTGGAACTCGGTCAAATGTGGGAGCGGGCTTGCTCGCGAAGGCGGTATCAGCCTCACACAAAACAAGAGGCTGCCTCAGTATATGGCGAATTCCCAACCCCGCCCCAACCCCGCACAATCAGCCCATGAATACCGTCCTCGCGTTCTACCAAGACATCGGTCCCGCCCTGACCCTGCTGGTGTTCGGCACCTTCCTGCTGGCCGGCACGGTCAAGGGTGTGATCGGCCTGGGCCTGCCCACCGTCGCCATGGGCTTGCTCGGCCTGGCTATGCTGCCGGCGCAGGCTGCGGCGCTGCTGATCATTCCCTCGACGGTCACCAATCTCTGGCAACTGGCGTTCGGTGGCCATTTGAGCGCGTTGCTCAAACGCCTGTGGCCGATGTTGTTGCTGATCGCTCTCGGCACCGGGCTTGGCACCGTGTGGCTGGGGATGGACGGCGGCCGTTGGGTGGTGCACGCATTGGGCGGGGCATTGCTGGTGTATGCGTTGAGCGGTCTGTTCTTGCCCACGTTCAAGGTCAAGCCTGCAAACGAACGCTGGTTGGGCCCGCTGTGTGGCGTGATCACCGGCGTTATTACCTCGGCCACCGGCGTGTTTGTGATTCCTGCGGTGCCGTATTTGCAGGCGCTGGGCTTGAACCGCGATCAGCTGGTGCAGGCGTTGGGGCTGTCATTTACCGTCTCGACCCTGGCGCTGGCCGCCGGGTTGGCCTGGCGCGGTACCCTGGGTGGCGGCGAGATCAATGCCTCGCTGCTGGCGCTGGTGCCGGCGTTGCTGGGCATGTGGCTCGGCCAGGTGGTGCGTCAGCGCATCAGTGCGCAGCTGTTCAAGCGCGTTTTTTTTATCTGCATGGCGCTGTTGGGCGCTCATCTGCTGATCAGTGGTTAACAATCGCCAAGGTATTCGTGCATTTCAGTCAAATGTATTTTGCGGTGCCGCCGCTTATTCCAAGGGGCCGAGGTCGATAGTCTGCGTCCAGACATTTTCAACCTCTTGGATACCCTCCCATGAAAAAAGTACTCCTGCTCAACGGCGGCAAACAGTTCGCCCACTCCGATGGTCGCTACAACACCACCCTGCATGACACCGCCCTGGCCGTGCTGGACCGTGGCGGGATCGACGTCAAGGTCACCCATATCGACGCTGGCTACGACGTGGCGGAAGAAGTCGCCAAGTTCCTCTGGGCCGACGTGATCATCTACCAGATGCCCGGCTGGTGGATGGGCGCGCCGTGGATCGTGAAGAAGTACATCGACGAAGTCTTCACCGAAGGCCACGGCAGCCTGTATGCCAGCGATGGCCGCACCCGTTCCGATGCGTCGCAGAAATACGGCAGCGGCGGCCTGATCCACGGCAAGCAGTACATGCTGTCGCTGACCTGGAACGCGCCGCAGCAAGCCTTCGACGACCCGAGCGACTTCTTCGAAGCCAAGGGCGTGGACGCCGTGTACTTCCCATTCCACAAGGCCAACGAATTCCTCGGCATGACCGGCCTGCCGACCTTCCTCTGTGTGGACGTGATGAAACGCCCAGCCATCGAAGCCGACGTGGCGCGCTACGAGCAGCATCTGGCGCAGGTGTTCAACCTCTCGGTGTAAGCTGCTGCGAACCGATAACGAGGACCGCCTGTGAAAGCCCGATCCGACGAGCTACAAATCTTTGTCAGCGTGATTGAGTGCGGCTCGATTTCCGCGGCGGCGGAGCAGGTCGGGCAGACGCCGTCGGCGGTCAGCCGCACGCTGTCGCGCCTGGAGGCCAAGCTCGACACCACGCTGATCAACCGCACGACGCGGCGCATGGACCTGACCGAAGAGGGCAAGTATTTCTTCGAGCAGGCCAAGGTGATCCTGGCGCAGATGGATGAGCTGGAAGAACGCTTGTCGTCGCGCCAGAAAAAACCGGCAGGACGGTTGCGCATCAATGCAGCCGTGCCCTTCATGCTGCATGGGATCGTGCCGTACATCGCCGAGTTTCGCCGCTTGTACCCGGAAATCCAGCTGGAGCTGAACAGCGATGACTTGATCATCGACTTGCTGGAACAGAGCACCGACATTGCGATCCGTATCGGTGTGTTGGCCGATTCCACCTTGCATGCCCGTTCCCTCGGCTGTACGCCGCTGCATATCCTTGCCAGCCCCGACTACATCGCGCAATTCGGCGCACCGGCCACGGTGGCCGAGTTGGCCGATCACACCTTGCTGGGCTTCACCCAGACCGAAACCCTCAACCACTGGCCGCTGCGCCATGTGGAAGGCGACCGCTGGCTGATCCAACCAAGCGTTTCTGCGTCCAGCGGCGAAACCCTGCGCCAATTGGCGCTGGAAGGGCAGGGCATTTGCTGCCTGTCGAACTTCATGACCAGCGCCGACATCGACGCCGGCCGCCTGGTGCCGGTGCTGGAGGCGTTCAACAGCGGTTATCGCCAGCCGATCCACGCGGTGTATTACCGCAACTCGCAGTTGGCGCTGCGTATCCAGTGTTTCCTCGATTTTATCCAGGCCAAGCTGGCGCGGTATGCCTGCTGATTCGTGACCGCCGCGCAACAGTGAATTGGGCGGCAGGGGCTTATTCGTCAAGGATCGGCCCTTGATACTGGGCCCATCACTTACTCAGTCAGGAGAACGCTCCATGAACGTATTCGTTACCGGCGCCGCAGGTTTTATCGGCGGTTCCATTGCCACTGGCCTGGTCAAGGCTGGCCACACCGTCACTGGCCTGGTGCGCAGTGCCGAACAAGCCGCGGAAATGACCGCCTTGGGCATCACCCCGGTGATCGGCAGCCTGGACGACGCGGCCGTATTGACCGAGCAGGCGCAGAAGGCTGACGCGGTGATCAACGCCGCCAGCAGCGACCATCGTGCGGCAGTGGAAACCTTGCTGGCGGCGCTGAAAGGCTCGAACAAGCCGTTCCTGCACACCAGCGGTTCGAGCATCGTCGGTGACGCGTCGGGCGGCAAGGCCAGCGATGTCATCTACTTCGAGGACAATTTGCCGGAACCGACGGTGGATAAGGCCGCACGCGTAGCCATCGACAACCTGATCCTGGCCGCCGCCAACGACGGCGTGAATTCGGCGGTAATCTGCAACACCCTGATCTACGGCCATAGCCTGGGCGTGAAGCGTGACAGCGTGCAATTGCCGCGCTTGCTCAAGCAGGCGCGCAAGAGTGGGGTGGTGCGCCATGTGGGGCCGGGGCAGAACATCTGGTCCAACGTGCATATTGAGGATGTGGTGGCGTTGTACCTGCTGGCACTTGAGAAAAATGTGCCGGGCACGTTCTATTTCGTCGAAAGCAGCGAGGCGTCGTTTATCGACATGACCACGGCGATTGCCGAAGCCTTGAAGCTGGGTCAACCACAGGATTGGCCGTTGGCCGAGGCTGAGGCTGAGTGGGGTTATGAAATGGCTAATTATGGTTTGGGCTCCAACAGCCGGGTGCGTGGCCAGCGGGCGCGGGAGGTGTTGGGGTGGGT
This sequence comes from Pseudomonas sp. B611, assembly GCF_055407965.1. NCBI lineage: Bacteria > Pseudomonadati > Pseudomonadota > Gammaproteobacteria > Pseudomonadales > Pseudomonadaceae > Pseudomonas > Pseudomonas sp. B611. The sequence goes on from NZ_JBUZST010000017.1 coordinate 35,271, forward strand.
GCCGAAGCGGACGTCCGTTGTTGAGTGGATTCGCAACGAGATGGTGTGATGTTCGCTTGATACCGAGTCGCTGCCTTCGCGAGCAAGCCCGCTCCCACATTTGACCGAGTTCCAACTTTGGAATGCAGTCAAGTGTGGGAGCGGGCTTGCTCGCGAAGGGGGCCACTCGGTCTTCCAGACTAGCCCCAACCCCTTCAATTCCGTACCATCCCCAGCCTTATCCCCCGCATTACCCTGGTACCTCATGAAGCTCACCCGTCTGCGCGCCGATGCCCTGGCCGGCCTCACCACGTCTTTTGCGCTGCTGCCCGAATGCATCGCCTTTGCCCTGGTGGCCCACCTCAACCCGCTGATGGGGCTCTACGGCGCCTTTATCATCTGCACCCTCACGGCCTTGTTCGGTGGTCGGCCCGGTATGGTCTCCGGTGCGGCGGGCTCGATGGCGGTGGTGATCGTCGCCTTGGTGGTGCAACACGGCGTCGAGTACCTGCTGGCTACGGTGCTGCTGGGCGGGTTGATCATGATCGCGTTCGGCCTGTTGCGCCTGGGCAAGCTGGTGCGCATGGTGCCGCACCCGGTGATGCTTGGCTTCGTGAACGGCTTGGCGATCATCATTGCGCTGGCGCAATTGGAGCACTTCAAAAGCGGTGAGCACTGGCTCAGCGGCACGCCGTTGTACGTGATGATCGGGCTGGTGCTGGTGACCATGGCCATTGTCTACCTGTTGCCGCGTATCACCCGTGCAGTGCCGCCGGCGCTGGTGGCGATCCTCGGCGTCGGCCTGGCGGTGTACCTGCTCGGCCTGCCGACCCGCACGTTGGGCGACATGGCCCACATCGCCGGTGGCCTGCCCACCTTTGCCCTGCCGCAAATTCCCTGGACCCTGGAAACCCTCGGCATCATCGCGCCTTACGCGTTCCTGATGGCCATGGTCGGCCTGCTGGAAACCCTGCTCACCCTCAACCTCACCGACGAAATCACCGAGACCCGTGGCTACCCCGACCGCGAAAGCGTGGCCCTGGGCGCGGCGAACATGGTCTCTGGCGTGTTTGGCGGCATGGGCGGTTGCGCGATGATCGGGCAAACCGTGATCAACCTCAGTTCCGGTGGGCGCGGGCGTTTCTCCGGGGTGTTTGCCGGGGTGATGATCCTGTTGTTCATTCTGTTTCTGTCGCCGTTTATCGAGCGGATTCCGCTGGCCGCGCTGGTGGGGGTGATGTTCGTGGTGTCCCAGCAGACCTTCGCCTGGGCGTCGTTGCGGGTCATCAACAAGGTGCCGCTCAACGATGTGCTGGTGATTATCGCGGTGACGGTGATCACGGTATTCACCGACCTGGCCACGGCGGTGTTGTGCGGGATTGTGATTGCGGCGCTGAACTTCGCCTGGCAGCAGGCGCGGGAACTGTATGCCGATGAGCATCTGGAGGCCGATGGCAGCAAGCTCTATCGCCTGCACGGCACGTTGTTCTTTGCCTCGACCACGCCGTTTCTGAACCAGTTCGACCCGGCCAACGACCCGGCCCAGGTGACGCTGGATTGCCGTCACCTGAGCTTTGTCGATTACTCAGCGATTGCCGCGCTGATGACCCTGCGCGAGCGCTACGCCAAGGCCGGCAAGCACCTGCGGGTGCTGCACTTGTCGGAGCGCTGCAAGAAGCTGCTCAAGCGCGCCAAGGTGCATCACGACTGATTGAGTGGTGAGCTGGAATGGAATACTTGTGGCGAGGGAGCTTGCTCCCGCTGGGCTGCGTAGCGGCCCCAAAAAACTTGGGAGCGCTGCGCACTCCAGCGGGAGCAAGCTCCCTCGCCACAATAAGCAGCTTATTCGCAAAAAAATTATGGCCCGACCAGGTCTTCCAACTCCTGGGCGCGGGTCTGGGTCATGTCCAGCACGCAGCCGGAGCCGTTGACCTGGTCGATGCTGCCGCCGGTGGCGCTGCCGGCAAAGGCGCAATTGGCGTCACGGTACTTTATCCACAGGCGCTGCACGTCTTGCAGTTGCTGCTTGCGCGCCCCTTCCTGGGCGGCGAGGGCGGTCTTGTAGGCCGTGTTCAGGCGCTTGTCCTGCACCTTGGCTTCCTTGGCATTGCAATTGACCATGTCGGCGGTGGTGTTGGCGCCGTCCATGCATTTTTTCAGCGCCGCGTTATCGGCCGCCGAAGCGGTGCCGCACAGGGCAAGGAGCAGGGCGCTGGCGGCGAGGGATGTGCGAATCATGGGCGGTTTCCTGGCTGTTAGGGGGTTGCGCATTCTATGACTGGATGGCGACGTTTGAGTTTCCGCCATCCTCTGATCTTCATGTAAGAACACCCCCCGAATTTTCATCAGTGGCCGTCGGGCATATCCCAACGCGACAGCGCGTGTCTGTGGGCGAAAATTACTTTCATAAAAATTGAAAATGCTCCTCGGTAATGATTTATGAGTTTCACAACCAATTCGACGTGACCCTTTCCGAGGAGTACCGCATGGCCGCATCACTGGGCTTCGGGCTGTTGGCATACGCTGCCATCGCCATCATTGCTTTGATCGTGCTGATTGCACGTTACCGGCTCAACCCGTTTATCGTCATCACCCTGGTGTCCATCGGCCTGGCGCTGACGGCCGGGATGCCGGCAGACACCATCATGGGCTCCTACGAAGCGGGCGTCGGCAAGACCCTGGGGCATATCGCCCTGGTCGTCGCGCTGGGCACCATGCTCGGCAAGATGATGGCCGAGTCGGGCGGCGCCGAGCAGGTGGCGCGCACCCTGATCAACCGGTTTGGCGAGCGCAACGCGCACTGGGCGATGGTGTGCATCGCGTTCCTGGTGGGCTTGCCGCTGTTTTTCGAAGTCGGTTTTGTGTTGCTGGTGCCGATTGCCTTTACCGTGGCGCGGCGGGTGGGCGTGTCGATCCTGATGGTCGGCTTGCCCATGGTCGCCGGCTTGTCGGTGGTGCATGCGCTGGTGCCGCCACACCCGGCGGCGATGATGGCGGTGCTGGCGTATAACGCGTCGGTGGGGCAGACCGTGCTGTATGCGATTTTGATCGGCATCCCGACGGCAATCATCGCCGGCCCGGTGTACGCCAAGTACATCGTGCCGCGCATTCACCTGCCGGCGGAAAACCCGCTGGAGCGTCAGTTCATCGAGCGTGAACCGCGCACCCGTTTGCCGAGCTTTACGCTGACCATGGGCACGATTCTGTTGCCGGTGGTGCTGATGATGATCGGCGGCTGGGCCAACGTGCTTTCCACACCGGGCAGCGGTTTCAACCAGTTCTTGCTGTTTATCGGCAACTCGGTGATCGCGCTGCTGCTGGCGACCCTGGTGAGTTTCTGGACCTTGGGCATCGCCCAGGGCTTCAACCGCGAGTCGATCCTCAAGTTCACCAACGAATGCCTGGCGCCGACCGCGAGCATCACGCTGCTGGTGGGCGCGGGCGGCGGCTTGAATCGGATTCTGGTGGATGCCGGCGTTACCAATGAAATCCTCGGCCTGGCCCACGCTTTCCAGCTGTCGCCGCTGGTGATGGGCTGGCTGTTCGCCGCGTTGATGCGTATCGCCACGGGTTCGGCGACGGTGGCCATGACCACGGCATCCGGTGTGGTCGCGCCAGTGGCCATGGGCCTGGGTTATCCCCACCCGGAACTGCTGGTGCTGGCCACCGGTGCGGGCTCGGTGATCTTTTCCCACGTCAACGACGGCGGCTTCTGGCTGATCAAGGAATACTTCAATATGACGGTGATCCAGACCTTCAAGACCTGGACCGTGCTGGAGACCCTGATTTCTTTAGTCGCCTTCGGTCTTACCTATGGTCTGTCCTGCATCCTGTAACCCGGAGACTTCATGGACATCCTCTACCAGATCCGCGCCCGCCAGGATTCCTTCAGCGCCGGCGAAGGCCGTATCGCCAGGCTGATGCTCGACGACGTGGGCTTTGCCGCGTCGGCCAGCCTGGAAGAGTTGTCCCAGCGGGCTGAGGTCAGTACGGCGACGCTGTCACGTTTTGCGCGCAGCGTCGGTTGCCGCGATTTGCGCGACCTGCGCCTGCAACTGGCCCAGGCCAGTGGCGTGGGCAGCCGCTTCCTCGATCCGGCGGGCAAGCCGGAACAGTCGGCCTTTCATCGGCAGATTCTCGGCGATATCGAGGCGACGTTGCGTCAGCACCTGTCAGGCTTCAACCAGGCGGGGTTTGTCGATGCCGTGAATGTGCTGGGCCAGGCGCGGATGATCCATGCGTTTGGCATGGGCGGCCCGTCGAGCCTGTGCAGCGATGAGTTGCAGGTGCGCCTGGTGCGGCTGGGCTATCCGATAGCGGCCTGCCATGACCCGGTGATGATGCGCGTCGCGGCGGCAACCCTCGGGCCGGAGCACGTGTTGATCGTGTGCTCCTTGACCGGCCGCACCCCCGAGCTACTGGACGTGGTGGCGCTGGCGCGCAACTACGACGCGCGCATCATCGCCATCACCTTGGCCGATTCACCCTTGGCGCACTTGGCCGATGTGCTGCTGCCGCTGCAACCGGCCGAAACCAGTTTTATCTACAAACCCACGGCCGCGCGCTACGGCATGCTGCTGGCCATCGACCTGCTCGCCACCGAGCTGGCGCTGGCCCTGCCGGACGACAACCGGGAACGCCTGCGCCGGATCAAGCTGGCCCTCGACGATTATCGCGGCGGCCCCGACAGCCTGCCGCTTGGAGACTGAGATGAAGTACGACACGTTGATTCGCCAGGCGCTGATCATTGACGGCAGCAACACCCCCGGCTACCTCGCCGATGTGGGGCTGCGTGCGGGGCGCATCGCTGCGATCGGTGACCTGTCGGCAGCGACGGCCGAGCATGAGGTGGATGCCAGCGGCCGCGTACTGGCGCCGGGCTTTATCGACGTGCACACCCACGATGACACCGTGGTGATCCGCCAACCGAAGATGTTGCCCAAGCTGAGCCAGGGCGTGACCACGGTGATTGTCGGCAACTGCGGCATCAGCGCCTCGCCGGTGAGCTTGCGCAGTGATCCGCCGGACCCGATGAACTTGCTCGGCAAGCGTGAGGCGTTTGTTTATCCGCGTTTCAGTGACTATCGAGCGGCAGTCGAAAACGCCCATCCGGCGGTCAACGTCGCCGCACTCATCGGCCATACGGCGCTGCGCAGCAACCATATGGACGACCTGCACCGCACGGCCACGCCGGATGAAATCGCCGCCATGCGCGTGCAACTGCAAGAGAGCCTCGAAGCCGGCGCCCTCGGGTTATCCACAGGGCTGGCCTACGCCAGTGCCTTCAATGCCGAGACCGATGAGGTGCTGCAACTCACGGAAGAACTGACGGCGTTCGGTGCGGTGTACACCACCCATTTGCGCAGTGAATTCGAACCGGTGCTGGAGGCCATGGACGAAGCGTTCCTGATCGGCCGGCACGCCAAGGTGCCGGTAATCATTTCCCACCTCAAATGTGCCGGCGCGGGTAACTGGGGGCGTAGTCCACAGCTGTTGGCAGCGTTGGAATCGGCGGCGAAAACCCACCCGGTGGGGTGTGATTGTTATCCCTATGCGGCGAGCTCTTCGACCCTGGATCTGAAGCAGGTTACCGATGCGTTTCGTATCACCATCACCTGGTCGACGCCGCACCCTGAACTGGGCGGGCGCGATTTGCAGGACATCGCCGCCGAGTGGGACGTTTCGCTGATGGACGCGGCGCGCCGCCTGCAACCGGCGGGGGCGGTGTACTACGGGATGGACGAGGCGGATGTGCGACGTATCCTCGCGCATCCGCTGTCGATGGTGGGCTCGGATGGGTTGCCGGAAGATCCGTTCCCGCATCCGCGCTTGTGGGGTGCGTTCCCAAGGGTGTTGGGGCATTTCAGCCGGGATGTGGGGTTGTTCCCCTTGCACACGGCGGTGCACAAGATGACCGGGTTGTCGGCGGCGCGCTTCGGCTTGGCCGAGCGGGGTGAGATTCGCCAAGGGCATTGGGCTGACCTGGTGTTGTTCGACCCGTTGCGTGTGCGTGATGTGGCCGACTTCAAGGCGCCGCAGCGTGCGGCAGAAGGGATTGATGGGGTGTGGGTCAACGGCGTGTTGAGCTACCGCGAGGGACAGGCAAATGGCCAACGACCGGGTCGGTTCCTGGCGCGCAGTGGGGATTTGCGTAAGGGGTTTTCGTCTCTATAGTGGGCGCTTTTCATACACGGAGCGGTTGCCATGCACTTAGGAAAAGTCACCCCCATCTTACGGATTTTCGACGAGACCAAGGCGCTGGAATTTTACGTCGACTTCCTGGGGTTCACGGTGGATTGGCAGCATCGCTTCGAGGCGAACTTCCCGCTGTATTTGCAGGTGTCGTTGGGTGAGTGCGTGCTGCATTTGTCCGAGCATCATGGCGATGCGTCGCCGGGTGCGGCGGTGCGGATTCAGGCGCAAGGGGTGGACGGTTACCAGCAGCAGTTGGTGGGCAAGGATTACCGTTATGCCAAGCCTGAGGTTGAAGACACGCCTTGGGGCTCGCGGGAGATGAGCATCAAGGATCCGTTTGGGAATCGGCTGGTGTTTGTCGAGGAAGGTGAGGGGTAAATCGCGGGCAATAAAAACCCCAGTTAGTGGCTGGGGTTGGAGCTGAGGCCCAACTCACGGAGGGCCGAGTATGTCTAAGTTTGCCTGTGGCGAGGGCGCTTGCTCCCGCTGGAGTGCGAAGCGCTCCCAAGATTGTTGGGGCCGCTGCGCGACCCAGCGGGAGCAAGCTCCCTCGCCACAATGATGTTTCTTACACCCGGAAGTGACTGACCATCTGCTGCAACTGGCTACCCAAGCGCGCCAATTCAACACTCGATTTGGCGGTCTCATCACTCGCCGTAGCCGTCTGTTCCGACACATCCCGCACATTCACGATACTGCGGCTGATCTCTTCAGCCACGGCACTTTGCTGCTCGGCGGCGGCGGCGATCTGCTGGTTCATCGACTGGATATTCGACACCGTACGGGTGATGTTTTCCAGGGACACACCGGCCTTGCGTGTCAGCTCGACGCTGCTGTCGGTGAGGCTGCGGCTGTTGTTCATCACCGTGGCCACTTGCTGGGTGCCGTTCTGCAAACCGGCGACCAGGCCTTCGATTTCCTCGGTGGATTTTTGTGTGCGCTGGGCCAGGCCCCGCACTTCGTCCGCGACGACGGCAAAGCCGCGACCGGCTTCACCGGCACGTGCGGCTTCAATTGCCGCGTTGAGCGCCAACAGGTTGGTCTGCTCGGCTACGGCCTTGATCACGTCCATCACGCTGCCGATCTTGTTGCTCTCTTGTTGCAGGTGCGCCATGGCGTCGGTGGAGCGTGCCACTTCGGCAGCCAGGCGTTCGATCTGGGCGATGGCTTCGGCCACCACCTTGTCGCCTTCGCGGGCTTGGCCGTCGGCGTCGGACGCGGCTTGGGAGGCCTGCTCGGCGTTGCGCGCGACTTCCTGCACGGTGGCAGTCATCTCGTGCATGGCGGTGGCGACTTGATCGGTTTCGATCTTTTGGCTGTTCACGCCGGCGCTGGTCTGCTCGGTCACGGCTGACAATTCTTCGGCCGCGCTGGCGATTTGCGTCACGCCGTCGCGGATACCGCTGATCAGCTCGCGCAGGGTCGTGCCCATGCGCTGGATACCTTGTTGCAGCACGCCCAGTTCATCACGACGGGTGACCTGGATGTTGTGGCTCAAATCGCCGGAAGCAATGCGTTCCACCACGGCCAGGGTTTCTTGCAGTGGGCGGGTGATCTGGCGGGTGATGACGATCGCAGCGATAACGCCGACCAGCAGGGCCAGCAAGGTGCTGATCAATTGCAGGCTGCGGGCCTGGGCACTTTCGGCGTCGCGGCGGTCAAGCTGGATGTCGTAGAGCTTGTCGCTGATGGTGACGATATCGGCGCCTTGGGTGGTCATCTCGGCACGGGCGCTGACGATGTTGGCATTGGCGGCCTTGTAGCTTTGCACCGCGGTGCGGTAGGCGCCGAGGGCGGTCTCCAGGGCGGCCAGTGCGGTTTGCTGGTCGGCGCCAAAGACAGCGCTGAGTTTTTTCAAGCCGCCGATGGCTTTTTCGATTTGTGCGGCAGCACGGGCTTCGGTGTCGGCGTTGACGTTGCCGGTGTAGCCGCGCACTTCGTAGCGGGCCAGTTGGAAGTCTTCCTTGGCCTGGGTCACGGCCTGGAACTGGGTGAAACGCTCCGGGCTCTCGGCCATCTGCTGCACGCTGGCATCGAGGGCGTTGATCTGGGTGTTGGCGGTATCGGCTTTGTCACCCATGACCTGGCGCGCGGCGTTGCCGTTACGGTAGGCCTCGCGCATTTTGTTCAGGGACTGCTGGTAGGCGGTGATGACGGCTTTCTGCTCATTGAGCAGTTTGAGGTTTTCCGGACTCTTGAAGCTGTCCAGCAGTTTCTGTTGCTGGGCGGCGAAGGCATCCAGGCTGGTCTGGACGTTTTGGGCCACGGTTTCGTCGCCGTTGGCCAGCATGTATTGCAGGCGCACGATACGCAGCTTGGTCAGCGAGGCGTTGAGCTGGGTGATGTCGCTCATCCAATTGCTGCGGTCAATCAGGCCGCCCAGGCTGGTCCAGCCGGTAAGGGCCAGGATCGAAGTGAGGACCAGGACCAGGCCGAAGCCCAGGCCGAGTTTGAGGTTGACGCTGATGTTACCGAACCAGCTGTTCATCGAATGCTCCGCAAGAGTGATGTCTGTTTGCTGGGTGATGTTGTTGTTTGAGCCAGCCGAGTTGTAGAGGGTTATCGGCGGCAAAACGTGAATCTGAAATCCTATTTCGGCTCATCGACGCAGGGCGCCGATGAGTGGTTGCGGGAGGATTGGCTCACTGGCTCGTGCGGTTTAGCCGACGTGTGTCAGGCCAACGCCTCTGGGCGGAGGGGTTTTCAGCATCTCGATCAGTTGCGAGAAATAGAAAAAGCGCTGATGACTCTGTTCTGGCCAGCGCTCAATGAGGAACTGGCCCTTGTCGTTGATTTGAATGGGGGTGCTGACAATCTCATTGCCACGGGACACGTGCACGAGGTTGATCTCGGTGGCGGTCCGGCGCTCGACGATGAAGTGCCCGGGTGCTGTGAGTCTGCCGCGGTCCGGCGGCACCGGCGCGCGCGGTACTTTTTGGCCAGGAATACCGATGTAGAGCGTGAAGTCACTGCGCAACGCCACGCCATTACCTTCCTCGGTCGATTCCCACGCCCCCTGGTGCAACGGTCTGGCCAGTTCCGGGGCACTGTCGCGCACATGCAGGCTGACGGCATCCTGCAGCGTGGCGAGGCCCGGCACGCCCAGGTACATATCGGTGTGGGTATTGCCCACGAACGCGACCCACTTGTGCGGCCCTTGGGCGAGTTGGTCGGCCTTGATCACCTCGTTGGCGAAGTAGCTGAACATTTGGGGGCGCGGCAAATCGCCATTGAGACCGTTGATGTAATAGGTCGCCGTGCAGTCCAGCGCTCGTATGCGTATCCCGTATTTGTTGGCTTTCTTGACCAGGTGAGTGTAGGTGTCTGTGCCCTCGTAAAGGGGCATCTGGCCTCGGTCCAACTGCCTGAGGTAGTTCTCCAGGATCGACGGCATGTTCGAGGTGCGGTAGTAGGTTTCCAGGGCTTCCTGATGCAGGTCGGTCAACAAATGCTCGAGGTACAGCGTCTTGACCCCCAGCTTTTTCAGGTGTTTGAAGTGCTGGATCAGCACGCGCTTGCTGGATTGCGCGGTATGGGCCTCGCCGATGACCAGCCCATTGCGCTGTTTGAACAGCCGTTCAAACAACACGCTCTCGTTTCTTGCGGTGGCCAGATCGCCCAATGCTCTGCGTTGGAGCAAGGTGATGTCGGCGAAATGCGCTTTAGCGGTGGCGTACAGGCGCTGGCGGGTCTCGATGAAGGTGTTCATTGCCCTGGTATTCTCTGGCTGGGCGTCGAAGTAACGCGAGTCCAGGCCACGCCGCTCCAGGCGCATCTGGTCGATGTTCGCGCGCATTGGCGCTGGGATGTCGAACGCCGCGTAATGAGAGACGGTGCCCGATGCTGGCGTGAGGCTGCTCGGTGCGCGCAGTGCCCCATGGGTTGTTGCAATTGATAGGGCGTAGTCACCTCGGGACTGGGCGCTGCTGTGTGTGTCGGGCCACAGGCCGGTCGGCTCCCCAGGCGCCACATCGTGAACGCGCAGCGCTGGCGCCTGTTGCAGCTCCGCCAGCCCGGCAATACGCTCGTAACGGCCCAGGCGGTTGGTCTCGACCAACGCCAGCCAACCTTCGTCCGGGTTGTGTTTCAGGTTGAACTCGATAGCGGTGTGAGAGTAGAAATTGCGCAGCTTGCTGCTGCGCGGTACAAAACGCGCGCCTTCGCTCAGGGCCAGCACGTGGCTCATATGGTATGAAACTGCAGCGTCCAGGCCGTCGATGGCGATGTTCAGGCGCTGGGTTTCGAGCAGCAGCTTGCGGTACGTGAACGGCGCATCCGCTGCGAACCCCAAGGCCTCGTCCACCTGCGCCAGGTGTCGCTCGATCTGTTGCAGGGCGTGGGCTTTGTTGCCGCTGAGCTGGTTGTTGAGGACTTTCAACTTGCGATGGAACAGGTCGCGGGGCAGGTTCTCGATGTACACCCGCTTGAGTCCCTGTTCCGCCAAGCCAGGCAGTTGTTCGATCAACAGCTGTTTACTGGCGATGGAGTTGTCGACGGCTCCGATAATCAAGCGCTTGTTGCGGCTGAACAGGCTCTTGAAAATGTCACTGTGGGCTGCGTTGCTCGCCAGTGCGGGCAGTGCACCTTTCGGCGTCGGGGCCGATAACGCCTGGTAGAACGCGTCGGCGTCCTCGGTCAAGCGTGCGACGTTTTTTACATAGGCCGCTCGCAGCGGTTGCGCTTCGATAAACGCATTGCCTTGGGCCGCCGCCGCGTCCTGCCCCCGGCTTCGCATTTGTGTTATGAAGCCTGGGTCGAGCAGGGTGCGGAAGGTCTTGGCCTGATCGGGCGCTACGTCGAAGGCCTCCAACGGGCTGCTTTCATCCGCCAGCAGCTTTTCGTATTGCTTGCGCCCACCCCCGGCGACGCTGAAGCGCACCCACTGCCCATCACTGTTCTGGCTGGCCAGGCGTGCGGTTGAATGGAGCTGGCCGGTCAGCGGGTCGTGGCGATACAGCAAGTAACGGCCCAAGGCGTCGGGAGTCTGCGATGCCCACAGTGGCTGCCCCTCAAACAGAATGGATTGCATGCCTTCGGGGTTGATCGCATCCAGTTGCTTGAGTGGCGCGCTGGCGACGGCGTGTGAACTGGTCTGGATGACGGTGCGCATGGGCTTGAAGCTGCTTTTGAGCAGTGGGCGCAAATCGAACAGCACTGCACCCATGGCATTGGCCAGGAAGCCGACGTAGTGCTCAATGGCGGCTGCCATGTCGTTCTGGTGATAGGCGTTGAGGGCCAGCATGGCGTCCTTGAATGCCAGCAGGCCGCCCAAGGTCAAGCTCAGCAAAGGGAATGGCATCGTTGCAATGGCCGTTACCCACTCGATACAGGTCCACAGGATGCCGGTAATCATTTGGGTGCGATTGACCGTCGTGCCGTGCACGTCATCGATGGTGCGCTGCAAGCTCATGTTGTATAGCTCGTGACGCAGATCTAGCAGCGGCATGACGCGGCTTATCGAGTCGTGCCGAGCCGGGCTTGGGGTCGTGCGGTCGATGTCATCCGGCAGGCCGTTGCGGGCGTTCTCCAGAAACAGGTGCACTCTGCGCATCGACTGCAACGACACGCGAGAACACCAATAGCCGGGCATGCCTTCGACTTTTTTCAGCAGGTAGTTGAACAGCTTCGCTTCGCGAAAGTTGACGCCGTCCGGAGCGTTGGGCGTGTACAGCAACACGGGATAGTCGGCATGGCTGAACAGGTAGTTGCCCATCACCCAATCGCCGTCGATAAACAAACGGTAGACTTTGTAGGTATTGCGCGTGGTGCTGCGGGTATCTGGCAAGCTGTCGATGGCCTGGTTGAGCCAGCTCAGGTCGACACTGGCGATATGCCCCTTGAGTCGGGCTTCCAGCGCGGCACTCTGCATCTGCAATTGGTGAATTGCCAGCACTGCACTGCGTCGTTCGTGATAGCCGGGGCTGTCGCTGGATTGCAGGCGCTGGCGTACTTCATTGATATAGCGTTCACCGACCCATACGCCGGTGACCGAGCGGGCAACGTTCTGTGCAGTCAGCGGGCTCAGGTCTACACCCTTGGGGCCGCGAAAGACCGCGGATCTGGAAAACTTCGCGTCGAGAAAGCCGATGCCGTCTGCATAGCCGTCGCGGTACAGGGTTGTGTAGGACAGTGGCGTTGGCGGTGCACCGAGCAACGTCCGTGGCGAGTAGGCGAAGACGCTGTCCGGGTCGATGTCATTTTGAGAGCGTCCCAGCAGTCTGTTCAGGCTGACCCTGGCGTTATCGCGCAAATAGCCGTCGAAGCTCGGGAAATTGGCTTCGGCATCGGGTCTGGCATTGTAGGTACGGAGGGCACCCTCGATGTTATCCGCCAGGGTGATCAGCCGGGTTCTGTCTGTCAGGGAGGCGTTACGAAACCAGGATGGTGAGCTGAAACTGTAATCATCCAGTTGCAGTGCCAGGCGGTGTGCCGCCATCGCGTCCAGGCAATCGGTGTGGCTGCAGGGTTTGCCAAAGGTCACCTCGTGGTGTTCTTCGGCATCTGGGCGCAGGCTGATCGACTGGATGAACGTGCTCATTTTCGGGCGGAAGCGCAGCGGCACTTGTTGCAGTACGTAATTGCTCATCGGGTGGGGTTGATCCAGCCAACCGATGATATGGGTCTGGCATTCGCGCAGGCTGCCGAAGGCGAAGAACTGTTGTGCCCTGGGGGCGTCAGGGGTGCACAGCAATAGGCGTTTGACCTGGCCGTGGGCATCATCTTCGCGCAGCAGCCACAGGTCTCGCAGTTGAGCGCCGTGCAGCAGCACGGTTTGTGCGCAGAGCTGCGGGCGGGGGCGTTCGCGCAGGTCTGCAAACAGCTGCACATCGTCCGGACAGAGGGCGCCTTGCAACTGGGCAACGTAGGCCATGGCGACCAGGCGTTGATCGAAAAACGTGCGGGCCGCCTGTTTGATTTGCGGGGTGCCCAGCACGGTTTTTTGTGTGTCTGCAAAGTCCAGGCGTGGTTGCAGGTCTTGCAGCAGGGTGATCAGCACTTGCGGGGTGAGTCGGGCATAAGCCATATCGAGCGGGGCGCCGGCGTAGCTCAAGGTGCTGTGTTCAAGGAAGGCTGAGCCAGGCGCGCTGTCGCCGGTGTGCAGGCCGCGCAAGGCCAACTCCACCACTGAACGCTGCTGCTCGTAGGGGCCGACCTGCGGCACTGTGCGCCGGGTTGTGATGCGCAGCAGGTCCGGGTCGAGGTCGTGGATGTCCAGCTCATCGGCCAGTTTCTCAGCCCATTGATGCCGGGCGAGGGCCTGGGGAGTTGCCGCCGGGCCGAACAGATTCATGAAGGCCTCGCGCGCCTGGTTATAGTTGCGCAGGTGTTGGTCGAGGGTGTCGCGAAGCGGCTTGCTGGCGCTGCGGTACCAGTCGGGCAGGGCGTAGAACAGGTCGCGCTCAAGCAGTCGCTGTGCGCGAAAGTCCAGGCGCAACGTCAGGTCGGGCAACGCGGCTTGGATGGCGTTGTCGAGGTGCGCCTTGATGTGTGCGGTGTCTGCAAGGCTCAGGGCGTAATTGATGTCCTGTTCACGTTTGTCGAGCAGGGCTTGGTAGACGTGTTCGAACAGCGGTTTGTCCTGGAACGGAAGTAAGGCCAGTGGCCATATATCAACGGTATCCAGGTGTTGGTAGCGCACGGGAAGGTGACGATTGAACTCAGCCCGCCCGGTGGCGCGCGCCATTGCAGATTGCAGGCCTTGGTCCAGGTCGTGCAGCGAGTCGAAGGCTTCCAGGCCCCGCGCGGGCGTGAACAACAAGATCGGCCCCACGGGGGGAGCTGCTTCCAGGCTGTCGACGACGGGGTTGGCCTGGCGCGTCAGCACAAACGCACCGGCGAACATGACGGTCTGTTCCTGATAGGTGAAGGCCAGGGCGTACATGCCGGGACGGAAACTTGGCCCCTGCGAGCAGTTTTCCAGCATCTGCTGATCGGCGGGGGACAGTAGGTTGTCACTGACGTTGAGCCGGGTTTCCAGCTCCAGCGCGTTGATGCCGGCTGCGAAGGTCAGGTAAGTCTTACGGCTCTGCCCTCCGACGGCGCTGGTTTCATCCAGCGCCTTGAGGCGGCTGTTCAGGTCCGGTGGGATCACATCCTGATACAGAGCACGCGCCTGGCTCATAAACGTAGCGTTGATACGCTTGAGGTCGGTGTTGAGCTGTTGCAGCGTGGCGTACTCCGCCGGCAAGGTAACGGGGCGTTTGCTTTGGCCGCGCAGGGTGGGGTCAATCTCCAGCAAGTCGGCGTGAATCTGATCGAGCGTGGGCGCGGCATCGCGGGTATTCGGCGTACTCATTGGCACAACCCCTGAGGTGGTGAGTGGAATCACCAGCATGGGCAGCGCAGGGGCGTGTTCGGCAGTAGATAGGTATGTCGGCGCGCTCATCAAGGCGGGGTGTTGTGTGCTAGTCTGCTGGCCCTTTTAGTTCTGGGCGACAGGGAAAACGCGGCCTTCGTGCGGTTTTTGTGTGTCGTCCTACAGCGGAGCACCTTCATGTCCGAAGTTAATCTGTCCACCGACGAAACCCGCGTCAGCTACGGCATTGGCCGTCAACTGGGCGACCAACTGCGCGACAACCCGCCACCGGGTGTGAGCCTGGACGCGATCCTGGCTGGCCTGACTGACGCTTTTGCCGGTAAGCCAAGCCGTGTTGACCAAGAGCAAATGGCTGCCAGCTTCAAGGTTATCCGTGAAATCATGCAAGCCGAAGCGGCTGCCAAGGCAGAAGCTGCTGCTGGCGAAGGCTTGGCTTTCCTGGCTGAAAACGCCAAGCGTGATGGCATCACCACCCTGGCTTCCGGCCTGCAATTTGAAGTGCTGACTGCCGGTGATGGCGCCAAGCCAAGCCGTGAAGACCAAGTGCGCACTCACTACCACGGCACCCTGATCGACGGCACTGTGTTCGACAGCTCCTACGAGCGTGGCCAGCCTGCTGAATTCCCGGTTGGCGGCGTGATCGCTGGCTGGACCGAAGCCCTGCAACTGATGAATGCCGGCAGCAAATGGCGCCTGTACGTGCCGAGCGAACTGGCTTACGGCGCTCAAGGCGTTGGCAGCATCCCGCCGCACAGCGTTCTGGTGTTCGACGTCGAGCTGCTCGACGTTCTGTAAGACCTGCTGAAGCCTGCGGGTGTTGGGCTTGTGTTGGAGCGGGCTTGCTCGCGAATGCGGTGGATCAGTCAGCTTATCTGTAGATGACACTCCGCTTTCGCGAGCAAGCCCGCTCCCACATAGAGCCCAGCCCCACAGGTTTTGCGTGGATGCTCATGGATGAAACTTGCCATGCAACTCGGTGGCCGGGCGCAACGCTCGGGCATAGCAGAACAGAAACAGATTGCGCACCACCTCCTTCAACACCCCAGGTTCACTCGAACTCAAGCCATTCACGTCCAGGTCACCCTGGTCTTGCAGCTCGTTGAGCGCTTCTTCTTCCAGCACCGCACAGACTTCGCCGGTTTCCCGATGCAGGATGCGCAGGTAAGGGTGTGGGCGGTCGAGCCAGGCATCTATCAAATAAGTCATGGTGGTTCTCCTTGATAAGTTTCAATGAGAATAATTCTTATTCGTAGAATAGCAAGTGCCTATTGGCGGTTTGTGGTTTTTTCTGTGTGGATATTGCGCGGGGTCAAACGGCAGGGCGAAACGCCATCCCGCGGCGGGCGCGGGATGGAAGCAGCAGGTTCAGACCTTGCGGACGAACTCGGACTTGAGTTTCATCGGGCCGATACCGTCGATCTTGCAATCGATATCGTGGTCGCCGTCGCACAGGCGGATGTTCTTGACCTTGGTGCCGACCTTGACCACCAGGGACGTGCCCTTGACCTTGAGGTCCTTGATCACGGTGATGGTATCGCCGTCTTGCAGGACGTTGCCCACAGAGTCTTTCTTCACGGTTTCATCGCCGGCTGCTTCGGTCTCGCCGTTGGCGGACCACTCATGGGCGCATTCCGGGCAGATCAGCTGGGTGCCGTCTTCGTAGGTGTATTCGGAATTGCATTTCGGGCAGGGTGGCAACGTGCTCACTAAAGCTCCTTGAGAGTCAGGGATGGCTAAAAGTCGCACATTATATAGGGTTTTACGGGCGGGAGGGGCGGCTTGGCTCGGTCTAATGTGGGGGCTGGCAAGCCAGCTCCCACATTAATCAGTGTGCAATCAGTGGGTACGGGCTACCGCAAACTCACTCAGCTCAACCAGGGCATCCCGGTATTCGCTGGCGGGCAGGGCTTCGAGGCACTGGATGGCGCGGGCCACGTAGTCACGTGCCAGCTGCGCGGTGTAGTCCAGCGAGCCCGAGGCTTCCACGGCTTCGCGGATGCTTTCCAGGTCTTCGATCCCGCCTTTCTGGATCGCCTTGCGCACCAGGGCAGCCTGTTCCGGCGTGCCTTCGCGCATGGTGTAGATCAGCGGCAGGGTCGGCTTGCCTTCGGCCAGGTCGTCACCGACGTTCTTGCCCAGGGTTTCGGCGTCGCCCCGGTAGTCGAGCAGGTCGTCGACCAATTGGAACGCCACGCCCAGGTGGTCGCCAAAGGTGCGCAGGGCTTCGGCCTGTTCGGCGGTCGCGCCACACAGCGCGGCGGCGCTATGGGTGGAGGCTTCGAAGAGCATCGCGGTTTTGCCGCGAATCACTTCCATGTAGGTTTCTTCGGTGGTGCTGGCGTCGCGCACCTTGGACAGTTGCAACACTTCGCCTTCGGCGATGATGCGCGTGGCCTGGGACAGAATTTTCATCACCGGCATCGAGCCCAGTTCGACCATCATTTCGAACGAGCGCGAATACAGGAAGTCGCCGACCAATACGCTCGGGGCGTTGCCCCACATGGCGTTGGCGGTCTCACGGCCACGACGCATGCCGGACATGTCGACCACGTCGTCATGCAGCAGGGTGGCGGTGTGCAGGAATTCGATCGTGGCCGCCAGCAGGCGCAGATCATCGCCTTCGCGGCCCAGGGCCTTGCCACACAGCAGCACTAATAAAGGACGCAGACGTTTGCCGCCGGCCGACGTAATGTAGTCGCCAATTTTGGAGACCAGCGGCACTTTAGAAGTCAGCTGCTTCTTGATGATGCCATCGACGGCGCTAAAATCGTCCGCGACCGCGCGGTAGAAGGCTTGGGGTTGCATCAGCGACAGTCGCTCCAGAAGGGTTGCGCGGCATGCTAGGACCCTCACTCCCGGGTGTCAAGGCGCGATGGGCGGCCACTTGCAACAGCCATTTACCTTGCGTACAATCGCGCACCCTGAACTTCCTGGGCAGCACCTGCCTTACGCAATTGCATTCGGGACGTCCATCCCATGCAGCCATGCCAGCCAATACCTCTTCTTATAAAGAGCTGGGTGAGCAGGATTATCGGAGAAATACCATGTCGTACGCAGTAATTGTTACTGGTGGCAAGCAATACAAGGTCGCCCCAGGTGAATACCTGAAGATCGAAAAACTGGAAATCGCTACCGGCGAATCCGTTACTTTTGATCGCGTTCTGTTGGTCGCCAATGGCGATGACGTGAACATCGGCGCTCCAGTTGTTGCTGGCGCTACCGTTGTGGCTGAAGTGATCTCCCAAGGTCGTCACGATAAAGTCCGCATCATCAAGTTCCGTCGTCGTAAGCACCACATGAAGCGTATGGGCCACCGCCAGTGGTACACCGAGATCAAAATCACCGGTATTCAGGCTTAATTTCAGCCTAATTCCTCACTAGGAGAATTGACTCATGGCACACAAAAAAGCTGGTGGTAGTACCCGTAACGGTCGCGATTCAGAAGCCAAACGCCTTGGCGTCAAGATGTATGGCGGCCAGAAAATCATTCCGGGCAACATCATCGTGCGTCAGCGCGGCACCCAATTCCACGCCGGTTACGGTGTAGGCATGGGTAAAGATCACACCCTCTTCGCGAAAATCGAAGGCGTGATCAAGTTTGAAGTAAAAGGCGCGTTCAACCGCCGTTACGTGAGCGTTGTCGCAGCTTAATTGCGAGATCGCTGGAAAAGCCCTGTCTTGCGACGGGGCTTTTTCGTTTGTGGAGTGAGTCTCTTGCAAAGCTGTTTGTAATGGGCTCAAGCGCTGGATATGCGGTCGCTGATTGAGGTCGCTGCGCTCATTTTTGCAAGAGTCTTATGTCTTGGTTTCTTAAGCTCGTCCGTGCGGCGAGAGGCGTTTTGTTATGAAGTTCGTTGATGAAGTTTCCATCCGAGTAAAAGCAGGCGACGGCGGTAACGGTTGCATGAGTTTCCGTCGCGAAAAGTTCATCGAAAACGGTGGCCCAAACGGCGGTGACGGCGGTGACGGCGGTTCCATCTACATGATGGCCGACGAAAACCTCAACACCCTGGTCGACTACCGTTACACCCGGCACTTCGATGCCGAGCGTGGCTCCAACGGCGGCAGCACCGACTGCACCGGTAAAAAAGGCGAAGACCTGGTACTGCGTGTACCGGTCGGCACCACCATCATCGACTCGGCCACCCAGGAAGTGATTGGCGACCTGACCAAGGCCGGCCAGAAACTGATGGTTGTGCAGGGCGGCTGGCACGGTCTGGGTAACACCCGATTCAAGTCCAGTACCAACCGTGCGCCACGCCAGACCACGCCGGGCAAGCCGGGCGAGCAGCGTGACCTCAAGCTGGAAATGAAAGTACTGGCTGACGTTGGCCTGCTGGGCTTGCCGAACGCCGGTAAAAGTACCTTCATCCGCTCGGTTTCGGCCGCCAAGCCGAAAGTCGCCGATTACCCGTTCACCACCCTGGTGCCAAACCTGGGCGTGGTCAGCGTTGATCGCTGGAAAAGCTTCGTGGTCGCCGACATTCCCGGCCTGATCGAAGGTGCTTCCGACGGCGCCGGCCTGGGGATTCGCTTCCTCAAGCACTTGTCCCGCACCCGTTTGCTGCTGCACCTCGTCGACATGGCGCCGCTGGATGACACCAGCGCTCCGGACGCCGCCGAAGTGATCGTCAGCGAGCTGACCAAGTTCAGTCCGGCCCTGGCCGAGCGTGATCGTTGGTTGGTCCTGAACAAGTGCGACCAGATCCTCGAAGAAGAGCACGAAGAGCGCGTCAAGGAAATCGTCGATCGCCTGGAGTGGGAAGGTCCGGTCTACGTGATCTCGGCCATCGCCAAAGAAGGCACCGAGCGCCTGACCCGCGACATCATGCGCTACCTCGAAGACCGCGCCGACCGCCTGGCGGCCGACCCTGTGTTCAAGGCCGAGCTGGCCGAACTCGATCAGCAGATCGAAGACGAAGCCCGCGCCCAGTTGCAGGCACTGGATGACCAGCGTGCCCTGCGCCGCAGTGGCGTGAAGTCGGTCCATGACATCGGCGACGATGATTGGGACGAAGAAGACGTGGATGATGAAGACGGTCCGGAAATCATTTACGTGCGCGACTGATCCGTTGCGATAAACTTGAACGCCGCTCCTTTAGAGCGGCGTTTTAGTATCCGGGTTTAACGTTATGGGCCGCGCTGGGTCGCGCAGCCCTCAATCTAAGGTTGAAGATGATGCGGAGCAAAGTGACAGGTGCGCAGCGCTGGGTCGTAAAGATCGGAAGTGCGCTGCTGACGGCGGATGGCAAGGGGCTCGATCGCGCAGCCATGAGCGTCTGGGTCGAGCAGATGGTGGCCTTGCATGAGGCTGGCGTCGAGTTGGTGTTGGTGTCGTCCGGGGCCGTTGCCGCCGGGATGAGCCGCCTCGGCTGGACCGCGCGACCCAGCGCGATGCACGAACTGCAAGCCGCTGCCGCCATCGGTCAGATGGGCCTGGTGCAAGCCTGGGAATCCAGCTTTGCCGAGCACGGCCGCCACACGGCGCAGATCCTGCTGACCCACGACGACCTGTCCGACCGCAAGCGCTACCTCAACGCCCGCAGCACCTTGCGCGCGCTGGTGGAGCTGAAAGTCATCCCGGTGATCAACGAGAACGACACCGTGGTCACCGACGAAATCCGCTTTGGCGACAACGATACTCTGGCCGCCCTGGTGGCCAACCTGGTGGAAGCCGACTTGCTGGTGATCCTCACCGACCGCGACGGTATGTTCGACGCCGACCCGCGCAACAACCCCGACGCCCAGTTGATCTATGAAGCGCGCGCCGATGACCCGGCGCTGGACGCCGTGGCCGGCAGCGTCGGCGGTGCCCTGGGCCGTGGTGGTATGCAGACCAAGTTGCGCGCTGCGCGCCTGGCCGCGCGTTCCGGCGCCCACACCATCATCGTCGGCGGGCGCATTGAGCGCGTGTTGGACCGGCTCAAGGCGGGCGAGCACATTGGTACGTTGCTGTCGCCGGAACGCGGCATGCTGGCGGCGCGTAAACAGTGGCTGGCCGGTCATCTGCAGACCCGTGGCACCCTGGTGCTGGACGAGGGCGCGGTATCGGCGTTGTCCCAAGGCAACAAGAGCTTGCTGCCGGTGGGCGTCAAGTTGGTGCAGGGCAGCTTCCGCCGTGGCGAGATGGTGGTGTGCGTCGCGCCCGACGGTCGTGAGATCGCCCGTGGCCTGGCCAACTACAGCGCCCTGGAAGCGCAGAAAATCATTGGACAATCTTCTGATGCGATTGTCGGACTATTGGGTTACATGGCGGAACCGGAACTGGTTCACCGCGACAACCTGATCCTGGTCTAACCAAAGGAATACACGATGCGCGTAATGAAGGGATTGCTCGGCCTGCTGCTGGCCATGCCACTGCTGGCCTCGGCCGAAGAGATCGGCCAGGTGTCTACCGTGTTCAAATTCGTCGGCCCCAATGATCGGATCGTCGTCGAAGCCTTTGACGACCCCAAGGTCGATGGCGTGACCTGCTACCTGTCGCGCGCCAAGACCGGCGGCGTCAAAGGCGGCCTGGGCCTGGCCGAAGACCGCGCCGAAGCTTCGATCGCCTGCCGCCAGGTCGGCCCGATCCGCTTCAAGGGCGAGCTCAAGGACGGCGACGAAGTGTTCAAGGAGCGCACCTCGCTGGTGTTCAAGACCATGCAGGTGGTGCGCTTCCTCGACAAGAAGCGCAACACCCTGGTTTACCTGGTGTACAGCGACCGTCTGATCGAAGGCAGCCCGCAGAACGCAGTGACCGCGATTCCGATTTTGCCGTGGCCGACCGCTCAGTAGTCCACAAGCGGGTTTTATAATCGGCGTCTATGATTGCAGGCTTGCGGGTTGTAATCTCGACGAGCCGCTTTGCTAAGAACATGGGATATCTGGAGTTCGTCATGAGTGCTTTCCACGACCTGAAACTCAAAGCTTTGGACGGACAAGAGCTGCCACTGGCGCCCTTCAAGGGCCAGGTGGTACTGGTGGTCAACGTGGCCTCCAAATGTGGCTTGACCCCGCAATACGCGGCGCTGGAAAACCTCTACCAGCAATACAAGGACCAGGGTTTTACCGTGCTTGGCCTGCCGTGCAATCAGTTTGCGGGCCAGGAGCCGGGCAGCGAAGAGGAAATCCGCGAGTTCTGCAGCCTCAACTACGGCGTGACGTTCCCGTTGGGCAGCAAGCTTGACGTCAACGGGCCCGATCGTCACCAGCTGTATCGGCTGCTGGCGGGCGAGGGCGCCGAGTTTCCAGGGGATATCACCTGGAACTTCGAAAAATTCCTGCTGGGCAAGGATGGGCGCGTGCTGGCGCGCTTCTCTCCACGCACGGCACCGGACGATCCCACGATCGTCCAGGCCATCGAAAAAGCCTTGAGTTAACTCGGCCCGACCTGTGGCGAGGGAGCTTGCTCCCGCTGGAGTGCGCAGCGCTCCCAAGATTTTGGGGCCGCTACGCAGCCCAGCGGGAGCAAGCTCCCTCGCCACAGGTAAGCGTCCACCCTCGCTTTTACCCTTTAATCACTCAGATCAATAGTGCTGTTCAGCCCTGCGCGAGCCCCATATTATCCACGTCATAAACCCGCCTTACGTGGAGTACACCCATGCCTGTCCAAGCCCTGTTCAAACCCTTCCAGCTCGGTGCTCTGCAACTGTCCACCCGTGTGGTCATGGCGCCGATGACCCGCTCGTTCTCGCCGGGCGGCGTACCCAATTCCAAAGTCATCGAGTACTACCGTCGTCGCGCTGCGGCGGGTGTGGGCCTGATCATCACCGAAGGCACCGTGGTCGGCCACCCAGCCTCCAACGGCTACCCCAACGTCCCGCACTTCTACGGCGAAGCGGCTCTGGCCGGCTGGAAGAAAGTGGTCGATGCCGTGCACGCCGAAGGCGGCAAGATCGTCCCGCAGCTGTGGCATGTAGGCAGCGTGCGCCGTATCGGTACCGAGCCTGATGCCAGCGTGCCAGCCTATGGCCCGATGGAAAAACTCAAGGACGGCAACGTGGTTGTCCACGGCATGACTCACCAAGACATCAAGGATGTGATCAGTGCCTTCGCCCAAGCCGCCAAGGATGCCCAGAGCATCGGCATGGACGGTGTAGAGATCCACGGTGCCCACGGCTACCTGGTGGACCAGTTCTTCTGGGAAGGCAGTAACCAACGTACCGACGAGTACGGTGGTAGCCTGGCCAACCGTTCGCGTTTTGCTATCGAGCTGATCCAGGCCACCCGCGCCGCCGTAGGCCCGGATTTCCCGATCATCTTCCGTTTCTCCCAATGGAAACAGCAGGACTACACCGCGCGGCTGGTGCAAACCCCCGAGGCGCTGGGCGAGTTCCTCAAGCCGTTGTCTGACGCCGGTGTGGATATTTTCCACTGTTCCACACGGCGTTTCTGGGAGCCGGAATTCGAAGGTTCCGACCTCAACCTGGCCGGCTGGACGCGCCAGCTCACGGGCAAGCCGACCATCACCGTGGGCAGCGTCGGCCTGGATGGCGAGTTCTTGCAGTTCATGGTCAACACCGACAAGGTCGCGCAACCGGCCAGCCTGGAAAAACTGCTGGAGCGCCTGAACAACGACGAGTTCGACCTGGTTGCAGTGGGGCGTGCGCTGCTGGTTGACCCGGATTGGGCGGTGAAGGTGCGTGAAGGTCGCGAGAACGACATCCTGCCATTCAGTCGTGAGGCGTTGACGACCCTGGTGTAAGCGGCGACAGGGCGGGCACCGGGTGCCCGTCCTTGCATACCCCACGCAGTTGGCGTTCAAACTGCTCGATTATCGCCGGCCAGCCCTGGCGGCTGGCGTGTTGGCGAGCATTCAGGCGCGCCCTGCGCAAATTTTCTTGTTCCTCCAGCAGCCAATTGGCCGCATCGCAAAACGCCTCCTCATCCCCCGGCATCGCCGACACGCCGTTATAACCATGGCGGATATGCTGGGTCGCGGCCGCCTGGTCATACGCCACCACACCCAATCCCGAGGCCATGGCTTCCAGCACCACATTGCCGAAGGTTTCGGTGAGGCTGGGAAACAGGAACAGATCGCCCGATGCATAGTGCCGCGCCAGTTCTTCGCCGCGCTGGGTGCCGCAGAACAGTGCGTCGGGCAGGTCACGTTCCAGCAGCGTGCGTTGCGGCCCATCGCCGACGATGATCAATTTCAGTCGACGCTGTGGATAAGTGCTGCGCAGGGAGTCGAAGCAGCGCTTGAGCACGCCGAGGTTCTTTTCCTGGGCCAGGCGCCCTACATGCAGCACGGCAATATCGTCATTGCCCAGGCCCCAGCTCTCACGCAGTGCATTGTCACGTTTGGCGGGGTGGAACAACTGGCTATCCACCCCACGCGACAGCATTCCCAAGCGCTCGAAGTGCCGGCGTTCCAACTCCAGGCGTTGGCTGGCACTCGGCACCAGGGTCAAGGTCGAGCGGTTGTGAAACCAGCGCAGGTAGTGAGTGACCATCCGGCTCAGCATGCTCAAGCCGTATTGGTTGGAGTACTGCTGGAAGTTGGTGTGAAAGCCGCTGACCACGCTGATGCCCAGGCGCCGTGCCGCGCGCAAGGCGGATAGGCCCAGTGGCCCTTCCGTGGCGATGTAGAGCACGTCCGGGCGTTGGCGGGTCCAACGGCGCAGCAACTTGTGCATCGACGACTGGCCCCACTGCAGGCCCGGGTAGCCGGGCAGTGGCCAGCCACGGCACAGGAGCAATTCGTCATCGCTGGTGCGACTCTGGTCACTGCCCTGTCGCGGGCGCACCAGCTCGACTTGATGGCCGCGCGCGCGCAAACCGTCGCACAGGCGGCCAAGGGTATTGGCCACCCCGTTGATTTCAGGCGGGAAGGTTTCGGTAATCAGGGTGATGTGAAGCGAGGCTGTCGTCATGACCCACAGTGTCGCTGTGGGCCGTGTCGTCATTGTGTCATTGGGATGATGGATTTATGACTTGGCCATCGTCTCGGCACCCTGCTCACGCACCCAGAACAACGTGGCCCCGGCCACCGCCGCCGGCATCATCAGCAGGTTGACTACCGGTACCAGCAACACCAGGTAAACAATCCCGCCGAAGCTCATGCTCTGCCAGCGCTTCTGGCGCAGCCAGGCGAGCATTTCGTTCCAGCCCAGCTTGTGGTTATCCGCCGGGTAGTCAATGTATTGGATCGCCATCATCCACACCCCGAACAGCAGCCACAGCGGCGCGGCGATCAGGTTGACCACCGGTATGAACGACAGGATAAACAGGCCGACGGCCCGCGGCAGGAAGTAGCCCAGCTTGCGCATTTCCCGCGCCAAGGTGCGTGGCACCATGGCGATCAGTTCGCCCCAGCTGAACGCCGGGAAGTCATCGGTGCCGCGCACCACCACTTCGACTTTCTCCGACAGAAAGCCGTTGAACGGCGCGGCGATGATATTGGCCAGCATGGTGAAGGTGAAAAACACCATCAGCACCACCAACACGACAAACAGCGGCCATAGCAGATAGTTGAGGAAGCTCAGCCAGCTTGGCAGCGTCGGCATCAAATGATCGACCCACAGGCTGAACTGATGGCCGGCGAAATAGATCAGGCCGACGAACAGCACCAGGTTGATCATCAGCGGCAACAGCACAAACAGGCGCAAGCCAGGGCTGAGCACCAGTTTGAGGCCTTCACGCAGGTATTGCGGGCCGGAAAGAGCGGGGGCGGGCATGGATAACTCCGAGCAAAGGGGCGAACGCGCCGACCTTACCGGCTTTGCCGCACAGGCGAAAGCGGCGACATCAGCAGTAACAAAGGCGTCGATCAACCACGCCAACTGCATAGAGACCGCCTATGAGCTGGATTGTTAATCCGTATTTCCTTAATCTTGCCCCCCTCTATACGCTGCACCCATTATTTTTCAGGACGTGCGAGTTCAAGCCTTCCCCAAGTGCTTCGCGGTCCTTTTTTATTCCAGCCGCCTTATTGTCCGGGTGGTCGATAGGAGTGAGTCATGTCTGATACCCGTCATTCGCGAGTGATTATTCTCGGTTCCGGCCCTGCCGGTTACAGCGCTGCCGTCTACGCTGCCCGGGCCAACCTCAAGCCGCTGCTGATCACCGGCATGCAGGCGGGCGGTCAGTTGACCACCACCACCGAAGTCGATAACTGGCCCGGCGACGTGCACGGCCTGACCGGCCCGGTGCTGATGGAACGCATGAAGGAACACGCCGAGCGCTTTGAAACCGAGATCGTTTTCGACCACATCAATAAAGTCGATTTCTCGAAAAAGCCTTACAGCCTGACCGGCGACAGCGGCGTGTACACCTGTGACGCACTGATCATCGCCACCGGCGCCAGCGCCCGTTACCTGGGCCTGCCGTCGGAAGAAGCGTTCATGGGCAAGGGCGTTTCCGCCTGCGCAACCTGCGACGGTTTCTTCTACCGCAACAAGCCAGTGGCTGTGGTCGGTGGCGGCAACACTGCTGTGGAAGAGGCGCTGTACCTGGCCAACATCGCCAGCACCGTGACCCTGGTCCACCGCCGCGAGACCTTCCGCGCCGAGAAGATCCTGATCGACAAGCTGCACGCCCGTGTGGCTGAAGGCAAGATCATCCTCAAGCTCAACGCCACCCTGGACGAAGTCCTGGGCGACAACATGGGCGTGACCGGTGCCCGTCTGAAAAACAACGACGGCAGCTTCGACGAGCTGAAAGTCGACGGCGTGTTCATCGCCATCGGCCATACCCCGAACACGTCGTTGTTCGAAGGCCAGCTGGAATTGAAAGACGGTTATCTGATCGTGCAGGGCGGCCGTGAAGGCAATGCGACTGCCACCAGCATTGAAGGCATCTTTGCTGCCGGTGACGTGGCAGACCACGTGTACCGCCAGGCCATCACCTCGGCCGGCGCCGGTTGCATGGCCGCCTTGGACGCTGAGCGTTACCTCGACGACTGAGGCGCGCTGCAACACAAAAAAAACCGGCCGTGAGGCCGGTTTTTTTATGCCCACAATTCAAATAGCCCCCTTGTCTTGAGGTGCAAACCCAATCCCTGTGGGAGCTGGCTTGCCTGCGATAGCGGTGTGTCAGTTACCACCGCCATCGCGGGCAAGCCCGGCTCCCACATTGACCGGGTTTTCAAATTGAATCAGCGGCGGGTCAGGGGCTGTGCGGTGAACTTCACACCGGCCAGGCCATGGGCAATCAACGCACGGATGTTGCCGTGGTCACTGCCCTCAGGCGTCGCCACCACCGAACGGTAATGCTCACCAAACGCCAGCAGCGCTTCCTGATCGCTCAAGCCTTCCAACACGGCCAAACCCAGGGTCTTGCACGAGCCCTCGTTCTGCCCGGCGGCATTTTCCACATCACCATTGGTAAAGGCTTGCGGCTGGTAGTCGTAACCTGCGGCAACAAAGGCCAAGGTGTCGGCAAACACGTGTTCGCCGCTGTTCAGGCTGTTGCGCAGGGTGTTCAGGTCAGTCATGGGTTTTTCCTTTGGCGAACGCCGCCTGTTGGTCGGCGCTGGCTTCTTTCTGGTATTGGGCTTTCCACTCGGCGTACGGCATGCCGTACACCACTTCACGGGCATCATCGAGGCTCAGCTCGATCTGGCGCTCATCGGCCTCGGCCTTGTACCACTTGGACAAGCAGTTACGGCAGAAACCGGAGAGGTTCATCAGGTCGATGTTCTGCACATCCTTGCGGCTGTCCAGGTGGGCTACCAGCCGGCGGAAGGCGGCGGCTTCGAGTTCGAGGCGTTGTTGGTCGTTCATAGGGCTCACGCAAATCTCAGGGGTTAGCGGCTGGCCGCCAGGGTAATCGACACCGATTCGGCAAAGCGCAGCGCATGGGGCTTGTCCACTTCGACTTCGGCGTACAGCACCGATTCATTGCTCATCACCAGGTCGAGCAGCTCCTGGGTCAGGCGCTCCAGCAGGGCAAAGCGGTTGCCTTCGACGTGGGCAATGATGGCCTTGGTGATGGTGCGGTAGTTCAGCGCATGGTCGATGTCATTGTCGCGCACCGCCTCTTGGGCGGCATACAGGATGGTCAGGTTGATCAGCACATCCTGCTTGTTGAGGATCTCGTCCTCGTTGATGCCGATGTAGGTGCGCAGGCACAGGTCCTTGACCCGGATGCGCGCCATGCCTGGTTGAAGTTGTGGCATTGCTACTTGCTCCGTCCGATCAGTTGCAGGAACTCCATGCGCGTGGTGTTCGACTCGCGGAACGCGCCGAGCATCACCGAGGTGTTCATGGTTGAATTCTGTTTCTCCACGCCGCGCATCATCATGCACATGTGCTTGGCTTCGATCACCACCGCCACGCCGGCGGCCTGGGTCACTTGCTGGATGGCGTCGGCGATTTGCCGCGTGAGGTTTTCCTGGATCTGCAGGCGCCGCGCATACATGTCGACGATGCGCGCCAACTTCGACAGGCCCAGCACCTTGCCGGTCGGAATATAGGCCACATGGGCCTTGCCGATGAAGGGCAGCAGGTGGTGCTCGCACAGCGAGTACAGCTCGATGTCCTTGAGGATCACCATCTCGTCATTGTCGGAGGTGAACAGCGCACCGTTGACGATGTCATCCAGGTTCTGTTCGTAGCCGTGGCACAGGTACTGCATCGCCTTGGCCGCGCGCTTGGGGGTGTCGAGCAAACCTTCACGCTCCGGGTCTTCGCCCAGGCCTTTGAGGATCTCACGGTAGTGTTGGGGCAGGGACAAGGTCATACAACATCCTCACAAACGGCTTATTTGATATGCCGCCCGCCGTTGACGGTCAGGGTGGTACCGGTGACATAGGGGTTGTCCAGCAGGTAACGCACGCTCTGGTAGATCACCTCGGGCCCGGGTTCGATGCCCAGTGCGGACTTGGCCAGCACCTTGGCACGGTAGGCAGCGTCGTCGCCGTCGTTGAACATCACCATCGCCGGGGCGATGCCGTTGACCTTGATCAGCGGCGCGAACTGCGCGGCGAACGACAGCGTGAGGCTGTCGAGCCCGGCCTTGGTGGCGCAATAGGCGATGTGCTGGCGGCTGCCCTTGCGCACCACGTCATCGCTGATGTGCACGATGTCGGCGGGTGTCGAGCGTTGCAGCAAGGGTGAACAATGCAGGTTGATCAGGTAGGGCGCAAGCATGTGTACGCTGAACATGTCGGTAAAGGCGCGGCTTTCGTCGCCGGGTGTTTCCGCGACCCACGCCGACGCGTTGTGGATGATCGCGCGCAGACTCTGGGTGTGGGTGTTCAGTTCGGCGATAAATGCCATGACGCCGGCTTCGTTGGAGAAGTCGGCAAACACACCGATCGCCCCGCGCTCGCGCAGGGCCTGCACGCCAGGGCGTTCGCTGCGGTAGCTGAAAATCACCGCGTGGCCGTCGTCGAGCAAACGCTGGGCGCAATGCAGGCCGGCACGCTGGCCGGCGCCGGTGATCAGGATCGGGGCGTGTGTTGCAGTCATGGGGGGCTCGATTCGCTGGCAGGCTCAAATCATACCAGCGCCGCGGCCCCCTGTACTCACGCGGCGGCTTCGGTGGCCTTGCGCGGTGTTGGCGCCGGATGTAGCCAACTGGCCAGCAGGTGGGTCGACAGCGGAATGAACAGGTAAACCATCAGCGGCGTCAGTGCCAGGGTGCTGACCAGCACGCGCGGGACCAGCTCCAAATCAGCGAGCAGCGGGCCCAGCACAAAGTTGAAGATCAGCGACACCGGGAAAAACGCCAGCCAGATTGCCACGGCCTGTTTCCAGCGGGGTGGCCGTGCGCCGACGGCGCCGAACCAGCCATCGATGCCACTCACACGATGCTCCGACGGGTCGGCGAACAGCTCGCTGCCACGGCCCAGCCAGGCACTGCGGGACGCGGAAAACTCCCAGGCATGCAGGGTTTTTTCGTCGGCAAAGCGGAAGATGATCTGGAATTCGTCATCATTGGGCGGTGGCGCAAGCACGCCTGAACCCAGGTAACCGGGAAAGTCCGTGGCCAATTGCTCGCCTTCGCGCAGCCAGGCCATCAACTCTTCGTAGCGACCTTTGGCTACGCGGCGCGCAACCATCAGGGTGACGGGTGAGGTAGACATTGTGTATCTCCAAATATACGGGTGCGCTGGGCCGGGTAGGCGGCGCACGAACATAACGGCGGGGTAGTGCCGCTATGTAAAAACAGGCAAGGATTATTCCTATTTTGCAGAAATACGCCAGTGGCATTGGTCCGAAGCTTGAGGCGCTTGAAAAAGACAGGTCTAAAGGCGTTAAATGACTGCCCCGATCACCGTTGGTTTTTTGGTCTCAAATGCCCGTGATTACTGCTGCGCTTGATAGCAATTTACATTTAGATACGCCTGATTCAAACGAGCTGTTTCCGATCCGTGAAGTGTCGAGATTGACAGGCATAAACCCCGTCACCCTGCGTGCCTAGGAGCGCCGTTATGGCCTGATCCAGCCCACGCGCACCGAAAGCGGGCACCGCCTCTACTCCAAGGCCGATATTGAGACGGTCAATCGCATCCTCGACTGGATCGAGCGCGGCGTGGCTGTGAGCAAGGTTGGCAAGCTCCTCGCGCGTGATGATCAGCAGGCGCAAGCCGTGCGCGCTGAACGTGATTTGGCCGGGGAAGCCGAGTGGCCTCAGTGGCAGGCGCGGTTGATGCAGGCGGTCAGTGCGTTCGATGATCGCCAGCTGGAACATGTGTACGGGCAGGTTTTTGCGACCTACCCCCTCAGCGTGGCGTTCCAGAACATCCTCATGCCCCTCTGGCAGGATCTGCTGCGACATCAGGGCCGCTTTGGCCAGGCCAGTGAATGGTTGTTCTTCGATGCCTTCTTGCGGGTGCAGGCCTTGCAGCGCTTGCAGGTAGCCTGTGCGTCGTCGGCACCACGGGTGCTGCTGGCCGCCCTGCCCGGCGAGTGTCGTAAATTGGAGTTGCTGGTGGCCGCGCTGTTGATCAGTCGCGACGACCTGGTGGTGAAGGTGCTCGCGATGGGCCAGCCGGTGGATGAGTTGATGCTGGTGTGTGAAAAAAACCGTCCCCAGGCGTTGATCGTGTATTCCAACCACTCACATGGCCACGACCTGCCCAATCGCCTGAACCGCTTGGCAATGACCCTGGAGTGCCCACTGTTTCTGGCGGGTGCGGCGTCGGACCTGGCCGAGAACGACCTGGCTGGTTCTTCCGTGGGTTGCCTGGGCAATGAAGGCCGCTTGATGCAGCGCCGCCTGCAGCAGTTTCTCAGTGGGCGCCTGGATACCTGAGATCAGGCGTGCACGTGGGGGTGGACCAGCCGGTGTTGGTGCAGGATGAATTGGCGCAGGCGCTCGATCTCATCCGCATCGCTCTGGTTCAGGCGATAGGCGAACAAGCCGCGCGCGGTTTCCCGCTCCAGCGTGCCGCGCAGGGCAATGCGTTCGTAACCGGAAGGGCTGAACCACAGGGCAAAGGTCTTGGGCGCTTTGACCCGGCCACGGATTTCCACCAGAACACCCTTGAATGACACTTCGTGCACCCACAGTGCGCCTGGCGTGCCCTTGATGTTCTCCAGTGCCACTGGCGATTCAAGCGCCAGGCGCCACGGGCGGATCATCGGGCCGTCTTCGAAAATGCTCGGCACGCCCAAACGCAGATGCACCGCATGAAACTCATCCTCCACCAGGTGCAGCGGGAAGGTCAGTTGCTGGTTATCGAACTGCGCCTGGATCGTGACGTGGTCGTGAGCGGCCAGCCGGGTGAGCAAATCGCGGATCTGCGCCCCACCGTTGACGGTCAGGCTCGACGACGCATCCCGCAGGTTGAGCTGGGGGTTGTGTTGCATGTTCTGAATGAAGTCCAGCTCATCCTGGGTCAGAAGCGCGTCGCGGTGCATTGATCGTGCTCAATGAAAGGGGTGTTAAAGTGCCATTATCCTCTCTACTGACCCCAATTTCTAAATTTTGTTAGATCCGCTCGTCGCTTTGAGGGCGGCCAGCTCGGCCTTGACCTCGGCCAGCTCGCTTTCCAACTGGGCCACACGCTGCTGGGCCTTGACCTGAAGGGTGACGTCTTTTTGCACGCCGACAAAATACGTCTGCTTATCGGCCTCGTTGTACACCGACGACAGCGACAGCTCGTTAAAGAAGTGCGTGCCGTCCTTGCGATAATTGCGCAGGATTTCCCGGCAAGAGCCACCATTGTCCAAGGCTTCACGAATGGCCATCAGCCCAGGTTGATCGCGGTCACCCGACTGCAGGAATCGGCAGTCCTGATACAGGATCTCGTCCAGGGTGTAGCCGGTCAGCCGTTCGAATGCCGGGTTGACGTAGATCAGCGGCTTATCCTTGCCTTCCCGTTCGGCGACGACTATGCCGTCGTTGGAGGCGTTGACGACCAGTTGCATCAGTTTGGCGTTGATCATTGAGCGGTCCATGGCTTGTTTTGGAGAATTGGAGTCTATGGCAACTTCTGAATGTTGCACGCGGCCCACTGAAATATTTGCATCTGCTGCTAATATCCCACGCTTTCACTCAACTACAGGATCAGATTGATGAAAGTCGCCATCCTTTCCGGCTCGGTCTACGGCACCGCAGAAGAAGTCGCCCGCCACGCCGCCGGTCTCCTCAATGCCGCCGGTTTTGAAGCCTGGCACAACCCGCGTGCCACCCTGGCGGACGTGCAAGCCTTCGCGCCCGACGCGTTCCTGGCGGTGACTTCGACCACGGGCATGGGTGAGTTGCCTGACAACCTGCAACCGCTGTATTCGAGCATCCGCGACCAATTGCCCGCCGCCTGGCGCGGCCTGCCAGGCGCGGTGATCGGCCTGGGCGACGCCAGCTATGGCGACACCTTCTGCGGCGGTGGCGAGCAACTGCGTGAGCTGTTCGGCGAATTGGGTGTACGCGAAGTGCTGCCGATGCTGCGCCTGGACGCCAGCGAAAGCGTCACCCCGGAAGCCGACGCCGAGCCGTGGCTGGCGGAATTGGTCACTGCACTGCGCGGTTGACCGGGTATTCGCGCAACAATGCCAGCCAGGCCTGGGCGGCTCTCGACAGATAAGCGCCATCGCGCCAGATAAAGGCAATGTCCCAGCGCAGGAAGTCTGGCGCCTTGAGCGTCAGGCGCACCACGCCCGGGCGCACCAGCCCACGGGCGACGACGCTGGGCAGCAGCACCACGCCCTGGCCGGCGGCGACCAGCGCCACGAGAAAGTCCGCCTGGCCGCTGCGGCCAATTTCCTTCGGCGTAAAGCCCACGTGCTGACAGGCCTGCATCAGCCGGTCGTTCAGCACAAAACTGCGCTGGTACATCAGGAACGGCGTGTCCGCCAATTCTTCCAGGCGCACCTGGGCGTTTTCCGCCAGCGGATGGTCCATCGGCAACAAGGCATCCAGCGGCTCATCGCAGAACGCTTGCCAGGCGAAGGCCGGGTCGCTGGGCATCAGGCTGCCGCCGACGTCCAGTTCACCGTTGAGAATCCCTTGTTCAATCGTGCGACTGCCGCCTTCCAGGAGCTGGATGGTGACGTTGGGGTAACGCCTGCGGTATTCGGCAAATAGCCCGGCGAACAACGTATCACCGGCCAGCAGCGGCAAGCCCAGGCGCAATTCGCCGCGGGCCAGTTGCTGCATGTCGTCCAACTCGCTGAGCAACTCGGTCTGCAGGCGCAGCATCGCTTCGGCGCGTTGCAACACCACGGCGCCGGCGGCGGTCAGGCGGATGTGTGAGCCAGTGCGCTCCAGCAGCGGGGTGCCGAGGCTTTGTTCCAGCTGCGCCACTTGTTTGCTCACGGCGGACTGGCTGATGTGCAAGGTTCTGCCGGCCTGGGTAAAACCACCGCGATGGATGACCTCGACAAAGCTGCGTAGCTGTTTGAATTCCATGGTCATGATTCCAGTTTGGAATAGCTTGCAGTCTAACAATTCGCTGTGGGTATGGGCTCGGCCTCTTTAAAATGGGTGCCTGCGAGGAACCCAAGCCCATGAAACGTTTCACCCGTCTGTTGATTGAATTGGTCGTGCTGCTGGCCATCTATTTTCTTGGCTGCCAACTGGCTGTGTGGCTGGCCTGGCCGATTCCTGGCGGGGTGGTCGGGCTGGGCTTGCTGCTGGCGACCTTTGCCAGTGGCCTGATCAAACCCGCCGCCCTGCAATTGGGCGCTGGTGTATTGATGGCGGAGATGCTGCTGTTCTTTATTCCGGCCTTGATGAGCCTGCTGGACTACGGTGGCCTGGTGCGCAATGACGGCTGGCGCATCCTGCTGGTGATCGGCCTGAGTACCCTGGCGGTGATGCTGGTGACCGCGTTTACTGTGGAGTGGGTGTGCCGCTGGAGGCTGCGCCATGAAGCTTGAGCTGATGCCCCTGTTCTGGCTCGCCCTGACACTGGGCGCGTATGTCTTCAGCCGCTGGCTCTACCGTCGCACCGGGCGCTACCTGTTGTCGCCATTGATCCTTGTGCCGGTGCTGTTGCTGGCGGTGGCCGTCCCAATGAACACCGCCTATGCCGAATACGCGGCCGACACCCACTGGCTGATGCTGGTCCTCGGCCCGGTCACCGTGGCCTTCGCCGTGCCGATCTGGCAACAACGGCGCTTGCTCGCACGCCACTGGTCGGCGTTGTTGCTGGGCATGCTGGCGGGCAGCATCGCGTCCATCGCCACCTCGTTTGGCCTGGCCAAGGCGCTGGCGCTGGACAGCGCGGTGACGATGTCGCTGGTGCCGCGTTCCATCACCACGCCGTTCGCCATGCCGGTGTCGTCCGACCTCGGCGGCGTGCCAGAGCTGACGGCGGTGTTCGTGATGTTCACCGGCGTGTTCGGCGCCATGCTCGGTGGCGTGCTGCTCAAATGGCTACCGCTGCGCACGCCACTGGCCCGTGGCGCCTTGTTTGGCGTGGGCGCCCATGGCGCCGGGGTCAGCCGGGCGCGGGAAGTGGGCGGCGAAGAAGGTTCGGTCGCAGGCCTGGTGATGGTGTTGACGGGGCTGCTCAACCTGTTCGCCGCGCCTTTATTGGCGGCGCTTCTCTGACGCCGTGCGCGTGGATTTCAACTATTCTCATGGCTGACTCGTTCGGTCATCAAGCTGGCTGCGAAGGCGACTCCCTTCCGTCATGAGGTCTGACTAGACTGGCCCATCACTCAAAAAAACAATAAGAAAGTGCGCCAAGGAGGTCGTTGCCGTGAGCCTAGCCCCTGTTCTATCGCCACAAAATGTCCAAGCCCAGGTCAGCGCTGCCGAATGGCAAGCCCGTGTCGACCTGGCAGCCTGCTATCGCCTGGTGGCGTTGCACGGCTGGGATGACCTGATCTTCACCCACATCTCGGCCAAGGTGCCGGGCACCGATGATTTCCTCATCAACCCCTACGGGCTGATGTTCCACGAGATCACCGCGTCGAGCCTGGTCAAGGTCGATCAAGCCGGCAACAAGCTGATGGACGGCCCCTACGAGATCAACCCGGCGGGCTACACCATCCACAGCGCCATCCATGAAGTGCGCCACGACGTCACCTGCGTGCTGCACACCCACACCGCCGCCGGTGTCGCGGTGGCGGCGCAGAAACAGGGCGTGTTGCCGATCAGCCAGCAATCGATCTTCGTGCTGGCGAGCCTGGCCTATCACGCCTACGAAGGCGTAGCGCTGAACCACGAGGAAAAGGCGCGCTTGCAGGCCGACCTGGGCGACAACAATTTCTTGATGTTGCACAACCACGGCCTGTTGACCTGCGGCAGCACCATCGCCGACACCTTCTTGATGATGTTTACCTTCCAGCGTGCCTGCGACATCCAGGTGCTGGCGCAAAACGGCGGCGCCGAGTTGATCCCCATCGGCCCGCAGATTCTGGCCGGGGCCAAGGCAATGGTGGCGGCCGTGACCAAGAGTGCTCAAGGCATGGGGGGCGCGCTGGCCTGGCCGGCGTTGCTGCGTAAGTTGGACAGCATCGATCCTGGGTATAAAACCTGATGCCACTCGCCGAGATCCCGCTCAGAGCCTGGCGCAAGCACGGCCAGAGTTTCGTCTTTCGTGGTCGCACCATCCGCTACTGGGTGGCGGGGCAGGGCGAACCGCTGCTGTTGATCCATGGTTTTCCCACCGCCAGTTGGGACTGGCATTACCTGTGGCAGCCCCTGGCCCAGCGCAACCTGGTGATTGCCTGCGACATGCTCGGCTTTGGCGACTCGGACAAACCCCTCGATCACGAGTACTGCCTGCTGGAACAGGCCGATGTGCAGCAGGCGCTGCTGGAGTACTTGAGCGTGGATCAGCCGGTGCATGTGCTGGCCCATGACTACGGCGACAGCGTTGCCCAGGAATTGCTCGCGCGGCATTACGAAGGGCGCTTTCTGATGGCCAGTTGCGTGTTTCTCAACGGCGGCCTGTTTCCCGAAACCCATCGGCCTGCGCTGGTGCAAAAACTCTTGCTCAGCCCCCTTGGCTGGATGATTGGCCGCGCCTTTGGGCGCAATGCCTTGTCCGATAGCTTCCGCCAGATCTTCGGCCCGGATACCCGCCCCAGCGAAAGCGCCCTGGATGATTTCTGGAGCCTGCTCAACTGCAACGATGGCACGCGCATCCTGCACAAGCTGATTGCCTATATCCCCCAGCGTCGCCGCTTGCGTGACCGTTGGGTGGAGGCGATGCAGCGTCTGGACGTGCCGCTGCGGGTGATTGACGGCGAGGCTGACCCGATTTCCGGTGCGCATATGGTGGCGCGTTATCAGCAACTGGTGCCCGAGGCGGATACGGTGTTGCTGACGAACATTGGCCACTACCCGCAGATCGAGGCGCCGGTGCAGGTGCTCAAGCACTACCTGGCGTTTCGCGAGCGGATTGCCGGGCCGGTGCCCTACATGGCCTATTCCTGAATTCACACAGTTTGATCGTTCCCACGCTCTGCGTGGGAATGCCGCCGGTGACGCTCCGCGTCACGCCTTCAAGAACGGACGCAGAGCGTCCAGAGATGCATTCCCACGCAGAGCGAGGGAACGATCAATCATGCCCGAGCCGGAGGCATCATCCCCCAGCCTTATCGCGCACCATTCAGCCCTGGCTGACTTTATTGTGACCAAAGGCCCCGTGCCTGACACTCAACCCATTCCCATTGTCGCCAGCGGAGTTCGGTATGAGTGAGTCAGTGCAGTTCCAGGATAAGGTCGTGATCGTCACCGGTGCCGGCGGCGGGTTGGGCCGGGCCCATGCGCTGCTGTTTGCCCGGCACGGGGCCAAGGTGCTGGTCAATGACTTGGGCGGCTCGACCCAAGGCGAAGGCGCCAACGCCTCGGCCGCTGACCGTGTGGTCGCTGAAATCCGCGCCGCTGGCGGTATTGCCGAAGCCAACCATGACTCCGTCACCGACGGTGACAAGATTGTGCAGCACGCGTTGGAAGTGTTCGGTCGTATCGACGTGGTGGTCAACAATGCCGGGATCCTGCGCGACAAGACCTTCCACAAAATGGACGACAGCGACTGGGACCTGGTTTACCGGGTGCATGTCGAAGGCGCCTACAAAGTCACCCGCGCCGCCTGGCCGCACATGCGCGAGCAAGGCTACGGCCGGGTGATCTTTACGGCTTCCACCTCGGGCATCTACGGCAACTTCGGCCAGTCCAACTACGGCATGGCCAAGCTCGGCCTGTATGGCCTGACCCGCACCCTGGCGCTGGAAGGACGCAAGAACAACATCCTGGTCAACGCCATCGCCCCCACCGGTGGCACGCGCATGACTGAAGGCCTGATCCCGCCGCAGGTGTTTGAGCGCCTCAAACCGGAGCTGGTCAGCCCGCTGGTGGTGTACCTGGGCAGCGAGGCGTGCGAGGAAACTGCCGGCCTGTTCGAAGTGGGCGGCGGCTGGATGGGCAAGACCCGCTGGGAGCGCAGCCTCGGTGTGGGGTTTGACCCGGAAGCGGGCTTCTCGCCCGACGACGTGGCCGCGCATTGGCAGCAGATCTGCGACTTCGAAGGCGCTGCTCATCCCAAGGACAATATCGAGGCTCTGAAGGAAATGATGGCCAACTTACAAAAGTACAGCCTTTGATCGTTGCTTGAACAACAGTGAATCGTGCGGGGCG
Source organism: Pseudomonas sp. B611 (assembly GCF_055407965.1). Classification (NCBI taxonomy): domain Bacteria; kingdom Pseudomonadati; phylum Pseudomonadota; class Gammaproteobacteria; order Pseudomonadales; family Pseudomonadaceae; genus Pseudomonas; species Pseudomonas sp. B611. The sequence goes on from NZ_JBUZST010000017.1 coordinate 72,730, forward strand.
CCAAGGGCGCCCCGTTTTATTCCAGGCATAAAAAAGGCCGCTGCATAGGCAGCGGCCGAAGTAAGACGTTGGATCAAGGAGCAACAAATCCACGTCAGTGAACACGGGTAACAGATTGAAAAAAGGCATCAATCCATTTGAGTCTGGCTGTTCTTCCGGTTGCGGAAGCGGGCTGTTTGCCCTGAAAGCGCGCTAAGAATAGTCGGTTGTAACAAAATGAGTAATAGCGCTTCAGGACAAGGACTGTTACCGATTCAGCAATGATCGTTCCCACGCTCTGCGTGGGAATGCATCTGTGACGCTCTGCGTCACCCGTGCGCAAGGCTCAGTGGGACGCGGAGCGTGGGAACGATCACAGTCGCCGGGCGCGCCATCCACTGGCTTGATAAGCCACCATCCATTCGATCCATACCCCCGCCCAAACCCGCTGCCAGCACGGCCGCTCATCCTTTCGAGCGACAACACGAATCCCTCCTTGGTGCGCTTATCGCTCCTGATGCGCGGCAGTAGGGTGGGGCCTTCTGTCACTCACCGGGGAAGACGCATGACAAAAACAACAATGCGCGCCATCTTCACGCCTCAGGCGCTGGCCGCTGCGGTTGCACTGGGTTGCTGTGCGCAGGCGCAGGCTGTTTCATTCAACATTGGCGAGATCGAAGGGCAATTCGACTCCTCGCTGTCGGTCGGCGCGAGTTGGGGCATGCGCGATGCCGATAAAAAGCTGGTGGGCACCGTCAATGGCGGCACCGGGCAAGCGTCTACCGGGGATGACGGACGGCTGAACTTCAAGAAGGGCGAAACCTTCTCCAAGATCTTCAAGGGCCTGCACGACCTGGAGCTCAAGTACGGCGACAGCGGCATGTTTGTGCGCGGCAAATACTGGTATGACTTCGAACTGCAGGACGAAGACCGCGAATTCAAACAGATCAGCAATCACCACCGCGACGAAGGCGCACGCTCGTCCGGTTATGAACTGCTCGATGCTTTCGTCTATCACAACTATTCCATTGGCGACCAACCGGGCAACGTGCGCCTGGGCAAGCAGGTGGTGAGTTGGGGTGAGAGCACCTTTATCGGTAACTCCATCAACAGCATCAACCCTATCGACGTGTCGGCCTTCCGCCGCCCCGGCGCGGAGATCAAGGAAGGGCTGATCCCGGTGAACATGCTGTTCGGCTCCCAGAGCCTGACCAACCAACTGACGGTGGAAGGTTTCTATCAGTTGAACTGGCAAAACACCGTGCTGGACAACTGCGGCACGTTCTTTGGTGGCGACGTCGCGGCCCATGGTTGCAATGGCAACTACACCGTGGGCAACCCGGCAATTGCGCCGTTGCAACCGGTGGCCGCCGCGTTCGGGCAGGGTTTTCAAGTGACGCGTGAAGGGGTGATCGTACAGCGCGCCCGCGATCGCGAGGCCCGTGACGGCGGCCAGTTCGGCGCAGCCTTGCGCTGGCTGGGGGACGACACCGAGTACGGCCTGTACTTCATGAACTACCACAGCCGCACGCCGACCGTGGGCACCATCACCAACAACACCACGCTGGCCCGGCTTGGCGCTATCTCCGGCGCAGCCAACGGTATTGCACCCGGCAGCGGTTCGGGCCTGGTGCAAAGCCTGATGCTCGGCCGTGGCCAGTACTACCTCGACTACCCGGAAAACATCCGCCTGTTCGGCGCTAGTTTCTCCACCACCTTGCCCACCGGCACGGCGTGGACCGGTGAAATCAGCTATCGCCCGAATGCCCCGGTACAGCTCAACACCACTGACCTGACCCTGGCCCTGATCAACCCGGTCGCCGGCCAGGCGGCGTCGCCGATCCGCAGCAACTTCGGCGACGACAACAAAGGCTACCGCCGCAAGGAAATCACCCAGATCCAAAGCACCATGACCCAGTTCTTCGACCAGGTGCTGGGCGCCGAACGCCTGACGCTGGTCGGTGAAGCGGCCTTCGTCCACGTCGCCGGGCTGGAAGACAAATCCAAGCTGCGTTACGGCCGTGATTCGGTCTATGGCGCCTATGGGTTCCAGGGTGACACCGACGGTTTTGTCACGGCCAACTCCTGGGGCTACCGCGCCCGGGCGATCCTCGACTACAACAACGCGATCTTCGGGGTGAACCTCAAGCCCAACCTGTCATGGTCCCACGACGTTGCCGGCTATGGCCCCAACGGCCTGTTCAACAAAGGCGCCAAGGCCATCAGCGTCGGCGTGGATGCGGATTACCGCAGCACCTACACCGCCAGCCTGAGCTACACCGACTTTTTCGGCGGCGACTACAACACCCTCACCGACCGTGACTTCCTCGCCCTCAGCTTCGGCGTGAACTTCTGATCTGGCTAAAAGAAGGACAAGAATCCATGCGTAAGACACTTGCTGTATTGGCTCTGAGTTTGCTGGCGGCCCATGTCATGGCCGCCGTATCACCCGAAGAAGCCGCCAAGCTCGGCACCAGCCTCACCCCGGTGGGCGCTGAAAAAGCCGGCAACGCCGACGGCTCGATCCCGGCCTGGACTGGCGGCATCCCGAAAAACGCCGGCGCGGTGGACAGCAAAGGCTTTCTCGCCGACCCGTTCGCCAATGAGAAACCGCTGTTCGTGATCACCGCCGCCACCGTCGACAAGTACAAGGACAAACTCTCCGAAGGCCAGGTGGCGATGTTCAAGCGCTACCCCGAGACCTACAAGATCCCGGTGTACCCCACCCATCGTACGGTCAACCTGCCGGCGGACATCTACGAGTCGATCAAGCGTAGCGCGCTGAACGTCAAGCCGATCAACGACGGCAACGGTTTGGAAAACTTCACCGGCAACCGCTACTACGCCTTCCCGATTCCGAAAAATGGCGTGGAAGTGCTGTGGAACCACATCACCCGTTACCACGGCGGCAACCTGCGCCGCATCATCACCCAGGCCACGCCGCAGACCAACGGCAGCTACACGCCGATCCGCTTCGAAGAAGAAGTGGCGGTGCCACAACTGATCCCGGACATGGACCCGGCCAAGGCGGCCAACGTGCTGACCTTCTTCAAGCAATCGGTGACCGCGCCCGCGCGCCTGGCGGGCAACGTGCTGCTGGTGCACGAAACCCTCGACCAGGTGAAGGAACCGCGCCTGGCGTGGATCTACAACGCCGGCCAACGCCGCGTGCGCCGTGCGCCGCAAGTGGCGTATGACGGGCCGGGCACCGCGTCCGACGGCCTGCGTACGTCCGACAACTTCGACATGTTCTCCGGCGCCCCCGACCGCTACGACTGGAAACTCGTGGGCAAGAAGGAGATGTACATCCCCTACAACAGCTACAAGCTCGATCAACCGACCCTCAAGTACGACGACATCATCAAGGCCGGCCACATCAACCAGGACCTGACCCGCTACGAACTGCACCGCGTGTGGGAAGTGGTCGGCACGGTCAAGGCGAGTGAGCGACACATCTACGCCAAGCGCCACATGTACATCGACGAAGACAGCTGGCAAGTGGCGCTGGTGGACCACTACGACGGCCGTGGCCAACTGTGGCGGGTCGCCGAGGGCCACGCGCAGTTCTACTACAACCACCAGACCCCGGCGTACACCGTGGAAACCCTGTACGACATCATCGCCGGGCGCTACATCGCCCTGGGCATGAAGAACGAGGAGAAGAGCAGCTTTGTGTTTGGCTTCAATGCCAAGGCAGCGGACTACACCCCGGCAGCATTGAGGGCTGAAGGCGTGCGCTGATTCTTCAACTCTACAACCTAGTGGGAGCCGCTTTATGTGGGAGCTGGCTTGCCTGCGATAGCATCACCTCGGTCTAACTGATGTACCGAGGTGTCTGCATCGCAGGCAAGCCAGCTCCCACATTGGGTTGTGTACACCTTGAGTTTTATGGCCGCCAATCACGCCGCTGAATCTTTCTTCAACAACCGCCAACCACAGGACTAGGGTACGCATCAGGTTGCATAACAATAAAAAAGCAGGATGCAGCAATGACCGCCATGACACGCTGCCTGGACCGTCCTGGATTCATGCCCCGGCTGTCCGCCCACCATCTGCTGCGCCCGCGCCTGGCCGCGCCGTTGTTGGCGGCGCAGGCCCGGGTCAAGCTGCTCTGCGCCCCTGGCGGCAGCGGCAAGAGCGCGTTGCTGGCTGAGTGCGCGTTGCAGGCGCCCAACGGTTGCCCGGTGTATTGGCTGCCGCTCAATGGCATCACCCTCAGCCCGCTGGAGTTATGCCAGCGCCTGGCCCTCAATCTCGGCCTGCCCTTTACCGATGAAGCCACGCTGCTGCTTGACCTCGCACGTTGGCAGGCCCCGGCGTGGTTGTTCCTGGATGATTTCAGCCGCTTGCCCGCGCCTGAACTGGATGCGTTGCTCGACCGCCTGCTCACCGCCAGCAGCCCGGCGTTGACCTGGTGGCTCGGCGCCCGGCGGCGGCCGATCTGCAACTGGCCGCGCTTGCTGCTCGATGATGAGTTGCTGGAGTGCAGCAGCACCGAGTTGGCCTTCAACGCTGCGGAGGTCCAACTGCTGAGTCCCGGGCACAGCGTGGACAGTGTCATGCAGTTCAGCGCCGGCTGGTGCGCCGGTGTGCGGATCGCCTCTCTCGGCGACGGGCACCCGGATAAGACCTTGCTCGATTACCTGCAACACGAGCTGTTCAGCACCTTGCCGGCCGAGCTCGCCGAGGCCTGGCGGGTGCTCGCCCATTTGCCGCGTTTCAACGCCGGATTGTGCGAGCACCTGTTCGGCTTTGGCGACGGCGATCAGTACCTGCACGATTTGCAGGCCCTTGGTGCCTACATCCAGCCGTGGGAAGACGCCGCCGACTGGCTGCAAGTGTTCCCGCCCCTGGCGCACTTGCTGCGCGATGAACCCTGGCCGGCCAAGCGCTCCTGGCACCGGCGCGCCTGCCAGTGGTTCACTGCCGAACAGGACTGGCAAGCAGCGTTCGAACAAGCGCTGCTGGCCGAAGAGTACGAGGTGGCGGTGAGCCTGTTGCAACACTTCAGCTTCGAGGACTTGTTTCGCCAGCAAAACGCCGCGCTGCTGTTGCGCCTGCATGAGCAGCATGGTGATGAATTGATGCTCGGTTCGGCGCAATTGGTCGGCTTGGTCACGGCGGCCTTGCTGTTTGCCGGGCGCTTCGATCAGGCGGCGCAGTGCATCGATCAATTGGCGCGTTTTGCGCCGCAACCCACGGCGGCGCAACAGGCCTATCTGCTGGGGCGCTGGCAGGCGCAGTGGGGCTGGTTGCTGCACCTGCGCGGCGATGCCGACGGCTCGCGCGGGCATTTTCTCGAAGCCTTGCAAGCGTTGCCCGACAGCGCCTGGACGTCGCGTCTGATGTGCCTGTCGGGGCTGACTCAGCAAGCTTTGCTGCGCGGCGAGTTGGACGTGGCCCAGGCCTTGAGCCGCGAGGCGCTGTGCCTGGCCCGTGCCCACGGCTCGTTAGTACTGGAGGCACTGCTGGAGTTGGACCATGCCCAGTTGCTGGAGCAGCGCGGCGCACCTTATCGCGCGCAAAGCCTGCTGGAAGGGGTGCAGGCGATGTTGCTCAAGCAGCGCCTCAAGGCCGGGCCGTTGGTGGGGCGTATCGCCTTGCGCCGTGGGCACCTGGCGCTGCGCCAAGGGCAGGACGTGCTGGCTGCCGAGTGTTTCGACGCGGGTTTGCCGATGTGCCTGCACAGCCAGGACAAACGCGTGCTCTACGGTTTTCTAGGCCTGGCGCTGTTGGCGGCCAACCGCGGCGATTACGCCCAGGCCTTTGTCCAACTGCGCGACGCCGAGCGGCTGATGCAGCAGCGGCTGGTGCCGGAGTCGGTATATCGCGCGGTGTTGCTGCTGGTCAGTGGACACTTCTGGTTGCAGCAGGGCCGCGCCGAGTTGACGGTGGAAGCGGTGCGCCGGGTGCTGCGCCACTTCCGTGGGCCGCAGGCCAAGCAGGCGCCGCCGGCGACGTTGGAATTGATTCCGCGTCTGGAATATCTGTTAGTGCTGGCCGAGGTGAAACTAGGCTGTGCCGAGCAACCGCTGGAGCGTTTGAGCGCCTTGCTGGCGACTGTCCAACAGCGTGGCATGTTGTGCCTGGAGACCGAACTGCACCTGGTGCTGGGCGAGGTGGCCTGGCAACTTGGCGACTCGACTCAGGCGCGGCGTTCGTTGCAGGCCGGCTTGGAACTGGCGGCACGTTGCCAGGTGCAGCAGGCGATTCGCGAGCTGCGTCTGCGCTCGCCGGGGTTGTTGAGTGACGTGGGGCTTGAAGCGCAAGTCTCGCCCGCCGGCACGGCGGAAAACCCCCTGAGCCAGCGCGAACTGGAAGTGTTGCAATTGATCGCCCAAGGCAGCTCCAACCTGGAAATCGCCGATCGCCTGTTTATCTCCCTGCACACGGTCAAGACCCACGCGCGGCGCATCCACAGCAAGCTTGGCGTGGAGCGGCGCACACAAGCGGTGGCCAAGGCGAAGACGCTGGGCTTGATGGTCTAGGCGCAGAACGCCTGGCGGTATTCGCCGGGCGTGGCGCCCATGGCTTGGCGGAAGCGGCTGGTGAAGTGGCTGGCGCTGGAAAAACCGCACATCAGGGCGATCTCGCCAAGGGGCAGGGCGCCGCCGCGCAGCAGTGCCTGGGCGCGGGTCAAACGGCGCGCCAACAGGTACTGATGGGGCGGCAGGCCGAAGCTTTGGCGGAACATCCGCGCAAAATGGTATTCCGACAGCGCACACAACCCGGCCAATTGGCCGAGGCTGATGGGGTCTTCGAGGTGCTGGTCGATGTACTCCACCAACAGCCGCCGCTGGTACGCCGCCAACCCGCCTTTTAAACGCAACCCATCGCGTGCGCCGACCTGGCTGAGCAGGGTGTGGCTGAGCATTTCATGGGCCAGGCTGCTGGTCAGCAGGCGTTCGGCGGGTTCGTGCCAGTTGAGGGCGATCAACTGGTGGAAGCGCCGGGCTTGGCTGGCGTCCTCCAGGAAGGTGCTTTCGCGCAGTTGCAGCGCACGTGGTTCGCGGTCGAGCAAGGTGACGCAACCGAGGGCGAACTGTTCCGGGCTGAAATACACATGGGCCAGGCGGATTTCACCGTTGATCACCCAGGCCGACTGGTGCTCGGCGGGCAGGATGCACAGCTTGTCGGGCCCGCCCTTGGTGCCGGGCTGGTCGCGGCGGAACGTACCGGTGCCACCGCCTATGTAGCAGGACAAGGTGTGATGGCTGGGGGCCTGGTAGTCCTGGGCGTCGTGATGGTTGCTCCACAAGGCCGCAGACAAGCCGTCACCGAGCTCGGCGCAGGCTTCAAGGCGTGCGTTCGGCGAGCGGTTAAGGGCTTGGAAGACTTGCAGGGATTCCAGTTCGGGCATGGTGAGCACTCGTTGACGCCTTGCATCCTACTCCGCGGCGCTGGCGCTGTGATCCCGCTGGCCGACAAAAGCGCAAGAATCTGCAAGAGACTTGCCCGGGTTGAGGGCGACACTGAGGCTCAATCGATGGAGCCCGCTATGAACCTTTCCCTGTATTTACTCACCGTGCTGATCTGGGGCACCACCTGGATTGCCCTCAAATGGCAGTTGGGCGTGGTGGCGATCCCGGTGTCCATCGTCTATCGCTTCGGCCTTGCCGCGCTGGTGCTGTTTGCGCTGTTGCTGCTCAGCCGCAAGCTGCAGGTGATGAACCGGCGTGGGCACCTGATCTGCCTGGCCCAGGGCCTGTGCTTGTTCTGCGTGAATTTCATGTGCTTTTTGACGGCCAGCCAGTGGATCCCCAGCGGCCTGGTGGCGGTGGTGTTTTCCACGGCCACGTTGTGGAACGCGCTGAACGCCCGGGTGTTTTTCGGCCAGCGGGTGGCGCGCAACGTGTTGATGGGCGGCGGCCTGGGCTTGCTGGGACTGGGCTTTCTGTTCTGGCCGGAACTGGCCGGGCACACCGCCAGCCCGCAGACCTTGCTGGGTTTGGGCTTGGCGTTGCTGGGGACCATGTGCTTCTCGGCGGGCAATATGCTGTCGAGCCTGCAACAGAAGGCCGGGCTCAAGCCGTTGACCACCAACGCCTGGGGCATGGCCTATGGTGCGGCGATGTTGGCGACCTATTGCGCGGTGCGCGGGATTCCATTCGAGATGGACTGGAGCGCGCGGTACATCGGCGCGTTGTGGTACCTGGTGATCCCGGGCTCGGTGATCGGGTTTACCGCGTACCTGACCCTGGTCGGGCGCATGGGGCCGGAGCGTGCGGCGTATTGCACGGTGCTGTTCCCGGTGGTGGCACTGAATGTGTCGGCGTTTGCCGAGGGCTATCAATGGACCGGGCCGGCGTTGGTGGGGTTGGTGTTGGTGATGTTGGGGAATGTGTTGGTGTTTCGTAAGCCCAAGCCAGCTGAGCTTGATCGTTCCCACGCTCTGCGTGGGAATGCTGCCCAGGACGCTCCGCGTCCGCTGGTGAAGTCGTGACGCGGAGCGTCACAGGAGGCGTTCCCACGCGGAGCGTGGGAACGATCATCGTCACTTGAGGCCCAGGCGCTTGGCCATGCGGCCGAGGTTGGCGCGGTCGAGGCCCAGTTCGCGTGCCGCACTGGCCCAATTGTGCTGGTGACGCTCCAGGCAGGCGCTGATGATCTGGCGCTGAAAGTGCTCGGTGGCCTGGCGCAGATCGCCGGTGATCACGGGAATCACGTCAGCCGGGGCTTCAATGGCAGGCGCGGTGACGTCGGGCAAGTCCAGGTCCTGGGCGCTCAGGCTGAGAATCTTCGGCCGTTCGCGACAGTTGCCCAGGGCTTTCAGCGCGCTGCGGCCGATCAAGTGTTCCAACTCGCGCACATTGCCCGGCCAGTTATAGGCCAGCAGCGCCGCCTGCGCATCGCTGGTCAGGCGCAGGCTGCCCAGGCCCATGCGCGAGCGGTTCTGTTCGAGGAAGAAACCCGCCAGCAGCAACACATCCCGCCCGCGTTCGCGCAGGGCCGGCACTTGCAGCGGGTACACGCTGAGGCGGTGGTAAAAGTCGGCGCGGTAGCGGCCATTGCGCACTTCTTCGGCGAGGTCGCGGTTGGTGGCAGCGATCAGGCGCACGTCGACGTGATGCTCCTTGTCCGAACCCAGGCGTTGCAACTGGCCGCTTTGCAGCACGCGCAGCAGCTTGGCCTGCACGGTCAGGGACAGCTCACCCACCTCATCCAGGAACAGCGTGCCGCCATTGGCCAGCTCAAACTTGCCGCGGCGTTCGTTCAACGCACCGGTAAATGCGCCGCGCACATGGCCGAACAGCTCGCTCTCCACCAGGGTTTCCGGCAGGGCCGCACAGTTGAGGCTGATCAGCGGTTTGTCCGCACGGGGCGATGCGGCGTGGATCGCCTGGGCCACCAACTCTTTGCCCACCCCGGTTTCGCCGGTGATCAGCACGGTGAGGTCGCTGCCGCCCACCAGCTTGATCTCTTCCACCAGGCGTTTGTGGGGTTTGCTCTGGCCGATCATTTCCTTGTGCTGCTGGCCGCTGGCCTCACGGTAGATTTCGGCGCGCAGGGTCAGGCGCTCGATCCGTTCGGCGACGTTGACGGTGGCCGCGGCGAGGCTGGCGAAGGCTTGCAGGGCGTCCAGCTCGACCCGTTCGAAGCGCTCGGTGTCGAGGGCGTCGAGGGTCAGCAGGCCCCAAGGCTTATCGTCGACAAACAGCGGGCAGCCCATGCAGTCGTGGACTTCCAACTGCCCATGCAGGCCGGCGACCAGGCCGTCGTAGGGGTCAGGCAATTCGCTGTCGCTGTCGAAGCGCGTCGGCCCGGGGCTGCTCAATAGCACCTCAAAGCGTGGGTGCTCGCTGACTTTGAAACGTCGGCCAAGGGTGTCGGGGCTCAAGCCGTCCACCGCCAGCGGCACCAGCCACTCACCGTCCAGGCGCAACAGCGCGGCGGCATCGCAGGGCAGCAGGGCGCGCATGGCTTGCAACAAGCGGCGGTAGCGCTCGCCTTCGGGCAGTTCGCGGGACAGGTCGGCGACCAGGGGCAGCAGGGTGGTGAGCAGCGATTGCGCAGTCATAATGACTCCTTGTAGTCCTTATGACTATAAGGTGTGGGAAGTCATACTGACTACATATTCTTCAAGTCATTGAAATATAATGGTTTGTAAGTTGGCATGAATACTGACTAGTTAAAGGCAATCAGTAAAAAGACCCAGGAGTCTGCCATGCTTAGTGCCCAAGACCGTGCCATCGTCAAATCCACTGTGCCCCTGCTGGAAAGCGGTGGCGAAGCGCTGATCACCCATTTCTACCGCATGATGCTGTCCGAGTACCCCGAGGTGCGCCCGCTGTTCAACCAGGCCCACCAGGCCAGCGGCGACCAGCCTCGCGCCCTGGCTAACGGCGTGCTGATGTATGCGCGGCATATCGATCAACTGGATCAGTTGGGTGACTTGGTGGCGAAGATCATCAACAAGCACGTGGCCTTGCAGATCCTGCCGGAGCATTACCCAATTGTCGGCGCGTGCCTGCTGCGTGCCATTTCCGAAGTGCTGGGCAGCGAGATTGCCACCCCTGAGGTGATGAATGCCTGGGGCGCGGCCTATGGCCAGTTGGCGGATATCCTGATCGGTGCCGAAAAAGCCATCTACGACGAGAAAGCCCAGGCCCCCGGCGGCTGGCGCGGTGCGCGGGCGTTCACGCTGGTCAAGCGCGTGGAAGAGAGTGCCGAGATCATTTCCTTCTACTTTGCGCCTGTGGATAACGGCCCGATCCTGGCGGCGGCGCCTGGACAGTACATCGGCATGAAGCTGGTGCTGGATGGCGAGGAAGTGCGTCGCAACTATTCCCTGTCGGCCTTGAGCGATGCCGGGCAATACCGCATCAGCGTCAAGCGCGAAGCCGGTGGGCGGGTGTCCAACTACCTGCATGATCAAGTACCGGTCGGCGCGACCATCGACCTGTTCCCGCCTTCGGGGGAATTCACCCTGGCCGCGGGCGACAAACCGCTGGTGTTGATCAGCGGCGGGGTGGGCATTACGCCAACCTTGCCGATGCTTGAAGCGGCGTTGTCGAGCGGTCGGCCGGTGCACTTTATCCACTGTGCGCGTAACGGCGGGGTGCATGCGTTCCGCGATTGGGTGGATGGCCTGGCGGCCAAGCATCCGCAGCTGCAGCGCTTTTATTGCTATGCCGAGGACGATGGCGTGAGCCCGGCGGCGGATAAGGTTGGGTTGTTGAGCCAGGAGCAATTGGCTGAGTGGTTGCCTGAACAGCGCGACATCGATGCGTACTTCCTTGGGCCTAAAGGCTTCATGGGCGCGATCAAGCGCCACCTCAAGGCGTTGGGTGTGCCGGAGAAGCAGAGCCGGTATGAGTTCTTTGGACCGGCGGCTGCCTTGGAATAAGGCCTGAAGGACCACATTTGCATCTGCATTTCCCCAGATTAATCTCCTGTTAACCCCCTTCTGTTTAAACCTCTCTCTGTGTGTAAACTTGCGGCCATTGGCACGACCAGACAAAGGGAAACTGAGATGAGTGACGAATTGCGTTTAGGCAGGGAGCGGCGCTTTCTGGTGTTGCTGGGCATCATCTGCCTGGCGCTGATCGGCGGTGCGCTTTATATGCAGGTGGTGCTGGGTGAGGCACCGTGCCCGCTGTGTATCCTGCAACGCTATGCGTTGCTGCTGATCGCGATCTTCGCCTTCATCGGCGCGGCCATGCGCCGTAAAGGGGCGATCACCCTGTTCGAAGGCCTGGTGGTGCTCAGCGCCCTCGGCGGCGTGGCGGCAGCCGGTCATCACGTGTACACCCAGTTCTTCCCCCAGGTCAGCTGCGGCATTGATGTGCTGCAACCGATCGTCGACGACCTGCCCCTGGCCAAGGTGTTCCCCCTGGGCTTCCAGGTCGATGGTTTCTGCAGCACACCGTATCCGCCGGTGCTGGGCCTGTCCCTGGCGCAATGGGCGCTGGTGGCGTTTGTGCTGACCGTGATCCTGGTGCCCCTGGGCATTTACCGTAACCGTCAACGCCTGGCCTGAACCCATCGGGCAAAACGCCCCGGTCTTCCTGAGGGAAGGCCGGGGCGTTTTTGTTTGTAGGGATTTGTGAAGGGAGCGTGACGCCGGACAATTACGGGTGCGCGCAGCGTGCGACATGTTGTCACACGGAAGCTGCCGCAGGACGTTTCCCGCTCGCGGATTGCCCCATTAAATTTGCCTAAAACGCGCAATTTGTGCTGTCAGTTCGTGGTTTGGGCTGGGGTGTGCAGCTCACGCCGTCCGAGCCTTTGCGTGATGTCCGAATGCCTTGTTTTATGGGGACTTTGCTGCGTTTTGCATGCCCTTACAGAGCGTAAGGGCTGTGACAGATCCAGCAATAACACGGCAATTTTTGTGGTTTTTGTTGAGAATCGAACACGATAAGATCGCGAACCTTTGCGGTTTTGGTGAAGGATTGTTGCTGGAATCGATAAAAATTATTTCTTTATAAGACATGGTTTATACATCGCTAGCTAACTACAATCGCCCGCACTGAATGTCCGGTGCTGTTCAATATTTGAGCACTGGAGCGGTCGAGGGGCAGATGGACGGCTCTGTGCGACCCCAAGGTTCCGGCAGCCTTTCAACTATCCGCACCAAATGGAATTGGTCTGTAACAAGGCCTTTAACCACGAAATCGAATAAGAACTCACCGCAGGTCCGTGAAACGCGCCGTTATGGCGTGATGGGCAGGCTCTTATTCAATCGAAGAGAAATGCCAACCCTTGGCAGGGTGAAGTGTTGGCGATCAAAACCCAACTGCATTGCGCAAGCTGCTTTAGAGGTCGTGAGATGAGTAAAAACAGGTACCCCCGATTACTAGGCTTTTTGCCGCTGATTGGCATGCTGTTAATGCTGGGAGGCTGCAAGTGGACCTTGATGGACCCAAAAGGACAGATCGGTCTGGATCAACGAAACCTGATCATCACCGCTACCCTGCTGATGCTGCTGGTCGTGGTTCCTGTGATCATCATGACCTTCGCCTTCGCCTGGAAATACCGCGCGTCGAACACCAGCGCGACCTACGCGCCGAAGTGGTCGCACTCCACCAAGATTGAAATCGCGGTGTGGCTGGTTCCGGTCCTCATCATCATCGCTCTGGGTTACATCACCTATAAGTCGACCCACGAGCTGGACCCGTACCGTCCGCTGGTCTCCGACGTCAAGCCGATCAACATCGAAGTGGTCGCGCTGGACTGGAAGTGGCTGTTCATCTACCCGGACCTGGGTATCGCCACCGTCAACGAGATCCAGTTCCCGGAGAACACCCCGCTTAACTTCCGGATCACCTCCGACGCCGTGATGAACTCGTTCTTCATCCCAGCCCTGGGCGGTCAGATCTATGCGATGGCAGGCATGCAGACTCGCCTGCACCTGATCGCCAACGAAAAAGCTGTAATGGAAGGCATCTCCGCTAACTACAGCGGCGCTGGCTTCACCGGCATGAAATTCAAAGCGATCTCGACAAGCCAGGAAGACTTCAACGCCTGGGTAGCCGAAGTCAAGGCCGCACCTAAACAGCTTGATCAAGCTGAATACGACGCCCTGACCAAACCAAGCCAGAACAACCCTGTCGCCCTGTACTCCACGTACGAGCCGGACCTGTTTCAGAAAATCGTCGACAAGTACGAAGGTATGAAGCCAGGCAAGCCGGTCAAGCACGAGAAGAAAGAAGTGGCCGCGGTTGAAGGTTCTGACACGGGCTCGCATTCAACTGCTGGGGCAGAGGAGTAAACGATGTTTGGTAAATTAAGTTGGGATGCGATCCCGTTCCACGAGCCGATTGTGATGATTACCATCGCCATGATCGCGCTGGGTGGTCTGGGGCTGTTTGCGGCAATCACTTATTTCAAGAAGTGGACCTACCTGTGGACCGAGTGGCTGACTTCGGTTGACCACAAGAAAATCGGTGTCATGTACATCATCGTGGCCATGGTCATGCTGCTGCGCGGCTTTGCCGACGCCATCATGATGCGTACCCAGTTGGCCATGGCCACCGAGGGTTCGCCTGGCTACCTGCCACCTGAACACTATGACCAGATCTTCACCGCCCACGGTGTGATCATGATCATCTTCATGGCGATGCCATTCTTCACCGGCCTGATGAACCTTGCAGTGCCGCTGCAGATCGGCGCGCGTGACGTTGCCTACCCGTTCCTGAACTCCCTGAGCTTCTGGCTGCTGGTTTCCGGCGTGGTGCTGATCAACGTATCCCTGGGCGTCGGCGAATTCGCCAAGACCGGTTGGGTTGCGTATCCGCCATTGTCGGGTCTGCAATACAGCCCTGGCGTGGGTGTGGACTACTACATCTGGGCCCTACAGTTATCAGGACTCGGGACGACGCTGACGGGGGTCAACTTCCTGGCCACCGTGCTGAAAATGCGCGCCCCTGGCATGAAACTGATGGACATGCCGATCTTCACCTGGACCTGCACCTGGGCAAACGTCCTGATCGTGGCTTCGTTCCCGATCCTGGCCGCTACCATGGCGCTGCTGTCGCTTGACCGTTACCTGGATTTCCACATTTTCACCAATGAACTTGGTGGCAATCCAATGATGTACGTGAACCTGTTCTGGGCATGGGGTCACCCTGAGGTGTACATCCTGATCCTGCCAGCGTTCGGTATCTTCTCCGAAGTGATCTCGACCTTTACCGGCAAGCGCCTGTTCGGTCACCACTCGATGGTTTACGCATCGGGCGCAATCTCTGTACTGGGCTTCATGGTTTGGCTGCACCACTTCTTCACCATGGGTTCGGGTGCCAGCGTCAACGCCTTCTTCGGCCTGGCGACGATGCTGATTTCCATCCCGACGGGGGTGAAGCTATTCAACTGGCTGTTCACCATTTACCACGGCCGTCTGCGTATGACGAGCCAGGTTCTGTGGACCCTGGGCTTCATGGTGACCTTCGCCATCGGCGGCATGACTGGCGTACTGCTGGCCATTCCGGGTGCTGACTTCGTCCTGCACAACAGCCTGTTCGTGATCGCGCACTTCCACAACGTGATCATCGGTGGTGCGGTATTCGGTTACATCGCTGGTTTCAGCTTCTACTTCCCGAAAGCGTTCGGCTTCAAGCTGCACGAAGGCTGGGGCAAGGCTGCATTCTGGTTCTGGATCTCGGGCTTCTTCGTCGCGTTCATGCCGCTCTACGCTTTGGGCTTCATGGGCATGACCCGTCGTCTGAACGCCACTACCAACCCTGAGTGGGTGCCGTACCTGTACGTCGCCATGTTCGGTGCGATCATGATCGCGGTCGGTATCGCCTGCCAGCTGATCCAGCTGTACGTGAGTATCCGTGACCGTAAGCAGAACGCTTGCGACTCCGGCGACCCATGGAATGGCCACACCCTGGAATGGTCGACCTCGTCGCCACCGCCGTTCTACAACTTCGCCGTGATCCCGACTGCGAACACCATCGATGCGTTCACCGAAGCCAAGGAAGACGGTACTGCGTACCAGAAGCCGGCTAAGTACGAACCGATCCACATGCCAAGCAACACCGCCACTGGCGTGGTGATGGGTGCGCTGTTGACCGTGTTCGGTTTCGCGATGATCTGGCACATCTGGTGGCTGGCAATCGCAAGCCTGGTTGGCACTATCGGTTACTTCATCGTTCACGCAGCCCGTGACGATCAAGGCTACATGGTGCCGGTCGAAGAGATCGAACGCATCGAAGCCGAGCAGCACGCTCGCCTGGTAGCCGAGAAGAAGATCCCGGCCAACCGTGTTGAAACCTCGTTGGAACAGGCTTAAACCATGTCGAACTTAGTGACCAATGCTGGACACGCCCATGTCGATGACCATGGGCACGATGACCATCACCACGACTCGGGGCCGATGACCGTTTTCGGTTTCTGGCTCTACCTGATGACCGACTGCATCTTGTTTGCGTCGATCTTCGCGGTGTACGCGGTACTGGTAAACAACGTAGCGGGTGGCCCGTCGGGCCACGACATCTTCGAACTGCCTTACGTGCTCGGCGAAACCGCCTTGCTGTTGTTCAGTTCGATCACCTACGGCTTCGCCATGTTGGCCTTCTACAAGGGCAACAAGAAAGGCGTACTGAGCTGGTTGGGTCTGACCTTCCTGTTCGGCCTGGGCTTCATCGGCATGGAGATCAACGAGTTCCACCTGCTGATCTCCGAAGGCTACGGTCCGCACCGTAGTGGCTTCCTGTCCGCGTTCTTCACGCTGGTAGGCACCCACGGTCTGCACGTAACGGCCGGCCTGCTGTGGATGGCGGTGATGATGTATCAGGTCAATAAACACGGCCTGACCAACACCAACAAGACTCGCCTGAGCTGCCTGAGCCTGTTCTGGCACTTCCTGGACGTGGTCTGGATCTGCGTCTTCACCGTTGTTTACCTGATGGGGACTCTGTAATGGCTAATGCACACTCCCATGACCATGACAGCCACGATGCGAGCCACGGCAGCGTTAAGTCGTACGCCATCGGCTTCATCCTGTCGGTAATCCTGACGCTCATCCCGTTCGGTCTGGTGATGTACCCGACCCTGCCGAAATCGATCACCTTGATGATCGTGCTGGCATTCGCGGTGATTCAGGTTCTGGTTCACCTGGTGTACTTCCTGCACCTGGATCGTTCCAAAGAGCAGCGCGATAACGTGATTGCGTTTGTGTTCGCAGGGTTGGTAATCCTGCTGCTGGTTGGCCTGTCGATATGGATCATGTTCAGCATCCATACGTTCATGATGGCGAAGTGAGGTAAGACCCGATGTCGCTTAAGCACTTTATCCAAATCACCAAACCGGGGATCATTTTCGGTAACGTGCTTTCTGTGGCGGGCGGTTTCTTCCTGGCCTCCAAGGGACATGTCGATCTGGCCATTTTCCTGGCTGCGATGATCGGTACGTCCCTGGTGGTTGCTTCCGGTTGCGTGTTCAACAACTGCATCGACCGTGACATCGATATCAAGATGGAGCGCACCAAGAATCGCGTGCTGGTCCAGGGCCTAATCTCCCTGAAACTGGCACTGATCTATGCGACCGTCCTCGGTGTTGCCGGTGTGGCGTTGTTGTACAAGGTGGCCAACCCGCTGGCGGCGCTGTTTGCCGTGATCGGTTTTGTCATCTACGTCGGCCTCTACAGCCTGTACCTCAAGCGCAAGTCCGTTCACGGCACGCTGGTGGGCAGTCTGTCGGGGGCGATGCCGCCGGTGATTGGTTATGTGGCTGTAACCAATAGCTTCGACATGGCCGCGCTGACGCTACTGGTGATGTTCAGCCTGTGGCAGATGCCGCACTCCTACGCCATTGCGATCTTCCGCTTCAATGACTACCTGGCTGCGTCGATTCCGGTTCTGCCGGTCAAGCGTGGCATCCAGGTGGCCAAGAAACACATCCTGCTGTACATCCTGGCCTTCCTCGTGGCGACCTTGATGTTGACCTTCAGTGGCTACGCCGGCATGAGCTACCTCGCCGTCGCCGCCGCCATGGGCATGTACTGGTTGTACATGGCCTGGACCGGCTACAAGGCGGTGGATGACACCGTCTGGGCGCGCAAGCTGTTCGTGTTCTCGATCTTCACCATCACCGCGCTCAGCGTGATGATGTCCCTGGATTTCCAAGTGCCGAAAGAGCTGTTGCTGACCTACGCTCACTGAGTGGACACGCAGTGAAAGAGCCCCGCCTTCGAGAGAAGCGCGGGGCTTTTTCTTGGGCGCGCGGTTAAATCGGACTACGCTTTTCTCGTCATACCTCTCTGTACGAGCTGTGCGAATCAATCACCCGCCTTACAAGGAGTTACCCCATGGTCAGCGTTAGTCGTCGGTCCCTTCTCGCCGTGGGCGCTGCCCTGCCATTGTTGGGGCGCCTGGATTGGGCCGTGGCCGCGCCGAAACCGGCAAAGTCTGACAAGGTGCGGCTCAACTACAACGAAAGCCCCTACGGCCCTTCAGGCGCTGCGCGTGAGGCGATGCAGCGCGGCATTGCCACGGCCGGGTTGTATCCCTACGGCCACATGTACGCGTTGGCCGGGCTGTTTGCCCAGCAGCAAGGGATTGCCGAGGAACAGGTGGCGGTGTTTGCCGGCTCCATGGCGGCGTTGCGCTTTGCGGTGCTGGCGTTCACCAACGAAAGCCGTGGCCTGGTGATGGCCACGCCGTCCTATGAGGTTCCGCGCCAGGCGGCTGAATCGCGCAAGTCTGCGGTGAAAGAGGTCACCCTCAATGCCGAGCACGCCCACGACGTGCCGGCAATGCTGGCTGCCGATCCTCAGGCCGGCATGCTCTACCTGTGCAACCCCAACAATCCTACCGGCACCATGACCCCCACCGAGTCGATACGCCACGCCCTGGCAAACAAACCCAAGGGCAGCGTGCTGGTGGTGGACGAGGCCTACATCGACTTCTCCGACGCCCCCAGCGTAATTAGCTGGGTCAAGGACCACGACGACCTGCTGGTGCTGCGCACCTTTTCGAAGATTTACGGTATGGCGGGCGCCCGTGTTGGCCTGGCGATTGGTCATCCCAAGTTGCTGGAGCAACTGGCGGTGTTCGGCGGCGACAACGTCCCGGCCGGTTCCGCCCTGCTCGGCGCCAAGGCTAGCCTGGAAGACGTCAAGCTGCTGCCCCAGCGCAAGGTGCTCAATGCGCAACTGCGCGACGAGACCGTGGCCTGGCTGAAGGGGCGTGGGTTTACTTGCACCGTGTCCCAGAGCAACTGCTTCATGATCGACGTGAAGCAGCCGGCCGAGCAGGTCATCGAGCGCTTGGCGGAGCAGGGCGTGATGGTCGGGCGGGTGTGGAAAAACTGGCCGCAGTGGGTGCGGGTGACGGTGGGGAACAAGCAGGATATGCAGCGGTTTCGGCAGGCGTTTGAGGCGCAGGATGTGCGGGCGGTGTAATCCGGTGATGATCGTTCCCACGCTCTGCGTGGGAATGCATCCTTGGACGCTCTGCGTCCATTCTTGAAGGCTTGACGCAGAGCGTCTCTGGCGGCATTCCCACGCAGAGCGTGGGAACGATCAAAGCAGTGTTGCGGGTGATGGGTTACTGCTGCGCGATGCTGTAACCCTCAAACGCGCTCTGCTGCTGCAGCGCAGCAATCACCGTCTTGCGGCTCAGTGGCTGCTCGGCGCCGGTGTTATCCACAAAGCTTTCCACTTCCAGCTCGGCTTCATCGCCTTCACCGACAAAGCTGAAACCGAGGAATTCAAACGCCTCGCGGTCAACGTTGAGCTTCGAGCGCGGTGTACGCAATGGCAGGGTGACGCTGATGCCGTCCTTGCTGATCACAAACACTTCGGCTTCTTTCTTCGGGCGTGAGGCCTTGCTCTTGCCGGCGCTTGGGTTGCTGATGGCCTGGTGGCTCTGGTTCAGCACTTTCAACGCCAGGCCGTAGACCAGCTCCTGGAACTCGGGGTCGTCCTTGAAGCTGGACAGGATGCGGCTGATGGAGAACTTGCTGCTCAGGTCTTCCAGGGCAATGCTGTCGGCAGCTTCGGCGTCCTTGAGTTGCTTGAGCTGGCCCATCAGGTCGTAGGCTTTGTCATCGTCAAAGGCATCGTGGGCCTGGCGGATGGCCACGCGCAGCTCGCGGATCTGGTCGCTTTCCTTGGAGGTGTGAAACGCGTCCAGCACCATCTCGCTGATGATCTTGGCGGCGGGCACATGCTGTGAAAGATTGATGGCGTTTTCGTATTCAGCTTTGGATTGCAAGGCGACTACGGATTCTTCGTGGTGGGAATCAGACATTGAAATTTCACTACTTCAGTAAACGGGAGACAAAAAAGCGTCGCGCATTTTCAAGGCGTGGGGGGATCAGGTCAAGGCAGCACATTGCCCTCATCGCGACGCAAGGCGGCAAGCGCCCGCTGCAGCTTGATGGCCCGCCCGCAAAACAGACCTACGGTAAATCCCGAGACCGCGCCGGTTCTCGCGCCCGCCCAGGCAGGCCTTGATGCCGTAGTAGCAAAGCCACAGGTAAACGGCGTAAACCCAGAGGGGCGTGCCTTGGAGGATGTCGAGCATGGTGCGCTTCCGTGCGAGAGAGGTAAGCGCTGGATAGTCGTTGAGCCCTCGTCCTCTTGTCCATCGTTTTGCCCCTGACCCACATCAAAACCCCCCGCCGGTAAATCCGTTACAACACCCAAAGCCTGATGAACCCATAAAAACGACCACTGACCTGCGCCGAGGGGACCACCCCACGCCAGGTGATTAAAGGACTAACACGATGGCGCTTTCTCTTGCACGCCTGGCCATGCTGGGGGCGACGCTGTGTCTGGCGCTTCCCTTGCACGCCAACCCCGCCGACACCCCGCTGATCGAACACGGCAAGTACGTCGCACAACTGGGCGACTGCATCGCCTGCCACACCGCCAAGCAAGGCCAGGTGATGGCGGGCGGGCTGGAGCTGAGTACGCCGATGGGCACGATCTTCTCCAGCAACATCACGCCCGACCGTGAAACCGGCATCGGCCACTACACCTTCGAGCAATTCGACCGGGTCATGCGCGAAGGGGTCACGCCGCGCGGTATGAACCTTTACCCGGCGATGCCGTATCCGTCCTACGCCAAGATGAGCGAGGAGGATATGCGCGCCCTGTACGCCTACCTGATGCAAGGCGTCGAGCCGGTGCAGCAGGCCAACCTCGAAGCGGACATGGGTTTCCCGTTCAACCAGCGCTGGGGCGTGGCGCTGTGGAATTTCGCCTTTGTCGACAAACGACCGTTTGCACCTGACCCGGCGCGGGATGAGTCGCTCAACCGTGGCGCGTACCTGGTCCAGGGCCTGGGCCATTGCGGTTCCTGCCACACGCCGCGCGGCGTCGCCTTCCAGGAAAAAGCCCTGAGCGATGAAGGCAGTAGCGGCCAGCATTACCTGGCCGGTGAAACTGTTGAACACTGGCGTGCCCTGAGCCTGCGTAACCTGTGGACCGTGGAAGACACCGTGCAATTGCTCAAGACCGGGCAAAACCGCTTTGCCACAGTCGCGGGCAACATGGCCGATGTGATTCACCACAGCACCCAGCACTTCAGCGACGACGACCTCACGGCCATCGCCCGCTACCTCAAATCCCTGCCGCCGGGCAAAGACGACCTGCCGATGCCGTCCGTGGCCCACGCCCCCGCTGCGCCGCCGGCGGACCTGTTCACCAGCCGTGGCGGCCTGGGTTACATGCAGTTCTGCAGCGACTGCCATCGCAGCGACGGCGCCGGTGTCAAAGGCCTGTTCCCGCCGCTGGCGGGCAACCCGAGCATTGCTTCCAACAACCCGACGTCGCTGCTGCATATCACCCTCACCGGTTGGGAAACGGCGCAAACCGCCGCCCATCCACGGGTCTACACCATGCCCGGCTTCGCCCGCCTGGCGGATCAGGAAATCGCCGAGATCCTCAGCTTTGTGCGCACGCGCTGGGGCAACGAGGGCACGCCCATCAGCGCCGCCCAGGTGAAAAAGCTACGCGACCAACTCAACCCGGCCACCACCGATTCATCGGCGTTCGAAACCCCGCGCCTGGCCGATCTGCTTGCCGCGCCCAACGCCGATCAAGT
Organism: Pseudomonas sp. B611; assembly: GCF_055407965.1. Lineage (NCBI taxonomy): Bacteria > Pseudomonadati > Pseudomonadota > Gammaproteobacteria > Pseudomonadales > Pseudomonadaceae > Pseudomonas > Pseudomonas sp. B611. The sequence continues at coordinate 94,206 of NZ_JBUZST010000017.1, forward strand.
GGTGCGCGGCATGCGCCTGCACCTGCAAACCAAGGCGCTGTTGCCGGACAACGTGGGCAATTCGCTTAATTGCACCAGTTGCCATCTCAACGCTGGCACCGTGGCGGACGGCTCGCCGTTTGTCGGCGTGTCGGCCTTCTTCCCCAGCTACGCGCCGCGTGCCGGCAAGGTGGTGACGCTGGAAGAGCGCATCAACGGCTGCTTCCGTCGCTCGATGAATGGCAAGCCTCTGGCGCCGCAATCGGCGGATATGCAAGCGATGGTTGCCTACTTCGACTGGATGAAAAACAACACCCGGCCCGAAGACAAAGTCGCCGGGCGCGGCGTGGGCAAGGTCGATCCGGCGATCAAGCCGGACTTGGCCAATGGCCAGGCGGTCTACGCCAAGCAATGCGCGGTGTGCCATGGTGACAACGGCCAGGGCCTGGCGCGGGCCGACGGCGAACTGATCTATCCGCCGCTGTGGGGCGAGCAATCGTTCAATATCGGCGCCGGCATGGCCCGCACTTACACGGCGGCGGCGTTCGTCAAACGCAATATGCCGATTGGCTTCCACGAGAAATTTCCCTTGGGCCAGGGCGGCTTGTCCGACCAGGACGCGGTGGACGTGGCGGCCTACTTCTCCGGGCAACCGCGCCCGGACTTCCCGGACAAGGTCAAGGACTGGCCCAACGGCGGCAAGCCCGTCGATGCCCGCTACTAGGTCAACTGCCGCAGGCACGCCTCAAGGATATCCAGGCCTTCCTCCAGCACCGCGGGCTCAATGGTCAGCGGTGCGAGCAAACGGATGATATGCCGCGACTTGCCGCTGGGCATCAGCAGCAAGCCGGCATCCCGCGCCAGGCCCAGCAATTGGGCCAGTTGCTGTGGGGCGGGCGTGCCGTCGGCGTGGGCCAATTCGATGCCGCGCATGGCGCCGACACCGGTCAGGCGGCCCAGGTAGGGTGACAGGCCTTGTGCACGCCAGCGTGCATAGCGGCTAACGATGGTTTCTTCCTGCTGCGCACCCCAGCTTTTCAGGTGGGCATCGCTCATCGCGTCCAGGGTGGCCAAGGCCGCCGCGCACGCGATGGGGTTGCCGGAGTAGGTGCCGCCCAACCCGCCCTTGGGCAAGTTGTCGAGCAATGCCTGGCGCCCGACCACCGCACCCAACGGCACGCCACCGGCGATGCTTTTGCCGAGCAGGATCAGGTCCGGCTCGATACCCAACCGCGAAAAGGCAAAGCGCTGGCCAGTCCGACCAAAGCCCGATTGGATTTCATCGGCAATCAGCAGGATGTTTTTCTCATCACAGAAGCGCCGCATGGCTTGGGCGAATTCCCTGTCCAGGGCGAGGAAACCGCCTTCGCCCTGCACCGGCTCGATGATGAAACAGGCCACGTCGTTGACGTCGATTTCCACACTGAACAGACGGTCCATGGCTTTCAGGGCCTCGGCGCAGGTCACGTCGTTATCGGCACTGGGGTAGGGCAGGTGATACACAGGGCCGGGTAGTACACCGACCTTCTGCTTGTAGGGCGCCACCTTGCCGTTGAGGTTCAGCGTGGCCAGGGTGCGCCCATGAAAGGCGCCGTCAAACGCGATCACTGCCGTGCGGCCGGTGGCGCCGCGCACGATCTTCAAGGCGTTCTCCGCCGCTTCCGCGCCGCTGTTGGTGAGCATGCCGCTGACCGGGTAGTCCACCGGGATAAACGCAGTGAGACGTTCCATCAGCTCGATGTAAGGCGCGTGGGGCGCAGCGTTGAAGGCGTAGTGGGTCAATTTCGTCGCTTGCTCACGAATCGCGTCCACCACGCCGGGGTGGCAATGGCCGAGGTTGAGCACGCCAATGCCGCCGACAAAATCGATATAGCGCTTGCCCGTGCTGTCCCAGACCTCGGCGTTCTTGCCGTGGCTGAGGGTGATGGGGTGGACGATGGAAATCGACTGGCTGATGGTTGCGCGGCTCATGAATCCTCGACTCGGCGGTGGCGGGCGTCTTTTTATCTAAGCTGCGCGCCGGGCCTTGGCACAAACGAAATAAAGTCGCCGGGTCATTCCAAATCGGAACGAGTTGTTGCCGAAAGGTCGTTTGTGGCAATGCGCCCAAGGGCTTGATACTGCCAGACCAATAAGAATCGACAGGGAGAGCAGCGCATGAAATACCTCAAGAACACTTTGGTCGCCATCACCTGCGCTTGGGCAGCGAGCGCCCAGGCGGGCGTGACCCTGGATGCGATCCAGAAAAAAGGCTTTATCCAGTGTGGCGTCAGCGATGGCCTGCCGGGCTTTGGCGTGCCGGACAGCACAGGCAAGATGACCGGCATCGATGTGGACGTGTGCCATGCGGTCGCTGCAGCCGTGTTCGGCGATGCGTCAAAGGTGAAGTTCAGCCAGCTGACCGCCAAGGAGCGTTTCACTGCGTTGCAGTCCGGCGAAATCGACCTGATCTCGCGTAATACCACCTGGACCAGCTCCCGCGATGCTGGCATGGGCCTGGTGTTCACCGGTGTGACGTACTACGACGGCATCGGCTTTCTGGTGAACAACAAACTGGGGGTGACCGGGGCCAAGCAGTTGGATGGCGCCACCGTGTGTATCCAGGCGGGCACCACCACCGAGCTCAACGTCGCCGACTACTTCCGCACCCATGGCATGAAGTTCACGCCGATCACCTTCGACACCGCCGATGAAAGCGCCAAGGGCCTCGAAGCCGGGCGGTGCGACGTGCTCACCACCGACCAGTCGGGCCTGTATGCCCAACGCATCAAGATGGCTCACCCGGACGAGTTTGTGGTGTTGCCGGAGATTATCTCCAAGGAACCCTTGGGCCCGCTGGTGCGCAAGGGCGATGATGAGTGGTTCAGCATCGTCAAGTGGACCCTGTTTGCCATGCTCAATGCCGAGGAAATGGGCATCACCTCGCAAAACGTCGAAGAACAGGCGAAGACCACCAAGAACCCGGACGTCGCCCGCTTGCTCGGTGCCGACGGCGAGTACGGCAAGGACCTCAAGCTGCGCAAGGATTGGGTGGTGCAGATCGTCAAGCAGGTGGGCAACTACGGCGAAGTGTTCGAGCGCAACATCGGCCAGGGCAGCGTGCTGAAGATCAAACGCGGGCTCAATGCGCTGTGGAACAACGGCGGCATCCAGTACGCGCCGCCGGTCAGGTAAGTACTTGGGCGTCAATACTGACGCCATCGCGGGCAAGCCCGCTCCCACAGTTTGACCGCAATCCCCTGTGGGAGCGGGCTTGCCCGCGATGGCGGCATTACAGCCAATAGAGCTACCCGCTGATCTACTCCGAAACCACATCCTTGCCCGCCGCCTTGGACCGGTACAAAGCCTGATCGGCCCGCGCCATCAGCGCAGCCGGAGATTCGCCGGGGTGACGCTGCACCACCCCCAGGCTCAAGCTCACTTTGAAGCTGCCCAGGGTCGGCATCTGCGCGATTTTTTCGCGAATGCGCTCGGCCAGTGCCCTTGCCGTTTCCAAATCGCCTTGTGGCAGCACCACCATGAACTCGTCGCCGCCCCAGCGTGCCAGCAAGTCTGCCGGGCGTAGGCAGGCCTCCAGGGTTTCGACCACGTGCACCAGCGTCTGATCGCCCACGGCGTGGCCGTAGCGGTCGTTGATCGGCTTGAAATCATCGATATCCATTGCCACCACCGCCAGCGGCAGACGAAAGCGCTCGGCGCGGTCGCATTCTTCCAGCAGCACTTTTTCCAGGCGGTAGCGGTTGGCCACGCTGGTGAGCGTGTCGCGCTCGGCCAGGGAGCGATTTTCGTCCAGTTGCAGCTGTAACTGTTGGTTGACCCGTGACAACTCACGGGTGCGCTCGGCTACCAGGGCTTCTAGGGATTGATTGCGCAGTTCCAACTGCTCGATGGAACATTTGCGCGTATGGATATCGCGATGGGCGCCGACCATGCGCGCGACCGAACCGTCGGGGTTGCGTGCAACGATGTAGCCACGGTCTTCGATCCACAGGTGAGTGCCATCGGCTTTGCGGCAACGGTATTCGGCTTGGTAGTGAGGGGCGTGTCTGTGGATGTAGTTATCAAACACGGTCATCACCTGGGGGTAATCCTCGGGATGGATCACGTTCTCCCAGGTGAACACGCTGTTATCCAGGGAGTGGCGGGGGTAGCCGAGCATTTCGTACCAGCCGGGGTTGCGGTACACAAAACCGGTATTGGCGTTCCAGTCCCAGATCCCGTCGCTGACCAATTCCATGACGGCGTGCAGCATGTCGGCGTTCAGGTCGGAAAAGTCATTCTTCATCGGTTTGCCGCTGGATGTATCGTCCATTTGCGCTTCCTGCGTGGGCTGGCTCCCAAGGCCAGTCATGGTTGACGCCGATACTCCGTGGCTGGGGCTACTGTACATCGCGGCTTGCGGGGTTTGAATAGGGTGGGGGTGGTGCTTTAGTGGGGGGGGCGATGGGCTATCATCTTGTCTGTGTCGGCATCTGGTACCAGGCGTACTTCCACACGTTGGCCCAATGCTCTTGCCGCACTCGCCAGAGTGGCCAGTGTCATGCCTGCATCATTTTGGTCCAGTGCACGGTCTACGGCCGTGCGGCTGGTATGCATGCGTTCCGCCAGGGCTTTTTTACTGACCTTTTGCGACTTCATGGCCTCTGCCAGCTGCCAGGCGATAACGCGCTTCAATGCGCCAGCGGAGACTTCTTCGATCAGGCCATCCTCGTTGAGGAAATCATCGAAGTTGGAGCCAATATGTTTGTTCATGGGGTGTTCCTCATAGCTTGCTTTTGCGCTGTCTGGCGGTAGCTAATTCGACCTGCGGTGTTTTCTGAGTCTTTTTGATGAAGCCGTGCAGTAACACGGTTTCGCTATCAACCAACGTGAAAATGACCCGCGCAATGTTTTCACCGAGGTCGGTTCGGATTTCCCAGAGCCGATGCTCCAGCTTTCGAACCAGCGGCATCCCCAGCGGCTATGCAAACTGGACCGACTTGATGTCCGTGCCGATGCGTTTTCTTGACTCTCTGGGCAGTTCCACCAGCCATTCACGCACGGGCTCGTTGCCAGCCTCCGTTCGGAAAAAAGCGACGCTCAACACGAGATGTATGTCGTTCACAGAGGGTGCACCAAAATAGGTTCATATGGCAATCGGCGATTCATGGAGCTTTTCGCAAAGAGCCGTAAGAGCCTGGCACTTTTTTTGTGAACGACGGGGGTTGGAGGTTTTCAAAAAATTTCAGATAAAACAAGTATTTACGATGATTCTGAAAAGAAGGTGCGAGGATGGCGTGGTATGCGTAAGAAAGCTTACTGCGGCGGCACCATCCTCGTCCGTGGCTTCCCATCCGCGTTGTGTTGGTAGATCGCCTCAGGCTGGCCCTGCTCATTGAAGAACACCTGGCCAATTCCCGCCGAATTCCACAGCCGTTCCCCCGCTTCGGCGTGTTCCGGGATATGCGGTACCACCTGCATGGTGCGCCGGCGCGTGAACCAGTTCAGCGGCGAGCGCGGTGAGTAGAACCAGCGGTTGAGGCGGTCGAACCATTCCAGCAGGCGTGGCGGGAATTCGTTCTTGATGCCGCTGCTGGTGATTTGCCAGATCTTCGGCCCGGCGTTGCGGTGGCGGATCAGCACTTCGTAGACAAACGAGTAGTGCACGTCCCCCGAGAGGATTACGTAGTTACCCGGTGTGCGGGAGTGGCGGAAGATGTTGAGGATCACTTGGGCCGCGCCGCGATGGGCCATCCAGTTTTCGGCGTCTACCAGCAGCGGGTAGCCGCACCAGCAGAACACCTTTTGTATGGTCTCGATCAGCTTCACGCCAAAGATCGGTGCGGGCGAGACGATGATGGCGCTCGGATGATCCAGCAGCTCCTGTTGCAGTTCGCTCAAGGCTTCCCAATCCAGCAGGCCGGAGGGTTGCGTGAGGTTGAACTCGCTGCGCCAGCGGCGGGTGCGGGTGTCGAGCACCACCAGGGCGGGCGTGGTCGGCAATACGTAGTGCCAGTGCTGGAATTTCAGCAGGGCTTCGAGCAGTGAATCCTGTTTGTTCGCGTCGAGATGATTGCCCTGGGCCCCTGCGGTGAGTGCCTGGGTCTGGCCCAGCAACTCGCCGAAGACATCTGGCTGGTTGCCCCAGCCCTGGCACAGTAGGTAGGCCAGCAGCGCGTTACCAATGATGCGCTTGGAGAACGGGTGGCCGTAGGCGGTTTCTTCCCACTGGGCGCTGAGGTTCCAGTCGTCGGTGATGTCGTGGTCATCGAAGATCATCAGGGTGGACAGGTGGGCGAATACCCGCGCGACCCCTGGCAGGCCGTCGCGGAAGCGCTCGATCTGCACCTGTTCGCGGGTATAACGCTGTTGTTCTTCAGCGCTCAATTGCGGCGGTTCTAGGGTGATCAGCGTCCAGGGTATGGGCGACCACACCAGCAAGTACATGGCGATGACTTCGGCGAAGGTCACCAAGTGATTGTCGGCGGTGCTGCTGGTGAAGATCGGCTTCTTTACGCCGCCAAAAAAACGCTCACGCAGGGTCTCGTTGCTGTCCAGTGCCGGCAGCAGGTCGGCGCGATGGTAGTAGCTGGCGCGGTGCTTGTAGAGGTTGCTGCTGTCATCGACCACGGCGCCTTCGAGGTATTCGTCGAACAGGCCCAGCCGCTCGATCAGCGCATGTATCGCCCGCAGCATTGGCCCGGCGACATCATCGGCGTAGACCTGGTCGCCACTCATCATCAACAGGGCCGGGCGTTCGGCCGGGGTGTGGGCGCTGGCCAGCAGGCGGTCTACGCATAGCAAGCCTTCGTCGGCGTTGTGGTGGGGTTTGCGGCATGAGCCGTGTACCAATTGTTGGATGCGACTGTGCAAGACGAAGCTAGGCATCGCTGTGCCTGGGTACAGCAAGTGGGGAGCCCACTGAGCAATGCCGCAATCGTCTATCAGCACATCAAAGCCGATGCTGACATCCTCGGGCAATCGTTCAGCCAGTGGCACATCGATCAGATGGATAAAGGCGTGAGCGCCAACAGGAACGACCTGGCAATGAGCCTCAAGGGCAATAGCCCGTGTTGTCTGGGGAAGTTGCAGCCTTAGGACCTGCGTCAGTTCCCGGCTCGCCACCAACCAAAGCACCAGGCGGGTGGGCTCCAGGCGACGCAGAATGGGGCCGGCAAGCACGCAGGGTAGTGACGACGGATCGGGCATGAAACGGGCAGCTCAAGTTGAAAAACAGGTGTGCAGGATAACGCAGTGAATGTCGGTGTTTCGTTAAGGGATTGCAGAACGGAGAAGTCATTAAAAGAGGCACTCATACAGAGGAAGCAGAACGGTTTGGTTCTGCTTCTTTTGAGGCTGTTTAGTTAAGTGTTAACTTACAGTAAGTGGCCTCGGCCGAGGCTGTTCAAACCACCGTTGTTGCGTCGACGGGGCTTATCAATATTCGATGTGGTTTCAAAGTCCGCAGCCTGTGTGAAAGATTGGTCAAGGCTGCGCTTGGTGCGCGTGTTCGGCTGTTCATTGGCTTGAGTGTCTGGCGCGACAGGGTATTGAACAGGGTAGGTGCTGATAGAGTTGATCATGGTTGTATACCTATGTTGAATCGTAGAGTTGAGGTTTTACATGGCATGTTCTTCCCTGTAACAGTGCGAGAGATAAGTTAGAGGCATTTGGTTTGTTTGGCGAGTGATTGAATGTTGCTAGTTGTGGATGAAGTTATTGTTTATTATGAAAAAAATAGCGTGAGGTTATTGGTGTTTTATTAAGACTTGCTTAATTGCACTTGGCGCTGTGTGAACCAATAGATGCAAAGTGTGTATCAGTGCTGAACAGGCAGCACGGGCAGCAAGGCTGCCCGGCTAGCCAATCGATCAGCTATGGACGCTGCCCGTCACTTTGGGCACCGTGAAACGGAACTCACTGCCACGCCCCACCTCACTTTCAGCCACAATCTTGCCGCCATGGGCCTGGATGATGCCTTGGGTGATATACAGCCCCAAGCCACTGCCGGTGGGGTTGTTTTCGGTCTGGGTCCAATAGCGATCAAACACGTGCGGCAGTTGTTCCGGCGCGATGCCTTCACCGGAGTCGCGCACTGAAAACACGATCTCTTCGCCGTTGCTCATGGCGCTGATGCCGATATTGCCCTGGCGCGGGGTGAACTTGATGGCATTGCCGATAAGGTTGGACAGCACCTGGAACAAGCGCTCCGGGTCGGCATTGATCTGCAGGCCAGGTTCGGTGTTGAACGACAGGTCGATGCCTTTCTCCATCGCCAAGGGCGCCAGCAGGGAATAGGCCTCTTCAAAGATCTGGCTGACATCCAGCGCCACCGGCTTGACCACGTAGCGGCCGGCCTCGATCTTCGAGGTGTCGAGCAAATCTTCCAGCAACACATTCATCCGCCCGGCGGCCTGTTGCATGGTGTCGATGGCTGAGGAAATCCGTCGCGAGGTATGTGGGCCATCGGAGCTGAACGCCTTTTGCATCATGCCGCAGAGCATGGAGATGACGGTCATCGGGTTGCGCAGGTCGTGGGAAACCACCGCGACCAGTTCATCACGCGCACGCACGGCCTGTTGCTCGCGCAGTACCTGGCGTGCCAGGTCGTTTTCCAGGGCGGAACGGCGCAGGTCGTTGGCGGCGAAGCGGTCGCCATGGCTCCACTTGGTGGAGATGCCGGCCATTTCCACCTTCCAGATCTCAAACGAGGTGCGTGGGCGAAGACGCAGGCCTGCGTCGGAGTTTTCCAGGTCCAGTGGTTTTTTCGGGTCGCCGCTCCAGTTGATGTTCTCTTTCACTTCCGGGCGGAACCACAGCACGCCGTTATCCACAGGCTTGGGCAGGCTCATGGCCAAGACGCCACTGGCCACCTGCTGGAACTCCGCAGCCGCGGGGTACACCGAGGCCAGGTTATGGCTGGAAAACACCGGCTCGCCGCTGTCTTGCAGCCACTTGTGCAACGCGCGGATCTGCGCCGGGTCCGGGCAGTTGCCGTAGCGGTGCAGTTGCTTGTCTTCGATGATCGCCACGCCGCCGGACAGGGTCAGGTCCATCAGCAACTGGCCTTGCTGGGCCAGGCCGTCGAACACGTTCTGTTCGGATGCTTTCATCGCTTGATCCAGCAGGGCCAGGGCCTCGACTTTCTCTTCGCGCTGGCGGCTCAGGTCCAGAGCTTCCATGGCGCTGATCTGCAACGACAGCACCTGGCCAATGGTCTGGCAGGCGGTCCGCAGGTCGTTGGGCACCAACAGTGGCTCGCGGTTGCCGCAACTGATCAGGCCCCAGAGCTTGTCGCCCTTCATCAGCGAGATGCTCATGGACGACAGCACGCCCATGTTCTGCATGTACTGGCAGTGAATGGGCGACACGCTGCGCAGGGTGGCGAAGCTCAAATCCAATGGCTGGCCAGTGTCCGGGCGCAGCTTGGGCAGCAGCGGCACCGGCTCATACGCTGCGTTGGGGATGATGCGCAGCCAGTTGGTGCGATACAGCTCGCGGGCCTGCTCGGGGATGTCGGATGCCGGGAAGAACAGCCCGTTGAAAAGCTCCATGCTCGGTGCCGACGCTTCGGCGATCACCTGGCCATGGCCTTCATCTTCGAAGCGGTAGATCAGCACGCGGTCGTAACCGGTCATGGCCTGGATTTCATTCACGCTGATTTCGTACAGCGCTTGCAGGGTTTTCGCCGCCTGCAAACGTTGCAGCATCTTGCCCAGGTCACTGGTGCGACCGTTCAACGCCCGTGGGCGGAAATCCTTGAGCAGCGGTTCGAACTCCAGCACCAGAACGTTTTGATGGCGGTGCAGCAAGCCTTCGAATGGCGCCTCGTTAAAGCTGACATGCAGTGGCGGCGCGTCGAAAAACGTATTGTTTTCGGCCATGGTCGCGACGGCGTTGGCGGGTTCGGCGCCCAGCAGCGCATGCAGCGGCTGGCCTAGCAGCGCTTCGGGCGCGTGGCCGAACAGGGTGGCGACGTTGGCGCTGACCTGGATGATCGTAAGGTCAGGCTCTGACAAGGTCAGCAACACGCCATGGGGCTGGATCGCCCCCGGAAAGCGAATGGGCTCGTCGGCACAGTTGGCAAGCAGCTCTTCAAAATCTTCGGGTTTCATAGCAGTACCTCCTGGCTGTCGAGCCATTGCTCAAAACAGCTGAATGTTGAACGGGCTGCCTCTACCGCGCACTGTCTTGCACAAGCATCCAGCGGTTGGCGGCCCAGGTAATCGAGAAAGTCCTTCCAGCGCCGACCGGTCTCGGCGCCGTATACATTGAGAAACGCACCGCCGTTGTCGGCGCCCAGGTCCAGGCGCTGGGCCATTTCCCGGCGTAATACCTGGCCGCCGAGGGTCGCGCCTTCCAGCACGTACAGGGCGCCGAAGCACGCAGCAGGGGTATCGAGGGGAGGGAGTACGCAGCAGCGGGGCAGGGCATTGATGGCCGGGTTATCCAGGCCCAGGGCGTGAAGATCGCTCACAAGGGTCGGCGTTTTCACACGCAGTACCTGGTCGAAACCGTCAGGGATCAGGGCACCTTCATACAGTGCCGCTTCCATTGGCTGATAAAAGCCGTAATACGCCTGGAGCAAGCGCCCGTACCAGTCGGCATCCAGGCGTTCGCAGAAAAACGGCAGGCGTTTCTCCAGCGCTACGTGCAGCAGGGCAGTGCCTGTGCGCAACGCTTCCAGCAAAGTGGGCACACCAACGTCATGGGCCTGTGAATGCATTCAATAAGCTCGAACTGTGGGCCTTTCGGCCATGAATGACGCGTGGAAATGGGCGACGATTCTACACACCTCAAAGCCGTCAGCTGTGCGCACAAGGCGAAACAGCTGACCAGCGGATCAGAAAAGTCGCTCCATGCCTCATTAATGACCGTAGAGCGTGTTGCGAAGTTCGGTTTGAATGATGTCGTGAAGCTATCAGTGCATGGACGGCCCCTGCGGAGCCAGCGCCGTTTGCACCTGTTCCAGTAAATGCTCGGCGTTCCACGGCTTGGGCAGGAACCGCACGGAGCTGCCCAGCTGCGCCGCCAACTTGGTATTGCCGGACGTCAGCAACACCGGCACCCCCGGCCAGCGATGCGCCACCACCCGGCTCAAGTCGTAGCCGTTGAGCAAACCCGGCATTTGAATATCACTGACAATCAGGTCCACCGGCTCATCACCGCGTTCCAGGTAAATCATCCCTTCATCCGCCGAAGGAAACGACGTCACCAGCGCCCCGAATTCCTCCAGTACATCCACCATTAACGAACGAATGATCTCGTCGTCTTCCAGCACTAAAATCGATGGCTGAGCCATGATCCTTACTCCACCATCAGGGTTCATAGGGGTGGAGTAGAACACGCCTGCATAGGTTCGATTGGATGTGTTTGAGGCGATGGGTGGTCATAAGGATGTGCTTGCTGGATACTCCGCCCACCTCAAGCCCCCCGCACAAGGCAGTCAACCGTGACCGACCCGGACATCGGCAACCGCATGATCAAAGTCGACCATGCTGGTGAACATGGCGCGATCTGCATCTACAGTGGCCAGTTGTTCATGGCCCGGCTGTTTGTCCCCAGCATGGTGGCGGAACTTCAAGAATTTCTCAGCCACGAACGGCGCCACCGCGAGGTGTTCAGGGCCGAGTTGCAACGCCGTGGCTTCCGGCGCTGCCGCAGTTACTGGCTGTGTGGCCTCGGCGGCTGGGTGCTGGGGCTGATCACGGGTCTTTGTGGGCGCAAGGCCATCGTTGCCACCACCGTTGCAGTGGAAAGCGTGGTGCTGCGCCATCTGGCCCATCAACTGCACACACTGCGCAACATCGACCCACAGGCCGTAGCGGCGATTGCCTCGATTGTCGAAGAAGAACAACACCACCACGACCACTCGGCGGCACAGATTGATGTGGGCGACCCTTGGTTCCGTGGGCTGACGCCGGTCGTCACAGCGTGGACCGAAGCCGTGATCTGGATGGGCATGCGTTCCTGACAAACAGGCATAATTGCCTGCGATACCTGATGGGGAACCCTGCATGAAGTACACCTTGATCACCCTCGCCCTGATCCTCAGTGCCGGCCCCGCCTTTGCGGCCGGCGACGCCGAGGCTGGCGGCAAACTCTTCACCAAGACCTGCGGCGGCTGCCACAGCGTCGGCGAAGGCGCGCGGGGCGGGTTTGGCCCGGAACTGAACGGCATCATCGGCCGACCTGCTGGCACCACCACCGACTATCAATACTCCGACGCGATGAAAAATTCCGGCGTGGTCTGGACCCGCGACAAGCTCGCAGCTTATATAGAAGCACCGAAAAAGGTGGTGAGCGGCACACGGATGATCTTCTGGGGCATCAGTGATCAGGAGAAGATCGACAATATCCTGGCCTACCTCGAAACCTTCCAGCCCAAGTAATCACTCGCGCACATCCCAGAACAACATCAACCGCGCGTCGTGCTGCGCGACAGCCATCACGAAATCGGAGAAGTCTACGACGCTCAACTCACCCGTCTGGAATTCTGACCCGGTGTTAATCCCCTGTTGGAGCGGGCTTGCCCGCGAAGGCGGCGCGTCAGTTGATACAAGTGCTGGCTGATCCACCGCTTTCGCAGGCAAGCCAGCTCCCACATTTTGAGCTGCGCCAGGCTTGGGAGATGACAGCATCGCTAATCACCTGTGGGAGATGGTAGTCGGTTGGCACTGCACAACCTCGAACACGGCGGCTTGAGCGCCCGCCTGGAATTCTGACCCGGCGCCAATCCCCTGTGGGAGCGGGCTTGCTCGCGAAGGCGGCGTGTCAGTCGATATAAGTACTGGCTGATCCGCCGCTTTGGCAGGCAAGCCAGCTCCCACACTTTGACCTGCTCCAGGCTCGGGAAATGACTGCACTGCCATTCACTTGTGGGAGATATCGAGGACCGGCGGAGCGGGTGATAGCGGGTTGATCGACTTTGGCGTTTGGCTTTGGGTCTTCGTCGCATGAGCGTGCGCATATACCACGCCGTTGAAGGTGTGGGTTCTGTTGTCGTAGAAGGTTTTCATGCACTCAGGTGTCAGTTGAGCGTTAACTTTTTGCAGCAGGCCAGCGTCGTCGACCCATAAGCCGCTGTAGTAACTATTTTCATCCGTTCTCACGTAGTCCTGCTTGTCGCTTTCATGGAGCGCGACCATCCAGAAGATTGGATCGGGGCGATCCAGGCGGGCGTTGGCTTCGCTGAACACTGCGCCCCATGGTTGGCCGACTTTGGACAGAAGAAAGCGATACAGCGGCGTGTAATCAAAACCGTGTCGATGATGGCAGTGCATTGAGCTGCGATTGGACTGTGCGGCCTTTTCGCTTTTGGTGTTTCGCTCGTACCGATAAGCGCTGTAACTGCCGTGACGTACTCCATGGGTGCGGGTGTTGACTGAACGGTAGAGAAGGGGCTTTTTCATGGTTGGCCTCATGGGTTCTTGGGTTGCTTGGATGCGGGTGGCCAGGCGCCTTGGTAGCGGAAGGAGATTTGGTAGTCGAAGAGGGGTGGGTTGATCACGTGTTGGAAATGGGGTTGGAGGGTTGTTATCCAGCTTGGAAGAACGTTGAACACGTCGGCATAGATCGCGGTTTCCTCGCTCAAACCCAACGTTTCAAAAAAGCTATCGCCATCGTCGATGTCTGCTGAGTACTCATCTGCCTTTAAGTCATTGCTGTGCTTTTCGTACCATCGCAATCTGGTTTTCATAACCATTCTTTTGCTTCCTCTTTATCTGTAAATTCGGCGTTCTGGTTTGGCAGGACCTCGACGTTCTGCGGTGTACGGATCAAATGCGCCGAGGTGTTCCAAATCACTGTTTCGATAGACTTCCAACTCTCCTTTCTTCGCATCCCACTCAAATATTTTCCTGCCTTTTGCGTCTATCCAGCGTTCACGTAAACCGCCCCCACCCTTTCTTGGTGTCACGGGCCTTTGGGGAATCAATCCGGGGAAGCCCGTTATGTCTTTGGCTTCTGGGGCAGGGAAGTAGTCGTGGTCTGGGTTTCTGAGCCCTTTGCGAGGTGTGTTAACAACCACATACAGCGGCCCAACCCCCGACTCCACCGGGAACACCAGAATAAAATCCCGATACTGCGGCGGATAAACCGGGTTCACCAAAATCTGCGCAGCCTTCTGCGTCGGCGGATAAATCCAGATCACCGGTGCTTGCGGCGCCGCCTCCAACGCCGGAATGCCCAAGGTGTCTCCTGGATCAACCACAGGCGTCCAGATCAGCTCAACACCCTCACCCAAGTCCGCCAGAAACCGGTCGCCACGGCTTTGGAACTGCACCACATCGATCATCTGCCAGTCGGCATTGCGGCCGGTGTAAAACCCATAGCCCTTGAGCGTGCCGTCCTCCAACTACTCGATATGCAAACGCATCTGCGAACGCGCCCGTTGCATCGAGCGCAATTGCTCATCGGTGTAGAGCGCGCTATCACCCAACGCTGCCGGCCAAGCCAGCCCGACCAGGCCTGCTAACAGCCCACTCGCCACCGTGCCGGCGGCAACAGCGGCCGACTCCACAACCGCCGCCCGCAACGCCAACGATCCCAAGCCGACAGGCAGTGCACTAGCGCTGATTTTGCTCAAGGCCACCGTGCCCTGGTCATCCACCTCACGGCCGCCCAAAAGGCTGAAATGGCCGTACTCCTCAATCAGCTCAAGTGGCACGTAACCGGTTGGATCGTTGTAGTGAATAAGCCCGTCAGGCAGTTGGCAGGGTTTGAGGAATACGCAGCCGGGAGGCTTGGTGGGCGCAGGGGTTGTGGGTGGGAGAGGGGCGAGCAAGTCGATGGGCGGCGTATAAGGCGCTCGTTTTGGTTGCGGAATCAGGATGCGGCGTTTGAGTTGTTGTTCTTCGGTGATGGGGTACGCGCGTTCTGACATGGCCGGCTCACTTCCTTGTGTGGGGAGTGAGCCTACGAGGGGGGCGTAAGCGCCTGGAATCAGTGTTGTTCGATGGTTTTTGTGGGAAAACTCAGCGGGCTTGGCGCGACTTTGAAAGTTCTTATTTGAGCGCTTTCATCTGCATGCGGGAGGTGTACAAACGCTGACCCTGTTTCGTGTGCGTGGCTGAAATTTTTAGCCATAACCTCCAGCTTTCTGGCTGTTACTCATTCGAGCTATCTTTTCTCGTCGCTTCCAACCCAGCGACCGGACTTGAGAATCCGAGAAACAATAGGCGCATAGGCGCCACCATCCATTAGACTGTCGGCGCTTTTTTGTGCCCGCATTGTCTGTGTCATGGCGGCTATGCGTGGGAGACCTTCGGGTCTGCCGGGTTCCTATTGTCCCGGTTTCTCAGCCCGCGCATAGCTGTCACCCATTCGCATGAGAAACGAACGTGGCAGCTCAACATTAGGAGCTAAAGCAATGACCGTTTCTGATAGGCGATCCCCACGCAACACTGCAATCCACACCCCCACCCAGCGCGGAGGTGCCCAATGATCAACCCACCCCTCAACAAAACCCTCGGCATCATCACCTTCTCCACCTGCGGCACACCGCCCAACCATCGCCACCTATTCCGCATCAACTCCGGGCGTCCCCATCCGCGAAGCCCTGGAGCACGCCTCCGAGCTGTTGCACTGTTCCAAACTGCTGGCGCTGGATGCAGCCATGGACAAAAGCGCCGACCGCTATGCCTGGGCCGCGCATTATTTGGGGGAGATGGCGAAGGCGGTGGTGGATGATTTGGCGAATGGGATGTTGCCGAATGGGGCTGCTGAGGAGGATGGGGTTGTTGTGTAAGGCTGGAGGCTGAGTGTGTTGGGGCGGGCGTCTTCGCGGGCAAGCCCGCTCCCACATTTTTGATCCGGTGCATTCGTTGGATCGTGTAGGCAGTAAGAAAGACCTTGGGGCGCCAAGGTCTTTTTTTTTGCCCGCTGATCAGGCCAGCAGGTGTTTGGAAATCAACCGGGAGATTTCCACAACCGACGTCTTGCCGGTGAATTCAAACTTCACTTTCCCCAACGAAGAAAAGTAAATCTCCAACTCCGAATCCAGATCAAACGTCCCGGATGTTTCCACCGAGTAGGCGACGATATTTTTGTACGGCAGCGACGTGAAGTCTTTCTTGCTGCCGGTTATCCCCTGCACGTTCACGGCGATGATGCGTTTGTTGGTGAAGACCACGCCGTCGCGCATGGACTTGTACGCGTCGATCACTGTTTCGCCGTCCAGCAGCAGGGCCGATACGCGTTCGGCGTATTCGTTGTTTTGTTTGAGTTTGAAGAAGCCTTTGTTGTTGAAGTCGATCATGGGGTACTCCTTGTGATGGGGCAGTGGCGGCGCGTCATTGGATGGCTTTCAGGTAGTCCTTGAGTGCGTCGAGCGGCAGGCTTAGTTCCTCCAGCGTAGTGGCTTGCTGCACGTCGGCGGACAGCTTTTGCAGCTCACGCCCCAACACTGTGTCAGCCCCACCCACCGCCTCCAACGCCTGCCCCACACACTCATACACCTTCCCCAAAACCCCAGCCAAATCCCCCTGCCTCACCAACAACCCAAACACCTCCCGGTCATACCCGTCCATCACCGGATCATCACGCAAAACCGGGCTGCCACCGTCCACCTCATGCACCAGCTTAAGTGCAAAAAGCGCCACAGCTTCCAGCGTCAATTCCATGGTCTCGGTTCCTCAACAGTCGGGGGGAGGGCGATGATCACTGTTCTTCAGCGCAAAAAACAACCCCGGCCATCACAGCTCCAATTGCATTGTTGTCGGCTTGTACTGCAGGTTGGCTAGCTGCACACCTTGCGGCCTGCTCATCAGGCCCAAGGCCATTTCTTGACCTGCAGCCGGGGGATGCGCCATTGCAGCAGGTCAATTTTCCCCGTTGTGGTGGTTATCTTTTCTTATTACCAATGGGAACAATTCTTATTCGTAGGGCTGCCCATGCCCCCGCTTCCCGAGCCCTCACCTTTTAACGTTGGCAACCTGTATTCGGCCCACCACGGCTGGATTCAACGCTGGCTGGCGCGAAAACTCGGCAATGTCAGTGACGCCGCCGAATTGGCCCACGATGTGTTTGTGCGTTTGCTGACGCATCCACGAGAGTTCGGCAGCGACGGGCACGCGCGGGCGTACTTGAGCACGCTGTCGCGTAACGTCTGTGTGGACTTTTTCCGCCGCAAGCAGGTGGAGCAGGCGTGGCTTGAGGTGTTGGCGAGCCGGCCGGAACACTGTGCACCGTCGGAAGAACACCGGGCGCTGGTGCTGGAAGCGCTGGTGCATTTGCAGGCGATGCTGGATCGCTTGCCGGTGAAGGTGTCGCAGGCGTTCTGCCTGGCGCAGATCGATGGCTTGAGTTACCGCGAGATCGCGCTGCGCATTGGCGTGAGCGAGCGCACGGTGACCAAGTACATCGGGCAGGCGATGTTCCAGTGCATGGTGCTGGAAGCCGAACTGGACGGTGCCTTGTCGTGAGCACGCCTTCTGGTGGCCTGGACTATGCCGCGTTGCAACAAGCCGCTGACTGGTTTGCGCGTCTGAGTGCCGAGCCGGATGCGCGGCATCTGCATGACGCGTGGCGCCAGTGGCATGGGCGCAACGATGTCAACCCGTTGGCCTGGAGTTATGTCGCGCGGGTGAGCCAGCGGTTTGCACCGTTGCAGGAGGATGTGCCGGGGGCCAACCAGACGTTGGCACACCTGCGTGGTTCGCAGCGCTCGCGGCGCCAGGTATTGCGTGGGTTGTCGATTGTCATGGGCAGCGCGCTGCTGGGCTGGGGCAGTTGGCAGCAACGGGGCGCCTGGACCCGCGACTTCCACACCGGTGTTGTGCCGCTGGGCGAACAGTTGTTGGCAGACGGTACGCGTATCTGGCTCAACAGCGGCACGGCGCTGGACGTCAACTTCAGTGCCGGGCAGCGGGAATTGAAGCTCTACAGCGGTGAGATTCTGATCAACACCGGCAACGACAGTCGCCCGTGTGTGGTGGAGACCGCGCAAGGTCGCCTGCGGCCGTTGGGGACGCGGTTCAGCGTGCGTGAACAAGATGGGCGTACGCAGCTCAACGTGTATGAAGGGCGTGTGCAAGCGGCGTGTGGTGATAGCGGCCAGACGGGCATCGTGCCTGCGGGGCAGGGTGTGGTCTTTGACCGCCACAGCCTGTCGGCGCTGCACCCCGCGCAACCTGGGCGTGAGGCGTGGGCGAAAGGAGTGTTGATGGCGAACGATATGCGCCTGGCGGACTTTGTCGGTGAGTTGGCCAGCTATCGCCATGGGCATCTGGGCATTGACCCGCAGGTTGCCAACCTTCGAGTGATGGGCACGTACCCGTTGCACGACACCGATCAGGCGCTGGCCATGCTTGCTCAGGTATTGCCGGTGCGCATCGAGCGGCCGCTTGCCTGGTGGGTCAACGTGGTGCCGCGCTGATTTTTTTCATGCGTGCTTCCGGTTTTGCGTTCTCATTCGAATTAGAGAAGGACAACGGCTTGATGCCTCCTTCGACCGGAACTGTTTTATGCCTTTATTCCTGCGTAACGCCCCCCAACCTTTGGCCCTGGCGATTGCTTTGGCCTTGGCCGTGCCCGCGAGCCTGAGCCTTGTGCCATTGGCGACTGCTGCTGAACAGGCCGTACAGCGCTTCGACCTGCCCGCTGGCGCCTTGGCCGATCAGCTCAATCAGCTCGCCGCCCAAAGTGGCGTCTATCTGGCGGGCAATGCTGCGCTCACTGCCGGCAAGACTGGCCCTGCGCTGCATGGCAGCTACTCGGTGGACCAGGCGTTGCAGGTGCTGCTGGCGGGCAGCGAGTTGACGGTGGTGCAGACCGGCGAGGGACGTTATCAATTGCAACCGGGGGCGGGCGCCGCCGTGCAACTGGGCGCGATCTCGATTTCTGGCATGGCGCCGGGTTCGACCACTGAGGGCACCGGCCTTTACACCACCTATTCGTCGAGCAGTTCGACGCGGTTGAACCTGACTCAGAAAGAAACCCCGCAATCGGTCACGGTGATCACCCGCCAGCGTCTCGATGACCAGCGGCTCACCAACCTCACCGAAGTGCTGGAGGCGACGCCGGGCATTACGGTGCTGCGGGTGGGCGTTGGTGCGGAGAACGATACTTATTGGTCGCGCGGTTTCCAGATCAACAACTTCGAGATCGACGGCGTGCCGACGTCGGCGCGCCTGGATAACACCACGCAGAACACGGCGATGTACGACCGTGTTGAAGTGGTGCGCGGTGCCACGGGGTTGATCAGTGGGTCGGGCACGCCGTCGGCGACCATCAACCTGATCCGCAAGCGCCCGACGGCCGAGGCGCAGGCCAGTATCACGGGGGAGGCGGGCAGTTGGGATCGTTATGGCACGGGGTTCGATGTGTCCGGGCCGTTGACGGAAAGTGGCAATATCCGCGGGCGTTTGGTGGTGGACTATAAGAAGCAGAACTCCTGGGTGGATCGCGTCAACACCGATTCGCAGATGGTGTACGGGATATCCGAGTTCGACCTGAGTGATGCGACGATGCTGACGGTGGGCTTCAGCTATATCAACAACCAGGTGAATGACCCGTTGCGCACCGGCTTCCCGATGTTCTACAGCAACGGCAACCGCACCACCTTCAGTCGCTCGGCCAACAGTGCGCCGGATTGGGCCTATAACGATCGCAAGCAGACCAATGTGTTCAGCTCCATTGAGCATCAGTTCGATAACGGCTGGAGCGGCAAGGTTGAAGTCAGCCACACGCAGAACCAGTTCGATGAGCTGATCAACTATATGAATGGCAGCATCGACCAGGATACGGGGGCGGGTGCTTATCTCTATCCCAATCGCTGGTCGGGCACGCCGCGCCAGAACAACCTCGATGCGTATCTGACTGGGCCGTTCAGTCTGTTTGGGCGTGAGCATGAGTTGATCGCTGGCGTGACGATGTCGCGCTACCACGAAAACACGCCAAGCCATGGCGGTTGGTTTGGCAGTTGGACCGGTTACGACGGCACCGTGCCCAATATCTTCAATTGGAGCGGTAGCGGCGCAAATGTTCCGGATACCACGCCGGTGGGCAAGACGCATATAGAAGAAAACCAGTATGCGGCGTACCTGACGTCACGTTTGCATGTCACCGACAACACGGCGGTGATCCTCGGCAGCCGTGTTACAGACTGGAAGCGCAGCAATGAAGTGGTGACCTACGCCGACCCGAGCCAGAACACCGAGAGCAAGGAAACCCGTAACGGTGTTTTCCTGCCATACGCCGGTATCGTTTATGACTTGAGCAGCACCTGGTCGCTGTATGCCAGCTATACCAAGATCTTCAATCCCCAGGCCTACGGCATTCATGATGCGAGCTACAAGGCGTTGGACCCGCAGGAAGGCACCGGTTACGAAGTCGGGGTGAAGGGCAGCTTCAACGACGACCGACTCAACGCGAGCCTGGCGCTGTTCAAGATCGACCAGGACAACTTGCCGGTATTTGTGCGTGACCCCGACATCTACCGTGCGGAGCAGGGCACTACTACCAAGGGTGTGGAGCTGGAGTTCAACGGTGAGTTAAGCGACGGCTGGCAAGCGTCCGCCGGTTACGCCTACAGCGTGAGCACCAATGCCGATGACCAGCGCATCGTCACCACCAGCCCGCGTCACAGCCTCAAGACCTTCACCACCTATCGCCTGCCGGGCGTGTTCGACAAGGTTACCGTGGGCGGCGGGGTGAACTGGCAGAGCAAGACCGGGATGGACTTGCATACGTTCGAGCAAGGCAGCTATGCGTTGGCCAACCTGATGGCGCGGTATGACATCAGCCGCAATCTGAGCGCGACGTTGAACGTGAACAACGTATTTGATCGCAGTTATTACGCTTATGCGGACAGTTGGAGTGTCTACGGTGCGCCGCGTAATGTGATGACGAGCTTTAAATACACGTTCTAACCCAGCAATTGCGGGGCTACAGGGACGTGGCCCGTAGAAAGGTGAAAATAGAGGTTGACGGCAGATTCTGGATGTCTATAATTCGCCCCACTTCTGGCGCAGTCGAAACGGAAAACTCCTTGGTAAACAATGAGTTATGTAAGTTTCGGCAGCAGGTTGCTTCAGTTCATCGAGGCGCGAAAGGAAGTTGAAAAAGAGGTGTTGACAGCAGCGTGTAACGCTGTAGAATTCGCCTCCCGCTGATGAGAGATCTGAAGCGCAAGTGGTTGAAGTTGTTGA
>NZ_JBUZST010000018.1:0-110917 GCF_055407965.1 Pseudomonas sp. B611
TACAACGACTACCGGTCGCCGGTCGCGAAGGAAAGGTTGGCGGCATGAACCTTAATCGGTGTCCAAGATTACTTGACCAGTTCAAGCCCGCTCCCACATGTTTTAACCGAGTTTCAGGCAGTTGATGGAGCGGTCCACCGTGGTCCGGGCAATCTCCAGCAGGTGCCACACCGCCAGAATCTTCGCCCGTTCGGGGCTCTCCAGTTGTTCACCACAATCCAGCGCCGTCGCCGAAGCACTGTCCAGCAAACTGGCGGTGTAGAGCAGGGCGTCTTCGAAGCTCAGGTCTTCGTTGACCGAGTGGAAGCCTTGGGCTGGCAGGTAATGGTCGATGGCGCGGTTGAAGGCGGCGCGGTCTATGGGTGGGTCGGGTAGGGCTTTGTTCATGGTGTAACTCCTATTGGGCAAGGGAGCTACCGTCAACGCTGCTAAACGTGGGTGGTAGCTGTACGCGGGTTAGCAGACTGGTCAATAGGAAAACCAGCGCACCCGAAAGTGCCCCGCGCACAGCCACCATAAACGCAGATGTGGACCGTGTACCTATTGATATCAGGCTGCTAAACCCGATCACTGAATGAGCAGTGACGGACCGCAGACTAGCCACCGATTCCAGCAGGCACAAGGCGGCGGGGATTGTCTCGGAAACGTCCTGCAATTTAAAGCGACACGACTTGCTGGCCCTTTACAAACCATGACAAAACGCCAGTAACCCCACACATCCAACATTGGAATGCGCTCAAAAATGTGGGAGCGGGCTTGCTCGCGAATGCGGTCTGTCAGTCACCTCTATATCCACTGATACACCGCATTCGCGAGCAAGCCCGCTCCCACATTTTTTAACCGAGTTTCAGGCAGTGTCGAGCAGGGCGTCTTCGAAGCCCAGGTCAACCGCTAACCGATCAGTCTTACGACCCGCCTGGCAATCAGCACACCCACCAACGGCGCCAGCGCAAACACCCCAAACAACCACACCGCTGCGCTTGCCGTGCCTACGATTCCGCCGGGTTCAGTGAGGCCCGCGATGTTCGCGACCATGCCTGCCAGTGCCGCACCAAACGCGGTGGCGAACAGTTGCACGGTGGTAATGGACGCCGAGGCCAGGTCCTGTTCGCCGGCGGGTGCCACTTGGAACACCCGGGTCAACAAGTGCGGCCATGCCAGGCCCACCCCCAGGCCGATCAGGACAAGGGCCACGCAGATCGGCACAATCGTCTGCGCATCGCCAGGGCTTTCGCCAGGCATAAGCAGCGCCAGCGCCAGCATGCCCACCACACCCAGGGTCGGTCCGGCGAGGATCGCCCGGCGAACATTCGCGCCGGTGATGCTTGCACTGGCGATTGACCCCAGCGTCCAGCCGGCCGCCATCAGTGCGGCGAGATAGCCGGCTACCAGGGGCGACTGGTGGTGCAGGACTTGAAGGAACAGCGGTACAAAGATTTCGCCACTGGTGACCGCGACCGCCAACAACGCCATGGTGGCGTACAGCGCGCCAAGCGCAGTGGTCAGCCGAAAGGCGCCTGCGGGCAACAGTCGATGGCGGGCGCGGCTTTCCGTGATGATCAGCAGCCCAGTGAACAGGGCGGCCGCTGCAAGCCCCAGCAGGTTCAGGGGCAGGGTGGAGGAGACACTGCCGGCCGACACCGAAAGCACCGCCGCCGTCAGCAACCACAACTGCGTGATCGGCAACGGTGTGGGCTCAACGCGGTCTGTGCTGCGCCCAGGCAGTACTGCGGCGGCCAGCACCGCGAACAACCCGGCCACTGGGATCAAGGACCAGAACGCCGCCCGCCAGATGCCCAGTTCGGCAAACACGCCGCCCACCGCTGGCCCGACCAGCGTTGCGACACCCCACATCCCGGAGACCAGCGCCATTGCCCGTGGCCACAAGCGTTCATCGAATACCAGCCGAATCATCGCGTAGGACAGCGCGAACAAGAACCCGCCGCCCAGGCCCTGTACCAGCCGTCCGACCAGCATCACTGGCATGGACGGCGCAAATGCACAGGCCAATGCCCCGCCGGCGAACACCAGGCTGGCAACCAGGTAAGCCCCGCGCGGCCCCAGGCGGCCAAGCAAGCGCGCAGACAACGCCGAGCCGAGGATCGAGGCGGCGACAAACAGCGTGGTGTTCCAGGCGTAATAGTCGATGCCGCCGATGTCCTCGACCACTGACGGCAGAATCGTGGTGGCGATGTAGACGTTGATCGCATGCAGCACCACGCCGCCGGCCAGGGCCAGTGAGCGTACGCCGTTTGCACCGGACAGCAAGGCAGCCCAGTTGGAGGGAGAGGTTTGCGCTGTGTTCATGGAGACTCCATGTCAAAGGAATGAAGGCTTGCCAGGACAAGCCGACACTCTTTATAAGACCTCATGTATAGATGAGGTCAAGGCGCCGATGACAGCGAAAATCGATGTGCACATCCCCCTCGGGGTCGGTGAAGTGGCGCGGCGTAGCGGGGTGACCGTGGCCACGGTGCATTTCTACGAAGCCAAGGGTTTGATCCACGGCCAACGCAGCCCAGGCAATCAGCGGCGCTACCACCGTGACGTGCTGCGGCGCATTGCGGTGATCAAGGTGGCGCAGCGCGCGGGGATTCCATTGGCAACCATCAAGGCCGCACTGGAGGAACTGCCATCGGAGCGACCGCTGACGGCCAAGGACTGGACGCAGCTCTCCACGCGTTGGCGCGACATGTTGAATGAGCGAATCAACAGCCTCACGCAACTGCGCGACCAGCTCGATGGGTGCATCGGCTGCGGGTGCCTGTCCCTGGCTGACTGCCCGCTGCGCAATCCGGGGGATCGCTTGGGGCAGGAGGGCGACGGGGCGGTGTTATTGGGACAATAAAGCCCTCAGCGTCTGCCGGTGCGCGTACTCACATCCACCCACACCGCCAACACCAGAATGCTGCCCTTGACGATCATCTGCCAGTAGCTGTCCACATCCAGCATCGACATGCCGTTATCCAGGCTGGTAATCACCAACGCCCCGAGCAGCGCGCCATACACCGTGCCCGAGCCGCCGCGCATCGAGGTGCCGCCGATAAAACACGCGGCGATGGCATCCAGTTCGCCCATGCTCCCCGCAGACGGCGAACCCGCCGCCAGGCGCGCCGTGTTGACCAGGCCGGCCAGCGCGCACATCACCCCCATGATGCCGAAGATCCACAACTTCACCGCCTGCACATTGATGCCCGACAGCCGCGTGGCTTCCATATTGCTGCCCACCGCATACACGCGGCGGCCAAACACGGTCTGGCTGGTGACGTAGCTGAATACGCCGAGCAGCACCAGCAGCAACAGCACCGGTACGGGAATGCCGTCGTAACTGTTGAGGGTGGTGACGAACCCGGCGAGCACGGCGCCGATCACCGCCACGCGCAGTAGATCCCGCGCCAGCGAGTGTGCCGCCAAGCCATGCAGGGCGCGATTGCGCCGCTGTTTCCAGGTCAGGAACAACGTCAGCGCAAACAACAAGACGCCCAGCCCAATGCCCACCGAATGCGGCAAGTAACCCTGGCCCACATACACCAGCGACGGCGACACCGGCGCAATGGTCGTGCCCCCGGTGATCCCCAGCAGAATTCCGCGAAACGCCAGCATCCCGCCCAAACCGACGATAAACGACGGGATGCGCAGATAGGCCGTCATATACCCATTGGCCAAGCCGATCATCAGCCCGCACAACGCCACCAGGCTCAGGTTGGCCAACAGCGGCACGTGATACACCACATCCAGGATCGCCGCCAACCCGCCCAGCAACCCGAGCAATGAGCCCACCGACAAGTCGATCTCGCCGCTGATGATCACCAGCACCATGCCGCACGCCAGAATCCCGGTGATCGACATCTGCCGCAGCAGGTTGGACAGGTTGCGCGGCGTGAGGAACCCGCCCTCGGTCTGCCAGCTGAAAAACACCCAGATCACCGCCACGGCAATCACCAGGGCGAGCATTTTGTAGCGGCTGAACAGTTGTTTGACCTGATTCATCTACGCGGTCTTCCGATCATTATTATTGTTGTGGCTGAGCGCAGCGGCGAGCACCTGTTCCTGGGTGAGCCCGTCGTTGATGAAGTCGCCGCGCAACTGGCCCTCGCCGATCACCAGCACACGGTCAGACACCCCCAGCACCTCGGCCAGCTCCGACGAAACCATGATGATCGCCACCCCAGCAGCCGCCAGCGCGCCCATCAGTTTGTAGATCTCATACTTGGCGCCCACGTCCACGCCGCGCGTGGGTTCATCGAGGATCAGCACCCGCGGCTTGGCCATCAGCATTTTTGCCAGCACGGCCTTTTGCTGGTTGCCACCGGACAGGCTGGTGATCGGCAGGAACGGGCTGGAGGTCTTCAGGTGCATGCGCGCGATCTGCTGGTCGATGCTGCCCAGTTCGGCTTCGGCATCGATGCGCGTCAGGTGGGCGTAGGTGTCGAGCACCGCCAGGGTGATGTTCTGGCCCACGCCAAGGTCGGGGATGATGCCTTGGCGCTTGCGGTCTTCGGGCACCATGCACAGCCCGGCGCGGATCGCTTTGAGTGGCGTGCGCGTGTCGATCACCTGGCCGTCCAGCCACACCTCGCAGCTGTAGCGCCCGGGGTAGGCGCCGAACAACGCCGACACCAGTTCCGTGCGCCCGGCGCCCACCAGCCCGGCGATGCCGAGGATTTCCCCGCGCTTGAGCGCAAAGGAAATGTCGTCGACGCGCTTGCGCTTGGGGTTGTCCACGTCATAGCACGTGACGTTGCGCGCCTCGAAAATCACTTCGCCGATGGCGTGGGGTTCGGTGGGGTAGAGGTTGCTCATCTCGCGGCCGACCATCTGCGTGATGATCTGCGCGATGTCCATGTCGGCCATGGCCGTGGTCGCAATGTGCTTGCCATCGCGGATCACCGCGATGGTGTCGCACACCGCCGCCACTTCATCGAGCTTGTGGGAGATGTACACGCAAGCCACGCCCTTGGCCTTGAGGCTGCGGATGATGTCCAGCAGCACCTCGATTTCCGAGCGGGTCAGGGCCGAGGAGGGCTCGTCGAGGATCAGCAGGCGCGCCTGTTTGTTGAGGGCCTTGGCGATTTCCACCAATTGCTGGTAACCGCCACCGTACTGCGACACCGGCAGCGCCACGTTGATGTCCGGCACCTTGAGCTCACGCATCAAGGCTTCGGCGCGGTGGAACATCGCCGGGTAGTTCATGCGCCCACCCGGCAAGGTCAGCTCGTGGCCCATGAAGATGTTTTCGGCCACCGAGAGGTCGGGCACCAGGGTCAGTTCCTGGTGGATGATCACGATGCCCGCTGCCTCGGTGTCGCTGATGGATTGGGCTCTGAGCGGTTGCCCGTCCCAGAGGATTTCACCGTCCCAGGTGCCGTGGGGATAGACCGCCGACAGCACCTTCATCAAGGTGGATTTGCCGGCGCCGTTCTCGCCGCACAGGCCGATGCATTCCCCCGGCCGCACCTTGAGGTCGATGCCGTTGAGGGCGTTGACACCGCCAAAGGTTTTGACGATGCCGTTCATTTGCAGCAGGTAGTCGGCCATGGCGCTCATTGCCCGGCGATCTGCTCTTTGGTGTAGAAGCCGTCCTTTTCCAGCAGGTCGATATTGGCCTTGGTCAGTGGGGTGGGGGTGAGCAGGATGGTGTCGACTTTCTTGCTGCCGTTGTCGTATTGCGAGCTGTAGGCCGGTTTCTCACTGCGCGCCAGCTGCACCGAGAGCTTGGCGGCTTCGGTGGCGATCAGCTTGAGCGGCTTGTAGACGGTCATGGTCTGGGTGCCGTCGATCACGCGCTTGATTGCGGCGAGGTCGGCGTCCTGGCCTGAGATCGGCACCTTGCCCGCCAGTTTCTGCGCGGCCAGGGCCTGGATCGCGCCGCCGGCGGTGGCGTCGTTGGAGGCGACGATGGCGTCGATCTTGTTGTCGTTTCGAGTGAGCGCGTTCTCCACGATGCTCAAGGCTTCGGTGGGGTTCCATTCCTTGACCCATTGCTGGCCCACCACCTTGATGTCGCCCTTGTCGATGGCCGGTTGCAGCACTTTCATCTGGCCTTCGCGCAGCACCTTGGCGTTGTTGTCGGTGGGCGCGCCGCCGAGCAGGAAGTAGTTGCCCTTGGGCGCCGCTTGCAGCACGCCGCTGGCCTGCATCTCGCCGACTTTTTCGTTATCGAAGGAGATATAGGCGTCGATGTCGGCGTTGAGGATCAGGCGGTCATAGGACACCACCTTGATCCCGGCCTTCTTCGCTTCGGCCACCGCGTTGGTCAGTACGGTGGCGTTGAACGGCACGATGACGATCACATCGACGCCACGGGAGATGAGGTTTTCGATCTGCGAGATCTGTTTTTGCTCGTTGGCATCGGCCGATTGCACGAAGACCTTGGCGTCGAGTTTTTCGGCGGCGGCGACGAAGTAATCGCGGTCACGGGACCAGCGTTCCAGGCGCAGGTCATCGATGGAGAAGCCGATCTTCGGGTGCGCCGGGTCAGCCATCACCGGCAGGGCGAGCAGGGCCAGGGCAGTGGCGATCAGTGTGCGTTTCATGGTTTGTGCGTCCTTTTATTGTTGTTGGAAGTTGGAAGACTCAAAACAAACACGGTACCTGTGGCGAGGGAGCTTGCTCCCGCTGGGCTGCGAAGCGGCCCCAAAAGCCTGGGAGCGCTGCGCACTCCAGCGGGAGCAAGCTCCCTCGCCACAGTCAGCGGCCTCTACCGGTAGATAAACCGGTTCACTATCCCTTCGAGCATCTCCTGCCTGCCGCTTACGGCTTGGGGATTCAGCTCATGGGCAAACGCATGCAGGGCCAGCGACTCCAGGCTGAACTCTCCGGCCAGCACGCCCTTGCCCAACGGCTGCTGCCAACCGGCATACCGCTGGTCCTTGAACTGCTGCAAACGATCGTTCTGCACCATCGCCGCCGCGCGTTCCAGGGCCAGCGCCAGTACATCCATGGCCGCCACATGCCCGTGGAACAGGTCCACTTCATCCAGGCTCTGGCGGCGCACCTTGGAGTCAAAGTTATAGCCGCCATTCTTGAACCCGCCAGCCTTGAGGATTTCATAGGTGGCCAGGGTCATCTCTTCGACGCTGTTGGGGAACTGGTCGGTGTCCCAGCCGTTCTGCGGGTCGCCACGGTTGGCGTCGATACTGCCGAAGATCCCCAGGGACACCGCCGTGGCGATCTCGTGGTGAAAACTATGCCCGGCCAACGTCGCATGGTTGGCCTCGATATTCACCTTGATCTCCTGCTCCAGCCCGTACTCATGCAGGAAGCCGAACACCGTGGCGCTGTCGTAATCGTATTGGTGCTTGGTCGGCTCCTGGGGCTTGGGCTCGATCAGCAGGTCACCCTTGAAGCCGATCTTGTGCTTGTGCTCCACCACCATGCGCATAAAGCGCCCGAGCTGTTCGCGTTCACGCTTGAGGTCGGTGTTGAGCAGGGTTTCGTAGCCTTCGCGACCGCCCCACAGCACATAGTTGGCGCCCTTGAGGCGCAGCGTCGCATTCATCGCGCTGTACACCTGGGCGGCGGCCACGGCGAACACTTCCGGGTCTGGGTTGCTGGCGGCGCCGGCGGCAAAGCGCGGGTTGCTGAAGCAGTTGGCGGTGCCCCACAGCAGCTGGATGCCGGTCTGTTCCTGATGGCGCTCCAGGTGGTCGACCATCTGCGCGAAGTGGTTGCGGTACTCCTTCAGCGAGCTGCCTTCGGGGGCCACATCGGTATCGTGAAAGCTGTAGTAGTCGATGCCCAGTTTGGAGAAGAACTCAAACGCCGCCTCGGCCTTGCCGATGGCCACTTCCATTGGGTCGCCGCTGCGCTGCCATGGGCGCTTGAAGGTGCCGACACCAAACATATCCGCCCCCGGCCAGACAAACGTGTGCCAATAACAGGCCGCCATGCGCAGGTGTTCGCGCATGGGTTTGCCGAGGATCAGTTTGTTCGCGTCGTAGTGGCGAAAGGCGAGGGGAGCGTCGCTGTTGGGGCCTTCGAAGCGGACCTTCTCGACACCGGGGAAGTACGGCATGGCGTTTTCCTTATTGTTCTTGGCGGTGTCTCGATACTAGCAACGGCGTCGGGCCTGGCGATTATGAAAATCACCAACGGGTGGTGCGATTTTGCGTGGCGAGGGCTAGTCTGTGGCGACCGGCCCCAGGATAAAAACAATGAAAACCCTACCGCCCGTACACCGCATTGCCTTGTTGTTCAACGGCAGCAAGATCTACGACCGCGGCATCATCGCCGGCATCGGCAATTACCTGAGCAGTACCCGCGCGTCCTGGGACTTGTTCCTCGAAGAAGACTTCCTGTGCCGCCTCAAAGGCATCGAGCGCTGGCAGGGCGACGGCATCATTGCCGACTTCGATGACCCGCTGATCGGCGAAGCGTTGGCCGGGATCAAGGTGCCGGTGGTGGCGGTGGGCGGTTCCTACGCGGATGCGCGGGCCTATCCGCAGGGCATTCCCTATGTGGCCACCGATAACCATGCCTTGATGAAGCTGGCCTACGAGCACTTGATCGAAGCGGGGCTTACGCGTTTTGCCTGTTTCAGCTTGCCCGAGGCCCAAGCCAACCGCTGGGCCCAGGAGCGCGAGAAAGCCTTTCGCCGCCTGCTGCAACGCGATGGCTTGCACGTCGAGGTCTATCGCGGCCTGGGCACCAGCGCGCCACTGTGGGACAGCGCCGTCGAGCAACAGATCGCCTGGCTGCAAAGCCTGCCCAAACCCATCGGCATCATCGCCGTCACCGACGCCCGCGCCCGGCAGCTGCTGCAAGCCTGCCTCACCGCCGGCATTGCGGTGCCGGAAGAGGTGGCGTTGATCGGCATCGACAACGACCCGCTGACCCGTACCCTCACACGGGTGCCGCTGAGTTCGGTAATCCAGGGCACCGAGACCATGGGCCGTACCGCCGCCGCGCTGCTGCACCAGATGCTGCACGGCAAGCCGTGCGCGGGGGAGCAGATCCTGGTGCCGCCGGACGCGATCAACGTGCAAGCCTCCAGCCTGCATCAACCCTTGGGCAATCCGTATGTGATGCAGGCGTTGTTGTTTATCCGTCAGTACGCCTGTCAGGGGATCAAGACCGCCCAGGTGGCGGGTTATGTGGGCGTGTCGCGTTCATCGCTGGAAGCGCACTTTCGCCGGGAGCGTGGTTGCAGCGTGCATGACGAGATCCTGCGCTTCAAACTGGCCGCCGCCGCCAAAGGCCTGGAGAACCGTGCACTGGCGATTGCCGACATCGCGGCGGACTGCGGCTTCAAGTCGGCGCAATACCTGCACACGGTGTTTCGGCGCGAGTTTGGGTGTACGCCACGGGAGTATCGCCAGGGTTAAAAAAGCAGCCCCAGCAGGGCCGCTTTGACGGCTGCTTCGGCCTTGTTGCTGGCCTGCAGTTTGCGCATGGCGTTGACCAGATGAAACTTCACCGTACGGATGTCGATGGTCAGGATCATGCCGATCTCGAAGTAGGTCTTGCCCAGTGCGGTCCAGCGCAAGGTTTCTTTCTCGCGAACGGTCAGGGGCTGGTCGATTTCAGGCAGGTACTTGTCAGAGAAAAAGCCGGTCATGGATTCGTGCGCCAACTGCGTGAGCCAGATCAGCTTGTTTTCGACGCTTTCCAGCTCCAGTGCAGAAATATATTCATTGGAGCGGGACACCGAGAGCAGGCCAATCGCGTTAGGCCCCCGTTGTGAAGACAGGCACCAGCCATGGTTCAGTTGGTAGTGCCGGGCTTCCTCCCAGAAGGCCAGTTGTTTGTGCTGTTGCGCGGCGGACCAATGCAGGGGGATGGAGCGTGTCAGGCCATGCTCGACGGTAGGGTCTTGGGAAAAATAGTTCTCGCTGACGTATTTGTTTTCCCAGGAGGTCGGATAGTTCGACAGCAACACAAAGTGGGGTGCACTTAACGGCAACGGAATTCTTAATCCGTAAGAGCAGAATTCGAAGCCCAAGTGGGACGTTATTGTATTAATTTTATTGAACAGTTCATGTTCGGTCGTGCAGCCCGAAACTGCCTCGACTAACGTTTCGCGCCAGTCATTCACCAGGAATACCTTCCGTGCTCAACGCCCGTGATTGCAGGGCGGAGCCGAATTATACAGGCTGTTCCGGGCGGCGGACGCATAGCTTCTGGATTTAGTCCACCTGCCCATTCGGGCAGCTACTCACACAATCATCGGTTTGCTGTACTCGGCTGATTATATTGGCTGGGTGGTTGGCATGCTTACGGCAGTAACGGGGACAGGCGGTGAACTATTGCCAGGCATGGCAAGTGCCTTGGCAAAGTATCGGTATGAGGTCTTTGTCAAAACCCTGGGCTGGCCTTTGCCGTGCGAAGAGGGGCTTGAGCTGGATGCGTTTGATCGCCCGGATACCGTCTATGTACTGGCCTGCGACCGTGATCGCGAGATCTTCGGCTGCGCCCGGTTGCTGCCCACCAATGGCCCGTACCTGCTGGGCGAAGTGTTTCCGCATCTGATGGGGGAAAGCCCGCCGCCGTTCTCTGCGGATATTTGGGAGTTGTCACGGTTCGCCATCAGCCAGCCCAAGGGGCAGGTGTTGAGCGCCGAGCAATCATGGCAGAACACGGTGAAGCTGGTTCGCGAAGTGATTGATGTGGCGCGCTCCAAGGGTGCCTTTCGCCTGATTGCGTTCAGCGCGGTGGGCAACGAGCGGCTGCTCAAGCGGATGGGCGTCACCACGCGCCGTATCTCGGCGCCGCACCTCATCGACAACCAACGCATCGTGCCCTTCTGGATCGACATCGACGACACCACCACCCGCGCCTTGTGCCTGGCGGCCTGAAGCGGGTTATTTATGATTGCGTTGGCCAGAGGCTTGTTGGTACTGCTGTTGATCGTGTCGAGCTTTCCGTTTTTATGCCTCTACATGTTGATCAACCCCTCGAAGAACCGAAACCTGTACGTGGCCTGTCGAGTCTACGCGCTGATCAATCGCATCTGCGCGGTGCGTGTCGATGTGCACGGCTTTGACCGAGTGCCCACGACCCAGCCCTATATTTATGTGGCCAACCACCAATGCAACCATGACGTGCTGATCGTGGCGCAAGCGCTCAACCCCGGCACGGTGATTGTCGCCAAACACTCACTCAAATGGTTGCCGCTGGTAGGGCAGTTGTACTGGTTGACCGGCAGCCTGTTCATCGATCGCAGCAGCCCAAGGGCGTCTATCAAGGGTTTGCGCAAGCTCGCCAGGCGGGTGGTGGCCGACAACACATCGTTGTGGATCTTCCCGGAAGGCACGCGCACCCATGGCGAAAAGATGCTCGCGTTCAAGAGCGGCGCCTTTCGGCTGGCCAAGGAGATGGGGGTGGGGATCGTCCCGGTGACGATCAGCCCAGCGGTCAACCATATCGCTTACAACGCATGGCGCAGGACTGATGTCAGCATCATCGCCCATCCGCCCATCGAGGCGGATGAGGTCGCGGCGATGAACGCCAAGCAACTGGCGAACTACGCACGCGAGATTATCAACAACGCGCTGCCGGTGGTCTAGAACGTCGCCTTGACCTGCAAGCCCAGGACCAGCGCGTTGTCGATATTGTCACCGGAAAACGCCCCCGGCTCGATGATGTATTGCACATCCGGGCGCAAGGTCAGCCAGGGCGTGGCCTGGTAGCCGTAGCTCAGTTCGATCAACTGCTCGGCGTTGTTCAGGTTGGGGTAGTCGTTGCCGGCATTGAACGCCGCCAATTCCTGCACATCGCGGCTGCGCGGGTTCGGCACCGCACGGCCGTAACCGAGGGCGACGGTGTCACGCGGGCGGCCTTCGAACGGTTTGTACAGCACCACGCCCGCGCCGTACCACTTGGTGAACGGCGCGGCGGCGGTGCTGGCCGCCGAGTATTGGCCGAAGGCGTGCAGCACGCGGCCCGCGGATGAATCCGACGCCCACACGGCTTGGTCGATCAGCAGGTAATGCCCGCTGCGCCCGCTGACGTCCTTGTTGCTGCCGATGCGTTTCACATCGGAGCTGTCGTAGTAATAGCCCAGCTTGTATTCACCCGGCAGGCGGCCCGCCTGTTTGTACACCAACTCGATGGGCACCACGGTGCCGGTGGTGTGCTTGGGGGTCAAATGCCAGGCACGGCTGGAATTGCCGTTGCTTTCCGGGTCGACGTTGAAGGCCGCCACCCGCAACTGCCAGCTCGGCGAGAAGTCGTATTTAACCCGCGCACCGAGGCGCGCATTCGGGTAGTTGGTCCAGCCGCTGCCACCGGACATGTTCAACGGGTGGCCGCAGAAACCGGCGTTCATGAAGTTGCACAGGATGCCGCTGTCGAGGCCGCCGAGGTCGTTGCCCATGGCCATGTAACCCAACTTGACGTTCAGCGCCGGGGTGAACAGGGTGCGCTCGTAGCTCAGCTCGGTGAGACGGGTGTACAGGCCGCCGTAGTTTTCCTGGATCGGCAGGCGGTTGCCCACCAGGTCTTCGGAAGCGCTGTTGCCGCGACGGTCGTTGATGGTGAGCTGGATGCGGTCGCCATTGTTGAAGCCATACAACTTGCCCAGGTCGAACTGCACGCCAAGCTTGAGGTTCTGCGAGTAGCGCGCCGAGCGGTGCTGGCCGCCGTGGGCGTTGTAGGCGGTCTCGCCGCTGTAATCGCCGGTGAAGCGGATACCGGTGTCTGCCAGTTCGCGGCGCAGGCCGCCCCAGTCGCCGGTCAGGGTGCTGTCATCGGCTTGCACGGGCAGGGCGGCGCTCAGGGCAACGCCCAGCAACAGGCGCCCGAAGGGGATGTGAGAAGTGGGGGTCATGCGGGTTCTTCCAGACAGAAAGCGCGGTGCGGGGGGCACCGCGCTTGATCGAGGGGTTATGGCAGGGCGTAGGCGATCACGTAGTCGCCACGGTCAGTGGACTGGCGTGCGCCGCCGGCGGTGATGACCACGTACTGCTTGCCGGTTTTCGGCGACACATAGGTCATCGGGCCACCCTGGCTGCCCACGGGCAGGCGGGCTTTCCAGATTTCATCGCCATTGGCGCTGTTGAAGGCGCGCAGGTAGAAGTCCTGGGTACCGGCGATAAAGATCAGGCCGCCCTGGGTGGACAGGGTGCCGCCGAGGGTCGGCAGACCGATCTTGATCGGCAGGTGCATGCGGATCCCCAGTGGGCCGGTGTCTTCAACGGTGCCCACCGGCACTTGCCAGGCGACTTTCTGCGTCTTCATGTCGATGGCGGTCAGGGTGCCGAACGGCGGCGCCTGGCACGGAATGCCGGCCACCGAGAGGAAGCGGTTTTTGTTCACCGCATACGGCGTGCCCTTGAGCGGTACGGCGCCCATGCCGGTGTTCAGCGCTTCGCCACCGGACGAGGACTGCGCCTTGTTCTGCGACGGCACCATCTGGATCCACAGGCCCAGGCGCATGTCGTTGACGAAGATAAAACCATGCACCGGGTCGGTGGAAATGCTGCCCCAGTTCATGCCGCCCAGGGAGCCCGGGAAGCTCAGGGATTTATCGGTGCCCGGCGCGGTGTACAGGCCGTCGTAGCGCATGCCCTTGAAGTCGATGCGGCACAGCAACTGGTCGTACGGCGTGGCGCCCCACATGTCCGCTTCGGTCAGGGTTTGCGCACCGATCTGCGGCATGCCGAGGGATTTCGGCTGGGTCGGCGAGTACGGTTCGTTGGGGATGTTGGCGGCCTTGACCGGTACTTCCTGCACGTCGGTCAGCGGTTTGCCGGTGGCGCGGTCGAGCACGTAGATCTGCCCGGCCTTGGTGCCGATCACCACCGCAGGCACGGCTTTGTCGGTGCCCGGCGCGGTGAAGTCGATCAGGCTTGGCTGCATCGGCAGGTCGAAGTCCCAGAGGTCATTGTGGACGGTCTGGTACACCCATTTTTCTGCGCCGGTGGAGGCGTCCAGCGCCAGTACCGAGGCGCCGTACTTGTGGTTCAACTGCGTGCGCTCAACCCCGTAGATGTCGGTGGACGAGCTGCCCATCGGCAGGAACAGGGTGTTCATCAGCGGGTCGTAGGACATCGGCGCCCAGCTGTTCGGCGTGCTGCGCACATAGGTGCTGCCGTCGGCCGGGGCGTTTTTGTCTTCCGGGTTGCCCGGGTCGAACGCCCAGCGCATGTGCCCGGTGATGACGTCGAAGCCACGGATCACGCCGCCGGGCATGTCGGTCTGCACGTTGTCGGCAACACGCCCGCCAACGACAACGGTGGTGCCGGCGATCAGCGGGGCGGAGGACAGCTGGTAGTAGCTGTCCGGGACGTTACCCAGGCCAGCTTTCAAGTCCACCTGACCGTGGCTGCCGAAGTCTTCGCAGAACTTGCCGGTGTCGGCGTCTACGGCGATCAGGCGCGCATCGATGGTGTTGGTCAGCAAACGACGCTGGCATTGCGCACCGGCAGGGACGCTGGCGGCAATGATCGGCGAGCTGTTTGGCTGGGTCGGCTGGGCAATCGGCGCGGTGGCGTCGAAGTAGGCCATGCCCCGGCAACGTTGCCACACTGCCGACTTGGCGTTGACTTCGTTCTTCCACAGCTCTTTGCCGGTGTCGGCGTCGAGGGCGATCAGGTTGTTGTGCGGGGTGCAGATGAACACCTTGTTGCCGATCTGCAGGGGCGTCAGTTGGTCTTCGGCGCCGTTGCCGTCGCTGATGGCGACGTCACCGGTGTGGTAGGTCCACGCCACTTTCAGCTTGTTGACGGTGTCGCGGTTGATCTGGTCCAGCGCGGCGAAGCGGCTGCCACCTTCGGTGTTGCCGTAGTGCGCCCAGTCTTTCTGCGCATCGGCCGGGGTCACCGGGGTGATGCCAGGGCCGGCACCGGTGGGCGCCACGCTTGGGTGGGCGACAAACATATTGCCCGCCGCGACCACCACACCGACGGCCAGCACGCCGGCCACGCCATAGGCTGCGCGTGCCGGGCGGCCGACCAGCCAAGGGTAGACCAGTGCCACCACCATGCCGATCGCCGCGAACATGAACACCCGCGAGAACAGCGGCCAGAACACCAGGCCGACATCCGCCACCGCCCAGATGGCCGTGCCGACCAGGAAGGCGGCGAACAACCACGCACCGGCCGGCTTGCGGCAGGCGATCAACAGGCCGGAAAGGGCCATGGCCAGGCCGCCGATCAGGAAGTACAGCGAGCCACCGAGGCTGGCCAGTTTGACGCCGCCAACGGCCAGCGCCACGCCGAGCAGGGCGATGATCACGCCCAGGCCCAGCAGGATAAATCTAGGGACGCCAGCGGCGCGCGATGCTCGTTTCATATCGATAAATGCTCGAAGGTGAGAGGGCAAAGACGCGATTTTAGCAAGATAAGTAACTAGTTAGTACATTAGAGTCCTGCAATAGACTATTACAGTTGCTGCGATGATGCGGTGTGGCCAAATGTCGCCCAGGGTGCGATGTGCATCGCACCCTGCTGCTGCACGCGTCTGCTAAAGACTCTAGACGGATTTTTTGCCGTGTGGGGCGGCGTCATCGGCGAGGGCATCGCCACCCAGGCTGCGGGTCAGCTCGACGGCGGCTTGCTGGAACAGCGGGTGCAGGGTCTGCGCTTGCTCGGCGGTCAGGCGGCTGGCGGGGCCGGACAACACCAGGGCGCCGATCAGGTTTTCGCCGGGGCCGAAGATCGGCAGGGCCATGGACGCGGCGTGGGGGTCGGTGGCGCCGTGGGAGAAGATCGGCTTGATCATCTTCGCGGCCAGCGAATACGGCGTGCGCAACGCTTCGGCCCCGGCGGCGCCGTCCATGGGGCGGGTGTCGCCCGGTTGCAGGTGCAGGCGCAGGTGGTGGGGCGAGTTTACGCGGTACAGGCACATGCGATAGGCGCCGTGGCGTACGTAGAAGGAGGCGGTTTCGCCGGTTTCCTGGGTCAGGCGGTGCAGCAGCGGGGTGATGTGGCGTTCAAGGTCGAGGCCGTCCTGGTAGACGGTGTTCAGGCGCATGATTTCGGTGGCCAGTTGATAGCGGCCGTCCGCCAGGCGGGTGATCAGGCCGTGGTCTTCCAGGGATACCATCAGGCGCATGATGGTGCTTTTGACCAGCCCGGTGCGTGCGGCCAGTTCGGCCAGTTCCAGGGCGGTGTCGCCCATCTTGAAGGCGGTGAGCACGGTGAGCACCCGATCGGCCGAAGCCACCCCGGTGACTGCGGGGCGTGGGCGGGTTTTTACCATGGGGTGCTCCTTGTTGGGGGTAGGCTGCAAAATACTGGTATTGGCGGGTGGGGGCAATCTTGGGAGTTCTCGGTTATTGCGCGATCCCATTGTGGGAGCGGGCTTGCTCGCGAAGGCGGCCTGTCAGGCGATTGAGTTTTTTGTTGGCTGCACACCGCTCCAGGATGGGAGCTGGCTTGCCTGCGATGGCGGCTTGTCGGTGTACATATCCGTTATTTGGGTAACGGCGACTATTGGTTCCGCCCTTACGGCGGCTCACTTTTGAAGAGCGCAAAAGTAAGCAAAACGCTCTTGCCCCAACACTCGGCACCTCGCCTAGGCTCGGTGTGCCCGTAATCCGACATGGATTTGGGGGGCCGCCGCCACGCGCCATCCATGGCGCGGGGCGGCTAAACCGGTATCCCTGCCGGTTTACCCCCCAAATCCATGCCGAATTCCGGCCAGCGTGTTTAACGGGGCGCCCAAGATCAAGATCAAGATCAAGATCAAGATCAAGATCAAGATCAAAAGCAAGAGCACGGCGGCCTGACAGCCGACCTGAGTGGTGTAGATCAAGAGCGAACTCCTGTGGGAGCTGGCTTGCCTGCGATGACTATGTGTCTGGCGTTGGAGCTTTCAGGTCGGAGTACATATCCATTGCTGCTGCTCCATGCTGTGGTCAGCTTGCGCTCACAGGCTTGCTGAGCTCCACCGCCTCACCCGCTTCCTTCATCTGCTTGCGCCCCATCAACAACACCATCACCGCCCCCGCCGCACACAGCGCCGCCAGTGGCAGCAATGCCAGCGCATAACTGCCGGTGGCGTGATGAATGGTGCCGTACACATTGACCATGATCCCGCCACCAATCAGGTTGGCCATCGCGCCCACGGCGGCCAAGCCAGCGGCAGCGGTGGAGGAGGAGAGCCAGGTCGACACCAGCGCCCAGAACGGCCCTTTCATGGAGTACGCACCGATCAGCACCATCGACAACATGAACACCGTCGCTACCAGCGAAGATGTCACCAGCGCCAGTAACAAGCCTGCGGTGATCAGCAGCAAGGTGGTCGCGGTGTGCCAGCGGCGTTCGCCGGTCTTGTCGGAGCTGCGGCCCCACAGGATCATCAGGATTGACGCAAGCCCGTAGGGGATGGCGTTGACCATGCCGATCTCCAGGTTGCTCAGGCCAAACGTCTTGAGCAATTGCGGTGCCCACACGCTCATGGTGCTGCCCGCCGCCGAGGCGCCGGAGTAGATCAGTGCCAACACCCAGATGTGTTTGTGGCGCAGCAGTTTCCACAGCGAGATATGCCCGATGGCTGTCTTGCGGCTGCGCTCTTCGTCGAGGCGGCTGGTGAGCCAGTGGCGTTGCTCGTGGCTCAGCCATTTGGCTTGCTCCGGGCGGTCAGTCAGCACGAACAGGCAGGCGATGCCCAGCAGTACGGCGGGAATCCCTTCGATGATGAACAGCCAATGCCAGCCGCGCATGCCGAACCAGCCGTCCATGCTCAACAGCAGGCCGGACAGCGGTGAGCCGATGAAGTTGGCGCCGGGAATCGCCACCATGAAGATCGCAACCATGCGCCCACGGTAGGCCGCTGGCAGCCAGTAAGTGAGGTAAAGCAGCACGCCGGGGAAGAAGCCGGCCTCGGCCGCGCCCAGCAAAAAGCGCATCACGTACAGCGAGTTGGCGCCGGTGACAAACGCGGTGCCGGCGGAGATCAGGCCCCAGGTGATCATGATCCGGGCAATCCACACCCGCGCGCCGAAGCGTTGCAGGGCCAGGTTGCTCGGCACTTCCACGAGGAAGTAGGAGACAAAAAACAGGCTGCTGGCAAAGCCGAAGATCGCCGGAGTCAGGCCCAGGTCCTGGTTCATCTGCAAGGAGGCCATGCCGATATTGCCGCGATCGATGATCGCCAGCAGGTAGCACAGGATCAGGAACGGCAATAGCCGCCACGCCACCTTGCGCATGGTTGAGCGCTCGATGGCGCTGATGTCGGTAGAACTGATGGACATGACTCTCTCCCATTTTGTTTTTTTTGGAGAAGCGTTATGGGCCCGCGATTACAACGCGGGCGATGTCAGTGTGCGTAGAGATGGCGGTTGACCACCGCACGCGGCGGCGGCGCGGTGCCGTCCCAGAAATCGATGATCTGTTGCAGCGCCAGCAGGCCCACGCGGTCTCGGGCTTCAGCGGTGTTGGCGCCGACGTGGGGCGTCGCCACCAGTGTCGGCAAACCCCACAGCGCCGAGTCCGCCGGCGGTGGTTCGGGGTTGAAAGTGTCGAGGCCGGCGCCGGCGATTTGCCCGGTGCTCAGGGCGTGGACCAGCGCTTCGGTGTCGATCAGTTCACCGCGCGCGGTGTTGATCAAAATTGCGCCCGGGCGCATGCGCTTGAATTGCGCCGCGCCAAACAGGTTGCGGTTCTGCTCGGTCAGCGGGCAATGCAGGCTGATGATATCGCAGCTGGCCAGCAGCTCATCCACGCTATTGACGCGCTCTACATTCGGCAACTCCGCCAGGTACGGGTCAAACACCTTGATGGTCATGCGCAGCGGGGCCACCAGGTCCATCAGGATCTGGCCGATAGCGCCCAGGCCGACCAGGCCGAGGGTCTTGCCGGACAGTTCGATGCCCACCGAGGTGGCTTTGTCCCAATGCCCGTCACGCATGCGCGCATCGAGCAGGGCGGTCTGGCGCGCCACGCTGAACATCAGGGCCAGGGCGTGCTCGGCCACCGATTGTGCGTTGGCGCCCAAGGCGATGGTCACCGGGATCTGGCGCTCGGCGGCGGCGGCGATGTCGATGGTGTCGTAGCCCACGCCGTGCTTGGCGATGATTTTCAGCGCGGCCGAGGCGTTGATCATCTCCCGGGTCAGCTTGCCCTGGCGCACGATGATTGCGTCCGGTTGTTCGCGAGCAATGATTGCAGTGAGTTCATCGGCGGGTGCGTAGGGCGTGGTGGGGATTACGCGTACGCCGTGGGAGGCGGCGTGGGCCATGGCGTCGGCGGTCAGTTCCGGGCCGGTCAGCAGGAGGGTTCGGGTCATTGTGCGCACCTTGGTTTTCTTGTCTGTGTGCAGTTGGCGGCGCGTTGCGGCGCTCAACAGTGGTTGAAAACTAGCATAATGAAACGGCGTTGCAATAAATAAATTTAACCCAGGCTGTTTTGATCGGCGCTGTATCAGTGAAAAAACCCAATAAAATCTAACGTTTATTCAGATTTATAATTTTATTTGGCACAGGTCGTTGGATTTTGAATCCGCCTTGAGCCTTGCTGGTTGCAAATCATGATGGTAATTTTGAAATGGCGTTTCAAAAAAACATAAAAATCAGCAGAGGAATACCCCATGTCCATCGGATTCAGAGTGCTCAAGCAACAACGCAAGGTTGCCGCCGAGTGGGTTGAGCGTTACCGCAGCGTGCCCGTCGCCAATATCAGTGATTCGATGCACCGCATGACCGCCGGCGGCGCGAGCCTCAAACCGATGCACCGCACCGGCGTCCTGGTGGGCCCGGCGCTGACCGTCAAGGCGCGCCCAGGGGACAACCTGATGCTGCATCACGCGCTGGATATCGCCCAGCCGGGCGACGTTATTGTGGTGGATGCCGGCGGTGACCTGAGCAACGCGCTGATCGGCGAAATGATGGTGGCGTATGCGATCAAGAAAGGTGTGGCCGGCATCGTGATCAACGGCGCGATTCGCGATGCGGCGAGCATTGGTGCCGGGGAGTTCCCGGTGTTTGCGGCGGGTATCACCCATCGCGGCCCTTACAAGGACGGCCCGGGCGAGGTCAACGTACCGATTGCCCTGGCTGGCATGGTGATCGAGCCGGGCGACCTGGTGATCGGCGATGAAGACGGCTTGCTCTGCGTGCCTTTCGACCAGGTCGCTGAAGTGTATGATCGCGCCTACGCCAAACATGCCGCCGAGCAAAAGCAGTTGGAACAGATTGCGCTGGGCGAAAACGACCGTACCTGGGTCCTTAAATCCCTTATACAAAAGGGCTGCGAGTTTATTTGAATCCTGCGTCTACCACCCGCTGGCCCACGCCGATCCGTGCGCTGCGCCATCGTAATTTCCAGATCTACTTTGTCGGCCAGGGCCTCTCCACCCTGGGCAAATGGGTGCAACAGGTCGCGCTGTCGTGGCTGGCCTATCACCTGACGGGCTCGGCCGTGCTGCTGGGGGCGATTGCGTTTCTGACGCTGTTGCCGCAGTTGCTGGTCGGGCCGCTGGCGGGCGCCTGGTCCGACCGCCATGACAAGCGCCGCCTGCTGATGGCGGTGCAGGCCACCCTGGCCGTGCAATCCCTGGTGCTGGCGGTGCTCACCTGGCAGCAATGGATGGGCCGCGACGTGATCATCGCCATGGCGTTGCTGTTGGGCTTGCTCAATGCCCTGGAAACACCCCTGCGCCAAGCCTTGATCGCCAGCTTTGTCGATGAGCCCAAGGACCTGCCCAACGCCCTTGTGCTCAATGCCATGCTGATCAACGCCGCGCGCTTTATCGGCCCGCCGCTGGCCGGCTTGCTGATCACCTGGAGCGGCGAGGCCGGTTGCTTCCTGCTGACCTCCATCGCCTTTGGCATGCTGTTGATTGGCCTGGGCAAGGTGCAAAGCCGCGCACCGGTTCGGGCCAAAGGGTCTACCGGGGAGATCTTCCGCGAAGGTTTGCGTTATTTGTGGAACACCTTGTCCATCCGCCGCCTGTTGATCAGCGTGGTGATGGTCAACCTGTTGGCGTCCTGCTACACGGTGCTGCTGCCGATCCTGGCCAAGCACGCCTTCAGCGGCGATGCCCAAACCCTCGGCTGGTTATGGGGCGCGGCGGGGGCGGGGGCGTTTGTGGCGACAATCTTCCTGGCATTCGCCGGTAGCTCATCGAGCCTGAGCCGCATCATCGTGATGGGCACAGTGGTGTGCGCCGTGTCGTTGTGCGCGGTGGCGGCGAACCCGCCGTTGGCTTTCACCCTGGCGGCGCTGGCCGGGTTGGGGTTCGGGATTACGGTGAGCAATGTCAGCAGCAACATGACCCTGCAAAGTGCCGCGCCGGAAGCACTGCGCGGGCGGGTGATTGCCTTTTACATCGCTATGCGTTTCGGCTTTGAAGCGATTGGCGGCTTGTTGGCCGGGCTGTTGGCGGCGGCGCTGAGTGTGCAGTGGACGCTGCTGGTGGCCGGGGCCTTGCTGGGGATTTATCAGTTGATCAGTTGGCGAATGAGCCCTCGACGCTGACGTCGAGGGCCCCACGGTCACGTCAGTATTTGAACCGGCCCACCAACCCCTTGAGCTGACCGGAAATGTCCGTCAACCGACCCGAGCCGGTCTGCGCCGAGTG
The DNA here is from genome assembly GCF_055407965.1 of Pseudomonas sp. B611. NCBI lineage: Bacteria > Pseudomonadati > Pseudomonadota > Gammaproteobacteria > Pseudomonadales > Pseudomonadaceae > Pseudomonas > Pseudomonas sp. B611. The sequence goes on from NZ_JBUZST010000018.1 coordinate 21,466, forward strand.
GGCGAAGCCTTCGACCAGTTGCGCATCGGCATGGATCTGCGCGATGTGCCGGTTGATCTCTTCGGCCACCTGGTGCTGCTCTTCGGCAGCGGTGGCGATCTGGGTGTTCTGGTCGCGGATCGAGTCCACCGAGCCACGGATCTTGTCGAAGCTGTCGCGGGCCTGTTGGATGCGTTCCACGCTGGTGTGGGACACCAGCAGGCTGCCCTGCATCTGCTGGGTGACTTCCTGGGTGCGCCGCGCGAGGTTGCCCAGCAGGCTGTCGATCTCGCCGGTGGAGTCGGCGGTGCGGCGGGCGAGGGCGCGCACTTCGTCGGCCACCACCGCAAAACCACGGCCCTGATCGCCGGCGCGCGCGGCTTCGATTGCCGCGTTGAGCGCCAGCAGGTTGGTCTGCTCGGCAATCGAGCGGATGGTGTCGAGGATGGTGTTGATGTTCTGGCTGTCCTGCTCCAGCAACTGCATGGTCTGGGTCGACTTTTGCAGGTCTTCGCTCAACTTGAGCACGCTGCCGGTGGCTTCACCGATGTGCTGCTGGCCGTCGTGTACGTCGCGGTAGCCTTCGTCGGCACTGGTGGCGGCGGCGCTGCACGAACGCGCGACTTCGTTTGCGGTGGCGACCATCTCGTTGAACGCGGTGCTCACCAGTTCCACGGCTTCACGCTGACGGCCGGCGGCCTGGTTCATGTTGTTGGCCACGGTGCTGGTGTCAGCGGCGGCGCTTTGCAGGTCGGTGGAGGCGCTGCCGATGCGTTGCACCAGTTGCGCAATCGCACCGAGGAACTGGTTGAACCAGCCGGCCAGGGTCGCGGTTTCGTCCTTGCCCTGTACGGTGAGCTTGCGGGTCAGGTCGCCTTCACCTTCGGCGATCTCTTGCAGGCCATCGGCAACGCTGCGGATGGGGCGCACGATCATGCTGGCAAAGCTTGCACCGACCAGGGCGAAGACCACGGCCAGGGCAGCGGCGATGGCGGCGATCAACCAGGTCAGGCTCGACGCGCCGGCCATCACTTCATCACGCTTGATCAGGCCGATAAAGCGCCAGCCGAGGTCTTTGGAGCTGACCACGTTGGCCATGTAGGGCACGCCGTTGATCTCGATCTGGGTGGCGCCGTCGGTGCGCTTGGCCAGCTCGGCGTATTGCGGGCCGAGGTCGGCCAGGGGCTTGAAGTTGTGCTTGGCATCGCTGGGGTCCACCAGCACGTTGCCGTTGGCTTCCACCAGCATCAGGTAACCGCTGTCGCCGAGCTTGATGTTGCGCACCAGTTCGGTGAGCTGCTTGAGCGACACGTCCAGGCCGACCACGCCGAGGATATTGCCGGTGGCGTCGGCGACGGTGCGCACGGTGCCGATCAGCACCACGTCATCCGGTGCCCAGTAATAAGCGCCGGTGCGCACGGTGTTGCCTGGCGCGGCCACGGCGGCCTTGTACCAGGGGCGTTGGCGCGGGTCGTAGTTGTTCAGTTTGGTGTCGTCGGGCCAACTGGCGTAGCCGCCGTCGCTCAGGCCCAGGGACAGGTAAGCGGTGCTCGGGTGGCTTTTGGCGAACTGGTCGAAGATGTCCAGCAGCGCTTTGTTGGTCGGGGTCAGGGGGATTTGCGCGGCGTCGGCACCGGCATAGCTTTTCAGGTCTTTGGCGGCGGCGATGCGTGGGTCTTTGGCGACGAATTCGACGTTCTGGCTGATGCCGTCGAAGAATTGCTTCATGCCGTTGTCGATCTGGCGGATTTCACGGCTGCTGCTGTCGACGAAATTGGCCTCGGCCGCATCCCGCAGGTTCAGTACCACCAGCACGGCCACCAGGATCACCGGCACGCACGCGATAGTCGCAAACGCCCAGGTCAGCTTGTGTTTGATATTCATGACATCTCCCGCAGGGTACTTATTAGAGTTGGCAAGGCGGAGGAAAGCGAAGAGCGTCGCATGTGTTGTTTTTAGAGGGGATAGCCCATGCGTACCCCCGGTATATCGACCGGTGGGTCACGCACTTTAGGCCGTGGGCAGGGTTTAACCGATGCGCTCGCCACCCAGGGCATCACGCTGCATCGATTGCAGGTTTTTCTCGATGGTTTCGCAGATGGTGTCCATCTGGATCTGGTGCTCGCTGGAGTTGAACGGGCTTTGCAGGTCGGTGCCGATGCGCTCGATGGCCAGCAGCATAAAACCCACCACCGTCGAGGCCAGCGGGGTGAACCAGCCGAGGGATTCCACCAGGCCCACCGGTACGATCAGGCAGAACAGCGAGATAAACAGGCGCGGGAAGTACACGTAGGGGTAGGGCAGCGGGGTGTTGGCGATGCGTTCCATGCCGCCCTGGGCGTTGGACAGATCCACCAGCGTCGACTCCAGTCGCGCCAGGCGGATGCTGTCCAGGTGGCCGGCCTTGTATTCCTTGGCCAGCAAGGCTGCCGAGCCGGTGAGGATGTCGTTGGCAAAATTATTGGTGGTGCCGTTGCGCGCGAACTCTTCGCTGGGGATGAATGCACGCACCTCATCGGGGCACGGCAGTCCCTTGAGGTGGACCGCCAGGCAGTTCACATAGGCCACATGCCGACGCAACAGGGTGGCCTTGACCGGGTTGACCTCGCTGTCGGGGTCATCCAGCAGCGTCAGCACCTGGCGCGCAAAACTGCGTGAATTGTTGACCATCGCCCCCCACAGCGTGCGCGCCTCCCACCAACGGTTATAGGCGCTGCTGTTGCGAAAACTGATCAGCACCACCAGCGCCGAACCGAGCAGGGTCAGGGGCATCAGCGGCAGGTTGATCTTGTAGGTGAGGAACAGCATGAAATCCACCGTGACGGCGACATCCCACAGCAACAGCCAGAACAGGGCCCAGCCTACATAGCCCATGGTCTTGATGATCAGGCGGTATTTTTTGATGATGGCGGCTTTCAAACGACGACCTCGCGGCGAACGGTGGGCAAGAGTGCCTTAGCTCGGACGCGGGTTTGGGGGGAAAGGTTCGCTGGGAGGAGAGGGGAAACGAACGCCATGCTATGCTTCTTAGGCTAATTGAGGAGTTTGCAATGACTGATACAGCCCGTGAAACCATCGCTGATAAAGTGCGCAAAATGGCTGAAATTCATCATGTCACCGCCGAACGTGACGGTGTTAGCCGGATGGCCGTGGCAATTACCGGCCTGGCTGGCGATGTGGTCCAGCTGGACGGTGTGGAGCAGTTGTTGGTTAACCTCACGAGGAAGGGCGTTCTGAGCAAGTCGGAAACCTTGGCGCTACAAGGCAGCTACCTCCAGGAAAAGCGCTGCTTGGCGAAGAAACTTCGCGCATGAGCTTCGATCCTTTCGGCGATTTTGAAACCGCTGGATATCTTCAAAACGCTCTACAGCTCAAAGACCCCGTCGAAGTAAAAGAATCCGAGCATCTTTCGTTTGAATTGAGCCTGGAAGAGGCGCTTGAGTTTCTTGCCGGGAAAAAGCCAATTGATTACCGGTCGTTGCGCAAAGTGCACGAGATCCTGTTTTCTGGTTTCTATCCCTGGGCGGGCAAGGATCGGAACGAGCTTGTCCCGCATCTCGCGGTCTTCAAAGGCTCCGAAAACGATCCTTACCGTACCGTCTTCGAGCATCCTGGCTCTATAAAGCTTTCAGTCGACTATGCACTGGAATTGGCGTCGAACAAAAAACGTTTTCGCGACAGTCCTGGCGATGTCATGGGCCAGCTAGCCTTCGCGCATCCTTTTCTGGATGGCAATGAACGTACGATTCTGCTGGTGTTCATGGAGCTCTGTTATCGAGCCAAGTTCGCGATTGAATGGTCCAGAACCAACAAGGATGACTACCTCAGGGCGCTCAGCGAAGAGATTGAGTCACCGTTCAAAGGGCATCTGAGTCATTACTTGAAACCCTTTGTGGTGGACATTGCCCACCGTGACGAGTGGGCAGCAATGATCGGTGGCATCAAAGGGTTGGATGGGCTTGATAAGGAGGGGATTACCTACGAGAGCCTGGACAACCCCGAGGTTCAACAGATCTACAACACCTACAGAGGGCGGTTGATTCCGCCAATGGAATAACCCTTTCTTTACCGTTGGGCAAGAATACTGGCCAGCAACCCGGGAAACCGCTCCTCAAGATCTTCCGCCCGCAGCGCATTCATATGCGTGGTCCCCACACTCCGCGTCTGCACCAATCCCGCATCACGCAACACGCGAAAGTGGTGGGACATGCTCGACTTGGGCCGCCCGCCATCCAATTCGCCGCACGTGGCTTCGGCTACGCCGGCCAGGCAGCGCACGATTTCCAGGCGCACCGGGTCGCTCAGCGCGTACAGCACGCGTTCGAGGGTAAGGTCTTGGACAAGGGGGTGTTTGAAGGCTCGCATGAAACGAATGATAACAGGGGGGTATCGCTGAATACTATAGTTCGATTACCATCGAACTATCGAATCAATCATCACTTTGCCGGAGTTGTCCCATGGCCGCTTTGTTCGAACCGTACAAACTCAAAGATGTCACCCTGCGCAATCGCATTGCCATCCCGCCGATGTGTCAGTACATGGCCGATGACGGCATCGTCAACGACTGGCACCACGTGCACCTTGCAGGCATGGCCCGTGGTGGGGCAGGGCTGGTAGTGGTCGAGGCCACCGCCGTCGCGCCGGAAGGCCGCATCACCCCGGGCTGCGCCGGTATCTGGAGCGATGCCCACGCCGAGGCGTTCGTGCCCATGGTCAAGGCCATCAAGGCGGCGGGTTCGGTGCCGGGCATCCAGATCGGCCACGCCGGGCGTAAAGCCAGCGCCAACCGCCCGTGGGAAGGCGATGACCATATGGCCGCTTCCGACCCGCGCTCGTGGGAAACCATCGCGCCGTCGGCGATTGCCTTTGGCGCGAACCTGCCGCAGGTGCCACGCGCCATGACCCTGGACGACATCGCCCGCGTGCGCCAGGACTTCGTCGATGGCGCGCGCCGTGCCCGTGACGCCGGTTTTGAATGGATCGAGCTGCACTTCGCCCACGGTTACCTGGGCCAGAGCTTCTTCTCCGAACACTCCAACCAGCGCACCGACGCCTACGGCGGCAGCTTTGACAACCGCAGCCGTTTCCTCCTGGAAACCCTGGCCGCCGTACGCGAAGTCTGGCCCGAAAACCTGCCGCTGACCGCACGTTTCGGCGTATTGGAATACGACGGCCGCGACGAGCAGACCCTCGCCGAATCCATCGAACTGGCCCGCCGCTTCAAGGCCGGTGGCCTGGACCTGTTGAGCGTCAGCGTCGGCTTCACCATTCCCGACACCAATATCCCGTGGGGCCCGGCATTCATGGGGCCGATTGCCGAGCGTGTACGCCGCGAAGCGGGCATTCCGGTGACCTCGGCGTGGGGCTTTGGCACGCCGCAACTGGCGGAGACTGCCTTGCAGGCTGGGCATCTGGACCTGGTATCGGTAGGCCGTGCCCATTTGGCTGATCCGCACTGGGCGTACTTTGCGGCCAAGGAATTGGGCGTCGAAAAGTCGTCGTGGACCTTGCCGGCGCCTTACGCGCATTGGTTGGAGCGTTATCGCTAAGGCTTGAATCAGCGTTTCAGGAGCCACTCACTCGAGTGGCTTTTTTTTTGCGCCGGTTTTATCAAGTGGATACAAAGCTGTTACCCAAAAAATAGTGAATGAGAACGCATATCAATAATGGCCGGCGTGATATACCATCGCGCCGCGAAAATCTGGCAGCTATGCCGCCCCATTTGGCCCATTCACTAGGTTCATCATTCATGCGTCGTACCCTGGTTTCCATTTGTGTGCTTCAGGCGTTTTCCCCTTTGACCTGGGCCGAAGTCGCCCCCGCCGACAAGGCCAGCGTGGAGTTGCAAGCCACCTCCATCACCGGCACCGCGGACTACGAGACCGCCCAGGGCCCGGTCAAGGGCTACCTGGCCACACGTTCCGCCAGTGCGACGCGTACCGACACCTCGATTCATGAAACCCCGCAGTCCATCAGCGTGGTGACCAAGGACGCCGTCGAAGACATCGGCGCCACCCGCCTGCAAGACGCGCTGGACTATGCCGGCGGCGTCGGCCGTGCCAATAACTTTGGCGGCCAGGGCCTCACCACCTTCACCGTGCGTGGCTTCACCACCGGGGAGTTCTACCGCAACGGTTTCCCGATCAACCGTGGCTACCCGAACATGCCGGACGCCAACACCATCGAACGGCTCGAAGTGCTGCGCGGCCCGGCCACCATGCTCTACGGCCGTGGCGATCCAGGCGGCACCTTCAACGTGGTGTCCAAGCAACCGTTGCCTGAGCGCACCGTGACCCTGGGCAGCCAGTTGAACGACCAAGGCATGAAGCGCGGCACCCTGGACGCCTCCGGCCCGCTGGACGACGAAGGCCGCCTGGCTTACCGCCTGAACGTGGTGGGCGAGGGCGGCGAGACCTTCCGCGACCATGTCGAAACCGAGCGCTACGGCATCACGCCGGTGATCACCTGGCAGGCCACTGACGCCACCAAGGTGATCTTTGAAGGCGACTTCATGCGCAACAATCACCCGTTGGACCGTGGCCTGACGCGCTTTGCCACGCAGAAAGGCACTGCTTCGCGCGACACGTTCTGGGGCGACAAGGACGTGGGCAAGTTGCACAACGACAGCAGCATGGCCCAACTGCGTTTCGAGCACCTGCTCAATGACAACTGGACCTTGGGCGGTGGGTTCCAGTGGTTGGATGGAACCTTGCAAGGCAACGGCATTGAAGCCAACGGCCCCACCAGCCTGAGCGCCGACGGTCGTACCCTGCAACGCAACTTCAACTACCGCAAGCTGGAATGGACCGATAAAGACACCCAGCTCAACCTCACCGGGCATTTCTCTGCTGGCGGTTTCGATCACACCTTGTTGACCGGTGTCGAGTTCGAAGACTACGACTACAAGTCGATCATCCAGCGTTCCAGCGCAGCGCCCGGGACCTACCCCATCGACATCTTCGACCCGGTCTACGGCCAAGCGCGTCCGCCGCTCACCCGCACACCGACCCACGACAAGGAAAACCTCAAGACCTATGCCGCATTCGTGCAAGACCAAGTGGCCCTCACCGAACGCCTGAAAGTGCTGGCCGGCGCGCGTTTCGAGCGCTTTGAGCACGACTACGAAAGCTACGTGAGCGGCGTCAAGCCGTGGAGCGCCGCAGACAACGCGGTCACGCCGCGTGTGGGTGTGATCTACGACCTCACCGACACCGTAGCGGTGTATGCCGATGCTGCGCGCTCGTTCAAGCCGAACACCGGCGCGGCGCGCGTCGGTGGCGGGTTCGAGCCGGAGAAGGGCAAGTCCTATGAGATGGGCGTGAAGTGGGAAGCACTGGATCGCCAGTTGAGCGTCGATGCGGCGATCTACCAGATCGAGAAGAAAAACGTCCTCACCACCGACCCGGTAGACTCGACCTTCAGCGTTGCGGCAGGCCAGGTACGCAGCCGTGGTTTCGACCTCAATGTAGCGGGCAACCTCACGCCTGAATGGCGCCTTATCGGTGGTTATGCCTACGTGGACGCCGAAGTGACCAAGGACAACACGCTCCGCTCCGGCACCCGGCTGATGAACATCCCGCGCAACAGCTTCAGCCTGCTCAACGTGTACGAGTTCCAGGACGGCACACTGAAGGGCCTTGGCTTGGGTGCAGGCGCCAAATACGTGGATGAGCGTGCAGGCCAAACGGCCAATACCGCGTTCGCGATGGACGCCTACACCGTTGTCGATCTGCTCAGCTACTACAAGGTCAACGACAAGGTGCGTCTCAATCTCGACGTGAAGAACCTGTTCAACCGTGAGTTTGAAGAGGGCGCTTTCGGCAATATCTACGCTTACCCAGGCACGCCGCGGACAGTACAGGTCGGCATCGCCTACACCCTGTAATCATCACTCATGTGGGAGCTGGCTTGCCTGCGAAAGCGGTGTGTCAACCAATGACTCTATTGCTGGCAGACCGCATTCGCGGGCAAGCCCGCTCCCACAGTGGTTGATCTATTGCCACATGCTGATCTGTGAACACGGTCAAATGTGGGAGCTGGCTTGCCTGCGAAAGCGGTGTGTCAGCCAATGAATCTGCTGCTGACAGACCGCATTCGCGGGCAAGCCCGCTCCCACAGTGGTTGATCTATTGCCACATGCTGATCTGTTAACACGGTCAAATGTGGGAGCTGGCTTGCCTGCGAAAGCAGTGTGTCAGCCAATGAATCTGCTGCTGACAGACCGCATTCGCGGGCAAGCCCGCTCCCACAGTTGTTGATCTATTGCCACATGCTGATCTGTGAACACGGTCAAATATGGGAGCTGGCTTGCCTGCGAAAGCAGTGTGTCAGCCAATGAATCTGCTGCTGACAGACCGCATTCGCGGGCAAGCCCGCTCCCACAGTTGTTGATCTGTTTGCACATACTGATGTGTGAACACGGTCAAATGTGGGAGCTGGCTTGCCTGCGAAAGCGGTGTGTCAGGCAATGAATCTGCTGCTGACAGACCGCATTCGCGGGCAAGCCCGCTCCCACAGTTGTTGATCTGTTTGCACATACTGATGTGTGAATACGGTCAAATGTGGGAGCTGGCTTGCCTGCGAAAGCAGTGTGTCAGCCAATGAATCTGCTGCTGACAGACCGCATTCGCGGGCAAGCCCGCTCCCACAGTGGTTGATCTATTGCCACATGCTGATCTGTTAACACGGTCAAATGTGGGAGCTGGCTTGCCTGCGATAGCGGTAGGCCAGGCAACAGCTCCCTAGACGGCCTACAACGGCGTCAACACATTCATCACCGTATCCAACGCCACCCGCGTGTCATCCAGCTGCACCAGCGACGCATGCCGCGCACCCAGTGCATCGCGGTTCTGGATCGCGGTGAGGATCGCCTTGTGCCGAGGCAGGCTCAGGCCCTGGATATCCGGGCGGCGGTTGGTGATGTTGATCGACTCGCGCAGCGGCAGCGACAGCATGTTGCACATGTAGGCCAGCAGGTCGTTGCGCGTGGCGTCTGCAATCGCGCGGTGGAAGTCCAGGTCGGCCTGTAGCAGCTCTTCGTGGGTCTTCGCCGTTTCCATGCCCAGGTAGGCTTTTTCGATGGTGGCGATGTCTTCATTGGTGGCGGTGGTCGCGGCCATGGCGGCGATCTCCGGTTCGAGGATGCGCCGCACACCGGCCAGGGTGTTGAAGAATTCGCTGTGGGGCGTGGACTGCATCAACCAGGACAGCACGTCCGGGTCGAGCAAATGCCATTTCAGGCGTGGCCGCACCACCGCACCCACCCGTGGCTTGGAATACACCAGGCCCTTGGCGCTGAGCACCCGCGTGGCTTCACGCAACACCGAGCGGCTGACCTTGTACTCCTCGCAGAGCGTGGCCTCCAGGGGCAGCTTTTCTTCGGGCTTGAAGCGCCCGGAAACGATGTGCATGCCCAAGTCCTGAACGATCTGGGCATGCATGCTCTTGCGCGGCTTGGGCGGCTGGTGATCCATAACGACGGGGAGGCTCTGACTTAAAGACGCGGCATCATAGCATCCCAATTAGTGGGAATGCCGGGGGACTTCCGCCCCACGGCAACCCACCAGGAAGTCAAAGTCGCAACCCTGATCCGCCTGCAATACATGGTCGATATACAACTGACGATAACCGCCGACGATCATTTTTTGCGGTGGCGCAAGATCCGCCATGCGTGCCGCCAACTCGGCGTCGGGGATGTCCAGGTGCAGGCGGCCGTTGGCGCAGTCCAGTTCAATCCAGTCACCTTCCTTTACCGTGGCCAACGGCCCGCCCGCAGCGGCTTCCGGCGCCACATGCAAGACCACCGTGCCGTACGCCGTGCCGCTCATGCGCGCGTCGGAAATGCGCACCATGTCCGTCACACCCTGCGCCAGCAGCTTGGCCGGCAGGCCCATGTTGCCCACCTCGGCCATGCCCGGGTAACCCTTGGGCCCGCAGTTTTTCATGACCAGGATCGAGTTGGCGTCCACGTCCAGCTCCGGGTCGTTGATGCGCGCCTTGTACATGTCGAAGTTCTCGAACACCACCGCGCGGCCGCGATGCTGCATCAACTCCGGGCTGGCGGCGGACGGCTTGAGCACCGCGCCCAGCGGCGCCAGGTTGCCGCGCAATACGCAGATGCCGCCGTCGGCGCGGATCGGGTTGTCGAGGGTGCGGATCACTTCGTCCTGGCCGTAGATCGGCGAATCCTTGGTGTTCTCGCCGAGGGACTTGCCATTCACTGTCAGCGCATTCGGATGGGGGATCAGGTTGGCTTCACCGAGGCGGCGCAACACCGCAGGCAGGCCGCCGGCATAGTAGAACTCTTCCATCAGGAAGCGCCCCGACGGCTGCAAATCAACGATGGTCGGCATGCCGCGGCCCATGCGGGTCCAGTCGTCGAGGTCGAGCTCCACGCCGATGCGCCCGGCGATAGCCTTCAAGTGGATCACGGCGTTGGTCGATCCGCCGATGGCCGCATTCACGCGGATCGCGTTTTCAAACGCCTCTTTGGTGAGGATCTTCGACAGCTTCAAGTCCTCGCGCACCATCTCTACAGCACGCATGCCGGACATATGCGCCAGCACATAACGCCGTGCATCCACTGCCGGAATCGCCGCGTTGTGCGGCAACGAGGTGCCCAGGGCTTCAGCCATGCACGCCATGGTGGAGGCCGTGCCCATGGTGTTGCAGGTGCCCGCCGAGCGCGACATGCCGCCCTCGGCCGCAAGGAAATCATCCAGGGTAATGGTGCCGGCCTTGACCTGCTCGCTGAGCTGCCACACCACGGTGCCCGAACCAATGTCCTGGCCCTTGTGCTTGCCGTTGAGCATCGGCCCACCGGTGACCACGATCGCCGGTACGTCGCAACTGGCGGCGCCCATCAGCAGGGCCGGGGTGGTTTTGTCGCAGCCGGTCAGCAGCACCACGCCGTCAATCGGGTTGCCGCGAATCGCTTCTTCCACGTCCATGCTCGCCAGGTTGCGGGTGAGCATGGCGGTGGGGCGCAGGTTGGATTCGCCATTGGAAAACACCGGGAACTCCACCGGGAAGCCACCGGCCTCGATCACGCCGCGTTTGACGTGCTCGGCGATCTGGCGGAAATGCGCATTGCACGGCGTCAGCTCCGACCAGGTATTGCAGATGCCGATGATCGGCTTGCCATGGAACTGATGGTCGGCAATGCCCTGGTTCTTCATCCAGCTGCGGTACATGAAGCCGTTCTTGTCGGCGGTACCAAACCACTGGGCGGAGCGTAGGCCGGGCTTTTTATCAGACATGATCGATTCTCTTATTGTATGACTATATGTTCTTGCGTACCTAAACATAAGCGCAAAAACGCCTATTTGGAAGAGTTGTTTTGCAAATAGTCATACTATATAGTCGGTCTCAACTGAGGTATGACCCTGGCGGATTTCCGCGAGAGGCGTCCCCCGAGCTTCTATAAAAACAACAATGTGGAGATCGACCCCCATGAGCCAGGAACTGCGGCTTATTCGGCGCATTACGCTGAAACTGATTCCCTTCCTGATCCTGCTGTACCTGATCGCCTACGTGGACCGTTCCGCCGTGGGCTTCGCCAAGTTGCACATGGGCGCCGACATCGGCATCGGCGATGCCGCCTATGGCTTGGGCGCAGGCCTGTTCTTTATTGGCTACTTCCTGTTCGAGATCCCCAGCAACCTGATGCTCGACCGCTTCGGTGCGCGGCGCTGGTTTGCGCGGATCATGATCACCTGGGGCGCCATCACCATTGGCATGGCCTTTGTGCAGGGGCCGCACAGCTTCTATGTAATGCGCTTTCTGCTCGGCGCGGCGGAGGCGGGGTTCTTCCCGGGCGTGCTGTACTACATCACCCAATGGTTCCCGGTGCGCCATCGCGGCAAGATCCTCGGGCTGTTTATCCTGTCCCAACCGATTGCAATGATGATCACCGGCCCGGTGTCCGGTGGCTTGTTGGGCATGGACGGCATCCTCGGCCTGCACGGCTGGCAGTGGTTGTTCATCGTGATTGGCACCCCGGCGATCCTGCTCACCTGGCCCGTATTGCGCTACTTGCCGGACGGTCCCAAGCAGGTCAGCTGGATGAGCGAGGAAGAAAAGACCTGGCTCACCGGCGAACTCGCCAAGGACCTGCAAGCCTACGGCCAGACCCGCCACGGCAACCCGTTGCACGCGCTGAAAGACAAACGCGTGTTGCTGCTGGCACTGTTCTACCTGCCGGTGACGCTGAGCATCTACGGCCTGGGCCTATGGCTGCCAACCCTGATCAAGCAGTTCGGCGGCAGCGACCTGACCACCGGCTTCGTCTCCGCCGTGCCCTATATCTTCGGCATCATCGGCCTGCTGATTATCCCGCGCAGTTCCGACCGTTTGAATGATCGCTACGGCCACTTGGCAGTGCTTTATGTACTGGGCGCCATCGGCCTGTTTTTCAGCGCGTGGCTGAGCGTGCCGGTGCTGCAAATGGCCGCGCTGTGCCTGGCCGCATTCGCGTTGTTTTCCTGCACCGCGGTGTTCTGGACCTTGCCGGGGCGTTTCTTCGCCGGCGCCAGTGCGGCGGCAGGCATTGCGCTGATCAACTCGGTGGGCAACCTCGGCGGCTATATCGGCCCGTTCGTGATTGGTGCGCTCAAGGAATACACCGGCAACCTCGCCTCGGGCCTGTACTTCCTGTCGGCGGTGATGGTGTTCGGGCTGATCCTGACCTTGGTGGTGTACCGCGTGCTGGAGCGCAAGCACGTGCTGCCCGCCGACCAATTTGCCGCCAGCGCCCGTGGCGCTTCACGTACTTGATTGAGGAGAAGTTGCATGCGTTTAGTTCAGTTTGAATTGCCCAACGGTGAGCGCCGGGTGGGCGTGGTGGACGGCAACACACTGCGCGAAGTGAAGGCTGCGCGCAGCGTGCGTGAATTGGCCCTGGCGGCCATCGAAGCCGGTGTCGGCCTGGCGCAACAGGTCGACAGCCTGGGCCTGGGCGCCAGCCATGACTACGCGGCATTACTGGCCGACTTGAAGATCCTGCCGCCGCTGGACCATCCCGACCCGGCCCACATGCTCATCAGCGGCACCGGCCTGACCCACCTGGGCAGCGCCTCGGCCCGCGACAAGATGCACCAGGCCGGTGACGAAACCGCGCTGACCGACACCATGCGCATCTTCAAATGGGGCGTGGAGGGCGGCAAGCCGGCGGCCGGGGTTGCCGGTGTGCAGCCCGAGTGGTTCTACAAAGGCGACGGCAGCATCGTCGTGCGTCCCGGTGCCGCGTTCCCGGTGCCACCGTTTGCCGAAGATGCCGGCGAAGAACCGGAAATCGGCGGGCTCTACGTGATCGGCCCGGACAGCCAGCCCTATCGCGTCGGCTTTGCGGTGGGCAACGAGTTTTCCGACCACGTCATGGAGCGCAAGAACTACCTGTACCTGGCCCATTCCAAACTGCGCAGTTGCAGCTACGGCCCCGAATTGCGCGTCGGTGAGTTGCCGCAGCATCTGGCGGGCAGCAGCCGCATCCTGCGCAACGGCGAAGTGATCTGGCAGAACGAGTTCCTCAGCGGCGAAGCCAACATGTGCCACAGCCTGGACAACCTCGAATACCACCACTTCAAATACCGCCAGTTCCTCAGGCCGGGCGATGTGCACATCCACTTCTTCGGCACCGCCACGCTGTCATTCGCCGACGGTATACGTACCCAGCCGGGGGATGTGTTCGAGATCAGCCAGGCCGAGTTCGGCGCGCCGCTGGTCAACCGTGTCGGCAGCAGCGACGCAGCGTTCGCACCCGGCCACGTCACCCCCCTTTAAGGAGCCCCTTCATGTCCCAGTTTCTCGGCCACAACTATATCGGCGGCCAGCGCAGTGCCAACGGCAGCGTGACCCTCAAGAGTGTCGATGCGAGCACCGGCGAAGCCTTGCCCCAGGATTTCTACCAGGCCACCCCGCAGGAAGTTGACGCCGCCGCCAAGGCCGCTGCGCAGGCGTATCCGGCCTATCGCGCCCTGAGTGCGGCGCGGCGGGCGCAGTTCCTTGATGCGATCGCCGATGAGCTGGACGCCCTGGGCGATGATTTCGTCGCACTGGTCTGCCGCGAAACCGCGCTGCCCGCCGCCCGTATCAAAGGCGAGCGCGGGCGTACCAGCGGCCAGATGCGCCTGTTCGCCAGCGTGCTGCGGCGCGGGGACTTCTACGGCGCGCGCATCGACAAGGCCTTGCCGGAGCGCCAGCCATTGCCGCGCCCGGACCTGCGTCAATACCGCATCGGCCTCGGCCCGGTGGCGGTGTTTGGGGCGAGCAATTTCCCTCTGGCGTTCTCCACGGCGGGCGGTGATACCGCTGCCGCGTTGGCGGCCGGTTGCCCGGTGGTGTTCAAGGCCCACAGCGGGCATATGGCGACGGCCGAATGCGTGGCCGATGCAATTATTCGTGCCGCTGAAGCCAGCGGGATGCCGGCCGGTGTGTTCAACATGATCTTTGGCGGCGGTGTCGGCGAGGCGCTGGTCAAGCACCCGGCGATCCAGGCGGTGGGCTTTACCGGTTCGCTCAAGGGCGGTCGCGCCTTGTGCGATATGGCGGCCGCGCGCCCGCAGCCGATCCCGGTGTTTGCCGAGATGTCCAGCATCAACCCGGTGATCGTCTTGCCCCAAGCTTTGCAGGCCCGCGCCGAAACCATTGCCCGCGACCTCACCGCGTCGGTGGTGCAAGGCTGCGGCCAGTTCTGCACCAACCCGGGCTTGGTGATCGGTCTCGCGTCGCCTGCATTTACCGCGTTCACCCAGCAGGTGGCGCAATTGATCGGCGATCAACCGGCGCAAACCATGCTCAACGCCGGCACCTTGGGCAGCTACGGCAAGGGCCTGGAAAAACTCCTCGCGCATCCGGGCATCGAGCACTTGGCGGGCAACCCACAGGCGGGCAACCAAGCCCAGCCGCAGCTGTTCAAGGCCGATGTGCGTCTGCTGATCGACGGCGATGAAGTGCTGCAAGAGGAAGTCTTCGGCCCCACCACGGTATTTGTCGAAGTGGCTGACCAGGCCCAACTCAGTGCCGCCTTGCATGGCCTGCATGGGCAACTCACGGCGACGATCATTGGCGAGCTGAATGACCTGCAACAGTTCGCCGAACTGACGCCGCTGCTGGAGCAGAAAGTCGGGCGCATCCTGCTCAACGGCTACCCCACCGGCGTTGAAGTCAGCGACGCGATGGTGCACGGCGGCCCGTATCCTGCGACCTCCGATGCCCGTGGCACCTCGGTCGGTACCCTGGCCATCGACCGCTTCCTGCGCCCGGTGTGCTTCCAGAACTACCCTGATAGCCTGCTGCCCGATGCGTTGAAAAACGCCAACCCGTTGCGTATCCAACGGCTAGTGGATGGCACGCCGTCGCGCGATCCGTTGTAAAACGCAGACCTGAGAACAACAAAAAATCCAGGAGGCACCATGTCGTTTCACGCCGTTACCGAACACCGTGCGCAACTGGGGGAGGGCCCGTTCTGGGACGTGCCGACCCAGGCGCTGTACTGGGTGAATATCGCCGGCAAACAGGCACTGCGCTTGATGGGCGGGCAGTTGCGGGTATGGCAGTTGCCCGAGCATGTCTCGGCGTTTATCCCGTGTGAGCGTGGCGATGCGTTGGTCACCTTGAGCAGCGGGGTGTATCGCCTCGACCTCGACAGCGAAGCGCTGACCCTGCTGTGCGTGGCCGACCCGCAACCGGGCAACCGTGGCAATGAAGCACGCTGCGATGCCCAGGGCCGCCTGTGGCTGGGCACCATGCAGAACAATATCGGTGAGCAGGGCGAAGACCTGCCGGTGACGCGGCGTTCCGGTGGCCTGTTTCGTATCGATGCCGACGCGCGGGTCACACCGTTGCTCAGCGGCCTGGGCATTCCCAACACCTTGCTGTGGAACGACGACGGCAGCCTTGTGCATTTTGGCGACAGCCTGGACGGCACGCTGTACCAGTTTGCGATCCAGGCGGACGGCCAACTCGGCGCCGCCGATGCCTGGTTCGGCCCCCACGAACGCGGCGGGCCAGACGGCTCGGCGATGGACGTTGAGGGCTATATCTGGAATGCGCGCTGGGACGGCAGCTGCCTGCTGCGCATTGCGCCGGATGGCGGGGTGGATCGCGTCATCGAGCTGCCTGTCAGCCGGCCCACCAGTTGCGTATTTGGCGGGCCAGACCTCACCACCCTGTATATCACCAGCGCCGCCAGCCCTTTGGATCACCCCTTGGACGGTGCCGTGCTGGCGATTGAAGTGGATGTCCCTGGAAAACCCTGTACCCGTTTCGCCGGATAACTTGTGGCGAGGGAGCTTGCTCCCGCTGGGGTGCGAAGCGCCCCCAAAAGCTTGGGCCTGCTGCGCAGTCCAGCGGGAGCAAGCTCCCTCGCCACAACAAGCTTGCACCCACTGTTCTATCTAAAAACAACAACAAGGAGTCACCGTATGAATCGTCGTCGTGGTATCCGTTCCCTGTGCGCCGCCGCTGTGGCGGTCTCGGCCATGAGCTTGAGCGGGCTGTTGCTGGCCGCTGAAGAAGTGAAGATCGGCTTCCTGGTCAAGCAGGCCGAAGAACCGTGGTTCCAGACCGAATGGGCCTTCGCCGAAAAAGCCGGCAAGGAACACGGTTTCACGGTGATCAAGATCGCCGTGCCCGATGGCGAGAAAACCCTCTCGGCCATCGACAGCCTCGCCGCCAACGGCGCCAAGGGCTTTGTGATCTGCCCGCCGGACGTGTCCCTCGGCCCGGCCATTGTCGCCAAGGCCAAGGCCAATGGCCTCAAAGTGATTGCGGTGGATGACCGTTTCGTCGATGCCAAGGGCAACTTCATGGAAGACGTGCCGTACCTCGGCATGGCGGCGTTTGAAGTCGGCCAGAAACAAGGTGCGGCGATGGCCGCCGAAGCGAAAAAACGTGGTTGGGACTGGAAGGACACCTACGCGGTGATCAACACCTTCAACGAACTCGACACGGGCAAGAAACGCACCGACGGCTCGGTCAAATCCCTGGAAGAAGCGGGCATTCCCAAGGACCACATTCTCTTCACCGCCGCCAAGACCCTCGACGTGCCGGGCAGCATGGACGCCACCAACTCGGCCCTGGTCAAGCTGCCCAGTGGCGCGAAAAACCTGATCATCGGCGGCATGAACGACAACACTGTGCTGGGCGGCGTACGCGCCACCGAAAGCGCCGGCTTCAAGGCGGCCAATGTCATCGGTATCGGCATCAATGGCACCGACGCCATCGGCGAACTGAAAAAGCCCAACAGCGGTTTCTTCGGCTCGATGCTGCCAAGCCCGCATATCGAGGGCTACAACACCGCGCTGATGATGTACGAGTGGGTCACCAAAGGCACGGAACCGGCGAAGTACACCGCCATGGATGAAGTGACGCTGATCACCCGCGACAACTTCAAGGAAGAACTGACCAAAATCGGGTTGTGGCAATGACCGCTGCGGCCCTGCGCTTTGACGGCATCGGCAAAACCTTTCCCGGGGTCAAGGCGCTGGACGGCATCAGCTTCAGCGCCCAGCCCGGGCAGGTGCACGCGTTGATGGGGGAGAACGGCGCGGGCAAGTCGACGCTGCTGAAAATCCTCGGTGGCGCCTACATTCCGAGCAGCGGCACGGTGCAGATTGGCGAGCAGACGATGGCCTTCAAATGCGCCGCCGACAGCATCGCCAGCGGCGTGGCGGTGATCCACCAGGAACTGCACCTGGTGCCGGAAATGACCGTGGCCGAGAACCTGTTCCTCGGGCACTTGCCGTCGCGGTTTGGTGTGGTCAATCGGGGGCTGCTGCGCAAGCAGGCCCTCGCTTGCCTCAAGGGCCTGGCGGATGAAATCGACCCGGCGGAGAAGCTCGGGCGCCTGTCCCTGGGTCAACGCCAACTGGTGGAAATCGCCAAGGCGTTGTCCCGTGGCGCCCATGTGATTGCCTTCGACGAACCCACCAGCAGCCTGTCGGCGCGGGAGATCGACCGCTTGATGGCGATCATCACGCGCCTGCGCGATGAGGGCAAAGTGGTGCTCTACGTGTCCCATCGCATGGAAGAGGTGTTCCGCATCTGCAACGCGGTGACGGTGTTCAAGGACGGCCGTTTTGTGCGCACCTTCGACGACATGAGCGCGTTGAGTCATGACCAGTTGGTGACCTGCATGGTCGGCCGCGATATCCAGGACATCTACGATTACCGCCCGCGCGAGCACGGCGAAGTGGCGTTGAAGGTCGACGGCCTGCAAGGCCCCGGCTTGCGTGCGCCGATCAGCTTCGAGGTGCGCAAGGGCGAGATCCTCGGCCTCTTCGGACTGGTCGGAGCAGGGCGCACGGAACTGTTCCGCTTGCTCAGCGGCCTGGAACGCACCAGTGCCGGTAGCCTGGAGTTGTGCGGCACACCGCTGCACCTGCGCTCACCGCGCGACGCCATCGCCGCCGGCGTGCTGCTGTGCCCGGAAGACCGCAAGAAGGAAGGCATCATTCCGCTGTCCAGCGTCGCCGAGAACATCAACATCAGCGCCCGAGGCGCCCATTCCGCGTTCGGTTGGCTGTTGCGCGACGGCTGGGAAAAAGGCAACGCCGACCAGCAGATCAAGGCCATGAAGGTCAAGACGCCTAACGCGCAGCAGAAAATCATGTACCTGTCCGGCGGCAACCAGCAGAAGGCGATCCTCGGACGCTGGCTGTCGATGCCGATGAAAGTCCTGCTGCTGGATGAGCCGACCCGTGGCATCGATATCGGCGCCAAGGCCGAGATCTACCAGATCATCCATAACCTCGCGGCCCAGGGCATTGCGGTGATCGTGGTGTCCAGCGACCTGATGGAAGTGATGGGCATCAGCGACCGCATCCTGGTGCTGTGCGAAGGCGCGCTGCGCGGCGAGCAAACCCGCGCCAACGCCACCGAATCCAACCTGCTGCAACTGGCCCTGCCGCGCAGCCTGGCGAACTGAGAGAACGTTATGACCATTCAACAAAACGCGTTGCCCACGGCACGCAAACCCCTGGACCTGCGCGCGCTGCTCGACAACTGGGCAATGCTGCTGGCGGCGGTGAGTATCTTTTTGCTGTGCGCCTTGCTTATCGACAACTTCCTCTCACCGCTGAACATGCGTGGCCTGGGCCTGGCGATTTCCACCGTCGGCATCGCCGCGTGCACCATGCTGTTCTGCCTGGCCTCGGGGCACTTCGACTTGTCGGTGGGCTCGGTGATTGCCTGCGCCGGGGTGGTTGCGGCCATCGTGATGCGTGATACCGACAGCGTGATGCTGGGCATCGGCGCGGCACTGCTGATGGGCCTGACCGTTGGGCTGATCAACGGCATCGTGATTGCCAAGCTGCGGGTCAACGCGTTGATCACCACGCTGGCGACCATGCAGATCGTGCGCGGCCTGGCCTACATCTTTGCGAATGGCAAAGCGGTGGGCGTGTCCCAGGAGCAGTTCTTCGTGTTCGGCAACGGCCAGTTGCTGGGCGTGCCGGTGCCGATCCTGATCACGATCCTGTGCTTCCTGTTTTTTGGCTGGCTGCTCAACTACACCACCTACGGGCGCAACACCATGGCCATCGGCGGCAACCCGGAGGCGGCGTTGCTCGCGGGGGTTAACGTTGATCGCACCAAGATCCTGATCTTCGCCGTGCACGGCCTGATCGGCGCGCTGGCCGGGGTGATCCTGGCGTCACGCATGACTTCGGGCCAGCCGATGATTGGCCAGGGTTTTGAACTGACGGTGATCTCGGCGTGCGTGTTGGGCGGGGTGTCGTTGAGTGGCGGGATTGGCATGATCCGGCATGTGATCGCGGGGGTGTTGATTTTGGCGATTATCGAGAATGCGATGAACCTGAAGAACATCGATACCTTCTACCAATACGTGATCCGGGGCTCGATCCTCCTCCTGGCGGTCGTAATCGACCGGATGAAACAACGCTGATTCCAAGTCTTATAGAGATCTAAATGTGGGCACTGGTTTGTGTGGGAGCTGGCTTGCCTGCGATGCAGACACCTCGGTGAGCCAGATGTACCAAGGTGATGCTATCGCAGGCAAGCCAGCTCCCACAGAAGCCAGCTCAGGGCTCTAGTCCGCAGTGAATCTGAAAATTGTGTTCTGGGTATAGGTCTGGCCCGGGTTCAAGCGAGTGGACGCAAATGTCGGCTGGTTAGGCGCATCCGGAAAATGCTGGGTCTCCAACGTAAACCCACTCCAATGCTGATACGTCTTCCCAGCCTTGCCCTTCACCGTCCCATCGAGGAAGTTGCTGGTATAAAACTGCACCCCAGGCTCGGTGGTAAACAGCTGCAAGCGCCGCCCCGACTCGGGGTCATGCACCTCGGCGGCGAGTTTTTTCACGTCACCTTTGCTATCCAAGGCCCAGTTGAAATCGAACCCACCTTGTTTGGGCTCGGCAAACTTGAGCTGCGGATGATCGTCCTTGATGTGCTGGCCAATCGGCGTGGGCGCGAGGAAATCCATCGGCGTGCCCTTCACCGGCGCCAGTTCACCGGTGGGAATCAACGTGGCATTCACTGGCGTGTAATGGCTGGCGTGCAGGGTGGCGACTTGCTTGAGGATGTCGCCATTGCCCGCGCCGGCAAGGTTGAAGTAGCTGTGGTTGGTCAGGTTGAGCACCGTCGGTTTGTCGGTGGTGGCCTTGTAGTCGATGTGCAATTCGTTGTTGTCGTTGAGGCGGTAGGTGACTTCGGTCTTGAGGTTGCCGGGGAAGCCCATCTCGCCGTCCTTGGACAGGTAGGTGAGGGTCACGCCCACCGAGTCCTTGGCCTTGACGGGCGTGGCGGTCCACACGTGCTTGTCGAAACCCTGGGCGCCGCCATGCAGGGAATTGGGGCCGTCGTTGAGCGGCACCTGGTAGCGTTTGCCATCGAGCTCAAAGGCGCCGCCCGCCAGGCGATTGCCGAAGCGGCCGATGGTCGCGCCGAAAAACGCGGTGCCGGCCTGATAGCCTTGCACGTCGTCGAAGCCGAGCACTACGTCTTCGACCTTGCCGTGTTTGTCCGGCACCTTCAGCGACTGCAACACGCCGCCGTAGGTAATCACCGTGGCTTGCATGCCATGGCTGTTGCGCAGCACGTATTGCTCGACGGCGGTGCCGTCATTGGTTTTACCGAAGGGTTTGTGCTCGCTGCTGAGGCCTGCCGCCTGGGCGCCACCGCTGGCGATCAGCATGGACATCGCCAGGCCCGAGAGCAGGTAACGAGGGTGCTTCATGATCGAACTTCCTTTTGTTGTTTTGAGTGGAATAGTTCTACTAATGTGCGATATTTTGTCGATACGACAGCAGATTTATAGCCTTAAACGCCTTTAATGCAAAATAAAATAAGACTAATTAAGCGAGGCCACACGTTATGACGACTCCACACACCGTATACCCCGACCTTGAAGGCAAGACCGTACTGATCTCCGGAGGGGCATCGGGGATTGGCGAGTTCATGGTGCGCGCCTTCGCCGCGCAGGGCGCCAAGGTCGGTTTTGTGGACCGTGCGCAAAGCCAGGGTGAACGCCTGGCGGCGCTGTTGAGTTCCAAGGGGCACACGGTGGAGTTCGTGCAGTGCGACATCACCGACGAGATCGCCTACAAGGCCGCCATCGCGCGTTTCGAACATTCCCTGGGGCCGATCAGCGTGCTGGTGAACAACGCCGCCAATGACGTGCGCCACACCCTCGAAGAAGTCGACTCGGACACCTTCGACAAGCTCATCAGCGTCAACCTGAAGCACGCCTTCTTCGCCGCCAAGGCCGTGGTGCCCATGATGAAAAGCGCGGGCGGCGGCTCGATCATCAACCTCGGCTCGGTCGGCTGGATGATGGCCTCGGCCGGCTACCCGGTATACGCCGCCAGCAAGGCCGCCGCCCACGGCATGACCCGCGCCCTGGCGCGGGAACTGGGGCCGAGCCAGATCCGCGTGAACACCTTGGTGCCGGGTTGGGTGATGACCGAGAAACAGCTGGCGATGTGGGTCGATGATGACGCCAAGGCCCTGATCGCCCGCAGCCAATGTTTGCCGGGCAGTGTACTGCCGGAACATATCGCCGATATGGCGTTGTTTCTGGCCTCGAATGCGTCGGCGATGTGTTCGGCGCAGAACTTTATTGTGGATGGTGGGTGGGTCTGAGCCGGGCCTAGTCTTCCAGGCGACACAGGACAAATGTGGGAGCGGGCTTGCTCGCGAATGCGGTGGGTCAGTCGACAAAATTGGTGACTGATACGCCGCCTTCGCGAGCAAGCCCGCTCCCACACAAGCCCATTCCTACAGGGGGATAGGGGGTGTCTATTCGATGGGGTATTTTTTAAAAGCCGGATGCTGCTCCAGCCGCTCCGCCAGGCGTTGCAGGTTGGGAAACGCCTCAGCCTTCACTACCGACGCCACCGTGTACTGGCTGAACGACCACGCCACAGCGGCAGTAATGCTGGCCTGATTCAGCGTGTCATCGCCCGCCACAAGCTTGTCCAGCAACCCATAGGCCGCCAGCAGTTGCCCACTGATGCGATCAAGCCACGGCGCATGCAGTTTCTCGGCCGGGCGCAGGTTGTGCTCATAGACGATTTGCACACTCTTCTCACAGGCCGCCAGCGCCAGGCCCAGCACTTGCAAGTCGCGGGCGCGTGCGGCGGGGGCCTGGGGCAGCAGTTTTTTATCGGCTGGGGCGAGGGCTTCCAGGTAATCGAGGATCAGGCTGGAATCCATCAACACCGTGCCGTCGTCCAGCACCAGGGTGGGGGCCTTGACCACCGGGTTGATCTGCGAAAATTCGTCGAAGGTGCTGAACACCGACAGCGATTGATGCTCGAACTCCACCCCGTACAGCTCCAGGGAGATAGCCACGCGGCGTACGTAAGGCGAGTCCAACATGCCGACCAGTTTCATGAAGCCTCCATTGCTCTCAACGTCATTGGCCCAAGAGAGTAAGGGCACTGGGGCGGCTTATGCCACGTCTATTTGCAAATGGCTCAGCAACCACGCGGTAAAGCTGCGCGCCAGTGGGTCGTTTTCACTGTCGCGGTGGGTCAGCAGCGCCCAACTCGGCCCGCGAATCGTCGCGTCCACCAAGGGCGTGAGCAAGCCATCGGCACGGGCCTGCTGGCTGAGTAACTGGCTGACCAGGCCGATCCCCAGGCCCGTGCACACTGCATCCAGCAACAGGCCGGGGTCGGAAAAGTTCAGGCCCTGATCCTGCTGGCCCACATCGATCCCGGCGTCCACCGCCCAGTGGCTCCAGTCCATTTCCCGTTCGCCATGCAGGGTAGTGCGCTGCGCCGGCGGCGTGTGCAGCAGGCGCGGGTGGCAGGCGGGGAACAGCCGGTCGGCGTGCAGCACCTTGAAGCTGCATTCGGCCTGGGAGCTGATGTCGTCACGCACTGCCAGGTCGATGGTCTGGCTGGCCATGTCGGGCACTTCGTCGGTGCTGAAAATCCACAGGTCCACCTCCGGGTGCTGCTGGCGAAAGTCAGCCAGGCGCGGCAATAGCCAGTGCCGCGCAAAGGTCGGCGTGGTGTTGAGCACCAGTTGATTGGGCTTGCGGTACTGCCCCAGGCGCCGCACGCCCACCGCCAGTTGTTGCAGCAGGGCCTGGGTGGTGCTGAGGAAGTCGTGGCCGGCGTCGGTCAGGCTGACGCTGCGCCCACTGCGCAGAAACAGCGGCTGTTCCAGGTAGGCCTCCAGGCTGCGGATCTGTTGGCTGATGGCCGATTGGGTCAGGTGCAGCTCTTCGGCGGCCTTGTGGAAACTGCCCAGCCGGGCGGCCGCTTCAAAGCCGCGCAGGGTGCCGAGTGGCGGCCAGTGGTTAAGCATGCTGATAAGTTCCTCTAATCAGTTTTCTACAAAATTCATCGTTTGTTCGGCTTTATGCGCCTACGTAGCATGTGTGACACGAACCCGTGGGCAGTTTTCGCTGAACACAATGACTTAACTACAGGGGGCTTGTCATGCAGCACACTACAATTCCTAACAGCATTGGATGGATGCCCGCGGAGTGGTCGCAGCACGCGGCGACCTGGATGGTCTGGCCCCACAACCAAGCCTTGTGGGAGACCACCTGGGGCGTGACCCTGGCCCAAGTGCAGCAGGACTTTGCCCGGGTCGCCAACGCCATCGCGCGCTTCGAACCGGTGAAGATGCTGGTGGACCCGTCCGCTGTGGCCAGTGCCACGGCGTTGTGCGGTCCCGGCATCGAGCTGATCCCGCAGGCGGTCAACGACAGTTGGTGCCGTGATTCCGGCCCGACCTTTATCTGCCAGCCACAGGGCGTGGCCGGGGTGAGCTGGCGCTTCAACGCGTGGGGCGGCAAGTCGGCCCATGACCTGGATGAAAGCCTGGCGCGCCGGGTGCTCAACCACCTGGGGCTGGACTGCTTCGGTACCGCGCTGAGCAACGAAGGCGGCGCCATCCATGTCGACGGCGAGGGCACGCTGATCACCACCGAATCGGTGCTGCTCAACCCCAATCGCAACCCGGGCATGAACAAGGCCGAGATCGAAGAGATCTTCGCGCGCCTGCTGGGCATCCGCAAAACCATCTGGCTGCCCGGCGACCCGGATCACGTCACCGGCGACATGACCGACGGCCATGTCGATGGCGTTTGCGCGTTCGCCCGTCCTGGCGCACTGCTGGTAGACGCCACCCGCGACCAAGGCTCGGTCTATGCCGACGTAGTACGCGAAAACCGCCGCGCCCTCGAACTGGCCACCGACGCCCAGGGCCGGCGCTTCGAGCTGATCGAGCTGTTCGAAGCCAGCGACGCCGTGGACAGCGCCGCCGACGTGTTCTGCGCCTCCTACACCAACTTCTACATCGCCAATGGCGCGATCATCATGCCGGCCTATGGCATTGCGGCCGACCGTGAGGCGGCGCAGGTACTGGCCCAGGCGTTCCCCGGCCGCGAAATCGTGCCGGTGCAGATCAACCACTTGGCCCATGGCGGCGGCGGCGTGCATTGCATCACCCAACAACAGCCAGTGTGGGTGAAGCCATGAGCCTGCTGACGATTGCCACCACCCAGATGCCCTGCACCTGGGACCTGCCCGCCAACCTCGACCGCGCCGAACAGCTGGTCCGCGATGCGGCAGCGCAGGGCGCGCAAGTGATCCTTTTGCAGGAGCTGTTTGCCACGCCGTACTTCTGCATCGAGCAGCACCACCAGCATTTGGCGCTGGCCGAGGAGTACGCTCATAGCCGCGTGCTGCAGCGCTTCGCCGCCCTAGCCAGGGAACTGGGGGTGGTGCTGCCGTTGAGCTGGTTCGAAAAGGCCGGCAACGCCTTCTTCAACTCCCTCAGCGTGGCGGACGCCGACGGGCGTTTGCTGGGGGTGTACCGCAAGACCCATATCCCCAACGCCATCGGCTATCAGGAGAAGGAATATTTCAGCCCCGGCGACACGGGTTTTCGCGTGTGGGACACGGCCTTCGGGCGCCTCGGTATCGGCATCTGCTGGGACCAGTGGTTTCCCGAAACCGCGCGCTGCCTGGCGTTGCAAGGCGCCGAGGTGCTGCTGTTTCCCACCGCCATCGGCTCCGAGCCGGGCTGTGCCACCCTGGATTCGCGCGACCATTGGCAAGTGACCATGCGCGGCCATGCGGCGGCGAATATCCTGCCGGTGGTGGCCGCCAACCGCGTCGGCCGTGAAGTGGCGACCACCGACCCGGCGCTGCAAATGGCCTTCTACGGCTCGTCGTTTATCTGCGACCACAAGGGCAAGTTACTGGCCGAAGCCGACCGCGACAGCACCGGCGTGCTCGTGCAGCGCCTGGATCTGGCGGTAATGCGCGAAGAACGCCTGACCTGGGGCATCTTCCGCGACCGTCGCCCGGAGATGTACGCCAGCCTGCTCACCCTCGACGGTCGTCCATCATGAAAATACTCTTGAGTTGTGCGCTGCTGCTCACCAGCGCCTGCGTGTCCGCGGATGACAAAACCCTCAAGCTCTACAACTGGGCCGATTATTTCGCCGCCGATACCCTGGCCAACTTCACCGCCGAAACCGGCATCCAGGTGATCTATGACGTGATGGACGGCAGCGAAACCCTGGAAGCCAAGTTGATGGCCGGCGGCAGCGGCTATGACCTGATCTTCCCCGGCGACACCGTGGCCGAACGGCTGATGCGTGCCGGCAGCCTGCAAACCCTGGACCCCGCCAAGCTCACCGCGCTGGCGGATATCGAGCCGGGCCTGCAACAGCTGCGCACCCACTATGTGCATTCCAACCAGGCCACGGTGCCGTACACCTGGGGCACCATCGGCCTGACCTACAACACCCGACAGATTGAACAACGCTTGCCGAACGCACCGGTCAACAGCCTCGACTTGCTGTTCAAGCCGGAACTGGCGGCGAAGTTTGCCGACTGCGGGATCTCGCTGATCGACTCACCGGACGAAGTCCTCGCCGTGGTGCTCAACTACCTGGGCCGCGACCCGCGCAGCGCCAAGCCCGAGGACCTGGCGGCGGCGAGTGCATTGCTGCTCAAGGTGCGTCCCTATATCCGCAAGTTCCAATCGCAACCGGTGACCGACCTGGTCAACGGCAATCTGTGCCTGTCCCTCGGCTACAGCGGCGACATGACCCAGGCCCAGCGCGCCGCCGACGCGGCCGGCAAGCCGGTGACGTTCGGCTATCACATCCCCCGCGAAGGCACCACGGTATGGATGGACACCATGGCCATCCCCGTCGATGCCCGGCACCCGGAATACGCCTACGCGTTTATCAACTTCGTGATGCGCCCGCAGAACATGGCCGCCATCACCAACCTCACCGGCTACCCCACGTCGAACGCCAAGGCCCGCCCGGACGTGGAAGCGAGCCTGCGCGACAACCCCGACATCTACCCCGATGCGGCCACCTTCACGAGGTTGATCGCCGGCAAGGACATTCCCCAGGCCGATATGCGTGCACGCATGCGTGTGTGGACTAAATTCAAGACAGCAACGCCCTGAGAACACTTTTGTTCCCTGAGAATGCTTTTGTGGCGAGGGAGCTTGCTCCCGCTGGGCTGCGTAGCGGCCCCAGAAGCGTGGGAGCGCTGCGCACTCCAGCGGGAGCAAGCTCCCTCGCCACAAAGGGGGTGTTTTTCAATTCAGAATTGTAAGCAGAGAACTTCATGCCAACCCGTCGCACCTTCATCAAACAAGCCGCTGTGGTCTGCGCCATGACCCTGATTGCCCCGCACATCCGCGCCGCCACTCGCGGTGGTTTCTACATGCCCGACGAAGGCGAAACACACCGCCAGGCCTTTATCGCCTTTGGCGCCCAGGACGCGATCTGGGAGGACTTCACCGCCGATGTGCAAGCCGCCCTGGGCCGCATCGCCCGAGCGATTGCCACGTATGAACCGGTCACCGTGTTCTGCCGCGAAGACGAGCGTTCACTGGCCGAAAAACACTGCGGCACACGCAATATCACCTTTGTCGAAACCGCGCTGGACGACATCTGGATGCGCGACACCGGCGCCAATTTTGTCATTGATGGCGCCGGCGGCCAGCGGGCGGTGGACTTCAATTTCAACGGCTGGGGCAACAAGCAGCAGCACGCCGACGATGCGTTGCTGGCGGCGCTGGTCGCCGAAGAAACCGCGGCCAAGCATGTCCGCAGTGAGCTGGTAGGCGAGGGCGGTGCCATCGAGGTGGACGGCCTGGGCACTGGCATCATGACCGAAAGCAGTTGGATCAACCGCAACCGCAACCCCGACTGGAGCAAGGCCGAGGTCGAAGCCGAACTTAAGGAGCGCCTGGGCCTGCGCAAGATCATCTGGCTGCCGGGCATCAAGGGCAAGGACATCACCGACGCCCATGTGGATTTCTATGCACGCTTCGTCGCACCAGGCGTGGTGCTGGCCAACCTCGACACCGACCCCGAGTCCTACGACCACAAGGTCACCCTGGCGCATTTGGATATCCTCAAGAACGCCAGCGACGCCGACGGCCGCCCGTTGCAGGTGCACACTGTGTCGCCGCCGCTCAAGCCACGCAAAAACCGCTTTAGCCAGGGCAACCCGGACTTCGCTGCGGGCTACATCAATTACTTCGTGATAAACGGTGCGGTTATCGCCCCGGAGTTCGGCGACCCGCTGGCAGACCGCAAGGCGCTGGACTTGCTGTCCCGGCTCTACCCGGAGCGCAAGGTGCTACAGCTCAATATCGACGCGATTGCGGCGGGTGGCGGCGGCATTCACTGTGTGACGAGCCATCAACCTTTGGTTTAGTCTGGAGCGCTTCGTTGATCGCAAGCGCCTCTGGAGCAGTAAGCATGACCGACTACGTACCCCCGAAAGTGTGGACCTGGGACACCGAAAACGGCGGCACCTTTGCCAGTATCAACCGGCCCATTGCCGGTGCCACCCATGACAAAGAGCTGCCGGTCGGCAAGCACCCGCTGCAGTTGTATTCCCTGGCCACGCCCAATGGGCAAAAGGTCACGATTCTCCTCGAAGAGCTGCTGGCCCTGGGGCACAGCGGCGCCGAATACGATGCCTGGCTGATCAAGATCGGCGACGGCGACCAGTTCGGCAGCGGCTTTGTCGGGGTCAACCCGAACTCCAAGATCCCGGCGTTGCAGGACCGCAGCGGCGCCACGCCGATTCGCGTGTTCGAGTCCGGCGCGATCCTGCAGTACCTGGCAGAGAAGTTCGGCGAGTTTTTCCCCACTGAACCGGCGGCCCGTGCGGAGTGCCTGTCGTGGCTGTTCTGGCAGATGGGCAGCGCGCCGTACCTGGGCGGCGGTTTCGGGCATTTTTATGCCTATGCGCCGAGCAAGATGGAATACGCGATCAACCGCTTTGCCATGGAGACCAAGCGCCAGCTGGACGTGCTGGACCAGCGTTTGGCGGTGAGTGAATACATCGCCGGGGATGAATACACCATCGCCGATATTGCCATCTGGCCTTGGTACGGTGGGTTGGTCAAAGGGCGTTTGTATGGGGCGGCGGAGTTTTTGTCGGTGCATGAGTACAAGCACGTGCTGCGTTGGGCCGAGGCGATTGAAGCGCGACCGGCGGTGCAGCGGGGGCGGCGGGTGAATCGGGTTTCCGGTGAGCCTCATGAGCAATTGGCCGAGCGGCACGACGCAAGCGACCTGGACTGACGCGATAGAAAATGTGGGAGCGGGCTTGCTCGCGAATGCGGTGGTTCAGTCGAAATATAAGTGACTGACACCCTGTATTCGCGAGCAAGCCCGCTCCCACACAAGCCCGCTCCCACAGTTGGATCTGTGTTCCACAGTTGGATCTGTGTACTCCAGGCTATTTGTAGCGCTGCTCAAACACCGCCACCTGCTCCGGCTTGATCAGCTCAAACGGCACCCACACCTCCGACTCAATCGCTTCACCCTTGATCATCCGGATCGCCGACTCCACCGCCTTGGCCGCCTGCGCCTTCGGGTCCTGGAACACCGACGCCGCCAACAACCCACGCTTCACCGCCGCGAGCCCATCCGGCAAGCCGTCGATGCCGACAATCGCCACATCACCCTTGGCCTTGCCCGCCTGCTGCAACGCCATCCCGGCGCCGATGGCCATTTCGTCGTTGTTGGCGACAATCGCATCGAACTGGGTGCCCGCCAGCAGCCAGTTGCTGGTCAGGTCCATGCCTTTGCTGCGTTGCCATTCGGCGCTTTGCTGCTCGACCACCTTGATCCCGGGAAAGTCCTTGAGCACCTGCTTGGCGCCTTCGGTGCGGTCATGGGTGGCGTTCTGTGCGAGGTCGCCCATGATGATCGCCACGTTGCCTTTGCCGCCGAGTTTTTCCGCGAGGAAGCGCATCTGCAATTGCCCGGCCTCGATGTCGTTGGAGGCCACGGTGACCACGCCCTTGGGCAGGGTGCGCTCGTCCGGGTGGCGGTTGACGTACACCAGCGGAGTCTTGGCGGCCACGGCGGCGCGGGTCATGTTGGCGGTGGCGGAAGTGTCCACCGGCAGCACGATCACTGCGTCGACTTTCTGGTTGAGAAAGCCTTCGACCTGGTTGAGCTGGCGCACCACATCGCCTTGGGCGTCTTCGAACTGGATCTTCACCCCTTGCTGCTTGGCGGCTGTTTCCAGGCCGTTGCGCACGTAGGTCATGAAGTTATCGTCGACCCGCGCAATGCTCACGCCGATGCGGTAATCGGCGAGCGTCCACGGGCTGAACAGCAGTAACAGCGAGGCAACAATCAACGAATAGCGGTTCATAAGGGTGGTCCTTTTATTGTTATAGGGTGAACGCTTGACGGAATCGCTCCAGGGCCAGTTCGCTGTCGCCGCTGGCCCAGCCTTCAAGGCCGACCACGCCGGTGTAGCCCATGGCATGCAAGGCCCTGGCAATCGCAGGGTAGTGGATTTCACCGGTGCCGGGTTCCTTGCGCCCGGGCACATCGGCCACCTGGATTTCACCGATGGCGCTGCCGGCGCGCTGGATCAGTTCGATCAAGTTACCTTCGCCGATCTGCGCGTGGTACAGGTCCAGGTTCATTTTCAGGTGCGGGCTGCCCACGGCTTCGATCAGCCCCAGGGTGTCGTCGGCGCGGGCGAACGGGGTGCCGGGGTGGTCGACTTCGGTGTTGAGGTTTTCCAGCAGGAACACGCGGCCGGCGTCTTCCCCCAGGCGGGCGATTTTTTCCAGGGTCTTGCAGGCGCTCAGCCACATGCGCCCGGTGGTGTGGCTGACCGGTTGCACCGGCAGGCCGCCGTCACCCAGGCCGGTGCCGTGCAGGTTGAGGCTGGGGCAATTCAAGCGTTCGGCAACGCCGAGGGATTCGCGGGCGCTGTCGAGCAGCTGGCGGATGCCATCCGGGTCGGTGAGGGTGCCGCTGATGTAGCCGGTCATCGAGGTGAAGTCAGCGCCGGTGGCGGCCAGGGCGCCGATGTCCTTGTCGGTCCAGTTCCAGATTTCCGCACTGAAGCCCAAGGCGTGAATGCGCTTGACCCGTTCGATGAACGGCAGGTCGAGAAACACCATCTCGGCACTGATCGCCAGTTTGAACGGGCTCATACGGCCACCGCCTTGCCTTGCTGGAACGACTCGATGCACGCGCGGGCAATCGCCAGGGCGGCACGGGCGTCTTCGCCGCTGGCCATCGGCTTGGCGCCGGTGCGCAGGCAGTCGGCGAAGTGGTTGAGTTCGGCGATGTAGGCGTCGCGCAAAAGATCAGTGTCCAGGCGCTGGGTATCGGCCTGGATGCCCTGGGCCAGGTAACGCACCAGGTCCGAATCATTCAGGCTGCCCATGCTCAGCATGCCTTCGCTGCCGAACACTTCGCCGCGCACGTCGTAACCGTACACGGCCTGGAAGTTGGCCTCGGCGGTGGCGATGGCGCCGTTGTCGAAGCGGATCGCGACCACGGCGGTGTCGAGGAAACCTTTGCTCTTGTACGCCGGGGCGATCAGCGCGTCAGCCATGACATACACCTGCACGGCTTCGGCGCCGGGGTTGAGGTAGCGCAGGGTGTCGAAGTCGTGGATCAGGGTTTCGAGGAAAATCACCCATTGCGGCGACGCAGCGGGATTGTTCAGCGCCGGGTCGCGGGTCAGCGAGCGCAGCAACTGCGGCGTACCGATGCGCCCAGCGGCGACGTCGAGGTGCGCGGTACGGAAGCTCTTGGCGAAGCGCCGGTTGAAACCGACCTGCAATGGCACGCGTGCATCGGCAGCGGCGGCGATGGCGCGGTCGGCTTCATCGAGGGTGATGGCCATGGGTTTTTCGCAGAAGATCCCCTTGCCGGCGCGGGCAGCGCTGATCACCAGTTCGGCGTGGCTGCGGGCGGGGGCGGCGATGATCACGCCGTCGATGTCCGGGTCGTCGAGCAGCTGCTGCGGGTCGGTGTAGACCTTGGCCACCCCCAGTTCCGCCGCCAGGCGTGCGGCTTGACCTGGGGTGGGGTCGGCGATGGCGACGAGGCTGGCGCCGGGGATATGCCGCGCTGCCGTCAAACCGTGGAAGCTGCCCATGCGACCGGCACCGATCAAGCCCAGGCGGATGTTCTGTGTACTCATGAAGTGACCCCTTTTTTATTGTTGGCCTCAGGACAGTCCTGATGGGCAAAGGGGTAGGAGCAAAGGCTGTGCCAACTTATAACGTGTTGATATTTAACGATTATTAATAATCTATAAACAAAAAGTGTTCATTTCTATGACATGCCTATACTGACATGTCAAAAACATGAACATGGACACGCCCCGATGAGCATGACGTTCAGCGTACAAGACCTCGACTACCTCACCGCCCTGGGGCCTGCGGCGTTGAATGACGGCCCGGTTGCCGCGCTGGAACAGGCGTGGCACGCGTGCCGGGCCGGCGCGGTCGAACGCCCGGCCGCTGTGCGCCAAGTGATCTGGGATTCGTGGCGGCGCAGTGTCCAGGCCGGGATTGATCCGGCAGACAACGCCTATCGCTTCGTGGCGCCGGATAGCCTGGCTGCGACCCTGGCCACGCACCGCGTGCTGATCGACGCTGCGGCGCAAGTCATGCACGGCCTGCTGGCCTACAACCCGCGCGGGCATATCAACCTCACCGATGCCGACGGCACCACCCTGTACTTTTGCGGGCTGGATATCACCCCGGTGGGCAGCCGCCTGTCGGAGTCGGTGCAAGGCACCAACTGCACCGGCCTGGCGCTGGCCGAGGATCACCTGGTGTACGTGCTGGCCGAGGAAAACTTCGCCACGGGCCTGCGCCAGCGCCGCATGCACTGCGCCGCCGCGCCGATCAAGAACGCCCAGGGCCAGACCCTGGCCATGCTCACCCTCACCGCCGAGCCCGGCTGGTTTCACTTCCACACCCTCGGCACCGTGCAAGCGGCGGCGGATGCGGTGTCGCGGCAGATGGCCCTGCAAGCGCTGCTGGAAGAACAGCAAACCGTGCTCGAAGTGCTCAACGAAGGCCTGGTGGTGCTGGATGAGCGCGGCTGCATCAAGGCGCTCAACCGTTACGCCCGGCAGTTGTTCGGCGTGGGCCTGGAGTTGATCGGCCGCCCGTTCCAGCACCTGGGCCGCAGCGAGCTGAGCGATACCCTCGGCGAGCCCGTGCGCGACCTTGACTGCACTTTCCACCTGCACGACCGCAGCCAACTCGCGTGCCTGGTCTCGGTGTGCCCGCTGGAGCAGGGCGGGGTGATCGTCTCGTTGCGCGAGAACCGGCGCATCCGCGAAATCACCCGGCGCATCATCGGCACCCAGGCCAGCTATACCTTCGACACCATCCAGGGCCAGTCACGGGCGATCCAGGACGCCCTGCACCTGGGGCGCATCGCCAGTCGCAGCGACTCCACCACCTTGATCCTCGGCGAAAGCGGCACCGGCAAAGAGCTGTTTGCCCAGGCGATCCATAACGGTAGCGAGCGCCATAAAGGCCCGTTTGTGGCGGTCAACTGCGGCGCGATCCCGCGCGATCTGGTGCAAAGCGAACTGTTCGGGCATGTCGAAGGCGCGTTCACCGGCGCCACCCGAGGCGGCTCGGCGGGCAAGTTCGAGCTGGCGGATGGCGGCACGATTTTTCTCGATGAGATTGGCGACATGGCTTTCGACGCCCAAGTCAGCCTGCTGCGGGTGTTGCAGGAAGGCGAAGTGACCCGCGTCGGCGCAAAGAACTCGCGGCGCGTGGATGTGCGCATCATTGCCGCCACACACCGCAACTTGAGCCAGGCGGTGGCCGAGGGCGCGTTTCGTGAAGACCTTTACTACCGGCTCAACGTGCTGAACCTGACCGTGCCGCCGTTGCGCATGCGCCGTGAAGACATTCCGCTGCTGGCGCGGCACTTCCTTGCGCGTTACGCCCGTTCGTTGCGCAAATCGGTGGAGGGCTTTGCGCCGGAAGCGCTGGCGTTGCTGTGTGCCTACCCATGGCCGGGCAATGTGCGCGAGCTGGAAAACAGCATCGAACGGGCGACCAACCTGGCGATGGGGGCGTTGATCCAGCCGCTTGATTTGCCGTTGGACACCAAGCCGCGCACGTCGCTGCGGGTGTATGAGCCGCAGCCGGCACAGGACCTCAGTAGCCATGAAATGAACGCCATCGTTGCGGCGCTGGAAAGTACGGGCGGCAATATCCGCTTGGCCGCGCGGCAACTGAACGTGTCGCGGGGTGGGCTGTACAACAAGATGAGCCGGTTTGGCTTGAGTGCTGGGGACTATCGCAATAACTGAAGTTCAAGCCTTGCGCAGATCAAATGTGGGAGCGGGCTTGCTCGCGAAGGCGGTGTATCAGTCAACTCATTCGGGTCTGACACTCCGTATTCGCGAGCAAGCCCGCTCCCACACAAGCCCGCTCCCACATTTTGATCTCCATGAGTCAGCTACCCATGTTCTCCGAGGTCACGATCTGTGGCGGCACATACACCCGATGCCTGACCGGATCAAACCCCTCGCCACTCTGCAACGCCACCAACAACTCCACCAACGCCACCGCCGTCTGCCTCGGCTGCGAATCCATCACCACATCCACCAACCCCTGGCTCAGCGCCTGGCGTGACAGCTCGGTGGACTCCTGCAAGATGCAACACAACGCCGGCCGCTTGGGCAGTTGCGCCAGGGCGCTGATGATGCCGTCGCCGCCGCCGCCCACTACGCACAGGCCGCGCAGGTCGGTGTGGCGGGTGATCAGGTCGAGGGTGGCTTCTTCGGTGATGTCGCAGTTGTCCAGGTTGATCAGGGGCTCCAACGGCTTGAGCCCCGGCGCGTGTTCGGCGAGGTAGCTGTGGAGGCCCGTGACCCGCGCCTGGTGGCCGAGGAAGCGGTGGCCGCCGAGCAGAATGCCCACGCTGCCTTTGCGCGCGCCGCAGGTACGGGCGAGCAGCCAGCCCATGGTGCGACCGACCACGTGGTTGTCCTGGCCGACGTAGGGTTCCGCCGCTTGCTCGTGGATATCCGAGAGCAGGGCGACCACGGGCACACCGGCTGCGCGGATCTGCGCCAGCGTGGCATTGATCAGCGGGTGGGCAAAACTCACCACCGCCAGGGCATCGCATTGCACCGCCAGTTGTTCGATCTGCGCGACGATGGCGCTGGGGCTGCGATCGACGATGTAGTCGAATTGGCAGGTCAGGTTGGCGCCGGCGTGGTGCTCGGCCGCCTGGGCAATCGCCTGCGCCAGGCTGGCGTAGAACGCCTGGGCGGTGGCCAGCAGCAGGATGCCAAAACGGTAAGTCGGCCGGCGTTCGCGGATGCGCTGGCCGATCAACCGCGCGGCGAAATAGCCCACGGCTTCGGCGGCCTGGAACACCTGTTCGGCGGTGTCTGGATTGACCGGCGCGCGGGCGTTCAACACCCGGTCGACGGTGGCCACGCTGAGGCCCGCCTGGGCGGCAACGGTGGCGATGGTTGGGCGTTTATTGTTGTGCATGGCTGGCCCCTTGAGCGTCTTGATAGAAAACTATCAAGCCCCGCTGGGCCTGGATGATAGCTTGATAGGGAATGAATTCAAGGCCTTGAGGGCGATTTAGCGCTTCTCTATCGTGGGTTGCACAACGCACCTGAAACCCACGCTTGCGGAGAACAATAACAATGCCTGAACACACCGCTCACACCGCCCGGCGCGACTACAGCCTCACCGGCCCCGAAGCCGCCCGCGCCGCCGAAAAAGGCCTGGTCTCGGCCAGCTGGTATCAATCACCGATTTCCCGCAAGCGCATGAAAGAACTGATGCAACGCCGCGACGGCCCGGCCCTGCGCGACACCGCCCTGTGGGTCATCGCGCTGGCCGCCAGCGGATTTGGCGGCTACTGGTTCTGGGGCTCCTGGGCCTGCGTGCCGTTCTTTATCGTGTACGGCGTGCTGTACGGCACCGCGTCCAATCCGCGCTGGCACGAAACCGGCCACGGCACCGCGTTCAAGACCCGCTGGATGAACGACGTGCTGTATCAGGTCGCGAGCTTCATGTGCATCTTCGAACCCCATGTGTGGCGCTGGAGCCATGCGCGGCACCACACCGACACCATCGTCGTCGGCCGCGACCCGGAGATCGTCGAGCCGCGTCCGCCGAGCTTCCTGATGATGTTCCTCAGCCTGTTCAACCTGCCCCTGGCCTGGAAGACCTTCAGCGGCGTGGCACGTCATGCGGCCGGCAAGATGAGTGCCCAGGAGGCCGACTTCATCCCTGAATCCGAATGGCCCAAGGTATTCCGCGCGGCACGGATCTGGGTGGGAATTTATGCCGTGGTCATCGGCACCGCCCTCTACCTGCACAGCTGGTTGCCGCTGATGCTGATCGGCCTGCCGAGTATTTATGGCGCCTGGCTCGGCTATCTGTTCGGCCTGACCCAGCACGTCGGCCTCGCCGAGGACGTACTCGACCACCGCAGCAACTGCCGCACCATCTACATGAACCGCGTGCTGCGCTTTATCTACATGGACATGAACTACCACCTCGAACACCACATGTACCCGATGGTGCCGTACCACGCCCTTGAGCAACTGCACGAAGAGATCCGTGGTGACTGCCCGCCGCCGTACGCGAATATCTTCGAGGCGTACAAGGAAATCCTGCCGACGGTGTGGAAGCAGCGCAGCGATCCGAACTACTTCATCCAGCGGCCTATTCCCGGTGCAGGCGAGCCTGTTGTGGCGAGGGAGCTTGCTCCCGCTGGGCTGCGCAGCAGCCCCAATGAAACCGGCGCGTTCTTCCAGACCAATCCCGAAGGCTGATCTGGGGGCTGCTTCGCAGCCCAGCGGGAGCAAGCTCCCTCGCCACAGAATTAGCCAATCACCTGGAGACAAACACCATGAACGATCAATGGATCGACGTCTGCGCCGTGGGCGAAATAGACGAAGAAGACGTGCTGCGCTTCGACCACGGCGCGCATACCTACGCGGTGTATCGCTCGGCCGAGAACGAGTTTTTCGCCACGGCCGGCCTGTGCACCCACGAGAAAATCCACCTCGCCGACGGCCTGGTGATGGACCACGTGATCGAATGCCCCAAGCACAACGGACGCTTTGATTACCGCACCGGCAAGGCCATGGGCGCGCCGGTGTGCGTCAACCTCAAGACCTACCCGGTGCGGGTCGAAGCGGGGCGGGTGTTGCTCGCCGTCACGGTGTGACGATGAACGCTCCCTTGATTATCGTCGGCGCCGGCCATGCCGGTGGCCGTGCGGCGCTGACCCTGCGCGAAGAAGGCTACAGCGGGCGGCTGATCCTGATCGGCGACGAGCCCCATCTGCCCTACGAACGGCCGCCGCTGTCCAAAGGGCTGCTGCAAGGCTCTGCGGATCTGGCCGGCTACAGCCTGTGCGACCGCGAGCGCTTGGCTGAATTGAACATCGAACATATCGCTGCCAACCCGGTGACTCAACTGGAGCCCGAGCAACACCGCCTGCAACTCGCCGACGGCCAATGGCTGCCCTACGCCGGTTTGTTGCTGGCCACCGGTGGCCGCGCCCGGCGCTTGCCCCAGGCGCCCGCCAACGTGCTGTACCTGCGCACCCACGATGAAGCGTTGGCCCTGCGTGATGCGCTAAAGCCCGGCACGCGATTGGTGGTGGTCGGCGGCGGCTTTATCGGCCTGGAAGTGGCGGCGACCGCCCGTGGCCTGGGCTGTGAAGTCACGGTGCTGGAAGCCGGGCCGCGACTGGCTGGGCGGGTGTTGCCGCCGGCCATTTCCGAGGCGTTGCTGAATCTGCACCGTGAGCACGGGGTGGATGTGCGCTTGAACGTGGCACTGGAGTCCATCCAGGCGGACGGTGTGCTGCTGGTGGACGGCCAGCGCCTGCCCTGCGACCGCGTGGTGGTGGGTATCGGCATGCAGCCCAATATCGAGTTGGCGACGGCGGCGGGGCTGGACGTGGGGCAGGGCATTCGTGTGGATGGGTTTCTGCGCACCAGCGCGGCCAACATCTATGCGGCCGGCGATGTCTGCGAGTTTCGCCAGGATGGTCTGTACCAGCGCCAGGAAACCTGGCGCAACGCCGAAGCCCAGGGCCGGCATGCGGCGCTGAACTTGCTGGGGCGCGAGTTGCCCTTCGACGCGCTGCCCGGTTTCTGGTCCGACCAGTACGACTGGGGCTTGCTGACCGTGGGGGGGATGACGCCCGCAGTGGTCAGCCGCACCTTGCCCGGCGGTGGCTTGCTGCTGTTCTACCTCGACGCTGATCAGCGGTTGCAAGGCGCCTGCGGCTGGGCGCCGGGCAATGGCGCGGCCAAGGACATCAAGCTGTGTGAACGCCTGATCACGGCGCGTGTGGTGCTGAACGCGGCCAACCTGGCCGACCCCGAGCTGTCCCTCAAACACCTGTTGCGAGGCTGAGATGCGCCAATTCCTGGTATTCCAATCCCTGTGGGCGATGCAGACCGAACCCGGTCCTCTCGAGGTGCAACTGGACCGCATCCAAGCCGCCGGTTTCGACGGCATCACCGACCACTACTGGAAGCCCGCCGATGTCGCGCGTTTGCACGCCGCCGCCTCGGCCAGGGGCTTGCAGATCGAGGGCCAACTCTTTCCGCAATCGGTGGATGACCTGGCCGCCGCGCTGGATGTGATCAGCCGCTACGGCTGTCACCACCTCACCTTGCAGGCTGACGTGCGCCCGCGTACCCAGGCCGACGCGGCGCGGCTGGTGGAGGGCTGGCAGCGCCTGGCCGAGCAGGTGGATTTTCCGGTGCTACTGGAAACCCATCGTTATCGGCTGACCAACGACCTGCTGTTTACCCTGGATCTGCTGGCGCAGATGCCTGACTTGAAGCTGTTGGCCGACCTGTCGCACTACGTGGTCGGACGCGAACTGCCCGAGCCGGGCGCCGTTGAAGATGATGAACAGATCCGCACAATCCTGCGCCACAGCTGGGGCTTCCATGGGCGTGTGGCGAGCAGCGAACAGGTGCAGGTTTCCCTGGACTTTCCCCAGCACCAACCCTGGGTGCAGCGCTTCACCGAGTGGTGGCGCTACGGGATCGAAGACTGGCTGGCGCGGCCCGACACGCCGCACAGCCTGTCCTTCACCTGCGAGCTGGGGCCGCCGCCGTACGCAATTACCGGCGCAGACGGTCGCGAGATCAGTGATCGCTGGAGCGAAGCCTTGAAGCTGCAAGCGTTGATCCGCGAGGTGTGGTGCAGCTGTCAGAAATGATCTGCTAATCTGCGCGGGTTAAATCTCGCCCTTTAAGCCTGGACGCTCACCATGACCCCATCCTCTGTTCTGCCACCTCTGGAACCACAGTCGGTGTGCCACCCGATCACCCGCAGCGCGATTTTCATGGTCGCCACCTTGGCGCCCGGCAATGTCGATACGGTGCGTGCCTGGTGCGCCGACATCGCCGGGTTGGTGCGCTCGGTGGGCAAGCGCGTGCCGGACGGCAACCTCACCTGTGTCTGCGGGTTTGGCTCGGATGCCTGGGACCGGTTGTTCGGCGCGCCACGCCCGGCGGCGCTGCATCCGTTTCGTGAGTTTGGGGTGCAAGGGCGCATGGCCGTAGCGACGCCGGGGGATATCCTGCTGCATATCCGCGCCGAGCAGATGGACCTGTGTTTCGAACTGGCCACCCAGTTGATGGCGGCGCTGGGGGATAGCGTCAAGGTGGTGGATGAGGTCCAGGGTTTCCGCTACTTCGATATGCGCAGCATCATCGGCTTTGTCGACGGCACTGAGAACCCGGTGGGGCGCAAGGCCGAAGGGTTCACCATTGTCGGTGATGAAGACAGCGAGTTTCGCGGTGGCAGCTACGTGCTGGTGCAGAAGTACCTGCACAACATGAACGCTTGGAACGGCCTGACGGTGGAGGCCCAAGAGAAGGTGATCGGGCGCACCAAGCTGGCGGATATCGAGTTGGACGATGAAGCCAAGCCGAGCAACTCTCATAGCGCGCTGACGGTGATTACCGATGAGGACGGCAATGAAGTGAAGATCCTGCGCGACAACATGCCCTTTGGGCGGCCGGGGGCGGGGGAGTTCGGCACCTATTT
Organism: Pseudomonas sp. B611; assembly: GCF_055407965.1. NCBI lineage: Bacteria > Pseudomonadati > Pseudomonadota > Gammaproteobacteria > Pseudomonadales > Pseudomonadaceae > Pseudomonas > Pseudomonas sp. B611. The sequence continues at coordinate 61,282 of NZ_JBUZST010000018.1, forward strand.
CATCGGCTACGCGCGCTCGCCGCAGCCGTTGGAGTTGATGCTGGAGAATATGTTTGTCGGGCGCCCGGTGGGCAACTATGACCGGTTGCTGGATTTCAGCACGGCGGTGACCGGTGGGTTGTTTTTTGTGCCGTCGGCTGACTTGCTCGAAGAACTGGCCGACCGAAGCGGCGGCCTCTAAAACAACACAGTCCAACTGTGGGAGCTGGCTTTTGTGGGAGCGGGCTTGCTCGCGAAAGCGGTGGATCAGTCACTGAATAGGCTGACTGACACACCGCTTTCGCGAGCAAGCCCGCTCCCACATTAGATTGGATGTGTTTTGAGGATTGTGTCAGGTCAGCAGGCCAGTGCTGACCGCCACAATCAGGAACACCCCCAACAACGCCCGGTAAATCACAAACGGCCAGGTCGAGAACCGTTCCAGAAACTTCATCAACCCCCAGATCGCAAAAAACGCCGAGACGCTCGCCACCACCAGACCAAACAGCAGATGCGGCCAGGCATGCGCCGGCAGGTCGGCGCGCAGCAGCACCCACAGCTCCTTCAGCCCGGCGAGGGCAATGGCCGGCAGGCCCAGCAGGAAGGAGAAACGCGCCGCTTCTTCACGCTTGAAGTTGAGGAACAGCGCGGCGGTCAACGTCGAGCCGGAACGCGATACCCCCGGAATCAACGCACCAATCTGCGCAATGCCGACGATCAACGCATCGCGCAGGCGCATCTCACCCATCTCCCGGGTGTGGCGTGCGCGCACTTCCGCCACGGCCAGCAGCACGGCCATGACCACGCAGGAAATGCCGATCACCATCAACCCACGCAACGGCGAGTTGCACGCGTTCAAGGTCGAAGACAGCGCCAATCCGGCGATGCCGATGGGAATGGTCGCCAGCACAATCGCCACTGCCAGCTTGAACCAGCGGTCGTTGTAGTCGCCCCGGCGCACCGCACTGATGCTGCCGGTGGTCACTTGGCGCACGTCGCGCCAGAAGTAACTGACCACCGCCGCCAGCGCCGCCAACTGCATCGCCGCCGAAAACGCCGAGCCCGGGTCTTGCCAGCCGAGCAGGGCGGGCACCACGCGCATATGGGCGGTGGACGACACCGGCAACAGTTCGGTGATGCCCTGGATCACGCCCAGGATGAAGATTTGCAAGTAATCCAGGGAGGCAAAGCCCACATCCAGGCCCGCGGTACAGACATTGCTCACAGTGCGTGTCCTTGAGAAAAAAACGGAATCCCGCGCAGTCTAGGCTAAATGTTTCAGGATGTTGCCGTGGGCCGGCACAAATCCGCCTTCGGTTCAGCAAACAGAAAGGTTGGACAATGTATTGGCCTGCATGAAGGTTTTGTGAACAATGGCGCCCTGCATTTTTTCACCGAGAGTCCCATGCCTGAAACCACCGTAGAACTGATCCAGACCGGCCCCGAAGACGCCGAGCTGATCCGCAATCTCTACCAGTACTACGCCTACGAGTCGTCGGACTGGGAGCAGGAAGATGTCGAAGGGGACGGCCGTTTCTACATCCATGACGAACACCTGGCGCGCTATTGGCAAGACCCGCAGTGGAGCGCCAACCTGTTGCTGGTGGACGGCTATATCGCCGGCTTCCTGCTGATCGAAGGCAGCGAGATCCCGGGGATGGACGCCCTGGAGTTGGCCGATCTGTTCATTCTCAAGCGCTACCGCCGCAAAGGCATCGGCCGCGCCATCGCCACCCAGGTGCTGTGCAGCGGCGAGGCCAATTGGCTGGTGCGTTTCTATGACCAGGATGAAGTGTCCCAGGCATTCTGGCGCACCGTGCTGGATAACCTGCCGCGCCCGGTGCAGACGCTGGAGCTGGAGGATGAGCCGAACCTGGTGAGCTACTTGATCACGCGGGTGGCGCTGCATTAAACGCTTGCTGCATCACCTGCGGCGGCTGGCCGAAGGCGCGCAGGAACGCCTGGCGCATGCGCTCGCGGTCACCAAAACCGGTTTCGCGGGCCACCACTTCCACCGGGTGGCGGCTGGTTTCCATCAGGGTGCGCGCGGCTTCTACCCGCAGGGCTTCGATGGCCTTGGCCGGGGTTTGCCCGGTTTCTTCGCGGAACACCCGGCTGAACTGGCGCGGGCTGAGCCGTGCGACGTCGGCCAAGGCATCCACGGAAAGATCGTGGGTGAGGTTTTCGCGGGCATAGGCCAGGGCCAGTTGCACGCGGTCTGATTTCGGGTCCAGCTCCAGCAAGGCCGACAGTTGCGACTGCTCGCTGCCCCGGCGCTGGGCGATCACCAGTTTGCGCGCGATGCGCCGTGCCAGGTCGCTGCCCAGGTCGTTCTCGACCATGGCCAGGGCCATGTCCACGCCGGCGCTCATGCCGGCGCCGGTCCAGATCTGGCCGTCCACCACGAACAAGCGGTCTTCGTCCAACTGGATCTGCGGGTAGCGCTTGCGAAAGGCCGGCGCGTGAATCCAGTGGGTGGTGGTGCGCTTGCCTTCCAGCAGGCCGGCGTCGGCCAGCACAAAGATGCCCATGCACAACGAAGCGACCCGCCGCGATTGGGCCGCGGCGGCCGTGACCAACGCCAGCAGGTTGGCCTCCGGCAGGCGGAACTCCATATAGCCGCCGACGATCAGCGTGTCGTAGCCCTCCGCCCGGATCGGCGTGGTGTTCACCGAGAACCCCTGGGACGTCATCACCGCGCCGCCACTCTCCGACACCAGGTGGAACTCATAGGCCGGCTCGCCCCGCAGCAGGTTCGCGCACTCGAACACCGAGCCGACACTGAGGCTCAGGCATTCAAAATTCGGGTAAACCAGCAGCGCAACGCTGTGCATCGCATCTCTCCAAGGGGCGGGGGAGGTGGGATTGTCGGCGGCTGGCGGGCAAACGGCAACTGCCAGCGTGCATGTCCGAAAACCTTGCGGATATGACGTTGTGCCGTTGCGCCCCGGCTCCTAAGCTTCAACCCTCAGTCATCCCGAGGCACTCGACAATGAAAGTATTGATGGTTTTGACCTCTCACGATCAGTTGGGCAACACCGGCCGCAAGACCGGCTTCTGGCTCGAAGAGTTTGCGGCACCGTATTACGCGTTCCTGGATGCGGGTGCCGAAGTGGTGCTGGCATCCCCGGCCGGCGGGCAGCCGCCGCTGGACCCGGTCAGCGACCTGCCGGACTTCCAGACCGAACAGACCCACCGCTTCGCCGCCGACCCGGCTGCGCAGAAAGCCCTGGCCACCACGCTGAAGCTGGACGCGGTGAATGCCGACGACTTCGACACCGTGTTCTACCCAGGCGGCCACGGCCCGCTGTGGGACCTGGCGGAGTCGCCGGTTTCAATTGCGCTGATCGAGTCATTCGAACGCGCCGGCAAGCCCATCGGCTTTGTCTGCCATGCGCCGGGCGTGCTGCGCCACGTCAAGGCGGTCAACGGTGAGCCGCTGGTCAAGGGCCGTCGCGTCACCGGTTTCTCCAACTCGGAAGAAGCCGCGGTGGAATTGACCGACGTGGTGCCGTTCCTGGTGGAAGACGAGTTCAAGAAACTCGGCGGCCAGTACGAGAAGGGCGCCGATTGGCAATCCTTTGTGATCGTCGATGGCTTGCTGGTCACCGGGCAGAACCCGGGCAGCTCCAGCGATGTGGCCAAGGCGCTGCTGAAACTCACCGCGTAACTTAATTCATCCCTTTATTGATTGGCGACTCCATGGAGTCGCCAAGGCTTTTGCTCGTCCCGGATTTGGAAAACCCCACATGACAGACAACGTTTTGAACACCCCGCTGCAACTGGGCCGACACACCCTGAACAACCGCATTGTGCTGCCGCCGTTGACCCGCCAGCGCAGCGCCCAACCGGGTGATGTCGCCACCGACCTGATGGCCGAGTACTACCGCCAACGCGCGTCGGCGGGGTTTATGGTCAGCGAAGGCACGCAGATCGAACCGCGTGGCCAGGGGTATGCGTGGACGCCGGGCATCTACACGCCGGCGCAGATCGAGGGCTGGCGCCAGGTCACCGACGCGGTGCATGCCGAGGGCGGGGTGATCTTTGCCCAGTTGTGGCATGTGGGGCGCGTGTCCCACCACGATTTGCAACCCGACGGCGCAGCACCGGTGGCGCCGTCGGCGATCCAGCCGCAGCAGGTCAAGGCCTTTATCGAAACCGCGCCGGGCGCCGGTGAACTGGTGCAACCGCCGGTACCGCGCGCGCTGAGCACGCAAGAGGTCAAGGACCTGGTCGGGCTGTATGCCCAGGCGGCACGCAACGCCATAGCGGCCGGGTTTGATGGGGTGGAGATTCATTCGGCCAACGGTTACCTGGTCAACCAGTTCATCTCGGCCCATGCCAACCAGCGTGAGGATGAATACGGCGGCTCGTTGCACAACCGCCTGGGTTTCCTGCGGGAAATCGTCGAGGCCGTCAGCGAGGCCATCGGCCCGCAACGCCTGGGTGTGCGTTTTTCGCCGCTGTTCAGCGGCACGGACCAGGACCGGGTCTACATCGGCCTGGTGGAAGAAGACCCGCACCACACCTATATCGAAGCCGTCAAAGTGCTGGAAGCGGCGGGCATCGCCTACCTGTCCATTGCCGAAGCCGACTGGGACAACGCACCGGAACTGCCGGAAACCTTCCGCCGTGCCGTGCGCGCGAGCTTCAGCGGGCGCATCATCTATGCCGGGCGTTACACCGCTGAACGCGGTGAGAAACTGGTGCAAGCGGGGCTGGCGGATTTGATTGCGTTTGGTCGGCCGTTCATTGCCAACCCGGATTTGCCGCAACGGCTGTTTAACGGCTGGCCGCTGAACCCGCTGCGGGTTGAAGGCATGTATGGTGGTTCGGCGCAGGGTTATACCGACTATCCAACCTACCGTTAAAACGGCGGCCTTAAATACACAGCAGATCAAATGTGGGAGCGGGCTTGCTCGCGAAAGCGGTGTATCAGACACAGATATGTTGAATGATGCACCGCATTCGCGAGCAAGCCCGCTCCCACATAAGCCAGCTTTCTGCAGTTGATGGGTGATGGGTTCAGATCACCCGCAACACAATCTTGCCAATATGCTCGCCACCCTCCATCCGCCCATGGGCCTTGTCGGCCTCGGTGTAATCAAACACCTGATCAATCATCGGCAGGCAGCGCCCGGCTGACAGCACCGGCCACACATGCTCGCGCAATTGCTCGGCGATGGCGGCTTTCTCATCTTTGGTCCGCGCGCGCAGCAACGAGCCGGTGACAATCGCGCGTTTGCCGAGGATGGTCAGCAGGTCCACATCATTGGCCTTGGCGCCGCCGAGAAAACCCAGCATCACCAGGCGCCCGTCCATGCTCAACGCCTTCAGATTGTTGTTGAGGTATGAGCCGCCCATGATGTCGAGGATCACATTCACGCCCTCGGCACCGATGACCTCGGCAAAGTCCTGCTCGCGATAATTGATCGCCTCGGCACCCAGGTCACGGATGGCGGCGCATTTGTCGGCGCTGCCGGCGGTGGCGAACGTGTGGATGCCGAACTCGCGGCACAGCATCAGCGCGGTGGTGCCGATGCCGCTGGTGCCGCCGTGGATCAGCACGCGCTGGCCCTTGTGGGCGCCGCCGATGCCGAACAGGTTGGCCCACACGGTAAAGAAGGTTTCCGGGATCGCGGCGGCTTGAATCCACGACAGGCCGTCGGGGATCGGCAACGCCTGGCCGGCGGGTACCGCGCAATATTGCGCGTAGCCGCCGCCGTTGGTCAGGGCGCAGACCTTGTCGCCAAGGGCGTATTCGCTGACGCCTTCACCCAGCGCCACCACTTCACCCGCCACTTCCAGGCCGGGAATCGGGCTCATGCCGGGTTTCATCGGGTACTTACCCGCGCGTTGCAGGGCGTCGGGGCGATTGACCCCGGCGGCGTGCACGCGAATCAGGATCTCACCGGCGGCCGGGGCGGGTACGGGCACTTGGCGCGGCTTGAGCACCTCGGGGCCGCCGGGGGTGGTGATTTCGATCAGGGTCATGTCGGTAGGCAGGGTCATTGGGTGAGTCCTGTAAGGGTGAGCGTATGGGTTGGGACCGTTGCGAGCGGTCGGCGGTTCAGCAGCAGGGCCAGTTCCAGCAACAGCGCGATCACAATCGCCCCGGCCGCCAGCATGAACAGCAGTGCATGGTTGCCGCCGCTGCCGTTGAACAGCACCGAATAGGCAAACCCGGACAGTGCCTGGAACGTCGCGAAGGAAACCGTCGCGCGGCTCCATGCCACTTGTTGCTGGTGATGGTTGGGCAGCAACTCATGCACGCGCGCCAGGGCCAGTGGCACGATGCCCGGTGGAAACGAGCCAAGGATCACCGCCAGCATCGCCAAGGCAATAAACGAGCCGGTAAAGGGTAACAGGCCGACGGCCACCGCTTGCACCACCAACACCAGGCGAATACTGGAGCGCGCGCCGAGCTTGTCGGCCAGGAAACCGTAAGTGACCGGCCCGACAATCGAGCCCAGGCCGTACATCACCCAGACCATCGCGCCCACTTGTGCGCCATCGCCCAGGCCACGGGCCACGTAATCCACCAGGAACACCATGGCCGGCACCAGGCCCGCCGCCATAAACGCGTATTGCGCAAACAACAAGTAGACACCGGCGGGCGTTGGCACTGGCTTAACCGCGTGCACCACCGCCTCGTGCAGCGCGTCGTTGGGCCAGGCAAACCAGCTCGCGGCCGTCAGCACCAATGCCAACAAACCCAGGCCAAACCAGGTCTGCTGCAAGCCCAGGCTCAACAGCGGCGGGACCAGGGTGCCGGAGCCGGCAATGCCCAAACCGATCCCCAGGAAAATCGCGCCACTGGCCAAGCCTCGACGTGCCGCTGGTATGTGGGGCAGCACCGTCGCGGCGACCAACACCATGATCGCGCCACCGCCAATGCCCGACAGCAAGCGCCAGGCGAAGAACCACACCAGCGACAACGGGAAGCCACAGGCAAAAAAAGCCAAGGTCACCGCCACCATCATCAGTCGCAGGGTGCTTTTGTTCGAGGTCCGTTGGGCGAGGGGCCTGCCGATCAGCGCGCCGACCAGATAGCCCACCAGGTTGGCGGCGCCGAGGTACACCACGTCGCTGGCGCTGAACCAGTGGGCCTGGATCAAGCTGGGGATCAACGGCGTGTAGGCAAACCGCGCCAGGCCAATGCTGACCAGGCTGGCACAGAGGCCGGCGAAGATCGGCAGCCAGATCGCGCGGTGGGAGGGGGTGTGAGTGTCGAGCATGATGGCGGTCCTGGGTGTTTTTCTCTGGCGTCCAGCATATCGATGATTGATGATGCAATAATGCTGCGAATAAGCGGCACGCCGATGCATATATGCAGCAATGGAGAAAACCATGAACTGGGACGATGCACGGGTATTCCTCGCGGTCTGCCGCGAATCGACCTTGCGCGGCGCCGCGCGGGTGCTGGGGGTGGATCAGGCGACCGTCGGCCGTCGCATCAACGCCCTGGAAAAGTCCTTGAGTGCGACGCTGTTCCTGCGCACCTCCGAGGGGTATGCGCTCACTGCCGTGGGCGAAGCGGCCATGCGCGCAGTGGAGAAAATGGAGCGCTCGGCCCTCGACCTTGAGCGTCAGATCCAAGGGCTGGATGAGCGCCTGACCGGCACCGTACGGGTCAGCACCACCGACTCCCTGGCCATCGACTTCCTGATCCCGGCCATCGCCCGCCTGCACGACAAGCACCCCGACGTGCGTGTGCAACTGGATGCCTCCACCCAGATCCTCAGCCTGGCCAAGCGCGAAGCCGACATCGCGGTGCGTAATACCCGGCCGGATAACCCTGACCTGATCGCCCGGCGCATAGCCCGCTGGCCGGTGGGGTTGTTTGCGTCCCAAGGCTATATCGACCGGCACGGTGTGCCCGAGCCCGGCAGCCTGTTCGACGGCCACGACCTGGTGGTGTATCAGCCGTACTTGCAGTACCACAAGGACCTGACGCTGGTGTCCGAGCCGCTGGGCCGTGGGCGCATCGTTGCCGCCCTGAGTTCCAGCCTGCTGGTGCGCCGCTCGATTGCCGCGGGCATCGGCATCGGCGAAATCCCGGTGTACACCGGCGACCGCGACGGCCTGGTGCGCCTGTGGCCGCAGCGTGTGCGGCCGTTGCCCTATGACGTGTGGCTGGTGACCCACGCCGACCTGCGCCACACCGCGCGGGTGCGGGTGGTGATCGATGAAATCGTCGCGGCGTTTGCCGGCACGGGGGATTGAGGTCAGCACAGGCTTGCAAGCGTGCGCACGCATCTGCCGACAGAATTGACCTCATCAGAGGGTCAACTCACCGGGAGCGCATATGAACGAATCGAAGTATCAGGATCTGGGGCTGCTGTTTTTAAGGGCCAGCGGGGCGCTGTTCCTGCTATGGGTGCATGGCTTGCCCAAGTTGCTCAATTTCAGCGAGCAATTGAAGCTGATTGAGGACCCGTTTCACCTGGGCGCGACGGTCACGTTGTCATTGGCGATTTTCGCCGAGGTGCTGTGCCCGCTGCTGATCATTGCCGGAGTGTTGGTACGCTGGGCGTGTCTGCCGATCCTCGCCGTGCTGCTGATTGCGTTGCTGGTGGTGCACCCGGAGTGGAGCCTGTTCGAGGCGCAGTTTGGCTGGTTGCTGCTGATTATTTTCACCACGCTGCTGATCAGCGGGCCAGGCCGCCTGGTGCTCGGTAAACGCCAGCCCGTCAGCCAGTAGAGCATTCCCTGTGGCGAGGGAGCTTGCTCCCGCTGGGGCGCGAAGCGACCCCAAAGCTTGGGACTGCTGCGCAGTCCAGCGGGAGCAAGCTCCCTCGCCACAGGTTACCTTTTCTGCTTATCAGCGGCTGAGGAACGCCAGCAAGTCTTCGTTCAACTGCTGGGCGTGAGTCACGGCAAACCCGTGGGGCGCGTCCTTGTAGACTTTCAGCTCGGCACCCTTGATCAGCTCGGCGGCGACTTTGCCGGTGGTCTCGAACGGCACGATCTGGTCGCCATCGCCATGGATCACCAGGGTCGGCACGTCGATCTTGGCCATGTCCGGGCGGAAGTCGGTCTCGGAGAACGCGGTGACGCAATCCACCGTCGATTTCAGCGATGCCAGCAGGGCGACCTGCAAGGTCTGGGTTTGTACGCCGGCGGAGACGTTCTGGCCTTTGTTGATGCCGTAGAACGGTGCGTTGAAGTCGCTGATAAATTGCGCGCGGTCCTTCAACAGCTCGGCCTTGAACCCGGCGAACACATCCAGCGGTACACCCTGCGGGTAATCCGCCTGTTGGCCGAAGATCGGCGTCACTGCGCCCAGCAAGACCAGGCCGGCGACACGAGCGCTGCCATGGCGTGCAATGTAGCGGGACACGTCGCCGCCGCCCATGGAGAAGCCCACCAGGGTCACGTCCTTGAGGTCCAGGTGTTCGATCAGTTGGGCGATGTCGTCGGCAAAGGTGTTGTAGTCATTGCCGGTCCACGGCTGGTCCGAGCGGCCAAAGCCACGACGGTCGAAGGCGATGGTGCGGTAGCCGCGGCTGCTCAGGTATTCCATCTGGTATTCCCACATGTCCGCATCCAGCGGCCAGCCGTGGCTGAACAGGACGGGCTTGCCGCTGCCCCAATCCTTGAAGTAGATCTGGGTGCCGTCTTTGGCAACGAATGTGCTCATGGAAAACTCCTGGGTGGGGGGCTGAAAACGCTAGCGCACTATTGCGTGAAACCGGACGAAGGGCTTGTACCGGTGTGCTCGGTTGAACGGTTCAGCGTCTATGCTGGTCCACTGACTTCCACTGTCCGATCACACAGGTGAACGAAATGGCCAAGACTTACAGCTACGCCGCGCAGAACGCCAAGGATGCCCTCAAGCCCTACACCTTCGAGCGCCGCGCGCCGGGGGCGGACGATGTGCAAATCGACATTCTGTATTGCGGCGTCTGCCACTCCGACCTGCACACCGCACGCAACGAGTGGAACAACACCCTGTACCCGTCGGTGCCCGGCCATGAAATCGTCGGCCGCGTCACGGCGGTGGGCGCCAGCGTGAAGAACTTCAAGGTCGGCGACCTCGCGGGCGTTGGTTGCATGGTGGACAGCTGCCAGCACTGCGCGTCGTGCGCCGAGGGTGAGGAACAGTACTGCGAGAACGGTTTTACCGGCACCTATAACGGCCCGGTGTTTGGCGGTGAAAACACCTTTGGCGGCTACTCCGACAGCATCGTGGTCAAGGAGAAGTTCGTGCTGCGCATCTCCCACGATGATCGCAACCTGGCCGCCGTGGCGCCATTGTTGTGCGCGGGCATCACTACCTATTCGCCGCTGCACCACTGGAAGGTCGGCCCTGGCAAGAAAGTCGGTGTGGTCGGCCTTGGCGGCCTCGGCCATATGGCGGTGAAGATTGCCCACGCCATGGGCGCCCATGTGACCTTGTTCACCACCTCGCCGAACAAGCGCGAAGACGGCCTGCGCCTGGGCGCCGACCAGGTGGTGGTGTCGAAGAATGCCGATGAAATGGCCGCCGTCACCAACAGCCTCGACTTCATCCTCAACACCGTCGCCGCGCCCCACGATCTCGACGCGTTCCTCAACCTGCTGAAGCGTGACGGCACCATGACCCTGGTCGGCGCCCCCGACAGCCCGCACCCGTCGCCCTCGGTGTTCAACCTGATCTTCAAGCGCCGCAGCCTGGCGGGGTCGTTGATCGGCGGGATTCAGGAGACCCAGGACATGCTGGACTTCTGTGCCAGGCACGGGATTGTCTCGGACATCGAGATGATCGATATCCAGGGCATCAATGAGGCGTATGAGCGGATGCTCAAGGGGGATGTGAAGTATCGGTTTGTGATTGATATGGACAGCCTGAAAAAAGAGCGCAACGCGGCCTAGTAACACCGCAAGTCTCATGTGGGAGCGGGCTTGTGTGGGAGCGGGCTTGCTCGCGAAGACGGTGTATCAGACACAGATATGTTGACTGATCCACCGCATTCGCGAGCAAGCCCGCTCCCACACAAGCCCGCTGCCACATGTTTGCTCAGCGCTGTCGCTTAGACCGACAAGTGCTCATACAAAATCGTCGCCCCCACCACCATCGATGAAACTTTCGTCAAACGGCTCAAGGCCGTTGCGGTTTCACCGAGGTGCCGAAGGTATTGCCCATGCGCACACTGGTCGCCGCCGGAGTGGATAGCCCCACGGCGTTCGGCGCGCGTTTTTCGACGGGAATGTTTTGCGCCTCACGGTTTTTTTTCGCCGCCTTGGTCGCGTTGGTGTCACTGCCCATCTGTTGGCTCAGGCAGCCGTAGTCGGGCGCCTTGTAGCCATCCACCGTGACTTCGGTGCAGGTGCTCGCGCTGTTGTCGGCGTGGGCGAGCACGGGCAGGGCGGCGCACAGCAACAGGCTGGCAAGGCTGGGAAACAGTTTCATCGGGCCTCCTGGCAGGCCCTGGGAAGTGGGCCGGTAAGGCTTGAAAGTGTAGTGCAGCGGGCATCCCGTCACCGTGACGTTTTTTTTGCCATCACCGTAACATCAGGTTCATAAACTGGCCTCAGGATGACGGTTTTCAAGGACACGTCGGCCGTGCAGCGATGCAGAGCGGGGGGTGAGCAGGGGGCCTGGCGGCGCACCGTATGCGCCTTGGTCTTGCTGTGGCTGCTGGCAGGAGGCCGCGCGGCGCAGGCGCAAGCGCCGTTGCTGACGTTGGACCTGCCGGCGCAAAACCTGGAGCACGCCCTGCAAGCGTACAGCCGCGCCACCGGCATGGCGGTGCTGGTAGACCGCGAACTGACCCGGGGCCGGCGCTCCATCAGCGTGCATGGGCGCTTCACGGCGCAGGAGGCTCTGGCAATGTTGCTGACAGGGAGTGGCCTGATGGCGCGTTATGCACGCAGTGATGCGTTCACCCTGCAACTGGCGCAGGTCAACCGGCCTGCCACCAAGGGCGCGCCGGCACGCAACGCCGCGCGGATCAACAACAGCTACGCCACGGCCTTGCAGCAGGCCATCGAGACCAGCCTGTGCGGCTCGCCCTTGACCCGTCCCGGCAGTTTTCGTGCCTTGGTGCAGGTGTGGGTCAACCCGCAGGGGTTGATCGAGTACAGCCGGCTGGTCAGCTCCACCGGCGATGAACAACGCGATGAAGCACTGGTGCGCAACCTCAGCGCGGCCCGGATCGAACGCCCGGCGCCGAGCTCGTTGCGCCAGCCGGTGACTTTGCTTTTGATGCCCGACACCACAGGAACACGCATGGAATGCACAGCAGGGAAGGGAGCCACGCACGGATGAAAAATACCGGGCACAGCACGATGGTCAGTTTGTTCCTGGCGTCCTACGAAGACTTCAAGGTGCGTTTGCGCAAGCGCCTGGGGTCGGAGGACCTGGCCAACGACGTTCTGCACGAAACCTACTTGCGGGTGGACCGCATGGACGTGCCGCCAAACCTCGCACAACCCAACGCCTACCTCTACCGCATGGCCCTGAACATCGCCGCCGACCGCCGCCAGGCCGACGCGCGCCTGCTCACCGGCAGCGAAGTCGAAGAACTGCTGCAAACCGCCGACGAAGCCCAGGACCCATCGCGGGTAGTGGGCGGCCAGCGTGAGGTGCAATCGCTGGTCAAAGCCCTGTATGAGCTGCCCGCACGCCGCCGCAAAATCCTCATCGCCGCGCGCCTGGAAGAAGCGCCTCACCTGGAGATCTCCCAGCGTTTTGGCATTTCCACGCGCATGGTCGAGAAGGAAATCAAGGCCGCCCTCGGCCACTGCGCCAAGCGCCTCGAAAGAAAAGTGATTCAGCGGTTCGGTCCCGGGGCCGGAAAACCGTCTTAGTGTCGAGTCCCTGATAAAACCGTGAGTATGTGCGCGCTTGAACATTTTTAACCTCTCCACCGCCCGGGCAGCCTCTGCCAGCCCTTTGCACGATGAAGCCCGCGACTGGCTGCTCCTGCTGACGTCGGGCCGCGCCACCGTGGCCGATGCCAAGGCCTTGCAGGCCTGGCGCGCCCAGAGCCCGGAACATGCCCGGGCGTTCGAGCAAACCAAGGCGTTGTGGCAGCAACTGGCCCCCGCCCTCGAGCACGCCGCGCCGCCGCGCAGCTTTGGTCGGCGTGCCTTCCTGGGCGGCGCGATAGCCGCCTCGGCGGCCGTGGTCATGGTGCGTGTCGGCACGCCGGGTGGTTTCGCCGGGCTCACGGCCGACTATCGCACCGAGGTCGGTGAGCAGCGCCAAGTGCTGTTGAGTGACGGGGTCAGCCTGGAACTCAATACCCAGACGCGCATCAGCCGGATCGGGGAGGGGATTGAATTGCTGGAGGGCGAAGTCGAGGTGGTCGCCCGTCTTGCACAACCGCTGCGGGTCCAGGCCGGGGACGGTTGGGTGAGTGCCGCGCAGGCCCGCTTCAACATGCGCAACACCGACCACAGTGTGTGCGTGACCTGCATCGAGGGTTCGCTGTCGGTGGATGCGGGCGGCCACAGTGTGAGCCTGGGCAGCGGCCGTCAGCTGACCTACAGCGCGGCGGGCATCGGCGCGCCGGTGGTGGTGGACACCCAGGCCGTGGTGGCCTGGCGCGAACAGGTGTTGGTGTTCAACAACGCCACGCTGACCACGGTGGTGGACGAGATCAATCGCTACCGCCCGGGGATGCTGGTGTTGCTCAACAAGGAACTGGGCCAGCGCCGGGTGCAGGCGCGCTTCAGCTTGCAGCAGTTGGCCGGCGTGGCGTTGCTGATTCGCGACGCGTACGGCGCCAAGTGCACGGAGCTGCCGGGTGGCGTCGTGCTGTTGAGCTGACGCAGGGCGGTCCTGTAGGCTCAAGCGACATTTGCCTGCTTGATGCCGAAAAAGTACCCCATGGAAGAACTGATCTATAAGGCCGTGCACTGGCTCGGCGAGACCCATCCCGGGCGCCTGGGCCGGCCAATGTACCGTTTCGAAATCGTCGCCATCGTCATTTTCATGCTGGCCAGCATGATCGGTGCCGCGCTGTACCGAGCCAAGCGCAAAGCCTTCAAACAGCGTACCGCGCAAACCCTCGAAGCCAAGCCGCTGGTCGCGACCTCCGTGACCGATGCCAATGGTCAGGTGGTCAAGGACCTCGCGACGCTGCGCCAGGACGTCAACGGCTACGTGGTCACTGTCAGTCGCGACGGGGCCGAGCGCTGCCGGGCATCGCTAGGTTCGCTGGATGAGGTGGACCAATACCTCAGGGCCCATACCTCGTTTGTGCTGTCTGACTTTCGCTAATTCAATGGCCCCACCACCTGGCGATAACGCTCCACGCCCTGCGGTGTCTGGCGCACCAGGCTGATCTCCAACCCCAACGGCTCCTCGCGCTTATTGCCGCTCAACTGGCGCCAGCCTTTGTCCTTGTCCCACACGCGTACCTGCAAATCACTCACGCCCGCCAGCACCACCACGCCGTCCTTGGCCGCCGGCAGTGGGAAGCGGTCCCGCGCGGGCGCGGCGGCCCGGTAAAGCGCATCGCCCTTGAGCCACCAGCGCACCCGTTGCAAGCCATCACCTGTGGCCGGTGCGCTGCGGATCACCTCCAGGCGAAAGCCCTTGCTGTCGGAGCTGCGCACCGTCACGGCGGCGAGCCCTGCGTCCTTTGCCGTACCGGGTTCGGCCAGTTCAACGCTGGCGCGCAGGCTGATATCGCGCTGCATCTGGTTCAGCGCCCGTAACAACCCCTCAGTCTGTTCGGTGCTGGCCTGTAGATGCTGGTCGGCACGGGTCACGCTGTCGAGCCCGCGCCAGGCGATGACGCTGACCAGTGCCATAAGCATGATCGCCACCATCACTTCGATCAGGGTGAAGCCTTGCTCGGACTTGTTCATGGCTGGCTCACCACCCGCAGCAAACCGGCGGCGTCCCGTTGCAGGCTGAGGCTGTGTTGCCCGTCCGACAGCACCACGCGCAGCGGCGGGTTGATCCATTCGGCATTGAGCACCAGGGTTTGTCGGGGTTCGACGGTCAGCTGCATCGGCGTGCTCTCCCATAAGCGCGGGCGCAGTTGGGCGTCGCCCTGGAACGCTTCCACGCCAAGGCCATCGTCACTGCGGCGGTTGAAGCGAAAGCCCTTGGCATCCGCGCGCAAACTGATCGGGCGGCCGTCGGCGCGGGCTTCGGCCTGGGCGATTTGCAGCAACTGGCTCAGGCGCTCGGCGTCCTTGCGCAGCAGTTTCAGCGGGTCGGGTTTGATGGTCAGGCTGATGGCGGCGCTGGCGATGCCGATGATCACCAGCACCACCATCAACTCGATCAGGGTGAAACCTTGTTGTTTCATCGGTCGGCTCCTGGAGAACTGGCGAGGTTGTGAAATAAAAAAGTGCGAATTGGCCTGTAGGCTGAGGCGACGGACAAACAGGAGGTCCACCCCATGGCATTCGCCCTACGTGTTTCACCCGCCCACGGCGTGCAGGCGCTGGCCTTGCTCGCGGCGTTGGCTGGCGGGGTGATCTGGACGCCGCTGCTGCTCACATCCGCCGAATCCCACACGCCCCAGGCCTCGCCCCAAACGTTGGCGGCCCGCAGCGAAAACCCGGCGTTGCAGTGGTTTGCCAACGCGCCGAGCGCCCTGCAAGTCAAGGTCACCGGCGTTCTGGCCGGCGCGCGCGGTGCGGTGGCGATCCTCAGCCTCAACGATGGCCCGCCGCGCAGTTTCCTCGTGGGCGAACGCCTCAGCCCCGGTGTGCGCCTGACGGCGATTGAAGGCAGCGCCGTGGAGCTTGAGCGCGGCGGCGAAAAGGTCCGCGTCAACCTCGACAAGTTGCCGGACGGCCCCGTGTTGCCACGCCTCACTCGGCCATGACCTGGGTGTCCAGGCGCGCCAGGGGCGGCGCTTCGCGGCTGGCGTCGAGCACCCGCAGGGTCACTTGAAACAGGCGGCCGTCGGCGTTGATGGTTTGCTCGCAGCGCAGTTTCAGGCGGCCCTGGTCGCAGTCGAACGTCTTTGTGCCATCGCGCAGGTGGCCTTCCAGGCGCAGTTCCGCCAGGCGACTCTGCGCCGCCAGCAACGCCATGGATTTATCGCGCAATAAGCCATTGCTCTGGGTCATCAACCCGGCCACGCGTACGGCGGCGGCCATGGCCACGGCGATGATCGCCAGCGCCACCAGCACTTCAATCAGGGTAAAACCTTGCGCGTTGCGACGGCCGTACATGGCGCTCTCAAAGGCGGGAAACAGGCCCGCAGACTAGCGCCGCGAGTTGACCGATTGGCGACCGAAACTCCCGAGGATTTTCAATACGACTGACATGTGTTCTTGCAACACTGCGCCACGAAATGCACCCCAGCCAAGGAATGTCGAGATGGATATCGCGCGCCTAACAACCCCATTGCCCAGCCCTCGCGGCCAGCGTGGCTTCACCTTGATCGAGATCATGGTGGTGGTGGTCATCCTCGGGATTCTCGCGGCAATGGTCGTGCCCAAGGTGCTGGATCGCCCGGACCAGGCACGCGCCACCGCCGCCAAGCAAGACATCGGCGGCTTGATGCAGGCGCTGAAACTCTATCGCCTCGACCACGGCAGCTACCCGAACATGACCCAGGGTTTGAAAGTGCTGGTGGAACGCCCGGCGGATGCAAAAAACAGCAGCTGGCGCGCCTACCTCGATCGCCTGCCCAATGACCCGTGGGGCCACCCTTATCACTATCTCAACCCGGGTGCCAACGGTGAGGTCGATGTGTTCTCCCTCGGCGCCGATGGCCAGCCGGATGGCGACGGCGTGAACGCCGATATCGGCTCCTGGCAGTTGTAAGGCGCGCCATGAAACGGCATTCGCCCCCAGCGGCGAAGCAGCGCGGCATGGCAATTATCAGCGCGTTGCTGATCGCGGCCGTGGTCGCGGTGATCGCCGGCGCCATGCTCACGCGCCAGACCGTGTTCACCCGCAGCCTCGAAGCCGAACAATTGCGTGTGCAGGGTCAGTGGCTGTTGCAGGGCAGCCTTGAGCGCAGCCGGCAGATGCTCTGGGAGGCACGCCAGAAGGACGTGCTGACGCGCCTCGATCAGCCTTGGGCCTACGTCCAACGGGGGGCGTTTGAAGGGCGCATCGAGGACGAGCAGGGCAAGTTCAACCTGCGCAACCTGGTCAACCGCCAGTTGCCGGATGCCGAGCAACTGCAAAGCTTCGAGCGCCTGTGCCGTACGCTGGGAGTCGATCCGGCGGTGAGCCGGCGCATCAGCCAACGGGTGATCGGCTCCTACGAAGTGCCGGCCAAATACCCGATGCTGCGCAGCGTGGACGAGTTGAGCGCCATCGAAGGCCTTGACCCCGTGCTGCTGCGCCGCCTGCAAACATTTATCAGCGTGCTGCCCGGGCAGAGCTGGGTCAACGGCAACACCGCCAGCGCCGAAGTGCTCAGCGCCGTGGTGCCCCAGCTCAGCCTGTCCCAGGCCCAAGGCTTGGTGGCGGAGCGTGACAGCGGCCAGTGGTTTATCAACCGTGGGGATTTCGTCAACCGCCTGCACTTGCCCCAGGTGGCGGTGGAGTCGGTGCAGGTGGGCATTACCAGCGAGTGGTTTCGCGTGCAGGGCCAGGCGCGGCGTGAGCAACGGCGGGTGAGCATCGACGCGTTGCTGCATCGCCCGCAAGAGCGCCAGCCGCAGGTGATCTGGTCGCGGGTGGGCGTATGAAACGCTTGCGTATTGGCTTGCCGCCGCTGGACCAATTGAGTGCCGAAAGTGAAGTCAAATTCGTTTGGCTGGACCGAGGCGTGGTTGTCGCCGAAGGCCATGAAAGCCTGATCCAACTGAGCAAGCACCGTCAGGCAGCGGAGTGCTTCCTGCACCCACGCGACAGCCTGCTCACCAGCCTTGAACTGCCGCCACTGCCCGCCGCGAAAACCGCCGCCGCCGTGGCCTGCGCCGCGCAAGCGTTGATCCTCGGCCCGCTGGAACACATGCACGTGGCCCACGGCCCGCGCGACAGCGAAGGCCGCGTGCAAGTGGCCTGGGTGCCCAAGGCCGGGCTGGAACAGCTGGCCCAGGTGCCGCTCAAGTTGCGCGGCCTGTACCCGGCGCCCTACGCCTTGCCGATGGGCGCGGCGGCCCTGGATGACGGCTACCTGTTGACCCGCGACAGCCTGCACCAAGCCGCCGTGCATCCGCTGGGCCAGCAAGGGCTGGATGTGCCGTTGGTGGACGCCGCGCAGCGTTGGACGGGCGCAGCCCCCGCCTGGGGTTTGCACGCTCGCCTCAGCCAGGCGGCCAGCGGCGGCTGGGGCAGGGCGCTGGCCTGTGTCGCCCTGGCCACGGCCGTGTGGACCCTGGGCCTCAACCTCTACGCCGCGCGCCAGGTGGATGAAGGCCAGCGCCTCAAGGCGCTGATGAGCCAGCAGGTGCGCCAGGCATTTCCCGAGTTGCCGGTGGTGCTCAACCCCTTGCAGCAGGCTCGCCAACAATTGGCCGCACGCCAGACCGGTGCCGCCGCCGACCCTGGCCAGCGCTTCAGCAGCCTGTTGCAACTGGCGGGCAGCAACCTGCCATTTATGGTCGCCAGCGTCGAGCGCCTGACCTTCGAACAAGGGCGCCTGTACCTGCAACTGCTCACGGACAGCCGCAACCCGACGGCCCAGGCCGACTGGCAGGCCGCGCTGGCCCAGGCCGGTTTTGCCGCGACACGCGATGAGCAGGGCTGGAGCATTGGCCCGGCGGCTGCGGGAGCCAGCGATGAATAAGTGGACGCGGCAATTGCGGCTGTTCTGGAACGGCCTGGCCCTGCGCGAAAAACGCATGCTCAGTGGCGTTGGCGTGCTGCTGGCGGGGGTATTGACCTGGCTGATCCTGATCCAGCCCGCCCTGAAAAAAATCGACTACTGGCAGGCCGAAACCCCCAAGTTGCGCGCCCAGGCCGAAGCCTTGCAGGTGCTGTTGCAAGGTGTCGCCGCGCCGCGCCAGGCCGACGAAGCCGCGCTGCGCCAGGCCCTGGACAGCGCGGGCCTGCAAGGCCATTACCAATTGCAGGCGCAGGCCCCTGGCGGCTGGCACCTGACCTTCGACAACGCCCCGGCCGACGCGGTGGTGGACTGGCTGCTGGGCAATCCCCGTTCGTTTTCCCTGGAGGTGTCCGAAGCGCGTTTGCAACGTGCCGGGGATGCCGTCGATAACTCGGCCGGCACTGTGTCCGGGACCGTTCGCATGGATCAGGCGCTTGGCGCTAAGGAAGCTTCATGAAGTGGTCAGTTCCCCCTTTTCGTATGGCCGCGCCGTTGCTGTTGCTGGCCCTCAGCGCGTGCAGCAACCAGGCGAGCAAGCCGTTGCTGGTGGACAGCGAACTCGGCCAACCCCTGGCCGACACCCGCCGCAGCAGCGACAGCCCGCTGGACCGCCAACGCGAACTCGCGCCCAAACCCGCCGTGCAACACCCGATCACCAACAGCGCCCGTGGCCACGCCCCGGCCGCGATCAAGGCGCGCAACCCCCTGGGTGACCAGCCGGTGCAGCTCAACTTTGTCGATGCGGATATCCAGGCGGTGGTGCGCGCCTTGTCCCGCGCCACCGGCCAACAGTTCCTCGTGGACCCGCGGGTAAAAGGCAACCTGACCCTGGTCAGCGAAGGCCAGGTGCCGGCGCACCAGGCCTATGACATGCTGCTGGCGGCGCTGCGCATGCAGGGCTTCAGCGTGGTGGACGTGGGTGGTGTCGCTCAAGTAGTGCCCGAAGCCGATGCCAAGCTGCTCGGCGGGCCGATCTACAGCGCCGGCAGCAGCGGCATGCAGACCCGCACCTTCCGCCTGCAATACGAAAACGCAGTGAACCTGATCCCGGTGCTGCGCCCCATCGTGTCGCCGAACAACCCGATCAACGCGTACCCCGGCAACAACAGCATCGTCATCACCGACTACGCGGAAAACCTCGCCCGCGTGGCGCAGATCATCAACGGCATCGACACCCCCAGCGCCATCGACACCGACGTGGTCAAGGTGCAGAACGGCATCGCCGTCGACATCGCGGCGATGGTCGCCGAACTGCTCGACACCCAAGGCGCCGACCAGACCCAGAAGATCAACGTGGTCGGCGACCCCCGTTCCAACTCCATCATCATCCGCTCCGGCAGCCCCGAACGCACCGAGCTGGCGCGCAACCTGATCTACAAGCTCGACAACGCCCAGAGCAACCCGAGCAATATGCACGTGGTGTACCTGCGCAACGCCCAGGCGGGCAAGCTGGCGCAGTCGCTGCGCGGTTTGTTGACCGGCGAGAGTGAGTCCGGGGTCAGCGACGAGGCGCGGGGCAAGCTCAGTGCCATGGGCGGCACGGGCCAGAACACCCAGGGCACTGCCGCGCAAAACAGCAGCGGCACACCCACCGGCAGCGGCGTGCAATCGAGTTACAGCCAGGACAAACAAACCACCGGCGCCAGCACCAGCCAGGATCAGGACACCGCCTTCAGCGCCGGCGGCGTGACCATCCAGGCCGACGCCACCACCAACACCTTGCTGATCTCCGCGCCGGACCCGCTGTACCGCAACCTGCGGGAAGTGATCGACATGCTCGACCAACGCCGCGCGCAGGTGGTGATTGAAAGCCTGATCGTCGAAGTCGGCGAGGACGATGCCACCGAGTTTGGCGTGCAATGGCAGGCGGGCAACCTCGGTGGCAAGGGTGGTTTTGGCGGGGTCAACCTTGGCGGCAGTGGCGTGAATGCGACGCCGACCAGCAAGACCAGCATCGATGTGTTGCCCAAGGGGCTGAACATCGGGTTGGTCAATGGCACTGTGGATATTCCGGGGATTGGCAAGGTGCTTGATCTCAAGGTGTTGGCCCGCGCGTTGAAGAGCAAGGGCGGCACCAACGTGCTGTCGACGCCAAACCTGCTGACCCTGGACAACGAAGCGGCGAGTATTTTTGTCGGGCAGACCATTCCGTTTGTCACCGGCAGCTACGTGACCGGGGGCGGGGGGACCAGCAACAACCCGTTCCAGACGGTGCAGCGTGAGGAAGTGGGGCTGAAGCTGAATGTGCGGCCGCAGATTTCCGAGGGCGGTACGGTGAAGCTGGATATCTATCAGGAGGTCAGCAGCGTGGATACGCGGGCTTCGGTGGAGGCGGGGACGGTGACCAACAAGCGGGCGATTGATACCAGTATTTTGCTGGATGACGGGCAGATCATGGTGCTGGGTGGGTTGCTGCAGGATGGGTACAGCCAGAGCAATGATGCGGTGCCGTGGTTGGCGGATATTCCGGGGTTGGGGGCGTTGTTTCGTAATGAGAAGCGCAGTGTGACGAAGACGAATCTGATGGTGTTTTTGCGGCCCTACATTATTCGGGACAGTGGGGCGGGGCGCAGTATTACGTTGAATCGGTATGAGTTTATGCGGCGGGCGCAAGGGGGGTTGCAGCCGGAGCATAGTTGGGCGATGCCGGATGTGCAGGCGCCGCAGTTGCCGTCGGTGGAGAAGGCGATTCCTGGGGCGCCGCGGGCTGTGATTCGGGCGGTGCCGCAGTGATTGCGGTGTACATATCCGTTGCTGCGGTAACGGCGACTTATGGTTCCGCTCTTACAGCGGCTCACTTTTGGAAAGGCCCAAAAGTAAGCAAAAGGCCTTCGCCCCACCACTCGGTGCCTCGCCTAGGCTCGGCATGCCCGAACGAAGGCTTGAATCCGTGGGCCGCCGTCATGGGCCATCCCTGGCCCAGGACGGCTAACCCGGCGTCCTGCCGGGTTACCCACGGATTCAAGCCTGCGTTCGGCCAGCGTGGTTTGACGGGGCGATTCCAGATCAAAAGCCAGAGCGCGGCGGCCTTAGAGCCGACCGGTATTTCTCATGTTGTTCACCGATCAACTGTGGGAGCGGGCTTGCTCGCGAATGCGGTGGATCAGCCAAAATATCTGTTTCTGACACACCGCTTTCGCGAGCAAGCCCGCTCCCACAGTTTGATCTCCATGTATCAGATGGGACTGTGGTTTGCTCTGGCTCTTGATCTTGCTTTTGATCTTAGGCGCCCCGTTAAACACGCTGGCCGGAATTCGATGTGGATTTGGGGGGTAAACCGGCAGGGATGCCGGTTTAGCCGCCCCGCGCCATGGATGGCGCGTGGCGGCGGCCCCCCAAATCCATGTCGGATTACGGGCACACCGAGCCTAGGCGAGGTGCCGAGTGTTGGGGCAAGAGCGTTTTGCTTACTTTTGCGCTCTTCAAAAGTGAGCCGCCGTAAGGGCGGAACCCTAAGCCGCCGTTACCCAAAAAACGGATATGTACCCATAAAAACAGGGCCACGCCAATGAGCCTACTCCCCTACGCCTGGGCCAAATCCCAACGCATCCTCCTGCGCAACAACGCCGAAGGCATGCTCCTGACCGTATGCCCCTCAACCCCCGGCTGGTCCATCAGCGAAGTCCACCGCCAATTCGGCCAATCCCCCATCGAACAAGTCCGCGACGACGAACTCGACGGCCTCCTCACCAGCGCCTACGCCGACACCGGCAGCGCCGCCGCCGTTGTGGGAGCCGCCGAAAACGAGGTCGACCTCGACCGCCTCATGCAAGACATGCCCGAAGTCACCGACCTGCTCGACACCCAGGACGGCGCCCCCGTGATCCGCATGATCAACGCCTTGCTCACCCAAGCCGCCCGCGACGAAGCCAGCGACATCCACATCGAACCCTACGAAACCCACTCCGTCGTGCGCTACCGCGTCGACGGCACCCTGCGTGACGTGGTGTCCCCACGCAAGGCCCTGCACGGCGCGCTGGTCTCGCGGATCAAGATCATGGCCCAACTCGACATCGCCGAAAAACGCCTGCCCCAGGACGGCCGCATCGCCCTGCGCGTGGCCGGGCGGCCCATCGACATTCGAGTGTCCACGGTGCCCACCGGCCATGGCGAACGCGTGGTCATGCGCCTGCTGGACAAACAAGCCGGGCGCTTGCAGCTGGAAACCCTGGGCATGGAGCCGCAACTGTTGGCGCGCCTCGACAGCCTGATCCGCCAGCCCCACGGCATCGTGCTGGTCACCGGGCCCACCGGCAGCGGCAAGACCACCAGCCTCTACGCCGCCCTGGCGCGGCTGGATGCGAGCACCAGCAATATCCTCACCGTCGAAGACCCGGTGGAATACGACTTGCCGGGCATCAGCCAGATCCAGGTCAACGCCAAGATCGACATGACCTTCGGCCTCGCCCTGCGCGCGATCCTGCGCCAGGACCCGGACATCATCATGATCGGCGAGATCCGCGACCTGGAGACCGCGCAAATCGCCGTGCAGGCCTCGCTCACCGGTCACCTGGTGCTGGCGACGCTGCACACCAACGACGCCGTATCGGCGGTCAACCGCTTGATCGACATGGGCGTCGAGCCCTTCCTGCTGGCGTCGTCGTTGTTGGGCGTGTTGGCCCAGCGCCTGGTGCGCCGCCTGTGCCCGCATTGCAAGCAGGAAGACCCGGCCGCGCCCGGCACCTGGCGCCCGGTCGGCTGTGCGCACTGCAACCAGATCGGCTACAGCGGCCGTACCGGGATTCACGAGTTGTTCAGCGTCGATGACGACGTGCGCAGCCTGATCCACCAGGGCGCCGGCGAGCAGGACCTGCGCCTGGCCGCCCGCCGCGCCGGCATGTTCAGCATGCGTGAAGACGGCGAGCGCTGGGTGCGCAGCGGCGCCACCGCCCCCGAAGAAATCCTGCGTGTGACACGGGACGCCTGATGAATCGCTATCGTTTTGAAGCCGCCGATGCCAGCGGCAAGGTCGAGTCCGGCCATGTGGAGGCCGACAGCCAGAGCGCGGCGTTTGCCAGCCTGCGCGGGCGCGGTTTGACCGCGTTGCTGGTGCAGCTCGAAGGCAATCAGCAAGCGGCGGGCGGCAACAGTGTGTTCACCCCCAAGCTGTCGGACAACGACCTGGCCTGGGCCACGCGCCAATTGGCCAGCCTGCTGGGCGCCAGCCTGCCGTTGGAAGCAGCGTTGAGCGCGACGGTGGAGCAGGCCGAGAAAAAACACATCGCCCAGACCCTGGCCGCCGTGCGCGCCGATGTGCGCGGCGGCATGCGCCTGGCGGAGGCGTTGGCGGCGCGGCCACGGGACTTTCCGTCGATCTACCGCGCGCTGATCGCGGCGGGGGAGGAGTCCGGCGACCTGGCCCAGGTGATGGAACGCCTCGCCGACTACATCGAGGAACGCAACAACCTGCGCGGCAAGATCCTCACCGCGTTTATCTACCCTGGGGTGGTGGGGCTGGTGTCCATCGGCATTGTGATTTTCCTGTTGAGCTACGTGGTGCCGCAGGTGGTCAGCGCGTTCTCCCAGGCGCGCCAGGACTTGCCGGGGCTGACCCTGGCGATGCTCAACGCCAGCGACTTCATCCGCGCCTGGGGCTGGCTGTGTTTTGCCGGGATCGTCGGCGGTTTCTGGAGTTGGCGCCTGTATCTGCGCAACCCCGTGGCGCGCCTGAATTGGCATAGCCGCGTGTTGCGCCTGCCGCTGATCGGGCGCTTTGTGCTGGGCCTCAACACCGCACGCTTCGCTTCGACCCTGGCGATCCTCGGCGGCGCCGGTGTGCCGCTGTTGCGCGCGCTGGAGGCGGCGCGGCAAACCCTGTCCAACGACCGCCTCGACCAGTGCGTCAGTGACGCCACCGCCAAAGTGCGCGAAGGCGTCAACCTGGCCCCGGCGCTGGCGGTGGAGAAGGTGTTCCCGCCGGTGCTGATCCACCTGATCGCCAGCGGCGAAAAAACCGGTTCGCTACCGCCGATGCTGGAGCGCGCGGCGCAGACGTTGTCGCGGGATATTGAGCGGCGGGCGATGGGCATGACGGCGTTGCTGGAGCCGCTGATGATTGTGGTGATGGGCGCGGTCGTGCTCGTCATCGTCATGGCCGTATTGCTGCCCATCATCGAAATCAACCAACTCGTCACCTGAACACACTCAATGATCGTTCCCACGCTCTGCGTGGGAATGCATCCCTGGACGCTCTGCGTCCGTTCTTGAAGGCGTGACGCAGAGCGTCACCGGCGGCATTCCCACGCGGAGCGCGGGAACGATCAATTTCCTGTGCTCCCGTTCAACCTCGGGTTCCTCATTCCGTCATATCCCAAGGTCTACACGGCCTCCAGCCCGACCCACTGAAACCTCGCTGTCACCTACCCCCAAACCGCTCGGAACCATGACCAAAACACCCGAGAATCTTTTTAAAAATCAAGCGTTTCCTCCCGAGGTTTTTTCCCATAACCGTCATCGGAAACTGCGACTTTCTCTCCCATGGTTTTCACCCCTGGCCACCCCCGCAAGACGGCTTGGGACCGAAGCCATGGCGTCATGCAAGAGCCATCTACCCCAAACGTACAAACACGACGAAAGGAGCTTCTTCATGTTTAAGCGCAACGTTCTCGCGGTATCCATGACCCTCGCTGCCCTGTGCTCGGCACAGGCTGCATTCGCAGACGTAAACGGCGGCGGCGCTACTCTGCCACAGCCGCTGTACCAGACTGCCGGCGTACTGACTGCCGGCTTCGCCCCTTACATCGGCGTCGGCAGCGGCAACGGCAAGGCTGCTTTCCTGAACAACGACTACACCAAGTTTGTCGCCGGTGTGACCAACAAGAACGTGCACTGGGCGGGTAGCGATTCCAAGCTGTCGGCTGCCGAGCTGCTGGCTTACAAAAACAACAAACAACCGGGTTGGGGCAAATTGATCCAGGTGCCTTCGGTGGCCACTTCGGTTGCCATTCCGTTCAACAAGACCGGCACCAACGCGGTTGACCTGACTGTTCCGCAACTGTGCGGCGTGTTCTCCGGTCGCCTGACCACCTGGAACCAAATCACTGGCTCCGGCCGTACTGGCCCGATCACCGTGGTTTACCGCGACGAGTCGAGCGGCACCACCGAGCTGTTCACCCGCTTCCTCAACGCCAAGTGCACCGAAGCCAAGAAGTTCGCCATCACCACCACCTTCAAAGACAGCTACGGCTTCGTCGCTGGCGTCAGCGCCGGTACCTTGCCAGCCGGCGCAGTGCCTGCTACCACCAGCCAAGGCGTGATGACTGCGCTGAACGCTGCCCAAGGCCGTATCACCTACATGAGCCCGGACTACGCGGCCACTACTTTGGCCGGTCTGGATGACGCCACCAAAGTTGCCAAGATTGGCGGTGTTTCGCCTGCTCCAGGCAACGTATCGGCTGCTATCGGTCAGATCCCTGCTCCAACCGAAGCCCGTGCTGATGGCTCGTTCATCGATGCCACCAACCAGGACAACTGGGTTCCAGTGTTTGCTGCTGCTGCAAGCGGCCCAGCCACCTTCGCTTACCCATCCACTGGCTACCCAATCCTGGGCTTCACCAACCTGATCTTCAGCCAGTGCTACGCCGACGCTAACCAGACTGGTCAAGTGCAGGGCTTCTTCGCTCGTCACTTCGGTGCTTTCGGTAACAACGACACTGCCATCAACGACAACCGCTTCGTACCGCTGCCAGCTAACTGGAAACAAGCGGTAACCGACACCTTCGCGACCGTTTCCAACGCCCAAGGCATCGGCAACACCAGCGTCTGCAACCAAATCGGTCGTCCGCTGTAACCCCTGCTTTCAACGACCCGCAACACCGATCAGCAACGGCCTGTGCCGTTGCTGATTTTTTTTGCGTTAGCAGCCGTATATGAACTTTGCATGACAGAAGTTCAGTCGCGCCCCTCGCCAACCGCCTAACCCTCATACGTGCGCCTGTCTTGCCCCGGGGCGCTAACAAAGAAGGAAGATTCCCGATGGTCCGCTGCAAACCCACGCTCAAGCTGAATGCCCAGGGCCCGCGTGCCCAGACCGTGTTGCGCCTCAAGCCGCTGGCCCAGGCCATTGCCTTGTTGATGGTGGCGGGCAATGCCCATGCCGCCCAGGCGTTCAGTGCTGCGTGGTTTGCCGAAAAAGGCGCGACGCGCGCCACCACCGCCGCGCGCTTGAGCGCGGGGCAGGTGCCGGGCATGCCGACGCTGAGCCAGCAGGCGCAGGTCAACCAGCGCCTGGCGCGGTCCATCAGCACGCTGAACACCAGCGTCGCGGCGATTGCGGCCCAGCAGGCGGCGCAAGCGGCGGGGCGGCAGGCGGCGTTGGGGCAGGTGTCGAACATTCCCGATGGCCTGGGCAAGGGCGGTTTGCAGGTGGATAACAGCCTGACCCAGGGCTGGATCAACGCCAAGGCGCCGACCCAGACCCAGGCGGGCGGCAAGACCACGGTGAGCATCGAGCAGACCGCCGACAAGGCGATCCTCAACTGGGAGACCTTCAACGTCGGGCGCAACACCACCGTGGACTTCCAGCAGCAGTCCAACTGGGCCGCGCTGAACCGCGTCAATGACCCGAATGCGCGGCCGAGTGAGATCCAGGGCCAGATCAAGGGCGCGGGCACGGTGATGATCATCAACGCCAACGGCGTGGTCTTCGGCGGCACCAGCCAGGTCAATGTGCGCAACCTGGTGGCGGCGGCGGCGAACATCACCGATGAGCAGTTCACCCAGCGCGGCCTCTACGTCGATACCACCGGCACCCAGCCGACCTTCACCGACGCGGCCGGCAAGGTCGAGGTGCAACGCGGTGCGCTGATCCAGACCCACAACGCCGCTACCTCCACCGATGCCGGCGGCTATGCCTTGCTGCTCGGCACCGAGGTGGAAAACGCCGGCACCATCATTACCGCCAAGGGCCAGACTACCCTGGCGGCCGGTGACAGCTTCTATATCCGCAAAGGCGTCGGCACAGCGGGCAACGAGCGCTCCACCACCCGTGGCAATGAAGTCGCCACGGCCCTCAACTTCGAGAGCGCGGCGGGCAAGGTCAGCAACAGCGGCCTGATCATGGCCTCCACCGGCGACATCACCCTGACCGGTCACCAGGTCGAGCAAAACGGCGTGGCGCTGGCCAGCACCTCGGTGGACACACGCGGTACGATTCACTTGCTCAACTCGGCCAGCGACACCACCGGCAGCGTGACCCTCGGCGCCGGTAGCACCACCGCAATCCTCTTGGATGCCCGCGGCAGCACGGCCTTGAATACCCAGAAAAACAACGGCCTGACCCTGCTCGACGGCAAGCCCGCGAACCTGATCGACGGCCAGTTCGACCACCTCAGTGCGGTGGCCGACCGCACCGACCAGTCGCGTATCGAGATCGTCAGCGGCGGCACCGTGGATTTCCAGAAAGGCTCGATCACCCTGGCCACCGGCGGGCAAGTCGCAGTCAGCGCCGGCCAGCGCAGCCTGGTGCGCGATGGCGCGATCATCGACGTGTCGGGGGCGGTCGGCGTCAAGGTGGCGATGGAAGCCAACAACATCAAGATCAACGTGCAGGGCAACGAGCAGCGCGATGCCGCGGTCAACCGCGACAATGGGCAACTGATCAACAACGACGTGTGGGTGGACCTGCGCGAGCTGGTGTTTGTCGCGGCGGGCACCAACGGCTATGCCACGGACCGCTGGTACACCGCGGGCGGCTTGCTGGAAGTCGGCGGTTACCTCGGCACCCAGGGCCACTCGGTGGGTGAGTGGATGGCCCAGGGCGGCACCGTGACGTTTACCGGCAAGGATGTGGTGACCCAGCAGGGCGCGCAGATCAACCTGTCGGGCGGCACCGTGGATGTGCAGGACGGCTATATCCGCCAGACCTGGCTCAAGGGCCCGGATCGTCGCCTGTATGAGCTGTCGCGGGCGCCGGGGGACATTCTCTATTCCGGGATCTACAAGGGTTATGAAGACACCAGCGTGCGCTGGGGCCAGACCGAGTACTACTACAACCCGCTGATCGCGCCGCAGGGGCGCAACGAGGCCGGTTATACCGTGGGCCGCGATGCCGGCAAGCTGGTGGTCGGCACCACCAGCGCGGTGCTCGAAGGGCAGGTGGTCAGCGATGTGTTCCAGGGCGAGCGGCAGATGCAGGCGCCGGCGATCAACCTCGACGGCTACCAGCAATCGCAGAACGCGATGGCCCAGCGCGCGCAGTTGATCATTGGCCAGTACGTGCCGATCTATAACAAGACCACGGGCACCTTGCGTTATGCGTTGGGCGCGACGGCCGAGCAGGTGCTGATCGACAGCAACACGCAAAAAATCGCCGACGGCCTCGATCTCACCACGGAACTGCCGAGCGAGCGTCAGGGCCAGGTTGTGCTCGACAGCGAACAGCTCAACGGCTTCCAGTTGGGCGCGGTCAAGGTTGCAGCCAACCAGCAGGTCAGCGTCAACGGTGCGCTCAACGTCGCCGATGGCGGCACCATCACCCTGTTCGCGCCGGGGGTGGCGCTCAACGCCAACCTCACGGCCCACGGCGGCAGCATTCATGCCGGGAACATTCTCAGTCAGGTCGATCCGCTCCAGGACGGCGCGGTGGCCGATACGATCCTGCCGGGCGATGGCAGCCTGACGGTGGCTGATGGGGTCAAGCTGGACGTCAGCGGGCGCTGGAACAACCTGCTGCAGGACGCTGCCAACAACACCGGCGTGGCCTATGTGAACGGCGGCATGGTCTCGCTGCGCGGCACCGGCAACATTAGCCTGGCGGCCGGTAGCGTGGTGGACGCGTCTTCCGGCGCCACGCTCGGTGTGGACGGCAAGCTGGCGGGCGGCAAGGGCGGCAACGTGACCTTGAGCGCACTCGGTGCCCTGGGCCTGGACGGCGAGCTGCGCGGCTACGGCGTCAACGGCGGCGGCACCCTGGCGTTGCAGGCGCGTAAGGTGCAGATCGGCGACAGCGCCGTGGCTGCGGATGCCGACACCCTGAAACTGGCGGGCGACTTCTTCAACAAGGGCTTTTCGGCCTACGACATCACGGGCAACGAAGGCTTGCTCGTCACCGACGGCACACAGGTCGATGTCACTGCTCCGGTGCTGCGCGCCGGTGAGCAGGCGTTGTCTGCCGTCACCGGCAGCGATCCGGCCATCGCCTTGGAACGCTGGACCCCGGCGCTCTACCAGGAAGACGCGATCAAGGGCGTACTGACTCAGCGCCGTGGCGCCACCTTGAGCTTGAACGCCGGCGAGATCAATTCCACCGCCGAGCAAATGGCAAACGCCGTGCTGACCGTGGGCCAAGGCGCGGTGATCAATGTTGACCCAGGCCAGGCCATCAACCTGCGCAGCGTCGGCCAATTGAACATGGACGGCACGCTGAATGCCTGGGGCGGCAGCATCACCCTGGGTGGGCTGCGCGCCGCCGCGTCCGATGCGGTGAACTCCCTCGGCCATGGCCGCTCGATCTGGGTCGGTGAACACGCGCTGATCGATGCCGCAGCGCGGGCGGCGACCGCGCTGGATAACCGTGGCCGCGCCTATGGCGTGGTCCGTGACGGTGGCACGATCAATATCGGCGGCACCCTCGACCTGGCGACGGGCATTGCCACCGCCAGTGATTTGTTTGTGGTGGTGCGCGAAGGTGCGCGCCTCGACGCTTCCGGCACCCAGGCGTCATTGAACATTGCCGGGCAAGGCCTGGTGCAGCAGGCCAGCAATGGCGGCAGCATCAGCCTGGCGTCGAATAACGGCCTGTACCTGGACGGCAGTTTTGTCGCCAGGGCGGGCGGCGCTGGCGCGGCGGGCGGCAGCCTGGCGGTGGTGCTGGAAAGCCCCAACTACGAGCGGTTTACCGCCGTCGATCAGGTGCTCAAGGGCCGCGAATTGCTGATCAGCCAGACCCATCAGCGTCACGACCTGGCGGGCACGCCAGAAGACGCAGCCGCAGGCCTGGAATATGGCCATGGGCGCCTGGGGGTGGATCAAGTCAGCGCGGGCGGCTTTGATAACCTGGCGCTGATGAGCAACGGCATCATGGGCTTTGATGGCGACGTTGCACTGGCGATGGGGCAGAGCCTGCGACTGTTCGGTTCGGCGTTTGCCCTCAGTGAAAACGCCGCGGGTGATTCGCGGGTCAACCTGTCGGCGCCGTATCTATTGCTCAACGGCATCAACACGCCCGGCAAAGACCAGTACATTCGCCCGATTATCGAGCTGCCCAAGCCGTCGTTTCTGGAAACGGCCGCGCAGTTCAATGCCAGTGGCAACCTGATCGATGTGCGCGGCAGTGTGTTGTTTGGCCTCAAGGGCAGCCTGAATCAGGCGGACTGGAGCTTGTTGGACATCGAGCGTCGCGGTTTTGATCAGGTGAACCTGACCAGCCAGGGCGACCTGCGCTTCCTCGCGGGGCCCAATGAGAACGAAATTGCTCCGGGTATCAGCACCCAATTGCTGACCCAGGGTGATATGACCCTGCGCGCGGCCCAGTTGTATCCGGGCACCCAGGCCAGTGCGCGGGTGATTGCGGGTTATCAGGGGGACGAAGGTGGCGGCAGTATTCTTTTTGACCCGCTGCGTACGCTGACCATCGGCCGTACCGGCACCGCCGACGCCGCCATACCGTATTCGGCCTTCGGCCGCCTGCAACTGGGCGCGGCGACGGTTCGCCAGGGCGGTGTGGTGCGTGCGCCATTGGGCCTGATCGACATCGGCAGCATGGGCAGCAGCCTGGTGCAACTGTTGCCGGGCAGTCTCACCTCGGTGAGCGGCAAAGGCCTGGTGCTGCCGTATGGCGGCACGCTGGACGGCCAGGAGTACCGCTATAACGGGCAAAAGGTCACGTTTATCGGCCAGGGTGGCGTGGCCACGGCGATGAGCGATCTGAGCGTCGGGGTGATCCTCGGCGGTACCACGGTGGCCGTGCAGCCGCAGGCCACGCTGGATCTTTCCGGCGGCGGCGAATTGCTTGGGGCCGGTTTTATTTCTGGGCGTGGCGGCTCTACCGATGCGCGCTTCAACCCGCTGGTGCAGTTCGGCGCCAACGGCGGGTTTGTGTTACCGGGCCTGGCCACCAACCCGGTCTACGCGATTGTGCCGGGGATCCAGCCGGGTGCAGCGCCCGTGGCGCCGGAAGGTGGTGCCTCAGCGCCAATGATCGGCCAGCAGGTCACGATCGGCGCGGGCGTGCCGGGGTTGCCGGCGGGCACCTACACCCTGATGCCCTCCACCTACGCGCTGCTGCCGGGGGCCTTTCGCGTGGAGGTCAATGGCCTCGCCGGGCTTGGCAGCGACGCGGCGACCACCTTGATGCGCAACGGCTCGTGGGCCACTTCCGGGCACCTGTCGATTGCCAATACCGGGATCAGCAACAGCATCGCCAGCCAGTTGATCCTGACCTCGGCCGATACCCTGCGCCGTTACTCCCAGTACAACGAAACCAGCTATGCCCAGTTCGCCAAGGCCGATGCCGCGCGAATAGGTGTGCCGCGACCGATGCTGGAAGCCGACGCCAAGACCTTGAAGCTGGCGCTGCGCCCCGGTGCGGGTGCCGATGGCTTTTCGTTCGAGGGCGTAGGGCGGTTTGAGGCTGCTTCAGGTGGGTACGGCGGTACGGTGGCCGTGATGGACCCAAGCACACTGGGCATTGAAGTGGTAGGCGCTGGCAAACCAGCCACCGCTGACTTTGCCGGCATCACCCTCAAGGCCGACTCCCTCAATGCCTTGGGCGCCTCACGGCTGATGGTCGGCGGCATGACCGTTGTGGAATACGGCCAGTCCGGCAACTTTATCAGCCTGGCGTCCGGCCTCAATGCGGCCTACAGCACGGTCACGTTGCGTGAAGGTGCAACACTTGCTGCGCCCGAAGTGTTCCTGGTCAGCGACGTCGGCGCCATCGTGGTCGAGCAGGGCGCCTCGATCAACACCCTGGGGCGTGGCAAGGCCAGCTACGACGCGCGTGACGGGTTTATCTACAAGGTGGACAACATGTTGGCGGTGTCCAACGGGCTGCTCAATGTGGTCAGTGGCTCTGCGCAAAACGGGATCAGCCAGGGGATCAACGTGGGTGCCTGCGACAGCGGCGCCTGCAGTGGCGGGACCGGTCTGTATTCCGATGGCAGCATCGTCGCCTTGACCAACGGCACCTTCCAGTTGGGCGATGAAGTGCGCTACGGCACCCGTCACCTCAACCTCGGTGTCAGCGCGATCAACCTTGGCAGCGTCGAAGCATTGGCCGCAGCGGGGAACCGTGTACCTGCCGGCCTGACCCTGACCCAAGCGCTGCTCGACCGCCTGCTGCGCGGCGACACGCAATTCGGCGCACCCGCCCTGGAAACCCTGCAACTGTCCGCCCGTGACAGCTTCAACTTCTATGGCAGCACCAGCCTCGACACCTATGACCCGCTCACCGGCAAGTCGCTGCTGAGCAACCTGATGCTGTCCACCCCGGCGATGTATGGCGCCGGTGGCGCCAACGATGTGGCGACGATCCACACTGCCAACCTGATCTGGCTGGGCGCCACCAACGCCCCTGGCACCGTGGTGACAGGCGGCGCGGGCACCGGCAGCGGGCGCCTGGACATCAACGCCGAGCGCATCGAGTTCGGCTATGGCGACTTTGGCCAGCCGAGCAATGTAAAAAGCTTCGACCGCCTGGCCCTCGGGTTTGCCAACGTCAATCTCAACGCCAGCGAGCGCGTCACCGCCAACCACAAGGGCAGCTTGAAGGTGTACCAGAGCCAGGGCGCCTATGACCCGGTCACCGGCTTCCAGTACAGCGGCGGCAACCTGACCATTCGCACACCGCTGATGACCGGTGTCGCAGGCTCGGTGAACCGCATTACCGCCGGTGGCGCGATTGATATCGGCGCCTCCGCAGGTACCCGCGGTACGGCCAGCGGCCAGGGTGCCGAGTTGGCCTTGCAAGGCGACAGCATTCGCGTGGCCGGTGCGGTGGTGTTGCCCAGCGGCAAGGTCAGCCTCAGTGCCCGTGGTGATGTGGTGTTGACCGATGACGCACTGATCGACGTGGCCGGGCGCCCCATCGCCTTCAACGATGTGACCCAATACGGCTGGGGCGGCGACGTGTTGCTCGACAGCCGCAACGGCAATATCCGCCAGGCCGCCGGTTCGACCATCGACCTGTCGGCCCAGCACAACCAGGCCGGTAAGTTGCGCGCGGTGGCAACCGATGCGGCGGCCGGGATCGTCGATCTGCAAGGCAGGATCCTTGGTAGCAGCAGCGGTTATTACGCCGCCGGTGGCACCTCGATGCCCTACGAGGCCGCGACCGTGGAACTCCAGTCCCAGCACCTGGGCGGCAGCGGTTCCCTCGACCAGCAGTTTGCCGACCTCAACGGGCGCCTCAATCAGGGCGCGGTCTATGGTGGTCGCAGCTTCCAGCTCAAGCAGGGCGACTTGACCATCGGCAACGGCCTCAAGGCCGGCAACATCAGCGTGTCCCTCGACAACGGCCGCCTGCGCGTCAACGGCCTGGTGGACGCCAGCGGTGAGCGCGTCGGCAGCATTACCCTGGCCGGCAAGCACGGCCTGACCCTTGACGGCACGGCGGTACTCGACGCCCACGGCAGCAAACTGCGCGTGGACAGCTACGGCAAGATCATCGACTCGCCCAACCGCGCCACGGTGGTGCTGGGCTCTGGCGACGGCCAACTGACCCTCGCCAGCGGCGCCCGCATCGACCTGCGTCACGGCACCGACGGCGCGGCCGGCAACGACGGGCGCAATCGCGGCACCCTGGAACTCAACGCGCCACGCCTTGGCAGCAACGACATCGCCATCGACGCCAGCGGCCGCGTGACGATCCAGGGCGCGCGTTCCATCAGCCTCAATGGCATGGCCACCTACGACGATGCCCCGGAAAAAACCGACGCCACCGCCAGTGGCAAACCGTATCAGGAGATCACCCAGGGCTACCTGGATGGCAAGCACGTGTTGAGCGACGCCTTTATCAAGGCCGCGTTGCAGAACACCGACTTGCTGCAAAACAAACTCGCCGGGCTGAACAACGCCACCTACGCGGATGCCTTCCATGTGCGCCCCGGGGTGGAAATCGTCAGCAAGACGGCGGACGGTGACCTGGTGGTGCAGGGCGACCTGGACCTGTCCCGTTACCGCTACGCCAGCCTCAACCCCCATAGCCAGCAGGACAATGCGGTCTACGGTTCCGGTGAATCCGGCAGCCTGACCCTGCGTGCCGGTGGCGATCTGAATATCTACGGCAGCATCAACGACGGCTTCGCGCCGCCACCGGAGTCGGCGGACGACAAGGGTTGGGTGTTGCTGCCAGGAATCGACTACCGGGGCGGTACAGTGGTGGTGCCAGGCAACGGCGTGACCCTGGCCGACGGCACGGCGTTCCCGGCGGGCACCACGCTGAACTATGACCTGCCGATCAAGGGCCTGACGGTTGCGGCCAACACCCGGCTGCCGGTAACGGCGACACTGGGCCAGGAACTGGTATTGGCGGCCGGCAGCGTCGTCGCGGCGGATGTGCGCGATGCGGGCGGCAATCTGTTGTTCGCCGCTGGCACCTTGCTCAGCGAGGCGCAGACATTGGCCGAAGGCACGCAACTGGGCGCCGGTACGCTGCTGACCGAGGGCACCGTGTTGCAGGGCATGCTCTGGCCTAAAGGCGTGCCATTGCCAGGCGTGCATCAGGCCAATCCGAGCAACAACCTTGTGTTGCTCGATGGCACCAAGGACCTGCCCAAAGGCGCGCTGATTCCTGCCGGTACCAACGTGAAATTGCCCGATGGCGTGAAGTCGGTGCAACTGCGTGCTGGCGGGTCCGGGCAGCTCTGGGCAATCGCGCCGATGCTGGCCGAAGGCACGCAATCGTGGTCGTTGCGCCTGGTGGCAGGCGCCGATACCGAGGCCGCCGACAGCCGTATCCTGCAAGCGCATCCGCGCAGCGGCGACCTGCATCTGGCGGATACGCATTACGGCATGTTCTCCAAGCAATTGCCGCCTCGCGGCGTACAAACCTGGACGGCAGCTGCAGTGACGTATCTGGCGGGTGTCGGGGTGAGCGCCAAGGTGGGTGACCCGGTCGATCAGGCCGTACTTGACGGCTTGAACAAGGGGTCAGTCGAGGACTTCTGCGGTGCGTCCCCGCAGTTCTGTTTGTCTAAGGTTGCGTACACGGCCACTCAGTCGGCGGTCAACGTATTCGCGCAACGCGGCATCACCGTAGCGCTTGGCGCCGATTTGACCGACGAGATGTTCAGCCGTATCGGCTACCCTGCCGTATCCGTCGTGTGTGTTGGTGCGCCCGCGCTTTGCCAACTTAAATTCCCGCCGGAATACGCCGCCGCGCCCGCGAGCACCCGCTTGAGTGTCATCCGCACCGGCACCGGCGACCTGGACTTGTTGAGTGCAGGCAATCTGAGCACGGACTCGTTGTATGGGGTGTACACCGCCGGCACGTCCTCGTCGGGCACGTTCGAGGGCGACCCGTATAACCAGCCCAAGGCGAAGCAAGGGGTGGCGAAAACTGTGCTGAGCGCGGGCAGCCTGTTCGAGCAGTTCGTCAACGGCTCGCCCACCAGCCTGTACCGGGCCTGGTATCCGGAGGCTGGGGGTAATCTGACGATCACGGCCGGGGGAGATTTGACCGGTGATATCACCAGCACCACGCTGAACACTGTCGGGCGTCCCGATCCCAAGGATATCGGGACCGACTCGGCCAGCGTCGGCAACTGGCTATGGCGCCAGGGCAGCAATGCGGTGGCGACCGGAGGGCAGGCGCAGCCGAGCGCCTGGTGGATCAACTTCGGTAGTTACGCTGCGACGCCTTCGGGGGCCGATACCATGCTTGGCTTCACCGGATTTGGCACCCTCGGTGGCGGCGACCTGACGGTCAATGTCGACGGCAACGCCGGGGTCTTGAATACGTTAGGTTATGGCCTCAGCAACACGGCGATAAACCCCCATAGCCAAGGCCTGGTGTTGGCAGTCGGCAGTACGGGCAGGGTCGCCAGCGATGGCAGCTTGCAGTTGACCGGCGGCGGCGATCTGCGGGTGCGCATCGGCGGCAGCTTGAACCCAGCCAGTCTTGCAAGCTCCGATGACCACCGTGATGGCGTGCTGGTCAACCTTCGCGGGGATGTGCAGTTGCGCAGCGCCACCTTGGGCAGCGTCGATCTGTTGTACGGCAATACATCTACCGAACAGAGCCCCGGTGAGACACGTGCATTCGACCCGCTGGTCTCGACCCGTGGCGTAGCGCGTGGTGGGCTGACCCTGGTGCCGGGCGACGCGACGTTCAATGTGCAGACCCTGGGCGATCTGGTGGTACAGAACGTTGAAGACCCGGGCCGGGTGCCAATCAACCATGCCTCGCCGTTTGCACAAGGCACCACCCTGGGTACCGGCGCCAGTTGGTTCACGTTATGGACCAAGGACACGGCTATCGACCTGTTTTCCCTGGGCGGTAACCTGACGCCCTTCAGTCGATCCAGTACGCCGACTGACCTGGCGGTGGTCTACCCGTCAATTGTGCGGGCGACGGCGGCTGGCGGGAGCCTGTATTACGGTAAAGCGGCCGAACTGCAAGCCAACAACGACGGAAACTACAGCTACCCCTTGCTGCTGGCGCCGGGGCAGAACGGCCAGTTGCAGTTCCTTGCTCAGGGCTCGATCTACGGCGGTGGTATGGCGGTCAGCCAGTCCGGGGCGGCGCAAAGTTCGCTGGTCACCCCTTGGAATCCTGCCTATCAAGCTCGTATTGGTAATGCTGTGGTGGCCAGTAACCTGCCAGCCAGTGGCAGCTTGGGCTCCTTGTCGTTGTTTGCGTTTGGGCCAGCTACGGCAGCTGTGTCCGCCGTTGGCAGTGCTGAACCGGCGCGTTTTTATGCGATGGACGGGGATCTGGTCGGAGTAAGCAGTGGTCGGATTATCACGTTCAGCGCAACCCCAGGGTCACTGCATGAAGGTGAGACTTGGTATGAAGGGAACGGCGCGATAAGGATGATGGCCGGGCGGGATATCGTCAGCAGTGGTCGTGCTTTTGGCCTGGACCGGACTGACGCGCCTTCGAGCAATAACCTTTTCCTGCACATGAACCCCAACGACATCTCCATCGTCTCCGCCGGCCGCGACATCCTCTTCAGCAACTTCCAAGTCGCCGGCCCCGGCCTGCTGGAAGTCTCCGCCGGGCGCAACATCCTGCTGACTGGCGCCGGCGGCGAGCACAGCGTGACCAGCCTTGGCGCGATCCTGCCGGGCGATACCCGTCCCGGTGCGAGCATCGTCATGCAGGCCGGTGTCGGCGCCAACGGGCCGGATTACCAGCGCTTCGTCGCGACCTACCTGAACCCGCTCAACCAGGCGCAACCCGGTGAGTCGCTGCAGGGCGTCAAGGTCGCCAAGACCTACGAAAACGAACTGGTCACCTGGCTGGCCGAGCGCTTCGGCTTTGTCGGCGACAGCGAGCAGGCCCGGGCCTACTACGCGGCGTTGCCTGCCGAGCAGCAACGGGTGTTTGCCCGCGATGTGTACTTCGCCGAACTCAAGGCCGCTGGCCGCGAGTACAACGAGGACGGCGGCGTGCGCCAGGGCAGCTACCTGCGTGGCCGCACGGCGATTGCGGCGCTGTTCCCGGACAAGGATGTGGCCGGCAACCCGATCACCTATCAGGGCGATATCACCCTGTTCAACGGCTCGGGCGTACACACCAATGCCGGTGGCTCGATCCAGATGTTCACCCCGGGCGGCGGCCAGACCTTCGGCATCGAAGGCGCGGCACCACCGTCCACGGCCGGGGTGATCACCCAGGGCGCCGGGGATATCCAGCTGTACTCCATGGGCAGCATCCTGCTCGGGCAAAGCCGCATCATGACCACCTTTGGCGGCTCGATCATGGGCTGGACCGCCGCGGGCGACATCAACGCCGGGCGCGGTTCCAAGACCACCGTGGTGTACACGCCGCCCAAGCGGGTCTACGACAACTGGGGCAACGTGAGCCTGTCGCCGTCGGTGCCGAGTACCGGCGCGGGGATCGCCACGCTCAACCCGATCCCGGAAGTGCCGGCGGGGGACATCGACCTGATCGCGCCGCTGGGCACCATCGATGCGGGCGAGGCGGGGATTCGGGTGTCGGGCAACATCAACATCGCGGCCCTGCGGGTGGTGAACGCGGCGAACATCCAGACCCAGGGCAAGTCGTCCGGGGTGCCGGTTTCGGCCACGGTCAACACCGGCGCCATGAGCTCGGCCAGCGCGGCGGGGGCGGCGGCGTCCCAGGCCGCAGAGGATGCGGCGCGCAACCAGCAGGCGGCAGCGAAGCAGGGGCGGCCGTCGATTGTCACCGTGGAAGTGCTGGGCTTTGGCACGGAGCCGGTGCCGCGTGAGCCGGAGCAGAAGAGCTCCAGCTACAACCCCAACAGCCCGGTGCAGGTGCTGGGCGCCGGGCCGCTGAGTGAACAGGCACGGGCGCGGTTGACGGATGAGGAGCGCCAGCAGATCAGTTTGTGATCGTTCCCACGCTCCGCGTGGGAATGCCGCACCGGACGCTCCGCGTCCCAAAGCGCGACGCAGAGCGTCGCCAGAGGCGTTCCCACGCAGAGCGTGGGAACGATCATGAAGCTTTCATGACAAAAGTTCGGTAGCTCCCACCCACGCCCGTCTCTCCTATGTAACGCGCTGGATACGATCAAAAGTCGTCGCCAAAGCCGTCAGCAGGACGCCAGGAGTGGGGCAAATGGGAACTATGGAACGTTACTCGAAAGTCGGTATGCAGGAGCTCGATCAGCGCCTGTCGAAGATCGTCGAAGCCGCGCGCAAGAAGCCGGTTTCGGTGTACCGCTACGGCGCGCCGTGGGTTTGGATCGTCTCCCAGGACGATTGGCAGGGCGCGTTGAAGGAAGTCTCCAGCTTTATCCCGGCGGGGCATTCGCTGGTGTTGCTGCGCCCGCAGATCGACGAGGTGCTCGACAGCCATCGCGACTGGCTCCAGGCCGAGCCGGGCATGCTGATTGCGCCGCACACCGTGGTGCACATCCTCCTGCTGCAACTGCTGTATTCGGTGCCCAGCGAGCAACAACTGCACGAGCAACTCAATTACAACCTGCTGTTCCGCTGGTTTGTCGGCCTCGACCTGAACCAGAAAGTGTGGGGCATCCATGTCCTGCAACGGGACATCGCCAGCGTGCTGGGCAACCCGCGTGCGGTGCAGTTGATCCAGACCATCATCGGTGAAGTGTTTTGTGGCGCCTTGCTGCACATGCCGGAGTTCTCGCTGAACTTCGCCTTGCTGCACACCTGGCTGGCCCGGCACAGCCACCTTTCGACAACCAGCAATTGAGCAGGCCAAACGCCGTGCAAACGGCGACGGCGCAGAATCTTGGAAAGTTAGGGGGCGGTGTGGAGCATCTGTTCAAGTCAACGCTGGCGCTGTGCTGCCTGACGCTGGGGGCTTTGGCCTTGCCCGCGCAGGCCGAGGAGGAGGGCGCGGCACGCCGGGTGGACGTCAATGAGTACTTCGTGCGCGGCAATACCGTGCTCGATGCGGCGGCGATCGAGGAGGCGGTGTACCCGTTTCTCGGCCCGCAAAAGACCTTGGGCGATATCGAAGGCGCCCGCGATGCGCTGCAAAAGATCTACCAGGCGCGCGGCTACCAGTCGGTGTTTGTCGAGCTGCCGGAGCAGAAGGTCGATGACGGCATCGTCTATCTGCAAGTCAGCGAAACCAAGATCGGCCGCGTGCGTGTGGTCGGTGCCAAGCATTATTCGCCGGTGGAAATCCGCGACGAAGTGCCGGCGCTCAAGGAAGGCGAGGTGCCGGACTTTGCCACCGTGCAAACCCAGCTCGCCGGCCTCAACCGCGGCGTCGGGCGCCAGGTCACGCCGCTGGTGCATGAAGGCCAGCGCCCCGGCACCATGGACGTGGACTTGCAGGTGGAAGACCAGAACCCCTGGCACGCCAGCCTCGGCCTGAACAACGACTACAGTGCCGACACCGAAAAGCTGCGCTCGGTGGCCACCCTGGGCTACGACAACCTCTGGCAACTAGGGCACAGCGTGTCCCTCACCTATTTCACCGCGCCCCAGGACAGCAGCAACGCCAAGGTCTGGTCGGGTTCCTACAGCGCGCCGCTGGATGAGCGCTGGACCTTGCAGTTCAGCGGCTACCAGTCCGACAGCAACATCGCCACCATCGGCGGCAGCAACGTGCTTGGCAAGGGCCATTCCTACGGCGTGTCGGCGATCTACAACCTGCCGGCGACCAATGTCTGGGCCAACTCCTTCTCGTTCGGCATCGACTTCAAAGACTTCGACGAAGAGATGCAATTCGGCGCCAGCCGCGACCAGGTGCCGCTCAAGTACGCGCCGTTCACCCTTGGCTACAACGGCTATCGCTACACCGAGCAATCCCAGCTGGGCCTGGGCCTGAACCTGGTGGTGGGCACCCGTGCGTTCTTTGGCTACGGCAGCGATGCCGAAGAGTTCGACTACAAGCGCTACAAGGCCAGCGCCAGTTTTGCGGCGCTCAAGGGCGACCTGAATTACACCTACACCTTCGCCAACAACTGGCAGTCGGCGTCGAAGGCGGCGTTCCAGCTGGCCTCGGGGCCGCTGGTATCCAACGAGCAGTATTCCGCCGGCGGTGCCACTTCGGTGCGCGGTTACCTGGCGGCAGAGCGCACTGGGGACGAGGGCTACTTGCTGTCCCAGGAACTGCGCACGCCGTCGGTGGCCAAGTACCTCGGCAGTTATGTGCAGGAGTGGCGCTTCTATGCGTTCGCCGAAGGCGCACGCCTGCGCCTGCACGACCCGCTGCCCGAGCAAGAAGACGAATACAGCCTGGCCAGTGTCGGCCTGGGCACCCGCGCCAGTTTGAGCAAATGGTTGTCCGGCAGCCTGGATTGGGGCTACCCGCTGCTCGATGGACCGAACACCCAGAAACAGGACTCGCGACTGCACTTCAGTGTGCAGGCGACTTTCTGACTTTTTCTTCCGGAGACTTCACCCATGCAACGCCTATTCCTGAGCCTGTTGATCTGCCTGGGCTTCACGCTCCCGGCCACCGCCAATGCCTGGTGGCAAGACGACTGGCACTACCGCAAACAGATCACCGTGGACACCACCGCCCAAGGCGCCGCGATCAACCAGGCCCTGGGCCGTACCGCGCTGCTGGTGCGCCTGCACACCGGCAACTTCACCTTTGACGGGGTGAAGGATGACGGCGCCGACCTGCGCTTTGTCAGCGCCGATGACAAGACCGTGTTCAACCACCAGATCGAAAGCTTCGACCCGCTGATGGGCATGGCGCTGATCTGGGTCGATGTGCCCAAGGTCGAAGGCGGCCAGCGCCAGGACCTGTGGATGTACTACGGCAACGGGAAAGCCCCGGCCACCAGCAACGGCCAGTTGGCGTTCGACCCGGACTACACCGCGCTGTACCACTTTGACGGTGCCAACGGCACCCCGGCCCGCGACACCACGGCTTACGCCAACACATCGCTCAACGCCACCGGCGCGAGCATCGACGGCGTGATCGGCCGCGCCTTGCAGTTCGGCGGCCAGCCGCTGCTGTTGCCGGCCAGCCCATCGCTGCAACACGCTGCGGGCGGCGCGTTCACCTTCAGCGCCTGGTTGCGCCTGGATCAGGCCAGTGGCGAGCAGATCGTCCTGGCGCGCCGCGACGGTCCCCATAGCCTGCTGCTGGGGCTGAACCAGGGCACGCCGTTTGTGGAAGTCGATGGCCAACGCGTGGTCTCCACCCAACCGCTGAACCCTGGCCAATGGCAGCACCTGGCGTTCACCGCCGAAGGTGAAAAAATCGCGCTGTTTGTGAATGGCCGCGAGACGGCCAGCCTGGCGGTCGCACTGCCGGCGTTCAATTCTCAACTGGCCATCGGCGGCGATCTGCCGGACGCCGGCAGCACTCACTTGCCGTTCGCCGGCGCCATCGATGAGCTGCGCCTGTCCAAGGTCGCACGCCCGGCCACGTTGCTGTTGGCCGATGCCAGCGCCCAAGGCGCGGAGTCGAAACTGGTGGCTTACGGCGTGGATGAAGAACAGTCGGGCTTCGGTTTCGGCAGCCTGGGCTTCTTGCTCAACGCCGTGCCGGTGGACGCCTGGGTCATCATCCTGGTGCTGGTGGCGATGATGTTCCAGTCGTGGGTGATCATGCTGCGCAAAAACCGCCAGGTCAGCCGCGTCAGCGGGGCCAACGAGATTTTCCGCGAGCACTTCGCGCAGATCGGTACGCGCCTGGAGATGTATGCCGATGACGCCCCGCTGGGCGAGCGCTTGCAGCATTCGTCGCTGTGGCGCCTGTACCTGGTGGCGGTCAAGGAAATCCGCACCCGCCGCGCCCAGGGCGCCGACACCTCGTCGGTGTCGGCGGCGACCATCGAAGCGATCCGCTGCTCCATGGACGGCGTGCGCACCCGCGAAAACCAGGCCCTCAGTTCCAAGCTCTCGACGCTGTCCAACGCCATCGCCGGTGGCCCGTACATCGGCCTGCTCGGCACTGTGCTGGGGATCATGGTGGTGTTCCTCGGCACGGCCATGGCCGGTGACGTGAACATCAACGCCATCGCCCCGGGTATGGCAGCGGCCTTGCTGGCCACGGCCATGGGCCTGTTCGTCGCGATCCCGGCGCTGTTTGGCTACAACCGCCTGATCACACGCAACAAGGAAGTCAGCGCGGACATGCGCGTGTTCGTCGATGAGTTCATCACCCGCCTGGCGGAGATGCACGGCGAGAGCCAGTCCAGTGAAGCTGCGCACCGTCGCGAGCATCACGCCGCCGTACCGGCCTGAGGAGAATCAGCATGGCTTCCGTAAACGCCTCCCACGACGATGACGATGATGCCGCCGTCGATAGCATCAACATCACGCCCCTGGTGGACGTGCTGATGGTGGTGCTGGTGATGTTTATCCTCACCGCCACCGCCCAGGTTTCGGGCATTCAGATTCATTTGCCGAAGGCCAGCGCCTCGGTGTCGCTGTCGGAGGCCAAGACCAAGGCGATTTCCGTCAACGACGGCGGCCAGGTGTTCCTCGATGCATACCCGGTGACTCTCGGCGAGCTGGAAGAACGCCTGCGCATCGAGAAAGCGCAGAACCCGGACTTCCCGGTGATCGTGCGCGGCGACGCGTTGGTGCAGTACCAGAAGGTGATCGAGGTGCTCGACTTGCTGCGACGGCTGGAGCTGTCCCAAGTCGGGCTGGTCACCGGCAAACCGAGCCAGGGCTGAGCCATGACCGCACAGATCCCGATGCCGCCCTTGCCGGTAAAGAACAAGCCGCCGCTGCGCCCGTTGAAGTGGGGCGCAGGCCTTTTGCTGGGCGCTGTGGCGGCCTGGTTCTTGTGGCAGTGGGCCAATGACATGAGTGGCGTGCGCCGCGAAGCGCCAAAGATCCCGACGATTATTCCGTTGCCGCCACCGCCACCGCCGCCACCGGAAAAGCCCAAGGAGCCTGAGCCCCAGGTCGAAGAAAAAATCCCCGAACCGGTGCCCACGCCGGAGCCGGAAGAGGTCAAGCCCGCTGAGGAAGCACCGCCTTCGCCGGCGGACGATTTGGCCAACCCGATGCAGATCGACGGCGATGCCCAGTCGGGCAATGACGGTTTCAACATCGGCGCCGGCAAAGGCGGCGGCATGGCCGGTTCCGGTGGCGGCGGCTTGGGCACCGGCACGTACAAGCAGTACCTGGCAGGGGTGTTTCAGCGCCTGCTGCGCGAGGACCCGGAGTTGCGCAAGAAGGCGTACGCGGTGCAGGCCGATTTGTGGCTCAGCGCCGATGGCCAGGTCACCCGTGCCGAGTTGGCCAAGTCCAGCGGTGATGCCGAAACCGATGCCCAGGTGTTGGCCGCCTTGCGGGCGCCCCATGCCACGCAACGGGTGCCAGCCGCCGTAACGATGCCGGTACGCCTGTCCCTCAAGGGCCGGCGCCCGGAATGATCGAACCCTTTTCTACGGTTTTTTACAGGAGTTGCGTACACATGATTTCCCCCGTGAATCGACTGACCCTGGCGGTCGGCATGGTCATCGCGACCCTGGTTGGCCAC
The DNA here is from genome assembly GCF_055407965.1 of Pseudomonas sp. B611. NCBI lineage: Bacteria > Pseudomonadati > Pseudomonadota > Gammaproteobacteria > Pseudomonadales > Pseudomonadaceae > Pseudomonas > Pseudomonas sp. B611. The sequence continues at coordinate 105,976 of NZ_JBUZST010000018.1, forward strand.
GCGACGGCTGCCCCGGTTGCGCCTTCGGAAAACGTCACCATCAACCTGATCCGCCTGTTGGTGCAGCAGGGCGTATTGACCCAGGACACCGCCAACGGGCTGATTGCCCAGGCGGAAAAAGAAGCCCTGCAAGCGCGCCAGGCGAACGCCGCCCCGGTGGTGGCCGCAGGGCCTGCGGCAGCGCCGGGGGATGTGCGCGTGCAGTACGTGCCGCAAGCGGTGCGCGACCAGATCCGCGACCAGGTGAAAGCCGAAGTCATGGCCACCGCCAAGCAGGAAAACTGGGCGCAGCCCAATACCTTCCCGGACTGGGTGTCCCGCGTGAGCTTTGATGGCGATATCCGCCTGCGTGACGAGTCGCGCTACTTCTCGGGCAAGAACGACGACACCATCACCGACTACGCCAAGCTCAACAACAACGGGCCGTATGACGTCAACCCGAACTCCAGCACGCAGATTCCGCCGTTGCTCAATACCCGTGAAGACCGCGAAAACCTGTTCCGCATCCGTGCCCGCCTGGGCATGAAAGCGGTGATCTCGCCGGAATGGACCGCCGGCATCCGCCTCGGCACCGGTTCCGACAACAACCCGGTGTCCACCACCCAGACCCTCGGCGGTGGTTTTGGCAAGAAGGACATCTGGCTCGACCAGGGTTACCTGAGCTGGAAAGCCTCGGACATGATCACTTTGACCGGCGGGCGGATTGCCAACCCGTTCTATTCCACCGACATGATGTATTCCAACGACCTCAACTTCGACGGCGTGGCGGCGATCTTCAACCACCGCCTCGCCAGCGACTGGAACCTGTTCGGCACCCTCGGCGCGTTCCCGGTGGAATACACCTCGGACACCGCCAGCAGCAACGGCTTCGACAAGGAAGAAAGCGACACCAAATGGCTGTTTGGCGGGCAGATCGGCGCCGATTGGAAGATCAACCGCAGCAACAACCTCAAGCTTGCGGGCGCCTACTACCAGTTCCAGAACATCGAAGGCGAGCGCTCCAGCCTGTGCAAACCGTGGGAAGGCAAGCCGGGTTGCGACACCGACGGCTCGCGCGTGGCCTTTATGCAAAAGGGCAACAGCGTGTTCAACCTGCGCGACATCGCGCCCAACCCGGCCACCCCAGGCAAGACGCCGGAACCGCAGTTCGTCGGCCTTGCGTCCAAGTTCAACATCCTCGACCTCAACGCGGTGTGGGACAGCGAGTTGCCGAGCGACTTCAAGCTGCGCAGCCAAGCCAACTTCATCCACAACCTGGGCTACGACAAGGGCGAGATGCTCAAGCGCAGCGAAGGGCAGATCGTCAACAACCTCAACAGCAACGGCGAGTTTGAAAGTGGCGGCAATGCGTTGATGGTCTCGTTCACCCTCGGCAGTGCGTTGGAAATGCGCAAGCGCGGCGACTGGAACCTGTTGGCCGGCTACAAGTACATCCAACCCGACGCCTTGCCCGATGGCTTCAACGACTCGTCGTTCCACCTCGGCGGTACCAACGCCAAGGGCTACTTCATTGGTGCCAACTACGGCATCGAAAAGAACATCTACGCCAGTGCGCGTTGGTTGAGCGCCTCGGAAGTCTACGGCCAGCCGTTTGAAGTGGATGTGATGCAACTGGAACTCAACACGCGCTTCTGATGCGCACAGGAGATGCCACATGAACACGCGAATCTGCGGGCTGCTGTTGTTGTTCGTCGCCACCGGCGCCAGCGCCGAAGGCATGGAAGAGCGCCTGCGTACCCAACTGCGCAGCACCACCCAGCAGTTGCAGGCGTTGCAAAGCGAACAGGCCCAGGCCAGTGCGGCGCGCATCGCCGCTGAAACGCAGGCCAAGCAGGCCCAGGCACAGATCAAGCAATTGACTGCCGAGCTGGAAAAGACCCGTGGCGTGGCCGAGCAAATGGCCGGCCAGCAACAAAGCCTGCATAGCCAGGCGCAAGCCCAGGTGGCGGCAAGCAATGAGCAGATCGGTAAGTTCAAGAAGGCCTACGAGGAACTGCTGGTGCTGGCCAAGGGCAAGGAGGCCGAGCGCGCCAGCCTGCAGGCCAAGCTAAGCGAACGTGACACACAAGTGCAGCAATGTGCAGTCAAGAATCAACAGATGTACGGCGTGGCCCAGCAACTGCTGGCGGCCTACGAAAAAATCGATGTGGCTGAGGTGATGAGTATCCGCCAGCCCTTCGCCAGCGGTGCGCGGGTCAAGTTCGAGGAACTGGCCCAGGGCTTTGGCGACGATTTGTACAAGAGCCGTTTTGATGCGCCCCAGGCAACTGCCAATCACTGATCGACAAGGAAGACTTCACCATGAGCGAATTGAGCACCAGCGTCACCGTCCAGAGCCTCACCGAACTGCTGCAAGAAGCCGGCTACCGGGTCAACCCGAGCGAGCAGAACGGCATCGTGCAATTGCTCAGCGCCAGCCAGGGCATCGGCTTTGCCGTGCGCTTCGGCAACCCGGCGGGCGAGCAGGGCGGCTATGTGGATTTCACCTACAGCTGCGCGCTGCGTATCCAGGGCGAACTGCCGGAAGGCCTGGCCCAGGTGTGGAACGCTTCGCGCCGCTTTGCGCGGTTGTCGGTGCAGGGTGAATTCCTGCTGATGGAAATGGACGTGGTGGTGGCGGGCGTGAGCGTCACCTACCTGCGCAGCCAGCTGGAGTTGTGGGACCGCCTGTTGCAGGAGTTCATTGTCTACCTGCGTGAATACAGCCAGCAGGCCGCGCAGTTGCAGGCCGCTGCGCAATCGGTGGGTGAAGAGGCGCCGGTATTGTGAAAAAACCAACCTTGATGGTCGGCGCGGGTGCGCTGGCCTTGCTGGTGGTGGCCGTGGGCTTGAGCCTGCGGCCGGGCAGCGACCCGGTGGCGGCGCAGCAGCCGGCGCCGGCGCTCGCCACGCCAGCGGGCGGCCCGGCGGTGGCGCGCCTGGGCAACCAGCAGATCGACCTGACGGAAATGCAAAGCGTGCTGGCGAGCCTGCCGGCCGAGACTCGCGAGCAGTTGCGCGGCAACCGCGGCGCGCTGGAAACCTGGCTGCGCTCACGCCTGGCGCAAAAGGCCGTGCTGGAACAGGCCGACGCCCAGGGCTGGCGCCAGCGCCCGGAGGTGGAGCAGCAGACCCGCGCCGCCACCGAGCAGATTGTGTTTCGCGACTATGTGTTGTCGGTCAGCCAAGTGCCGGCGGGCTATCCCAGCGCGGCTGAGTTGCAACAGGCCTACGACGCCGGCAAGGCGCAGTGGGTGACGCAGCCGATGGTTCGGGTGAGCCAGATTTTCCTTGCCGTGAACGACCCGCAATCCGCCGAAGCGGTAAGGCGCCAGGCCCAGGAATTGAGCCGCAAGGCCCAGGCCACGCCGGGAGATTTTGCCGCCCTGGCCACGCAATATTCGCAAGACCCGAACACTGCCCCGCGTGGTGGCGACTCAGGGATGCAGCCGTTGCAGCAGTTGGTGCCACAGGTTCGCGAGGCGGTGGCGCGGCTCAAGGTCGGTAGTGTGTCCGACGTGGTGCAGAGTGCGGCGGGCTTCCATGTGCTCAAGCTCACTGCCCAGCAACCGGCGCGCACGGCGACGTTGGATGAGCTGCGCGCACGCCTGACCGAGGCCTTGCGCAGTCAACGCCAGGAGCAGATTGCCAAGGCCTACCTGGAAGGCATGCTCAACACCGCCACCTTGAGTATCGACGGTGCCGAGTTGAACAAGGTGCTGGAGTAATTCGCGACAGCCCGCATTGGATGCACAGACCAACAAGACAGGGAGTCTCCCATGGCATATCTAGAACCGTCCGGCCCCCAGGCACCCACCGCTTATCGTGGGGCGAGCGAGCCGCGCAGCAGTTGGCCGGCCCTGGCCAGCGAGATCGAACCCGAGGTGGCGCGCTACTTTCTGGTGAGTGCGCGCTGTGGCTGTTTCATGCAGGCGGCGCGCAGCCTGAATATCAAATCGACGCTGTTGCGCAAGCGCCTGGCGCAGCTGGAAGAACAGGTGCGCCATGCGCTGTTCACCTATCAAGGCAACGGCCTGGTGCTCAGTCGCGACGGCCTGCAATTGCAGGCGCAACTGATTGCGCTGGCCCATGAGCGGCGCCTGCCGGTGGTGGAACAGCCGCTGATCCGTCTGGCGGTGGCCGAGCCGATCCTGCACGACATCCTCGGTCGCGACCTGATCGCCTTGCTGCGCCGCAATGCCAGCGTGCGCCTGGAGATCATCTCCATCGACAGCCACCTGTCCCTGCAAGCGGTGGACGTGGACGTGGTGCTGTGGCTCTCCGACACCGACGGCCCCGCGCCCGGCCCGAGCTTTCCCATCCAACCGCCACGCCCGCTGGCGCGCCTGCATTACCTGCCACACATCGCCAAGCGCTACTCACGGCTGACCACCCGCCCGGACAGCGTGGATGACCTTGACGACTACATGCTCGTGCAATGGCAACCCGACATGCAGGTCGACGCCCTGCAACCGTGGAACCACGTCGTAGAGCAACGCCGCGCCGCCGTGGTGCAAGTGCAGGCCTACTCGCTGATGCTGGAAATGATCCGCTGCGGCGCCTGCATCGGCTTGCTGCCGCACTACATGAGCAGCTTCGACCGCGGCCTGGTGGCGCTGCCGGGGTTGCTGGCCGACAGCATGCAGCGCCAGGTGTGGCTGGCGGTCAATGCCCAGGTGCAAGATGCGCAGGCCGTTCAGGTGATCGTCGAATTGATCGTCGGGACGTTTGAGGGGCGCAAGGAGTGGTTTGACTGAGCTGATGGCGGCGGCCTGTCAGTCAACACAGATGCAGCTGACCCAGCGCTATCGCAGGCAAGCCAGCTCCCACATTTTTGACCAGTGCAAACCTGATCTGGCCTGTAAACCCAATCCCCTGTGGGAGCGGGCTTGCTCGCGAAAGCGGCCTGTCAGTCAACACAGATGCAGCAGACTTACCGCTATCGCAGGCAAGCCAGCTCCCA
>NZ_JBUZST010000019.1:0-106492 GCF_055407965.1 Pseudomonas sp. B611
GATGGTATTTCTTTGGTGATGGGAAAGAACGGCCAGCCAGAACAGGTCAAGATGGCAAAAGAACTGCCTGCCGACTCAGGTCCGGATCGCGATGGTATTTCTTTGGTGATGGGAAAGGACGGCCAGCCAGAACAGATCTCTTCTACCGAAGCACAGCGCCTGGAGTCGCAAGCGTCGGGTTCAGTCGAGGCCAAGTCTGACAAAGTAGTTTCATACCTTAAAGAGTTCCTGGAAGCTGGCGCGACAGGAAACAATGCCGAACAAGCCTTGAAAGGTTTGCGAGATGCTATGCAGCACCTTTTTGATGATATAGCCAACAACCCTGTTCAGGTCCGAAAGGCTCTGATGAATAGCATACGTTCGCAGGCTTGAACGCTGGTTTAAAAACGCTAAGGCTCTTGGGCTTGATGACTGCTCCCGATGCTTTTATTTGAAAGTTCTTGAATACGCAGGTCCTTCTCTTTCCAGAGCTGGTTCACCCAGCTCTGGACGGTCTGGCGAAACGCCGGATCGTTCTCGTAATCCCCCTGCCACAACGTCGGGTCCAGTTCTCGGGTGCGGATATCGATGATCACTTTCGGCACTGCGCCGCTGATCAAATCCCAGAACCCCGGAATCTTCGCCTGTGGATAAACCACGGTGACGTCGAGGATCGCATCCAACTGTTCACCCATCGCCGCCAGCACGAACGCCACGCCGCCCGCCTTGGGCTTGAGCAAATGGGCAAAGGGTGAAGATTGCTGTGCCCGTTTTGCCTCGGTAAATCGCGTTCCTTCCAGATAATTGACCACCGTCACCGGCTGGCGCTTGAACAGTTCGCATGCCTGCTTGGTGATCTGCAAATCCTGCCCCGCCAGCTCCGGGTGCTTGGCCAGGAACGCCTTGCTGTAGCGTTTCATGAACGGGTAATCCAGCGCCCACCACGCCAGGCCGAGGAAGGGCACCCAGATCAGTTCTTTTTTCAGGAAGAACTTGAAGAACGGCGTGCGCCGATTGAGAGCCTGGATCAGTGCGGGGATATCCACCCAGGATTGGTGATTGCTGATGACCAGGTAGGACGTGTCGGTGCGCAAGTCGCCGCCACCGCGAATGTCCCATTGGGTGGGGATGCACAGCGCGAAAATCAGCTTGTCGATCTCGGCCCAGGTCTCGGCGATCCACATCACCGCCCACGACATGTAGTCGCGCGAGCGGCCGGGGGCGACCAGTTTGAGCAGGGCAAACACCATCAACGGACCGATCAGGACCAGGGTGTTGAACAACAGCAGCAGGGTGACAAAACAGCCGGTGAGCAGGCGGCGCATAGGTAACTCTTCGGATCTTGTGGACGGGCCATGATAAGCAAGGTGAGTCTAGAGGCCAAATCGCAAAGCGCCTGACGAATGTGATCGTTCCCATGCTCTGCGTGGGAATGTAGCCTTGGACGCTCCGCGTCCGATCTTGCGGGCGTGACGCGGAGCGTCACAGGAGGCATTCCCACGCGGAGCGTGGGAACGATCCAACTAAGTAGCGCTTTTGCGGTCTAGAATCCGCCTACTTCTTTCCGAGGACATCCCTTCGTGAAACTGTTACTTGCTGCGTTCGCCCTGGTTGCCGTGCCCGTCATGGCTGCCGAACCGACCCTCTACGGTCGCTACGAATACATCCAATTGCCGGAGATCGGCGAAACGTTCAAGGCCAAGATGGACACCGGCGCCCTCACGGCCTCGCTGTCGGCGCGCAACATCGAGACCTTCCAGCGTGACGGCGACGACTGGGTGCGCTTCCGCCTCGGCGGCAAGGACGCGTCCGACAAGGTCTACGAGCACAAAGTCTCGCGCATCAGCAAGATCAAGAGCCGCGCCGACGAAGACGACGACAAGGATGAGGCCACCGTGGCCAAGCGCCCGGTGATCGACCTGGAAATGTGCCTGGGCAACGTCAAGCGCACCGTCGAGGTCAACCTTACCGACCGCAGCAGCTTCAACTACCCGTTGCTGATCGGCGCCAAGGCCCTGCGTGAATTTGGCGCAGCGGTGAACCCGGCACGTCGTTACACTGCGGACAAACCGGACTGCTGACAGACCAAAATGCCCCACATCCTGATTGTCGAAGACGAAGCGGCGATAGCCGACACGCTGATATTCGCCCTGCAAGGCGAGGGTTTCACCACCACCTGGCTGAGCCTTGGCCAGGAGGCGCTGGCCCATCAGCGCCAGGCCCCGGCCGACCTGATCATCCTCGACATCGGCCTGCCCGACATCACCGGCTTTGAAACCTGCAAGCAACTACGCCGTTTCAGCGAAGTGCCGGTGATGTTTCTCAGCGCCCGCGACGGTGAGATTGACCGCGTAGTGGGCCTGGAGATTGGCGCCGACGATTATGTGGTCAAGCCCTTCAGCCCCCGGGAAGTGGCGGCGCGGGTCAAGGCGATTCTCAAACGCGTCGGCCCCGGTGTGGCGCCAGCGGTGTTCCAGGTCGACCTGGAACGCATGCAGATCAACTATCGCGGCCAGCCGCTGAGCCTGACCCGCCACGAATTCCGCCTGCTGCAAAGCCTGCTGGAACAGCCCGAGCGGGTGTTCAGCCGCGAACAGTTGCTGGACGCGGTCGGTGTGGCGGCGGACGCCGGTTACGAACGCAATATCGACAGCCATATCAAAAGCCTGCGCAGCAAGTTACGCAGCGTGGCGGCGGAGGCCGAGCCGATCCAGACCCATCGCGGCCTCGGCTACAGCTACAGCCCGAGCCACAGCTGATGCGCCTCGGGCTGCGGATCTTCCTGGTGTATGCGCTGTTTATCGGCCTCACCGGCTATTTCGTGTTGAGCACGGTGATGAAGGAAATCCGCCCCGGCGTGCGCCAGTCCACCGAAGAAACCCTGGTGGACACTGCCAACCTGCTCGCCGAGATCCTGCGCGATGACGTGAAAAACGGCACCCTCGGCCAAAGCCATTGGCCCGAATGGCTCAAGGCCTACGGCAATCGCCAGCCGGGGGCGACCATCTGGGGCCTGCCGAAAAACCAGGTCAACCATCGCATCTACGTGACCGACGCCAAGGGCATCGTGCTGCTCGATTCCACGGGCGAAGCGGTGGGCCAGGACTATTCCAAATGGAACGACGTGTACCTGACCCTGCGCGGCGAGTACGGTGCGCGTTCCACCCGCAGCGCGGAGGACGACGCCACCTCGTCGGTGATGCACGTTGGCGCGCCGATCCGTGATAACGGCCAGATTATCGGCGTGGTCACCGTGGCCAAGCCCAACAGTTCGTTGCAGCCCTATGTGGACCGCACCGAGCGCCGCCTGCTGTGGTACGGCGCCGGGCTGGTGGTGCTGGGCCTGTTGCTCGGGGCGTTGTTGTCGTGGTGGCTGACGGTCGCGTTGCGCCGCCTCACGGCGTATGCCGAGGCCGTCAGCGAAGGCCGCCGTGCCGAGTTGCCGCATTACCGTGGCGGCGAGTTGAAGCAGTTGTCCACCGCCGTGGAGCACATGCGCACGCAGTTGGAAGGCAAGGCCTACGTCGAGCATTACGTGCATACCCTGACCCACGAATTGAAAAGCCCGCTGGCGGCGATTCGCGGCGCGGCGGAGCTGTTGCAGGGCGATATGAGCCGTGAGCAGCAGCAGCGGTTTGTCGGCAATATCGACAGCGAAAGCGCGCGCTTGCAGCAGTTGATCGAACGCCTGTTGAACCTGGCGCAGGTGGAGCAGCGCCAGGGCCTGGAAGAACAGGCGAGCATCCCGCTGGCGGCGATGGTCGAGGACATGCTCAAGGCGCAATGTGCACGGATCGAACGCGCCGGCTTGCAGGTGGAACAGTCGATTGCAGCGGATGTGAAGGTCTACGGCGAGCCGTTCCTGTTGCGCCAGGCCCTGGGCAACCTGCTGGACAACGCCTTGGACTTCACGCCTGCGGGCGGCACCTTGACGTTCAGCGCGCACGCGCAGCACAACGACGTGCACATCAGCGTGTTCAACCAGGCGGCGCCGATTCCCGACTACGCCCTGCCACGCCTGAGCGAGCGTTTCTACTCGCTGCCACGCCCGGCCAGCGGGCGCAAAAGCACCGGCCTGGGCCTGAACTTCGTTGAAGAAGTGGTGAAGCTCCACGGCGGCACCTTGCAGATCGGCAACGTGCCCGGCGGCGTGCAGGTGGTGCTGCATCTCCACACAGTCTCCACATTGCCCACATAAACCCCCCACACAGGCTGCCCAGACTCGCCCCATCAAAACAGGGAGAGTCCCATGAACCGCAGTCTGCTTTTCAAACTGGGCGCGATTGCGCTGCTGATGCTGGTATTGCTGATTCCATTGCTGATGATCAACGGCATCATCGGCGATCGCCAATACACTCGTGATGCAGTGCTGGAAGATATTGCCCGCAGTTCCAGCTACAGCCAGCGCCTCACCGGCCCGGTGATGGTGGTGCCTTACCGCAAGACCGTGCGCGAGTGGAAGCTCAATGAAAAGCTCAACAAACGCTACGAAGTCACCCGTGAAGAACGTGGTCGTCTGTATTTCCTGCCGGACCGTTTTGAACTCGACGGCAAGGTGCAGACCGAACTGCGTGCACGGGGCATCTACCAGGCGCGGCTGTTCCATGCCGACAACCGCATCAGTGGGCGCTTCGAGTTGCCCGCGCAATGGGGCATTACCGAAGACTTCGCCGATTACCGCTTTGATCCGGCGTTTCTGGCGGTGGGTATCAGCGATATTCGCGGCATCGAAAACGCGCTGAAACTGGAGCTGGGCAGCCAGCACCTGGACTTCGAACCCGGCTCCCAAGTGGACTGGCTGGGGGAAGGCGTGCACGTGGCGTTGCCACAACAGGACAGCAAAAAGCCCTACGTCGTGGACTTCGCCTTCGACCTGCGCCTGCAAGGCACCGAGCAGTTGCAAGTGGTGCCGGTGGGCAAGATCAGCCAAGTGTCGCTTGCGTCCAATTGGCCGCACCCGAGCTTTATCGGCAACTTCCTGCCGGCCCAACGAGACGTCACCGATAGCGGCTTTACCGCCAACTGGCAGACCACCTTCTTTTCCACCAACCTCGAACAGGCGCTGCAAAGTTGCCTGGACGGCCAGGGCTGCAAGGATTTCACCAATCGTAGCTTCGGCGTGAACTTCATCGACCCGGTGGACCAGTACCTCAAGAGCGACCGGGCGATCAAATACGCGCTGCTGTTTATCGGCCTGACCTTTGCCGGCTTCTTCCTGTTCGAAGTGCTGAAGAGCCTGGCGGTGCACCCGATCCAATACGCGTTGGTGGGCTTTGCGCTGGCGTTTTTCTACCTGCTGCTGTTGTCGCTGTCCGAGCATATTGGCTTCGCCCTGGCCTACCTCATCTCTGCCAGTGCCTGTGTGTTGCTGATTGGCTTCTACGTCTGCCATGTGCTGCGCAGTATCCGCCACGGGCTGGGCTTTTCGGCGGGGTTGGCGGCGTTGTATGGCTTGCTCTACGGGCTGTTGAGTGCCGAGGACTACGCGCTGTTGATGGGCTCGCTGCTGTTGTTTGGCTTGTTGGGTACGGTGATGGTGCTGACACGCAAACTGGACTGGTATGGCGTGGGCAAGCGCAAGGCGGTGGAACCGTTGCAGTTTGACCTGGAGGCGGTGCAATGATTGGGTTAAGGGAAGATCAGCAGATGAAGGCGCGGCTAGTCAACTTCCTCAACCACGCCACTGGACAATGTGGGAGCGGGCTTGCTCGCGAATACGGTCTATCAGTAACGAATTCATTAACTGACCCACAGCTTTCGCGAGCAAGCCCGCTCCCACATTGGTTTGGTGTGAATGTTAGATGGGTGGCTGGGTCTCAAGCATCGAAGGACGCTGGCTGACCTCGGCGTACCAGGCGGCAAGCTGCGGGTTATCGAGGCGCCATTGCAGGTCCGGATGGCGGAAATCCAGGTAACCCAACGCACACGCCACACTGATCGCGGCAATATCGAAGTGGCTGGCCAGCTCCGCAATCGCGTCCGCTTCCAACTCGGCGACACTGCGGCGGATCTTGTTGCGTTGCTCGTCCAGCCACTGGTCCCAATGTTTTTCCACCGGGCGCATGGCGGTTTCGTAGCGCACCAGCACGGCGGCATCCATGATGCCGTCGGCCATCGAGGCCAGGGTCAGGCGGCGCCAGCGGGCCGAGCCGTCGCGGGGGATCAGCGGGTTGCCGACGTGCTGGTGGTCGAGGTAGTCGAGGATCACCCGGCTGTCGTGCAGCACCGAACCGTCGGCCAGGCGCAGGGCCGGGATCTTGCCCACAGGGTTGCCTTGCAGCACGTGCTGGTCGGGCTGGATCGGTGTCGGCAGGGTGGCTTGCAAGGCCACGCGATCCTGCTGGCCGGTTTCGAGCAGCAGCACGCGGACTTTGCGCACGAAGGGGGAGGCGGGGTTGTGGAACAAGGTCATGGTGGACATGGGCATTCCTCAAGATGGGCTGGGGCTAGCCTAGAGGCATTGGTGGTGTTTTTGAAGGCCTCATCGCGGGCAAGCCCGCTCCCACATTTTGAATTGTGAACACCACCCAATGTGGGAGCTGGCTTGCCTGCGATGAGGCCCTTAGCCCCGCCGCTTAAACAACCCCCAACCACCAATCACAGCCGGCACCCCCAACCCCACCCAACTCAACGAATCCCACCAGCCATCCCCCAGCAATGCCGCAAACAAGCCCGCCGCACTGAGCACGCCAATCCCCAGCGGAATCGCAAACACCTTCCAGAAACTCGACTGTCTTGGCTTCATGTCTTACGCCTGACGATCCACAGATAAACCCCACTGCCCAACACGATGATGGTCAGCACATCCAGCACCGCCCACAAGATCTTCATCGGCATACCGCCATAGTCGCCAAAGTGCAGGGGCTGGGACATGCCCATGGCGTCCATGTACCACGGCCGTTCGGCGATGGCAGTGACGGCCAGGGTGCTGGCGTCGATCAGCACCGGCGTGAGCAGGTGCGAGGTCAGGTGGGTGCTGCCTTTCATGAACACCGCATAGTGATGCTCACTGGAAAACCGCGTGCCGGGGAAGGCGATAAAGTCCGGCTGCATGCCGGGCGCGGCCTTGGCGGCGATGGTCAGCAGCTCGCTGGCCGGTGCGCGTTGGGTCAGCGGCGGCGCGTGTTTGTACGGCTCGATCATGGCGCTGAGGCTGTCCTGGCGCCAGGCGGCGATGATCAGGTCGGCGCAGGCGCTGATCACGCCGGTGACGCCCACCACCAGCGCCCAGGTCAGGGTGACCACACCGAGCAGGTTATGCAGGTCGAGCCAGCGCAAGCGCGTGGATTTGTCCTGGCGCACGGTGGCGAACTTCAGGCGACGCATGAACGGCAGGTACAACACCGTGCCCGAGATAATCGCCACTACAAACAGAATGCCCATGAACGCCAGCAGCAACTTGCCCGGCAACCCGGCGAACATATCCACATGCAGGCGCAGCAGGAACAGGGTGAAACCGCCATTCGCCGACGGCATCTCCACCGCGTCACCGGTACGCGCATCCAGCATGAAGGTGTGGGACGAGTTGGGCTCGGTGCCGGCGGTGGCGGCCATGATCGCAATCACGCCGTTCGCGTCGTCCTCGTCCCAGGCCAGGTACTGCATGGCTTCGCCAGGGCGATGGGCCTGGGCCTTGGCCACCAGCTGCTCCAGGTTCAGCTGCGGCGTGTCGGCGGGCATGTGCGCCAGCTGCGGCTCGTTGCCCAGCAGATGGTCGATCTCGTGGTGGAACACCAGCGGCAGGCCGGTGAGTGCGAGCAGCAGCAGGAACACCGTGCAGATCAGACTGGTCCAGGTGTGGATGAAGGACCAGCGGCGGATGGTTTTGCTTTTCATCACGGCTCCAAGGCAAAAAGGGCCGCAGTTCAGGCGGCCCTTCGTCAGCGGTTTTTCACCGTCTTAGAATTTGTAATTCACGCTGGCGACCACGTTACGTTGGTCGCCGTAGTAGCAGTAGTAACCATCGCAGGTGGACAGGTAGTCCTTGTTGAAGATGTTCTTTGCGTCGACCGCGACGGTCACCCCTTTTAGGGTGTTGTTCACGCGGCCCAGGTCGTAGTGCACCGATGCGTCGTACACGGTGTAGGAGCCGACATGGCCCAAATCGGTGTTGGTGGCGTTGCCGTAGGTGTCGCCGACGTAACGCACGCCCGCACCGATGCCGAAGCCGTCCAGCAGGCCGCTGTGCCATGTGTAGTCGGCCCAGCCAGTGGCTTGGTTGCGTGGCAGTTGGTTCATGCGATTGCCTTTCTCGGCGGCAGCACCTTCGATGATTTCACTGTCATTGTAGGTGTACGAGCCCACCAGCTTGAGGCTTTCGGTGACGTCGGCACTGGCTTCCAGTTCAAGGCCGCGAACGCGCACTTCACCGATCTGGCGGGTGATGCTGCCTTCGGTCACGGTGGAGTTCTGCTGGGTCAGGTCAAACACCGCAGCGGCAAACAGTGCCTTGGTGCCCGGTGGTTGGTATTTGACACCGGCTTCGTATTGCTTGCCTTCGGTTGGCTTGAACGTTCCGGTGCTTGCCACTTGAGTGCCCGTACCGGCCTGGAACGATTCGGCGTAGGACAGGTACGGCGTGATGCCGTTGTCGAACACGTAGCTCAGTGCCGCATTGCCGCTGAAATGCTTGTCACGCTGGGTGTTGGTGGCGTCATTCAGGTTGTGGAAGGTAGTGCCGGTATGCACCCAGTCCTCACGCCCGCCGAGGGTCAGGCGCCAGTTGTCGAGGGCCATCTGGTCCTGGACGTAAAGGCCGGTCTGCTGGGTCTTTTGGGTGTAGTCGTACATGGTGAAGTACTGGACTTTGGAAAAGTCCTGCCCATACACCGGGCGGTTGAAGTTGATGGTCGGTACACCGGCCGAACCCCACAGCCAGCGCGCATCGCTATCGGAACGCTGATGGTCGAGGCCCAGTAGCAACGTGTGGCTTACAGCGCCGGTCTGGAAGTCGGCCTGGAAGTTGTTATCCACAGCGAACTGACCAATATTTTCATCGACCTTGCCGGCTGAACGAGTGACGTTGCCAGCGTCGTCTACCGCGAGTTCCGGGCCGTTTGGATAGAACGCGCCGCCTGCCGTGATGCCTTGGAACGACAGATCATTCTTGGTGTAACGCAGGTTCTGGCGGAACTGCCACGTGTCGTTCAGACGCGTTTCAAAGGCATAGCCTAGCGCGTAGTAGGTGCGGTCATAGAATTCCCAATCTGGATCACCGAGGTTCTTGTGATGGGAAATCTTGCCGGCGGGGGAGCTGAGCTTGGTGCCTTGCAGTGGCAAGAACTGCCCGGTGATCCCGGTATCGTCGCGGGTGAACTGGGTGAGCAGCGTCAGCTTGGTGTCGTCGTTGATATTCCAGGTCAGGCTGGGGGCGACGTTGTAGCGTTTGTCCGGGATGTGATCCACGGCGGTATTGCTGTCGCGCACGACGCCGCTGATGCGGTAGAGGAACTGGCCCTCGTCATCGATCTTTCCGGTGCTGTCGAAGTTGATCTGCTTGTGGTTGTTGCTGCCGGCCTGCACTTCGATTTCATTCGAACGTTCGGCTTGCGGTCGACGGCTGACCATATCCAACAGGCCGCCTGGAGGGGTTTGCCCGTAGACCGACGACGCCGGGCCACGCAGGACGGCAATCCGTTCCAGGTCCCAGGTGTCGATTTTTGGTGTGGCGTAGTTGCCTTTCGGCAATGGCAGACCATCGAGGAATTGTGTCGGCACAAAACCGCGCACCAGCAACCAGTCACTGCGTGAGTCGGAACCGTAGCCGCTGCTCTGCACGCCAGCGGTGTAGCGCAGGGCGTCGTTGAGGTTGAGTACGGAGCGGTCTTCCATTTGTTTGCGGGTGATGACCGAGACCGAACGCGGCAGTTCGGCAATCGGTGTATCGGTCTTGGTGCCGGCAGCGGTGCGTGTTGCGACATAGCCGTCCGCTGGGCCCCATGCGCTTTCATAGCTACCTTGACCGGTAATATTGGTCTCCGGCAACGCCACTACCCCTTCCGGGATCGCCACCAGCGTGTACGTCCCGGCGCTGCTCTGCTCCAACTGCAAGCCCGTGCCACGCAACGCCTCGCGCAATGCGCCGGGTGCATCGAACTGGCCTTTGACCGGGGCCGAGGTTTTACCTGCAGCGAGCGACGGGTTGAGGGTCAGCGCCAGGCCAGCCTGGCTGGCAATCTGGTTCAAGGTACTCGCCAGGGGAGCCGCCGGCAGGTTGTAGGCGCGCACGCTGGAGGCCTGTTCGGCGGCGATCAGCGGAGTGCTGGCCAGCGGGGCGCTGAGGGCGATGGCCACGGCTAACAGGCTGGGGCGCAACAGGGTGTCTAGCGTGCGGGACATGGGGCGGCTCCTGAATGGAAATATTTCTCAATTGCCTAGGTGCCGAACGAGAATCGAAAAGTGATAGGGCTGGGTGAAAATATTATTGGCTGAAACACCGATCGTTCCCACGCTCTGCGTGGGAATGCCTCTTGTGACGCTCTGCGTCATGCTTTGGGACGCGGAGCGTCCCGGGCTGCATTCCCACGCGGAGCGTGGGAACGATCAAGGCTTGGCGCCGACAGTCACCCACCACGGCGTGTGCTGCTCGATCTGCACCGGCAACGTCGGCAGCAGCGCATTCAGCGCCAGGGTGGTGTCATGCAGCGGGAAGCTGCCGGTAATGCGCAGGTCCGCCACATCCTTATCCACACCCAGGTGCCCAGTGCGGTAGCGCGCCAGTTCCGCCACCACATCACCCAGGCGCGCGTTGTCCACCACCAGCATGCCGCGCGTCCACGCATCGGTGGCGGGCGTGACGGCCAGCGTTGGGCCCAGGCCGTCGCTGCGCATCAGCACCTGCTGGCCTTCCTTGAAGATCTGTTCCTGCGGCAACGCTTCGGGCTGGGCGCCGACGGCCGATTGCAGCACGCTCAAGCGCGTGGCGTCTTCTTCGCGCCTGACGATAAACCGCGTGCCCAGTGCCCGCAGGCTGCCGTCACGGGTCTGCACATAAAACGGCCGCGCATCGTTGTGGCCGGTTTCGACGAGGATTTCGCCTTCCTGCAACACGATCAACCGGCGCTTTTCATCGAAGCGCACGTCGATGGCGCTGTGGGTGTTGAGGTTGATCAGGGTGCCGTCCGCCAGTTTCAGCGTGCGCTGCTCGCCGGTGGCGGTGCGCTGGTCGGCCAGCCAATAGTGGATCGGCACATAGCGTTCCCCGGCAAACAACGCCAGGCCAATGACCACGGCGATACTCGCCAAACCACTGCCAAGCTTGCGCACCCGCTGGCGAATGCCCTCGCGTGACTGCAATAAGGCTGCCCGTGCCGGGCCCGAGGCCGCGCTGAAACGCTGGTCGAGCATGCCCAGTTGGCGCCAGGCGCGGGTGTGTTCTTCGTCGCTGGCCAGCCATTTGTCGAATTCCTCGCGCTCAACCGGGCTGCCATCCCCCGAATCGAGGGACAGCTGCCAGGCAATCGCCGCATCCAGCACACGGGCCGATACCGGTTTGGAACTGATCACGCTCACAGCGGCTCGCCATACAGGGCGATGTAGCACTGGCGAATGCCCTGGGCCAGGTACTGGCGCACACGCGGCACCGACACGCCGAGGCGCTGGGCGATTTCGGCGTGGCCCAGGCCATCGAGGCGGTTATAGAGGAAGGCGGCGCGGGCCTTGCTCGACAGCTTGCCGAGCAGGCGGTCGATGGCCTTGAGGTCTTCGAGGATCAGTTGCTGCTCTTCCGGCGACGGGTGTTCGCTTTCCGGGATCAGCATCAGTTCGGTGAGGTAGGCCTGTTCCAGGGCGGCGCGGCGGAAGTAGTCGAACAGCAGGCCCTTGGCGATGGCCACCAGGAACGCCCGGGGTTCGCGGGGTTCGCGCAGCTCGTCACGGCCCAGCAGGCGCATGAAGGTGTCCTGGCTCAGGTCTTCGGCGCGGCTCGGGCACGCCACGTTGCGCCGTAGCCAGGCCAACAGCCAGCCACGATGGTCGCGATACAACGCGCCAACAAGCTCACTGTGTGGGTTCTGGATCGACGACAAGGCATCACCTGGCAAACAAGATGTTTAAACTAACGAGAATTATTCGCGATTGTGTCAGAGGCGTCGGGTGGGCGCAATTGGCGTCTGTCGGCTGATCTCGGCCGATCGTTCCCACGCTCGGTTGATCGTTCCCACGCTCCGCGTGGGAATGCCTCACCGGACGCTCCGCGTCCCCCTAAAAAGACGGCGCCTGTTTACGCCGTTTCCATTGGCTCAAACGCTCGTGCAGCGCTTGCGGCGTGTCGATGTGCTGCTGGCGCGCGCGGCTGAACAGGATCAGCATCAGCTCGGCCGTGGCCAGGGCATCGGCGCTGGCGTGATGGCGTTCGCCCACGTGCAGGTTGAAGTGGTGGATCCAGTCATCCAGCCCGGCTTCGCGGATATGCGCCTCGGGGCACAGCAGCGGGGCGATGTCGGCCACATCCAGGAACGGGTGAGCCAGGCGATAGCCGAGGCTGTCCTTGAGCGCCCGGCACAGCATGTGTTGATCGAACGACGCATGGAACGCCAGCAGCGGGCTGTCGCCGACAAACGCCATGAAGTCCAACAGTGCTTCCACCGGATCGCTGCCGGCGGCAATCGCGCTGGGGCCGAGGCCGTGGATCAATACGCTGGGGCCTGGCTTGGCTTCGGCCCGTTGCAAGGTGCGCTCGAACATCTGCGAGAAATCCACAGCGCCGTCCTCGATCACCACCGCACCGATGGACAGCACCTGGTCGCGGTTGAGGTTCAGGCCGCTGGTTTCCAGGTCCACGACCACCCAGCGCTGGTTGCGCAAGGTGTCCGTTCCTAGTGCGGCGGGCGTGGGCAACTGCGCCAGACGTTGTTGTTGTGTGGGGGCAAGCCGTGGTTTTTTCGCACGTAACCAGCTGAATAGGCTCACAGCTGATACCGCAACGTCAGGCTGCTTTGCAGGCGCTGGGCCTGGCGCAGGGATTCGCGCAGGATGCGCCGGTCGAGGTGGTTGAGGCTGTCGGGGTCGACGCGGTTGGAGTAGGGCTGGTTTTCCCGGGTCTGCAACTGGTGCTGCTGCATGCGGGTCTGCTGGATGAAGTGATAGGCCTCTTCATAGGCGGCGCCGTCCAGCGGCTCGATGACTTCCTTGACCACCAGTTGGCGCAGGCGCTCCAGGGTGTTGTTGGCGTGGATGCCATTGGCCAGGGCCAGCAGGCGCGCCCCGTCGACGAAGGGCGTGAGGCCCTGCACCTTGAGGTCCAGCGTGGCCTTTTCGCTGCCTTTACGTGACAGCACAAACTCGCGGAAACGCCCTACGGGCGGGCGCTGGCGCAAGGCGTTCTCGGCGAGCATGCGCTGGAACAAGCGGTTATCGGCGACCTGATCGAGAATGCCCTGGCGCAGTTGCTCACAGCCGCGTTCATCGCCCCACACCACGCGCAGGTCGAAATAGATGCTGGAACCCAGCAGGTTCTCCGGCGTGGCCTCGCGGATAAACGCCGCAAAACGCCGCGCCCATTCGCCCCGCGACAGGCACAGCTCAGGGTTGCCGGCCATGATATTGCCCTTGCACAGGCTGAACCCGCAGAGCGCCAGGCTCTGGTTGATCTGCTGCGCCAGCGGCAATAGCAGGGCGCGGATCTGCGCGGCTTCGGCGGCGTCCTTGGCGTCGAAGAGGATGCCGTTGTCCTGGTCGGTGTACAGCGTCTGCTCGCGGCGGCCTTCACTGCCGAAACACAGCCAACTGAACGGCACGCCGGGGTCGCCTTTTTCCGCCAGGGTCAGCTCGATCACCCGGCACACGGTGTGATCGTTCAACAGCGTAATGATGTGAGTGATCTGGGTGGACGACGCGCCATGGGCCAGCATGCGTTCGACCAACTGGCCGATCTCGCCGCGGATCGCCACCAGGTTTTCCACCCGGGGCGCGTTGCGGATGGTGCGGGCCAGGTGCACCAGGTCCACGCGTTGCAGGGAAAACAGATCGCGCTCGGACACCACGCCACACAGGCGCTGGTCTTTCACCAGGCAGACGTGGGCGATGTGCCGTTCGGTCATGGCAATCGCCGCGTCGAAGGCGCTGTGGTCCGGGGTCAGGTAGAACGGCGCCTGGGTCATGTGGCCGGCGATTGCCTGGCTGAAATCGCTGACACCGTCCGCGACCACGTGGCGTAGGTCGCGCAGGGTGAAAATCCCCAGGGGCGCCTTTTGTTCGTCAACGATCACAATGCTGCCGACCTGTTGCTCATGCATCAGCGTCACCGCCTCGCGCAACGGCGTGGTCGGGCTGCATGTCACCGGATGGCGCATGGCCAACTCGCCGAGGCGGGTGTTCAGGGAATATTGGGTGCCGAGGGTCTCCACGGCTTTTTGTTGGACCTGCTGGTTGACCTGGTCCAGCAAGCTGCTCACGCCCCGTAGGGCAAAGTCGCGAAACGCGCTGGAAAGGGCGAACAGCTTGATAAACGCCGGCTTGTTCAACTGTAGGCAGAAGGTGTCTTCAGCGGCTTTATGCTCGGTACGGGTGGCGCGCTCGCCCAATAGCGCGGCGAGGGGGAAACATTCGCCGGTGGTGATTTCGAAGGTGGTCTCGGCCGAGTCTGGCCGTTCGCCGACCACACGGCCCTGCTTGACGATGTAGAAGTGTTCCACCGGCCCGCCCGACGGTTTGAGGATGCTCTCGCCGGGGCCGAAGAAGCGCAATTGGCACTGTTCCACCAGAAACGCCAAATGCGCGTTTTCCATCTGGTTGAACGGCGGGAAGCGTTGCAGGAACTGCAAGGTGCCGTGAATGTTCTGCAACACAGCAGTTTTCCCCGCCTGGGCGAAGGCATCAGCTTTACTCATAACAGTGACCGCAATTTTATTGTCGTTATCGTCCTGCATGGTCGGCTCCTGCGGGTCGGGTGCCCATTGGACGTAAGTCTAGGTCCCGGGAATCGTTGTAAACCTAGGGAAAAACCTTATATGAAGATTGTGCAAAACCCGTAGAACGCCCACTAGGCAAACTTTCCGACGAAGTGCACATTGTTCGCCCTTCCGCAGATGTCTGACGAGTGTGCTGGGAGATTGATGAGAACTGCTGAGAACCGTATGTCCGACCACGATATTTTGAGTGATGCCGAGCGCGAGGCGCTGAGCGCCGTGATGCTGGAGCCTGATTTACCGCCGCAACGGGTGTTGATCGTCGATGACGACAAGGACGCCCGTGAACTGCTGGCGGAAATCCTCGGGCTGGACGGTATTCGCTGCATGACCGCCGAGAGCGGCGAGGCGGCGTGGGCACTGTTGCAGTCCAGCGGTTCCATTGGCCTGCTCATCACCGACCTGCGCATGGCACCCAGCAACGGGTTGGAGCTGATCCGCAAGGTGCGCGAGTCCACGCGGGCGGCGTTGCCGATCATCATCATGTCGGGGGACGCCGAAGCGCTGGATGTGATCGATGCGATGCATTTGAGTGTGGTGGATTTTTTGCTCAAGCCGATTGATAGCGTGAAGTTGGCGAAGATGGTTAAGCGGGAGTTGGGGATGGCGGCCTGATTTTTGTGCTGACTGGGCGGGCCCTATCGCAGGCAAGCCAGCTCCCACAGTTGACCGCGTATATCCTGTAGGAACTCGGTCAACTGTGGGAGCTGGCTTGCCTGCGATGAGGCCGCCACAGTCACCACAACTCCCCAAAAAAAAGCCCCGGTCTCTCGACCAGGGCTTTTTTCATTTACAGGCCATTCTTAGCCTTGAACTCCCGACGCCGACGGTGCAACACCGGCTCGGTATAGCCATTCGGCTGCTTGGTCCCTTCAATCACCAACTCCACCGCTGCCTGGAACGCGATGTTGCTGTCGAAATCCGGTGCCAGTGGGCGGTACAACTTATCCCCAGCGTTCTGACGGTCTACCACCGGCGCCATGCGCTTGAGGCTTTCCAGCACCTGGGCTTCGTTGACGATGCCGTGGCGCAGCCAGTTGGCGATGTGCTGGCTGGAGATGCGCAGGGTGGCGCGGTCTTCCATCAGGCCGACATCGTTGATGTCCGGCACTTTCGAGCAGCCGACGCCCTGGTCGATCCAGCGCACCACGTAGCCAAGGATGCCCTGGGCGTTGTTGTCCAGCTCATTGCGGATTTCTTCGTCGGACCAATCGGTATTGGTCGCCAGAGGAATGGTCAGGATATCGTCCACCGACGCGCGTTCACGCGTGGCCAGTTCGGCCTGGCGGGCGAAGACGTCGACCTTGTGGTAGTGCAACGCGTGCAACGCAGCGGCGGTCGGCGACGGTACCCAAGCGGTGTTGGCGCCGGCCAGTGGGTGGGCGATTTTCTGTTCGAGCATCGCCGCCATCAGGTCGGGCATCGCCCACATGCCTTTACCGATCTGCGCACGGCCTTGCAGGCCGGTGCTCAGGCCGATATCGACGTTCCAGTTCTCATAGGCGCCGATCCATTTTTCGGCCTTCATCGCCGCCTTGCGCACCATGGCGCCGGCTTCCATGGAGGTGTGGATCTCGTCGCCGGTACGGTCGAGGAAGCCGGTGTTGATAAACACCACGCGCTCGCTGGCGGCCTTGATGCAGGCCTTGAGGTTGACCGTGGTGCGGCGCTCCTCGTCCATGATCCCGACTTTCAGGGTGTTGCGCGGCAGGTTCAGCACGTCTTCGATGCGGCCGAACAGCTCGTTGGTGAACGCGGCTTCTTCCGGGCCGTGCATCTTGGGTTTGACGATGTACACGGAACCGGTGCGGCTGTTCTTGCGGCTGCTGTTGCCGTTGAGGCTGTGGCTCGCCGCCAGGCTGGTGACCAGGCCGTCGAGGATGCCTTCCGGCACTTCGTTGCCGTCTTTGTCGAGGATCGCGTCGATGGTCATCAGGTGACCGACGTTGCGCACGAACAACAGGGAGCGGCCGTGCAGGGTCACGTCCTGGCCATTTACGCCGGTGTAGACGCGGTCGGCGTTCATGGTGCGGGTGAAGGTCTTGCCGCCCTTGGCCACTTCTTCGGCCAGGTCGCCCTTCATCAGGCCGAGCCAGTTGCGGTAGATCACCACTTTGTCATCGGCATCGACGGCGGCGACGGAGTCTTCACAGTCCATGATGGTGGTCAGCGCGGCTTCCATCAGCACGTCTTTTACGCCGGCGGCGTCGGTCTGGCCGACCGGGGTGCTGGCGTCGATCTGGATTTCGAAGTGCAGGCCGTTGTGTTTCAGCAGCACGGCGGTCGGTTGTGCCGCGTCGCCATGGAAACCGATCAGTTGCGCATCGTCGCGCAGGCCGCTGTTGCTGCCGCCCTTGAGGCTGACGATCAGCTTGCCGTCGACGATCTTGTAACCGGTGGAGTCGACGTGGCTGCCGGCGCTGAGCGGTGCGGCTTCGTCGAGGAAGGCGCGGGCGAAGGCAATTACCTTGTCGCCACGCACTTTGTTGTAGCCCTGGCCCTTTTCGGCGCCGTCGGCTTCGCTGATGGCATCGGTGCCATACAACGCGTCATACAACGAGCCCCAACGCGCATTGGAGGCGTTGAGGGCGAAGCGCGCATTCATCACCGGCACGACCAGCTGCGGGCCGGCCATGCGGGCGATCTCGTCGTCGACGTTTTGGGTCGTGGCCTGGAAATCCGCGACTTCTGGCAGCAGGTATCCGATATCTTGCAGGAAGGCCTTGTAGGCCACCGCGTCGTGGGCCTGGCCGGCGTGGGTCTGGTGCCAGGTGTCGATGCGCGCCTGGAAATCGTCGCGTTTGGCGAGTAGGGCTTTGTTCTTCGGCGCCAGGTCATGGATGACCTTGTCGGCACCGGCCCAGAACTGCTCGGCAGTAATGCCGGTGCCGGGAATGGCTTCGTTGTTCACGAAGTCGAACAGGACTTTGGCGACCTGCAGGCCACCGACTTGAACGTGTTCAGTCATTGCTTGCCTCACTCTGCACAGCTTAAGCGCTTTTTAGATTTTCATTATGTAGTGCCAGGTTGCGCATACTACATGATGACTTGCGGTTGTGAAAATTAGACTAAATACGTCGTTTAGCGACCCACTTTGGTCGTACGGTCACAGCGGAGAACGGGATGTTCTCAAAAAACCATTGGATTGTTCCAGATAAATATAAAAATGGTACACGATTTGTTTTCGGTGGCTGCCGAGTCCACCTTGTAGATTGAATTCCAGAGGGCATCGCCATGGACCATCTTGTACTCACAATTATCGCCGCCGACAAACCCGGCCTGGTTGAACGCATCGCGCAGAACATCGCCGCCCACGGCGGCAACTGGCTGGAAAGCCGCATGGCCCACATGGCCGGGCAGTTTGCCGGGATCCTGCGGGTCAGTGTTCCCACCGAAAACCGTCAGGCACTGGTGGGCGCGCTGGAGGACTTATCCACACACGGCATTCGTGTTCTGGTGGGCGAGGGCAGCAGCGGGCAGGCGAGCGCGTCCAAATCGATCATGATGACGCTGGTGGGCAATGACCGTTCAGGCATCGTGCGCGAGATCACCGCGCTGCTGAGCAAGCAAGGAGTGAACCTGGAGAGCCTGAGTACCGATGTACGCCCGGCGCCCATGAGCGGCGACCCGCTGTTTACCGCCGAGGCGCTGTTGCAGGTGCCCGCGGCGCTGTCCCTGGATACCTTGCAGTTATCCCTGGAAACCCTGGCCGATGACTTGATGGTGGAACTGCACCACGAGGAATAATCTGCCCACAAGGTTATGCATGGAAATCTTGCATAGGCCTGTGGATAACCTGTAGAGACCCGGCGCCAGGCCACGCCGGCCGGGCTTCTTCGCTGTTTGAGCAAAAAACGAGCAATTTCAAGCGCTTGTGCACAAATGGCGGGGATCAGGTTGTGGATAACCTTGGGGTGGATGTCTGCAAGCCAAGCCCGCTGTGGCTTGCAGAGGTTTGTACGTTATTTGATCAGCGTTTGCGCACGCTCAGCCACGCATCCACGCTGTAGACCACCAGGCCAGCCCAGATAAAGGCGAAGGCAATCAGCGTGCTCGGTGCCAGGTGTTCACCGAACAGCAGCACGGCTTCCAGCAGGACCAAGGTCGGCGCTACGTACTGTAAAAAGCCCAATGCGGTGTAGGGCAAATGCCGTGCGGCGGCGTTGAAACATACCAATGGGATCAGCGTTACCGGGCCTGCCGCCACCAGCCACCAGGCTTCGGATGTGCTCCAGAACTCTAGTTGTGCACTGTGGGCGGTCGGATTGAACAACAACCACGCCACGGCAATCGGTACCAGCATCCAGGTTTCCACTACCAGCCCGGGCAGTGCCTTGACCGGCGCCTGCTTGCGGATCAAACCGTAGAAACCGAAGGTCAGCGCCAGCACCAGCGACACCCACGGCAAACTGCCCACCTGCCACACCTGTTGCGCCACACCCACCGCGGCCAGTGCGACCGCCGCCCACTGCAAGCGACGCAGGCGCTCGCCGAGGATCAGCATGCCCAGCAGCACATTCACCAACGGGTTGATGTAGTAACCCAGGCTCGCTTCCAGCATGCGCCCGCTGTTCACCGACCACACATAGGTCAGCCAGTTACCCGCAATCAACGAACCGCTGAGGGCCAGGATCGCCAGGCGCTTGGGGTTGTCGCGCAGTTCGCGAAACCAGCCGGGGTGTTTCCACACCAGCAGCAGCAAACCGCCGAACAGCGCGGACCACAACACGCGGTGCACGATGATTTCGGCGGCCGGGACGCTGGCGATGGCTTTGAAGTAGAGCGGGAACAGACCCCAGATGACATAGGCACTCAGGCCCAGGATGTAACCCTTGCGGGGGTTGGCGGCGTGCATTGCAGAATCCTTGCTTAGGCAGCTATCAAAGCGCGATTGTAAGGTGAAACGCCGATCGTTCCCACGCTCTGCGTGGGAACGCCGGGGCGGACGCAGAGCGTCCAGGGATGCATTCCCACGCGGAGCGTGGGAACGATCAGTGGTCAGAAGAGTTTTAGGGGTTCTTCGTTGAGGGCTGACAGCTGCTCACGCAACGCCAACACCTGGTCGCCCCAGTAACGCTCACTGCCAAACCACGGGAAGCTGTGGGGGAACGCCGGGTCGTCCCAGCGTCGGGCCAGCCAGGCGCTGTAATGCATCAGGCGCAACGCGCGCAGCGGTTCGATCAGGGCCAATTCGCGCGGGTCGAAGTCGTGGAATTCCTGGTAGCCGTCCATCAATTCCGACAACTGCCCCAGGCATTCCTGACGGTCACCGGCGAGCATCATCCACAGGTCCTGCACCGCTGGGCCCATGCGGCAGTCATCCAGATCGACGATATGGAACATCTCGTCGCGGCACATCATGTTGCCGGGGTGGCAATCGCCGTGCATGCGGATGTTCTTGTGCGGCGTGGCCTTGTACACCTCTTCCACGCGCTTGAGCAGGTCGCGGGCCACGGACTCGTAGGCCGGCAGCAGGCTCTTGGGGATGAAGTTGCCTTCGAGCAGGGTGTTGAGGGAGTCGTGGCCGAAGTTCTTCACACCCAAGGCTTCACGGTGTTCGAACGGGCGGGTGGAACCCACCGCGTGCAAGCGGCCCAGCAGTTGCCCGAGGCGATAGAGCTGGTCGAGATTGCCCGGCTCCGGCGCACGACCACCACGGCGGGGGAACAGGGTGAAACGGAAACCTTCGTGTTCGAACAGGCTTTCGCCGTTGTGGATCAGCGGCGCGACCACCGGCACTTCGCATTCCGCCAGTTCGAAGGTGAAGCGGTGTTCTTCGAGGATCGCTTCGTTGGTCCAGCGCTGCGGGCGATAGAACTTGGCGATCAGCGGTTCGGAGTCTTCGATGCCCACCTGGTAAACACGGTTTTCGTAGCTGTTGAGCGCAAGGACGCGCGCATCGCTGAGGAAACCGATGCTTTCGACCGCGTCGAGGACCAGGTCGGGGGTGAGTGTTTCAAACGGATGGGCCATGCGAACTCCTGCGCGCAGCAGGGCGCCGCGTCCGGCCGGGTATGGTAACAGCATAGATAGGCGGTGGCTGTGCGGACGCCTTCGCGGGCAAGCCCGCTCCCACATTTGACCGAGTTCCAGCATAGGAATGCGGTCAACTGTGGGAGCTGGCTTGCCTGCGATGAGGCCCTATCAGGCGCCGACTATCCCACCATCATCCCGCCGAATCGCCATCACCGACGAGCGCGGCTTGCCATTCGGCAAATGCTCCGGCCACGTCGAGCCGCCGGTTTCCCCTGGATGCTGGATCCCTACAAACAGTGTCGTCTGATCCGGCGAGAAGCTGATGCCTGTCACCTCACACGCCACCGGTCCGACCATGAAGCGGCGGATTTCCCCAGTGGCCGGGTCGGCACACAGCATCTGGTTATTGCCCATGCCGGCGAAATCGCCTGCGTTGCTGTAGTCGCCGTCTGTAAGAATCCACAAGCGCCCGGCCTTGTCGAAACCCAGGCCATCAGGGCTGTTGAACATGTTCTGCGGGTTGATATTTGACGAGCCACCTTTCGGCGTACCGGCATGCACGCCGGGGTTGCCGGCCACGACAAACAGGTCCCAGGTGAACGTGTGGGCGCCGTGGTTATCAGCGTCGGCCTTCCAGCGCAGGATCTGGCCGTAGACGTTTTTCTCCCGTGGGTTGGGCCCGCCCACTGGCTGGCCGTCTTCGCCGCGCTTGGCGTTGTTGGTCAGGGTGCAATAGACCTGGCCGTCGGTGGGGCTGACCACGATCCATTCCGGGCGGTCCATGCGCGTGGCTTTCACCACGCTGGCGGCGAGGCGCGCGTGGATAAGCACCTCGGCCTGGCTGGCGAAACCGCTGCTGGCGTCGATGCCGTTCTTGCCATGGGTCAGCTCGACCCATTGGCCGGTGCCCTTGGGGTGGTCGGCGTTGCCGTCGCCGGCGTCGAAGATCGCCACATACAAGGTGCCGTGGTCCAGCAGGTCTTTGTTGGCCTTGGGGTTCTTGTGGTTGATCTTGTCGCGGCTGACGAACTTGTAGATGAACTCACCGCGTTCGTCGTCGCCCATGTACACCACGGCGCGGCCGTCGCGGGTTTCGGCCAGCGCCGCGTTTTCGTGCTTGAAGCGGCCGAGGGCGGTGCGTTTGACCGGGGTGGACTTTGGATCGAACGGATCGATTTCCACTACCCAGCCGTGGCGATTGAGTTCGTTGGGATTTTTAGCAAGGTCGAAGCGCGGGTCGTGCTGGTGCCAGTTGATCTCTTTGCTGGCGGCCACGGCGCCGTAGCGCTTTTGCCCGGCGTCGAAGGTTTGTTGTGGGTTGCTGCTGCCGAAGCAGTCGGTGAAGTTCTCTTCACAGGTCAGATAAGTGCCCCATGGCGTCTTGCCGTTGGCGCAGTTCTGGAAGGTGCCGAGGGCTTTGGTGCCGGTTTTGTCGGCGGCTGTTTTCAGCCAGGCGTGGCCGGCAGCGGGGCCGCCCAGGCGGATCGGTGAGTTGCCGTGAATGCGCCGGTTGTAGCGCGAGTCCTGGACGAATTGCCAGGTGTCGCCCTGGCGCCGTACTTCGATCACCGACACGCCTTCGCTGGCCAGGGCCTTGCGCACTTCTTCGGCCGATTGCGGCGCGCCGCCATGGGCGAAGAGGTAGCGGTAGTTGGTGTATTCGTTGTTGATCGCCATGAGCGCGCGATTGTCGTCGCCGGGGAAGGCGAACAGGCTCATGCCGTCGTTGTGGTCACCGAATTGCTGTTCCTGGGCCTCGGCCGTGCCGTTGCCGGACGGGTCGAAGGCCGGCGCCGTCTTGCTCAGCGGTTGGCCCCAGCTGATCAGTACCGAAGCGCTGTAGCCGGGCGGCAAGGTAATGGCGTCGCTGGTGGCGGCGGCGATGCTGGTGAAACCCAGCAACGGGCTGGCGGAGGCGGCGTTGACGGCGAGTGCGCTGCGGCTCAGCAGGTTGCCGCCGAGGAACATCGCTGCGCCGCACAGGGCGCCGGCGCCGATAAAGCGGCGGCGGGTGAGGCCGACCATCTGTTCAAGGTCGGTGGCTTGGTTTTCTTCTAATAGGCTCATCTCAGGCTCCCTGCGGTTTTTGCAGACACCTTAAGGAGCGCGCGTGACGAAATTGTTGCAGTTTGACGGCGAGCGTTGCCTACACCGGCGTGCCGAGCAACACATTGCTCGGCGCGAATTGCACCTGGATCGCCTGGCCCTCGGTGGCGCCCAGGGCCTTGAGCGCGTCGGGCTGCGCCAGGGCGCATAAAACCTGGCCGTTGGGCAGGGCGATGCGCACTTCGCTGGGGCCGTCGTCGGCGGCGAGAATCGCGTCGAGGGTGCCGCCCAGGCAATTGTGTCCAGGTGTTGCAGCAGCCCCGGGGGCCAGCAAATCCAACCAGCCGGCCTTGATCAGTGCGACCACTTCCACGCCGCTCTCCAGCTCCAGGCGATGGGTGCTGTCGTGGGTGATCTGCGCTTGCAACGTCAGGCCGCCGGCCAGTTGCAGGCGGATCAGGTCATTGCGGCCGTGGCTTTCAATCGCCATGACTTGGCCGTGCAACTGGTTGCGTGCGCTGGTGCGCAGCATCAGGCGGCCGAGCAGATTGAAGTCGCTGGCGGCCTCATCCGAACCGAGCAGTTCGGCCTGCAACACTTGCAGGCGCTGGTACAGACGCAACACCCGCTCACCTTCGGCCGTCAGCTTGGCACCGCCGCCGCCCTTGCCGCCGACGCTGCGTTCCACCAGGGGCTTTTGCGCAAGGTTGTTCAGTTCGTCGATGGCGTCCCAGGCGGCCTTGTAGCTCAAGCCGGCGCTTTTTGCCGCGCGGGTGATCGAGCCCTGTTCGGCGATATGCCCCAGCAAGGCAATGCGCTGGGGGCGACGGATGATGTGTTGGCTGAGGGAAGCTGGCAGAGACATGGCGACACGCTTGGATGAGATACACCGAACGTTGCGGGCAAGGCGCGGCGGCGTCAAGTCAGGCGCCCGGTTTGGGGGTGCGGGCCAGGCAATACACATCGACTCGGCGCGCGCCGGCATTGATCAACAGGCGGGCGAGGCTGTGGGCGGTGGCGCCGGTGGTGAGCACATCGTCCACCAGGGCGACGTGGCGGCCCGTCACGTCGGCGTTGACGGCCAGGGCGAAGGCCGTAAGCAGGTTGCGCTGGCGGCTTTTGGCGTCGAGGGCCTGCTGTGCGACGGTGTCCTGGGGGCGTAACAACAGGTGTTCATCGATGGTGATGCCGAGGTCTTGGCTGAGCCACCGCGCCAGCATGTGTGCCTGGTTGAAGCCGCGTTCACGCAGGCGTTTGCGCGCCATGGGCACCGGCAGCAGGCAGTCGGGGCGGGGGAGCCCGGTGTTGTCGAAGTGATGTTGCAGGTGCTGGCCCAACAGCCGCGCAAGCATTTGCCCGAGGGGCCAGCGCGCCTGGTGCTTGAAGCGGCTGATCAGGCTGTCGATGGGAAAGCTGTAGGTCCAGGGGGCAATCACCTGTTTAAAGGCCGGTGGTTTTTTCAGGCATTGGCCGCATAGCAGACCGTCCATCGGCAGGGGCAGGGCGCAGATTTCGCACGGTGCCATCAGCCAAGGCAGCTCCGTTTCGCAGACGTTGCACACACAATGTGTGGATTGTGTCGCTTCATCGCAGATTAAACAGGTGTGTTCGTTTTTTAACCAGATGTAAACCTGGTGTTTGTGGTCAGGTTGACAGTGCATGAATCTTCCTTAAATATGCCGAGCATCCGTGTCGTGTCTGTGGGTATTGCCCTTCCCGCAGCGCTTGCCAAAGCATAATCAAGGAATCGCCCATGAGCGCCAGCACCACCGCCACCTTGCGTCACGATTGGTCCCTCGCCGAAGTCAAAGCGCTGTTTGTGCAGCCGTTCAATGACCTGCTGTTCCAGGCGCAGACCGTGCACCGCGCGCATTTCGACGCCAACCGTGTGCAGGTGTCGACCCTGCTGTCGATCAAGACGGGCGCCTGCCCGGAAGATTGCAAATATTGTCCGCAGTCGGGCCACTACAACACCGGCCTGGAAAAAGAAAAGCTGATGGAAGTGCAGAAGGTCCTCGAAGAGGCCGCCCGTGCGAAGGCCATCGGCTCGACGCGCTTCTGCATGGGCGCCGCGTGGAAGCACCCGTCGGCCAAGGACATGCCCTACGTGCTGCAGATGGTCCAAGGCGTGAAGGCCATGGGCCTGGAAACCTGCATGACGCTTGGTCGCCTCGACCAGGAGCAGACCGAAGCGCTGGCCCAGGCCGGTCTCGACTACTACAACCACAACCTCGATACGTCGCCGGAGTTCTACGGAAGCATCATCACCACCCGCACCTACAGCGAGCGCCTGCAAACCCTGGCTTACGTACGGGATTCGGGGATGAAGATCTGCTCCGGCGGCATCCTCGGCATGGGTGAGTCCCTCGACGACCGCGCCAACCTGCTGATCCAACTGGCCAACCTGCCGGAACACCCGGAGTCGGTGCCGATCAACATGCTGGTGAAGGTGGCCGGTACGCCGCTGGAGAACGCCGAGGACATCGACCCGTTCGACTTTATCCGCATGCTCGCCGTGGCGCGCATCCTCATGCCGCAGTCCCATGTGCGCCTGTCGGCCGGCCGCGAGGCGATGAACGAGCAGATGCAGGCCCTGGCGTTTTTTGCCGGTGCCAACTCGATCTTCTATGGCGACAAGTTGCTGACCACTGCGAACCCGCAGGCGGACAAGGACATGCAATTGTTCTCGCGTTTGGGGATCTTGCCGGAGGCCCGTGAAGAGCACGCCGATGAGGTGCATCAGGCGGCGATCGAGCAGGCGTTGGTGGAGCAAAAAAGCAGCGAGCAGTTCTACAACGCCGTTGTTTGACGCCCATCTCTCTATTGATTGGAATGCAATCCAGTGTGGGAGCTGGCTTGATGTGGCGAGCAAGCTTGCTTGCGCTGGGGTGCGAAGCGCCCCCAAAAAGCCGGCTCCAGCTGCGCTGTCGAGCGGGAGCAAGCTCCCTCGCCACAGCAAGCCAGCTCCCACATTGAGACTGTGTTCATCCAGATCTATCCGAGGCCAGCATGTCTTTCGATCTCTCCGCGCGCCTCGCTGCCCGCCGTGCCGAACACCTTTATCGCCAACGCCCGCTGCTGCAAAGCCCCCAAGGCCCGCAAGTGGTGGTGGACGGCCAGCCGTTGCTGGCGTTTTGCAACAACGATTACCTGGGCCTGGCCAATCACCCGCACGTGATCGAAGCCTGGCGCGCCGGTGCGTCCCGCTGGGGCGTGGGCGGTGGTGCTTCGCACTTGGTGGTGGGGCATGCGACGCCACACCATGAGCTGGAAGAAGCCCTGGCCGACCTCACCGGTCGCCCGCGCGCGCTGCTGTTTACCACCGGCTACATGGCCAACCTCGGCGCAGTGACCGCGCTGGTCGGGCAGGGCGATACGGTGCTGGAGGACCGGCTTAACCATGCTTCGTTGCTGGATGCGGGGTTGTTGTCCGGTGCGCGTTTCAATCGCTATCTGCACAACGACGCCGCCAGCCTGGCCAAGCGTTTGGAAAAGGCCACCGGCAACACCTTGGTGGTCACCGACGGCGTGTTCAGCATGGACGGCGACTTGGCCGATCTGCCCGCACTGGCCCGTGAAACGCGTGCGAAAGGTGCGTGGTTGATGGTGGATGACGCCCACGGTTTTGGTCCGCTGGGCGCCAACGGCGGCGGGATCGTCGAGCACTTCGGCTTGAGCCAGGAGGACGTGCCGGTGTTGGTCGGCACCCTCGGCAAAGCCTTCGGTACGGCCGGCGCATTTGTGGCCGGCAGCGAAGAGCTGATCGAGAGCCTGATCCAGTTCGCGCGGCCGTATATCTACACCACCAGCCAACCGCCGGCGCTGGCCTGCGCCACGTTGAAGAGCCTGGAACTGCTGCGCACCGAGCATTGGCGGCGCGCGCACCTCAACGGCCTGATCCGCCAGTTCCGCCAGGGCGCCGAGCAGTTGGGCCTGGATTTGATGGCAAGCTTTACGCCGATCCAGCCGATCCTGATCGGCGACAGCGCCAAAGCCGTGCGCCTGTCGCAGATGTTGCGCGAGCGGGGCCTGATGGTCACCGCGATCCGTCCGCCCACCGTGCCTGCCGGCAGTGCGCGTTTGCGCGTGACCTTGACGGCAGCCCACACCGAGGCGCAGGTGCAGCTATTGTTAAACGCATTGGAAGAGTGTTTCCGCTTGTTAGGCGCCACGGAGCCCGACCATGCGTGATCGACTGATCTTGTTGCCCGGCTGGGGCCTCGGCGTATCGCCGCTGGAACCCTTGGCCGCCGCCTTGCAGGGCCTCGACGAACACCTGCGGGTGCAGATCGAACCGTTGCCGGCGCTGGATTCCAGCGACCTCGACGAATGGCTGGATGAACTCGACGCCACATTGCCGGACAACGCCTGGCTGGGCGGCTGGTCCCTTGGCGGCATGCTCGCCACGGCACTGGCGGCGCGGCGCGGCGAACGCTGTTGCGGCCTGCTGACCCTGGCGAGCAACCCGTGTTTCGTCGCCCATGACGGTTGGCCGAGTGCGATGCCCGCCGAAACTTTCGACGCCTTCCTCGCCGGCTGCCATGCGGACTCCCAAGTTACCCTCAAACGCTTCGGCCTGTTGTGCGCCAAGGGCGCTGCGGACCCGCGTGGGCTGGCGCGTCTGCTGGTCAGCGGGGCGCCGAATACGCCGTCCCGCGTGTTGATGACAGGTCTTGAACTGCTCGCCCAACTCGACACCCGCGAAGCCTTGCTGGCGTATCGCGGCCCGCAGATGCACCTGTTCGCCGGGCTGGATGAACTGGTGCCCGCCGAGGCGGCAAGCGCCCTGCTGAGCTTGCTGCCCGATGTTGAAATCGGCCTGATTGAACAGGCCGGTCACGCTTTTCTTCTGGAAGACCCCCACGGTGTCGCGGGGGCCATCCAGGCTTTTTTGCATGAGTGCGTTGATGACTGATTTATCCCACCCCCAACTGCCGGGCGCCTTGCCGGACAAGCGCCAGGTAGCGGCGTCGTTCTCCCGTGCAGCGGCCAGCTATGACAGCGTTGCCGAGTTGCAACGCGCGGTAGGCAGTGAATTGCTCGCCCGTCTGCCGGCGCCTCTCGCGCCGCAACGTTGGCTGGATATGGGCTGTGGCACTGGATACTTCAGCCGTGTGCTGGGCGAGCGTTTGCCCGCCAGCCAAGGCCTGGCGTTGGACATTGCCGAAGGCATGCTCAACCACGCCCGGCCTCTGGGCGGCGCTCACCACTTCATCGCCGGCGACGCCGAACGCTTGCCGCTTAAAGCTGACAGCTTGGGGCTGATCTTCTCCTCCCTCGCGGTGCAATGGTGTGCGAATTTCGAGGCGGTGCTCAGCGAGGCCTATCGTGTGCTGCAACCCGGCGGCGTGCTGGCGTTCGCCAGCTTGTGCGTGGGCACGCTGGATGAGCTGCGAGAAAGCTGGCGCGCGGCGGACGGCCTGGTGCACGTCAACCGCTTCCGCACCCTCGAGGCGTACCGGCAGTTGTGCGCGGCCAGCGGTTTGCGCGTGGTCAGCCTGGAGCGCCAGCCCCATGTGTTGCATTACCCGGATGTGCGCAGCCTGACCCATGAATTGAAGGCGCTGGGCGCGCATAACCTCAACCCGGGCCGGCCGGGAGGGTTGACGGGGCGCGCGCGGATTGTTGCACTGGTGGACGCTTATGAGCAGTTCCGTCAGGCCCAGGGCCTGCCGGCGACTTACCAGGTGGTGTACGCAGTACTGGAGAAACCGTTATGAGCGTCGCTTATTTCATTACGGGCACCGACACCGATGTCGGCAAGACCACCGTCGCGGCCGGGCTGCTGCATGCCGCGCGACAGGCCGGAAAAAGTACCGCCGCAGGTAAGCCGGTGGCATCCGGTTGTCAGGTCACGCCCAAGGGCCTGCGCAATGCCGATGCACTGGCGTTGTTGGCCGAGTGTTCATTGCCGCTGAGTTATACCGAGGTGAATCCGGTGGCGTTCGAACCGGCCATCGCGCCCCATCTGGCGGCACGGGAAGCCGGTGTTGCGCTCACGGTGCAGTCGTTGCTCAAGCCCATGCAGCAGGTGTTGGCACGGGACGCTGATTTCACCTTGATCGAAGGCGCGGGCGGCTGGCGCGTGCCCTTGGCTGATCAGGCGAATCTGTCGGACCTGGCCATTGCGTTGAAGCTGCCGGTGATCCTGGTGGTGGGCGTGCGCTTGGGTTGCATCAGCCATGCGTTGCTCACGGCCGAAGCCATTGCGCGGGACGGTTTGCCGCTGGCGGGTTGGGTGGCGAATATCATCGACCCCAAGACCTCCCGTCTGGAAGAAAACCTCGCCACCCTGGCCGAACGCCTGCCTGCGCCATGCCTGGGCCGCGTGCCGAAACTCAAGCACGCCGGGGCCGAGGCGGTGGCGGAATACTTGCAGCTCGACCTGCTTGACTGATTTTGGCTATCGCTAAGGCATTGTGCCATTAGTGTTTTTGACGGGTGTTTTGCCGGTTTCTCTGCTTCAATCTGTGTTCACGATTCTCTAAAGGCAGGCTTACGCCATGGACATCTCTGGAAGCAGCGCGTTTTATTCGGGCCTGAGCACCATTCAGACCGGGCAGAACCGTGTCGACCAGGCCGCCGGCAAAATCGCCAGCGCTGCGACGACCCAGCCCTCGGATGCACAGCTGGATCGTCTGCGCGCCAATGACCGTGCCCAGCCTTCCAACTCGGCGAGCAATATGGTCGAAATGGCGCAAGGCAAGTTTCAAGTGGAGCTGGGCGCCAAGGTTGCCAAGGCTTCGGATGAAATGCTGGGTACGTTGATCGATACTTACGCTTAATCCCCTCTCTCCAGGCTTGCCGGCTCTTCTGTGGGAGCTGGCTTGCCTGCGATAGCCTCTACTCGGTCTTCCTGATACACCGCGGCGCCTGCATCGCAGGCAAGCCAGCTCCCACACAAGCCAGCTCCCACATTTGGCCTCGGTTGCCCTTCTGAACTCCTACACTTCCTTTGCTGTGGCAACCCGCCGCAAGCATCGCCGTGCGCGTCATTGATTCGCGTCATGACAAACGGCGTCTTGACATCCCCAGGTCGTAAACGTATGTTTCAAACACCTGTTTGACCGCTACAACAAATCCACGCGGTTGTTCATTCCAGATACATCAGCAGAGGTTTATCGCTATGCCTGACTACAAGGCCCCCTTGCGTGATATTCGCTTCGTTCGTGACGAACTGCTTGGCTATGAAGCGCACTATCAAAGCCTGCCGGCTTGCCAGGACGCTACCCCGGACATGGTTGACGCCATTCTCGAAGAAGGCGCCAAGTTCTGTGAGCAAGTACTGGCACCGTTGAACCGCGTGGGCGACATCGAAGGGTGTACCTGGAGTGAGTCAGGCGTTAAAACCCCTACGGGTTTCAAAGAAGCCTACAAACAATTCGTCGAAGGCGGCTGGCCAAGCCTGGCCCACGACGTGGAGCACGGCGGCCAAGGCCTGCCGGAATCCCTGGGCCTGGCAGTGAGCGAAATGGTTGGCGCCGCCAACTGGTCGTGGGGCATGTACCCGGGCCTGTCCCACGGTGCGATGAACACGATTTCCGAGCACGGCACCCCCGAGCAGCAAGACGCGTACCTGACCAAGCTGGTGTCCGGCGAATGGACCGGCACCATGTGCCTGACCGAGCCACACTGCGGCACCGACCTGGGCATGCTGCGCACCAAGGCCGAGCCTCAGGCTGACGGTTCCTACAAAGTCTCCGGCACCAAGATCTTCATCTCGGCCGGTGAACACGACATGGCCGACAACATCGTCCACATCGTCCTGGCCCGCCTGCCGGATGCACCGGCTGGCACCAAAGGCATCTCGCTGTTTATCGTGCCGAAGTTCCTGCCGAATGCAGACGGTTCGATTGGCGCGCGCAACGCGGTGACCTGTGGTTCCCTGGAACACAAGATGGGCATCCACGGCAACGCCACCTGCGTGATGAACTTCGACGCGGCCACCGGTTTCCTGATCGGCCCGGCGAACAAAGGCCTGAACTGCATGTTCACCTTTATGAACACCGCGCGCCTGGGCACTGCGCTGCAAGGCTTGTCCCACGCAGAGATCGGCTTCCAGGGCGGCCTGAAATACGCTCGTGACCGCCTGCAAATGCGCTCCCTGACTGGCCCGAAAGCGCCGGAAAAAGCCGCTGACCCAATCATCGTGCACCCCGACGTGCGCCGCATGCTGCTGACCATGAAAGCCTTCGCCGAAGGCAACCGTGCGATGGTGTACTTCACCGCCAAGCAAGTGGACATCGTCAAGTACGGCACCGACGACGAAGCCAAGAAGCAAGCCGACGGCCTGCTGGCGTTCATGACCCCGATCGCCAAGGCGTTCATGACCGAAGTCGGTTTTGAATCCGCCAACCACGGCGTGCAGATCTACGGCGGCCACGGTTTCATCGCCGAGTGGGGCATGGAGCAGAACGTGCGCGACAGCCGCATTTCGATGCTGTACGAAGGCACCACCGGTATCCAGGCCCTCGACCTGCTGGGCCGCAAAGTGCTGATGACCCAAGGCGAAGCGCTCAAGGGCTTCACCAAGATCGTGCACAAGTTCTGCCAGGCCAACGAAGGCAACGAAGCCGTCAAAGAGTTCGTTGCACCGCTGGTGGCACTGAACAAAGAGTGGGGCGAGTTGACCATGAAGGTCGGGATGGCCGCGATGAAAGACCGCGAAGAAGTTGGTGCCGCCTCGGTGGATTACCTGATGTACTCCGGTTACGCCTGCCTGGCTTACTTCTGGGCCGACATGGCGCGCCTGGCCGCCGAAAAACTGGCCGCCGGCACCACCGAAGAGGCGTTCTACACCGCCAAGCTGCAGACCGCGCGCTTCTACTTCCAGCGCATCCTGCCGCGGACCCTGGCCCATAAAGCCACCATGCTGTCGGGTGCCAACAACCTGATGGACATGAAAGAAGAAGACTTCGGCCTGGCTTACTAAGCCTTACCGGGTTCACTTCCAGAGCCGCCGCTCCTTCACGGGAGTGGCGGCTTTTTTGTGGGCGATAAAAAATCCCAGTACAGCGCTCAGGGATTAGCGTCGGCTGCCGTTACAGTGATGGCAATGTGATACATGCGTGCCAGGTTGTGCTTAACTGTCGGCATCAAGGCACAGTGCCATCATTTATCTGCGGGTCGGAGTTTTACCCTTGTCACGCGTGTCCGCTGTACGGTTCAGTCATTTCCTCCCTTCGTTGCTGCTGTTGCTGGCCGGGCTGTCGGCTGCGTACGTCAAGGACCTCAACGTCTTCTTCACCTCGCTGTTCAACGTGCTGCCGACTTTGGTGCTGTTGCTCGGCGGTGCGTATTGCGCGGTGTACCGGCGCCAGCGCGAACTGTTCCTGATGATCACGGTGTACGTCGCGTATTTCCTGCTGGATACCCAGACCGATTACTACCGCGACAACGGCCGCGTGCGCGAAGACGCCGCCGTGGTGTTCCATCTGTGTTGCCTGCTGTTGCCGCTGTTGTTCAGCATCTACGCGCTGTGGCAGGAAAAGACCCACCTGTTCCGTGACTTCGTCGCACGTTGTGCGGTGCTGTTCGCCGTCGGCAGCGTGGCGTTGGCGTTGGAGCAAAGTTATCCCCAGGCGCTGCTGAACTGGCTGGCCGAGATTCGCTGGCCGGCGCTGCATGGCAACTGGATGAGCTTGATCCAGTTGTCGTACCCGATGTTCCTGATCGGCTTCCTGACCCTCGCGGCGCAGTACTGGTATCAGCCACGCCCGCTGCACGCGGCGCAGCTGGTGGGGTTTGTCGGGTTGTTCTGGATGCTGCCGCAAACCTTCATCCTGCCGTTCACCCTCAACATCATGTGCAGCCAGGTGATGCTGATGATCGCCGCCGGTGTGGCCCACGAGGCCTATCAAATGGCTTTCCGCGACGAACTGACCGGCTTGCCGGGCCGCCGTGCGCTGAACGAGCGCATGCAGCGCCTGGGTCGCAACTACGTACTGGCGATGACCGACGTCGATCACTTCAAGCGCTTCAACGACACCCATGGCCACGACGTGGGGGACCAGGTGCTGCGCCTGGTGGCGAGCAAGTTGGCCAAGGTCAACGGTGGCGGGCGCGCCTATCGGTATGGTGGGGAAGAGTTCGCCGTGGTGTTCGCCGGCAAGACCCTGGACGAATGCATGCCGCACCTGGAAGAGATCCGCGAGATCATCGCCAACTACGACATCAAGCTGCGTAACCCGGACCGCCCCCAGGACGATCAGCAAGGTCGCCAGCGCCGCGTGGGCAGCGGTGCAACCAGTGTGTCGGTGACCGTGAGTATCGGCGTGGCCGAGCGCCAGGCCGAGCAGCGCACCAGCGAAGAAGTGCTCAAGTCCGCCGACCAGGCGCTGTACGCCGCCAAGGGCGCGGGGCGCAATTGTGTGATCGCGGCCGGGCAAACCCGGCGTGGCGCGGTGCGTATGGAGAGCGCTGCCGGTTGAGTAATGGCGCTGTATTCAGCAGCGCTACAGTGATTGTCCAGGCGTGTTGCCGGCAGTAGGTTGAAGCCATCTGCTGCCGGAGACATTGCCATGCCTGACTACAAAGCTCCCCTGCGCGACATGCGCTTTCTGATCGACAACGTGTTTGATTTCCACGGCCACTACGCGGCGCTGGGGGCGACAGACGCCAGCCCGGACATGGTCAGCGCGATCCTCGAAGAAGGCGCGAAATTCTGCGAAAACGTGCTCGCACCGCTGAACCGCAGCGGCGATGAAGAGGGCTGCCATTTCGATAACGGCGTGGTCACCACGCCCAAGGGCTTCAAGGAAGCCTTTGCCCAATACGTCGAAGGCGGCTGGCACGGCGTGGCGGCGGACCCGGCCTATGGTGGCCAGGGCTTGCCGCAATCCCTGGGCCTGGTGCTCAGCGAGATGATCGGCTCCAGTAACACGTCCTGGGGCATGTACCCGGGGCTGACCCATGGCGCGATGTCGGCGATCCACGCCCACGGCAGCGCCGAGCAGAAAGACACCTTCCTGAGCAAACTCACCGCCGGCGAGTGGACCGGCACTATGTGCCTCACCGAAGCCCACTGCGGCACCGACCTGGGCCTGATCAAGACCCGCGCCGTGCCCCAGGCGGACGGCAGTTATGCGGTGACCGGCAGCAAGATCTTCATCTCGGCCGGCGAGCACGACATGAGCGCGAACATCATCCACCTGGTGCTGGCCAAGCTGCCGGACGCGCCGGCGGGCACCAAGGGCATCTCATTGTTTATCGTGCCCAAGTTCCATGCCGACTCCGGCGCGCGCAACGCGGTGCACTGCGGTTCCATCGAGCACAAGATGGGCATCAAGGCGTCGGCCACCTGCGTGCTGAACTTCGACGGGGCCAAGGGCTTCCTGATCGGCGAGGCAAACAAGGGCCTCAACTGCATGTTCACCATGATGAACCACGCGCGCCTGGGCACCGGCATGCAGGGCTTGTGCAATGGTGAGGCGAGCTTCCAGGGCGCGATCAAATACGCCAACGACCGCCTGCAGATGCGCGCGCTGACCGGCGCCAAGGCCCCGGACAAAGCCGCCGACCCGATCATCGTGCACCCCGACGTGCGGCGCATGCTGCTGACCATGAAAGCCTTCAACGAGGGCAACCGCGCCCTGACTTATTTCACTGCGCAATTACTCGACACCGCGCACCTGAGCAGCGACGCGGCCCAGCGCCAGGAGGCCGAAGACCTGTTGGCGTTCCTCACCCCGATCTGCAAGGCCTTTATGACCGACACCGGCCTGGAGGTGACCAACCACGGCATGCAGATTTTCGGCGGCCATGGCTACATCCGCGAATGGGGCATGGAACAACTGGCGCGGGATGCGCGGATTGCGCCGATCTATGAGGGCACCAACGGCATCCAGGCCCTCGACTTGCTGGGGCGCAAGGTGCTGGGCAGTCAGGGCAAGCTGCTGCGTGGCTTCACTAAAATCGTGCATAAGTTCTGCGCGGCGAATGCCGAGCATGCGCAGCTCAAGGCCTATGTGGCGCAGCTCAATCAACTGAACCAGGAATGGGGCGAGCTGACGACCAAAGTGGGCATGGCGGCCATGAAGAACCCGGATGAAGTGGGCGCAGCGGCGGTGGATTACTTGATGTACAGCGGTTACATCGTGCTCGCCTACCTGTGGCTGCGTATGGCGATCGCGGCGCTTGGCGAGCCCGATACGGACTTCGCCAAAGCCAAGCTGGCCACCTGCGACTTTTACTTCAAGCGCCTGTTGCCGCGTACCGCCACCCACCGTGCGGCGGTGGAAGCGGGCAGCGAATGCCTGATGAGTCTGCCGGCGGAGGCATTTGCGCTCTGATGACTTAAAAATACCAGTCAGTCACAAGTGGACCCTATGTGTCTGAAAAGTTGTTCGGGTACACTCGGAGCCTGTAAAACCGACACTTACCGAATTACTTTTCACGTTCTCACGAGGTTTGCCATGGCTGATTACAAAGCGCCGCTGCGTGATATGCGCTTCGTCCTCAATGAAGTCTTTGAGGTCGCCACCACTTGGGCCCAATTGCCGGCATTGGCAGACACCGTTGACGCCGAAACCGTAGAGGCCATCCTCGAAGAAGCCGGCAAAGTCACCGCCAAATCCATCGCCCCGCTCAGCCGTGGCGGCGATGAGCAGGGTTGCCGTTGGGAAGACACCGCGGTGTTTACCCCGGATGGTTATCCACAGGCCTACAAAACCTACGCTGAAGGCGGTTGGGTCGGCGTAGGCGGAGACCCGGTGTTCGGCGGCATGGGCATGCCCAAGGCGGTCTCGGCCCAGGTTGAGGAGATGATCAACTCGTCGAGCCTGGCGTTCGGCCTGTACCCAATGCTGACCTCTGGCGCCTGTGTGTCGATCAACACCCACGCCAGTGAAGAGTTGAAGGCCATCTACCTGCCGAAGATGTACTCCGGTGAGTGGGCTGGCTCCATGTGCCTGACCGAAGCCCATGCCGGTACGGACCTGGGGATTATTCGCACCAAGGCCGAGCCGCAGGCGGACGGTTCCTACACCATCAGCGGCACCAAGATCTTTATCACCGGTGGCGAGCACGACCTGACCGACAACATCATCCACCTGGTGCTGGCCAAGCTGCCGGATGCGCCGGCCGGTCCCAAGGGCATTTCGTTGTTCCTCGTGCCCAAGTTCATGGTCAATGCCGATGGCAGCCTGGGCGCGCGTAACCTGGTGAGCTGTGGCTCGATCGAACACAAGATGGGCATCCAGGCGTCCGCGACCTGTGTGATGAACTTCGATGGCGCCGTGGGTTACCTGGTGGGCGAGCCGAACCGGGGCCTGGCGGCGATGTTCACCATGATGAACTACGAGCGTCTGGGCGTTGGCATCCAGGGCCTGGCGTCAGGTGAGCGCTCGTACCAGAACGCGATTGAATACGCGCGTGACCGCCTGCAAAGCCGTGCGCCGACCGGTGCCCAGGCCAAGGACAAAGTGGCGGACCCGATCATCGTCCACCCGGACGTGCGTCGCATGCTGCTGACCATGAAGGCGGCGAACGAAGGCGGCCGTGCATTCTCCACTTACGTGGCGACGCAACTGGACATCGCCAAGTTCAGCGAAGACCCGGCGGCCCGCGAGCGCGCGGATAACCTGGTGGCGTTGCTGACACCTGTCGCCAAGGCGTTCTTGAGCGATCTCGGTCTGGAAACCACCGTGCTCGGCCAGCAAGTGTTTGGCGGCCACGGTTACATCCGCGAGTGGGGCCAGGAGCAACTGGTGCGTGACGTGCGCATCACCCAGATCTACGAAGGCACCAACGGTATCCAGGCGCTGGACTTGATGGGCCGCAAGATCGTGGGCAGCGGCGGTGCGTTCTACACCTTGTTCGCCGACGAGATCCGCCAGTTCATCGCAGCGGCAGGCGCTGAGTTGGCCGAGTTCACCAAGCCGCTGAGCGCGGCGGTGGATAACCTCGACGAATTGACCGCCTGGGTGCTGGACCGTGCGAAGACCAACCCGAATGAAATCGGCGCGGCCTCCGTGGAGTATTTGCATGCATTTGGATACATGGCCTACGCCTACATGTGGGCACGCATGGCCAAGGCGGCGCTGGGCAAAGAGGCTGAGGAAGACTTCTACGCCAGCAAGCTGGGCACGGCGCGCTTCTATTTTGCACGCCTGCTGCCGCGTATCCAGTCGCTGAGTGCGTCGGTAAAAGCCGGTAGCGAATCGCTGTTTTTGCTGGATGAAGCACTGTTCTAAGGGCTTGGAGGGCATGTAAGCATTCTCTTACATGACGTGCTGCTATTCGTCCTCTATCGCCAAATTGGATCCACAGATAATCTACTTCACATGGACGTCGCGCAGGAAGCGCAAAGCAACAACACGGACACGTAGGATTCTGCCAGGACGGCGGAGTGAAATGGATGTCAGGGAAACAGTCTGCAAAGCCCCGCTTCGGCGGGGTTTTCTTTTGCCCGCGAAAAAGTCAGGCGCCTGCCTGCGGGGCATTCATCACGTCTTCGAGCAAGGTGCGCAACAGCGCTACCGTCGCTTGCTGGCGCTGCGCATCGCGACACACCAAGCCCACTTTCAACGGCACCCTGGGTTCGCTCAAGGGTTTCCACAGCAGCGACTGGCTGTTGTGTTCGTCCTGGGAACGTCCTGGTAGCACCGTCGCCAGCTTGGTGTGAGGCAGGCTGTCGAGAATCCCCACCATGGTGTTCAACTCGGCCTGCACCTGCGGGCGCCGCCCGAGGTTGGCCAATTGGCCCTGCCAGATCTGCCGGACCTGAAACTCTTCCCCCAGCAGCAACATGGGCAACTCGGCCGCCTGTTTCAGCGAGACCTTCTTGAATTCCCGCAGCGGATGATCTTCGGGGATGACCACCTTCAACTCATCTTCGTACAGCAGTGCGCCGTGTAGCCCCGGCTGTCGGGGTGGCAGGTAGCTGATGCCTATGTCCAGCGAGCCATTGAGCAGTCGCCGTTCGATCTCCAGCCCGGTCAATTCGTAGATCTGCACCACCAGATGGGGCTGGGCCTTGCGCACACGCTCAAGCATTTGCGGGACCAGGCTGGTGTGCACGGTTTGCAGCACGCCGATGGCCAAGGTGCGCATGGCCTGGCCCTTGAAATTGCGCAAGGCTTCGACGGCTTGCTGCATGCCATCGATCAGCGGCAACGCGTGGTTGTACAGCGTGTGGGCCGCCAGAGTCGGCAACAGGCGTTTGCTGCTGCGTTCGAACAGGCTCACATCGAGGTTCTGCTCCAGTTGGCGGATCTGTTGGGACAGTGCCGGTTGGGAGATCGACAGACGCTCTGCGGCACGGCCGACGTGGCCTTCCTCATACACCGCGACGAAATAACGCAGTTGCTTGAAATCCATAAGACTTACTTATCGAAAAAGCTGGAAAATCGAAATGGCTGTTGGCCCCCGAGGCGCCTAGTCTAGCGCCTATTCGCAGGGCTTACAGGGCCGGATCGGGCAATGAACAGCGTTTATTCAGACAGCGTTTACATAGGCAAGGCAAAAAACCTCATGGCCGTAGTCGCCAGGTGTACCGACCAAGGTCCGGTTGCTATCGGGGGTGAGCTGTGAACCTGTTCAATATGCGTCGACCTGCGCCGAGCCTGGATGACCTGATTCTGGATGAATCGCCCTCGGGGGATTCCCTGATGCCCACCGTGGCGCGGCCACCGCAAGTTTTCGTACGCGGCCAGGGTTCCTGGCTGTGGGACAGTGAGGACCGTGCCTACCTGGATTTCAGCCAGGGCAACGCCGCCAACAGCCTCGGCCATAGCCCGCACGTGTTGATCAAAGCCCTGGCCGACCAGACCCAGGCACTGATCAACCCGGGCAATGGCCTGTATAACCGTGCCCAACTCAACCTCGCCGAGCGCCTGTGCCACCGCACCGGCAGCGACCAGGCTTACCTGCTCAACAGCGGCGCGGAAGCCTGCGAAGCGGCGATCAAGCTGGCGCGCAAGTGGGG
This sequence comes from Pseudomonas sp. B611, assembly GCF_055407965.1. Taxonomy (NCBI): domain Bacteria; kingdom Pseudomonadati; phylum Pseudomonadota; class Gammaproteobacteria; order Pseudomonadales; family Pseudomonadaceae; genus Pseudomonas; species Pseudomonas sp. B611. Next base: position 38,833 of record NZ_JBUZST010000019.1, read on the forward strand.
CCAGCGGCATCGCGGCGGCGCCTATCGGATCATCAGCGCCAGCGCCGGTTGCCATGGGCGCAGCTTCGCCGCGATGGCCGCTTCGGCGGGCGCCGCTGGCAACCGCTTCGAGCCGCAATTGCCGGGCTTCAGCCACGTGCCCTTCAACGATTTGCCGGCCCTGCACGCCGCTGTGGATGCGCAAACCGTCGCGATCATGCTCGAGCCGATCCAGGGCGAAGCGGGCGTGATTCCCGCGACCGAGCATTACCTTAAAGGCGTCGAGCGCCTATGTCGCGAGCTGGGCATCCTGCTGATCCTCGACGAAGTGCAAACCGGCCTCGGCCGCTGCGGCACCTTGCTCGCCGAACAGCAATACGGCGTGCGCGCCGACATCATCACCCTCGGCAAAGGCCTCGGCGGCGGCGTGCCCCTGGCAGCGCTGCTGGCGCGGGGCAAAGCCTGTTGCTTTGAAGTGGGCGAGTTGGAAGGCACCCATCACGGCAATGCGCTGATGGCGTCGGCCGGTGTGGCCGTACTCGATACCGTGTTGGAACACGGCTTTCTAGAGCATGTACGCGAAGCCGGCCTGCACCTGGGTGAAGGCCTCGCCCGCCTGGCTTACCGCTACGACCACGGCCAACTGCGCGGCCACGGCCTGATGTGGGGCCTGACCTTGTCGGATGATTCTGCGGATGCGGTAGTAAAAGCGGCGCTGCACGAAGGCCTGATCCTCAACGCCTCGCAACCCAACTGCCTGCGCTTTACCCCGGCGCTGACGGTGAGCAAAAGCAATATCGACGAAATGCTCCTGCGCCTGGCGCGCGCCTTCTCCCGCGTGCGCACCGCGCAACTGCAATGCCGCAAGGGCATCGCTGTTTAACCCCTGTTTCCTGAACCGTCTCGCGGTATACGCGGCGCCTCCGGCCTGATTCTTTTGGCTGGGGGCGTTTTTTTGTGTGTGAAATTTTTGGATTGAAAAGGGCGCTTGAACATCTCTTAAAGAGATGATTTTTTAGCAGGCTCGTTAAAGAGTAATAGCGGCAAATGGAGCACTTTTTTGTACTTGGTGCACACCACTGGTGACACGATTCTAAGACGGCATATTGAGGGATGCATCATGACCAACAAATATGTAAGTGAAGCGATGGAGTCCATCCACCACTCTGCCCTGGCGCTTTACGCAATTGGCGCCATAAACAAAACCAAACTTCGTGAGTTCGACGAAGCGTGCCTCACGCGCGGTCCGTTGCAGATCTCTGCCGAACAAATCAAAGGGCTGCGAGAGCGCTGCCACGTCAGCCAACCTGTCTTCGCCCGCTACCTCAACACCAGCGCCTCCACGGTGAAACAGTGGGAATCCGGCGAGAAACGCCCAAGCGGCATGGCGCTCAAGTTACTGAGCATCGTGCAAAAGCACGGTTTGGAGATTCTGGCCTGACAGTGGCGCTATGCCAGATCCCACTGAACCCTCACGAACCCCCAAGGTCGATTAGCTACACGGCTCACACGAGCCGATTTTCTGGAGCTGAACCCATGGACATCATTCGTATCATCATCGCCATTCTGCTGCCGCCACTGGGTGTGTTCCTGCAAGTGGGTTTCGCCGGTGCGTTCTGGCTGAATATTCTGCTGACCCTGTGCGGTTATTTCCCGGGCATCATTCACGCGGTGTACATCATCGCCAAGCGCTGAGGCTTTCAGCCTTTGGCGATGAGCCGTGAGTTGCGCTCATTGCGAAAGGCCAGTTGCTCGATGGTCTGAGTGGCGTGTTCGGCTTCTTCCCGCGCCTTGAGGATGATGCCGTGCTGCTCGGACTTGCTGCACACCGGGTCGGCATTGCTCGCGTCCCCCGTGAGCATGAAGGCCTGGCAACGGCAGCCGCCGAAGTCCTTTTCCTTTTCATCGCATGAACGGCAGGGTTCGGGCATCCAGTCGTAGCCGCGAAAGCGGTTGAAACCGAACGAGTCGTACCAGATGTGCTGCATGCTGTGCTCGCGCACATTGGGAAACTGCACCGGCATCTGTCGGGCGCCGTGACAGGGCAGGGCGGTGCCGTCCGGCGTGACGGTCAGAAAAATACTGCCCCAACCATTCATGCAGGCTTTCGGGCGTTCCTCGTAGTAGTCCGGGGTGACGAAGATCAGCTTGCACGGGTGGCCTTCGGCTTCCAGCTTGGCGCGGTATTCGTTGGTGATGCGTTCGGCGCGCACCAGCTGTTCCTGGGTGGGTAGCAACCCGACGCGGTTGAGCTGCGCCCAGCCGTAGAACTGGCAGGTGGCGAGTTCGACAAAGTCCGCCTCCAGCGCAATGCACAGCTCGATGATGCGGTCGATCTTGTCGATATTGTGCCGATGGGTGACGAAGTTCAGCACCATCGGGTAGCCGTGGGCTTTCACTGCGCGGGCCATTTCGAGTTTTTGTGCGAAGGCTTTTTTCGAGCCGGCCAGCAGGTTGTTCACTTGCTCGTCGCTGGCCTGGAAGCTGATCTGGATATGGTCCAGGCCGGCCTTCTTGAAGTCGCTTATCTTCTGCTCGGTAAGGCCGATGCCGGAGGTGATCAGGTTGGTGTAGAACCCCAGTTTGCGCGCTTCGGCGATGAGTTCGGCGAGGTCCTGGCGCACCAGCGGTTCACCGCCGGAGAAGCCCAGCTGCGCGGCGCCCATTTCCCGCGCTTCGCGAAACACCTTGAACCACTGCTCGGTGCTTAGCTCCTTGCCCTGCTCGGCAAAATCCAGCGGGTTGGAGCAATACGGGCACTGCAACGGGCAGCGGTAGGTCAGCTCGGCGAGCAGCCACAGCGGCAGGCCAATCGGCGGTTTTTCAGGCAAGGGTGATCCAGTGCTCAGCACGGGCGACCTCCATGAATTGCTCGATGTCGTCACCCAGCTCAGGTACGCCGGGGAACTGCTTATCCAGCTCGGCGATGATTGCCGCCACGTCGCGCTCGCCGTCGATCAAACCGCCGATCAGCGCGGCGCTGTCGTTGAGCTTGATCATGCCTTCGGGGTAGAGCAGTACATGGCCCTTTTGCGCGGGTTCGTACTGGTAGCGGTAACCTTGGCGCCAGGTCGGTTTCTTGCTGCGATCAAAGCTCATAGGGCAATCCCCTTATGCCATACCCGTTGCTCGGTCACGCTGTGATACGGCGGGCGTTTCAGTTCGTAGGCCATGCTCATGGCGTCCAGCATGCTCCACAAGATATCCAGTTTGAACTGGAGAATTTCCAGCATGCGTTCCTGGCCTTCACGGGTGGTGTAGTGCTGCAGGGTGATCGCCAAACCGTGCTCCACGTCGCGCCGGGCCTGGCCCAGGCGGGTGCGGAAATATTCGTAGCCGGCGGGGTCGATCCACGGGTAGTGCTGCGGCCAGCTGTCGAGGCGCGACTGGTGGATCTGCGGGGCGAACAGTTCGGTCAGCGAGCTGCTGGCGGCTTCTTGCCAGCTGGCGCGACGGGCGAAGTTGACGTAGGCATCTACCGCAAATCGTACGCCGGGCAGGACCAATTCTTGTGAACGCAGTTGATCGGGGTCGAGTCCGACGGCCTGGCCCAGGCGCAGCCAGGCTTCGATACCGCCGTCCTCACCCGGTGCACCGTCGTGGTCGAGCAGGCGCTGGATCCACTCGCGGCGGATCTCGCGATCCGGGCAGTTGGCCAGGATCGCCGCGTCTTTGAGCGGGATGTTCACCTGGTAGTAGAAGCGGTTGGCAACCCAGCCCTGGATCTGCTCGCGGCTCGCGCGGCCTTCATACATCGCCACGTGGTACGGGTGATGGATATGGTAGAAGGCGCCCTTGGCCCGCAGGGCGGCTTCGAATTCAGCGGTGGTCAATGGCGTGTCAGTCATTTCGGTCGCTCCTACAATTCAATGCTCATGCCGTCGTAAGCCACTTCGACATTGCGCCGCACCAATTCCGCTCGCTCGGGGGAGTCTTCATCGAGGATCGGGTTGGTGTTGTTGATGTGGATAAGTACTTTGCGCTGCTCGGGCAACTGCTCCAGCACTTCGAGCATGCCACCGGGGCCGTTTTGCGCCAGGTGGCCCATCTCGCGACCGGTGCGGGTGCCGACGCCACGGCGCTGCATTTCATCGTCATCCCACATCGTGCCGTCCACCAGCAGGCAGTCGCTGCTGGCCATGATCTCCAGCAGCGGCGCGTCGACTTTGCCCAGGCCCGGGGCGTAGAACAGTTTGCCGCCGGTGCGCAGGTCTTCGACGATCAAGCCGATATTGTCGCCTGGGTGCGGGTCGAAGCGGTGCGGCGAGTACGGCGGCGCGGCGCTGCGCAAGGGCAGCGGGGTGAAACGCAGGTTGGGGCAGGCCGGGACGGTGAAGCTGGTGTCCAGCTCGATGCGGTTCCAGGCCAGGCCGCCGTTCCAGTGGGTCAGCATGGTGAACAGCGGGAAGCCGGTGCTGAGGTCTTCATGGACCATGTCGGTGCACCACACCTGGTGCGGGCAACCTTCGCGCAGGCTCAGCAGGCCGGTGGTGTGGTCGATCTGGCTGTCCATCAGGATGATCGCGCTGATGCCGGTATCGCGCAGGGCGCGGCCCGGTTGCATCGGCGCAAAGCTTTGCAGTTGCGCACGAATATCCGGCGAGGCGTTGCACAGCACCCAATTCACGCCATCGTCGGAGATGGCGATGGACGACTGCGTACGCGCCTGGGCCCGCAGGCTGCCATCACGGAAACCTGCGCAGTTCACGCAGTTGCAGTTCCACTGGGGGAAACCACCGCCGGCGGCGGAACCTAGAATCTGGACAAACATGGTAGCTCCCAAGCAAAGCTCAAAACAAAAACGCCCCGGGCGGGCCGAGGCGTTGTATTACCCAGCAGATTAACGGCTGGCGAAGTACATGGTGACTTCGAAACCGATACGCAGATCAGTGTAAGCAGGTTTGGACCAGGTCATATTCTTACTCCTACCAAGGGATGGGACTTTCACTACCAAGTAATACATATAGTCCACCTCCAATCGGAGATGTTCAGCTGTGTGCGTAGGAATAATACTCAGATCTGTTCAAGTTAGCGCTGTCTCGGAGGAAAAAGCCTGTTGCAGGGTTGGCAACGATCAGCCTGGAGACTGCCATTGACCCTGGATGATTGGGCCGTTGGCAATACAACGCCAGCCGCCTGTGGCGTCGATCAATTGCTCGGCGGCGTGTTGCATCTGTTCACGCGTGAGGCCCTGGATTGATTGTTGAAGGTGCTCCAGATATTCCGCCGGATGCCCCACCAGACGCGCGTGCCAGAGCAGTTCGGCGGCCTGGGCGAGGGGTAGCGTCTCAGTTGAAAATTGTCGGGCCAGCGCCAGGTTGCCGAGGTCTTCGCTGCTGCTGATGCGTGCAGGTAACTGCGTGAGGAAGGTGTGCAGGTGTTCGATGATCCCAGCGAGGGACACGCTGGGGGATTGCACACCAAGCAGCAGACCGGTTTGCCCGTTGATCTGTCGGACGCCGCTGAATACCGCGTAGCCGATTTGCAGTTCTACCCGCAGGCGTTGGTAAAACGGGCCCTGGAGCACATGCCCCAGCAGGCGCCACGCGGCCTCATCCGCCAAGGATTGGCTGGGTGTCGGGCAAAACAGCAGCAGGGCGGCTTCGTTGGAATCGGTTTGTACCTCGTGCCAGATGCGCTGACCGCCGAGGGTTGCCGGGACCCGTTCGAGATTTGCAGGGTGCCCGGGCAGGCGGGCCGCTGCGGCTTTGATCGCTGCTTCAGACACGGCGGAAAACCCCAGCCCCAGGCCTTGCCATTGTGCGCTGGCCCAGGTTGCCTCGACGTTTTCCGGCGTGTTGGCGCTGCAGAAAGCGGGCAGCGCCTTGAGCAATTCGCGGATTGCGATCATCGGCGTAGGTGCGCAGGGTGCCTGTTGCGTCTGATTCAGGCTATGCGCCAACGCGTCCAGCACTGCCGGCATGGGTTCGGGTAACCCGACCAGTTTCACCAGCCAGTCATCGCCGACGGTTTCAAACGACAATTCGACGCCCGCTTGGCGAGCATTCTCACGCAATGGATGCAGGGCGCTTTCCAGACCCAAGGGAGCAAAGCGCCAGTGCAGGTACAGCGCAGCTTCATCGGTGTCATCCGCCAACGCTTGGCTGAAGGTGAGTGCCGAGACTTCTCGGCGACCCCGTGAACGGTCCTGGGCGAACGTGCGTAAACCACGATGGGCACTGGTCTGGCCGCGAATCAGTCCGGCGCGTTCTTCCTTGAGCGGCGGGCGCAGGAAGGGATTGTTGGGAGGTAGTTGCCAAGTGTGTCGGGCGGCCGGCAGGTGCAGGGCATCGAGCATGGCTTTGAGGGCGGCGATGCTCTGCTCTGACACGTCTTCGCTGGCGTGTTGAGCCAGGGCCAGGGCGCCTCGGGTCTGTTGCTGGCGAGCGGCGAGCAGGGCGAACTCTTCTTGCAGTGCAGTCCAATCGCTATGTGCGAAAAAGCTCAACCAGTCGTACAGCAAGGATTCAATCAGTGTCGCCTGTTCACCTTGTGCGCCGAGCGTAAAGTCGATAACGAGTACCGCCTGTCCGGCAAAGTGATACAGCACCGTCGCCTGCAAGGCAGTGGCCAGTTGCCGGGTTTGCAGCTCGGCCAACAGCCCGCCTGGCGCCGAGGCGTTGAGCCAGGTGCACAGGAACTCCAGCGCCGCGCGGGGTGCATGGCAAGTGATGACCTGGTGCAGGTGATTGTCGGTGTTGTACTGATAACCCTGGGTTTGGTCGGCCATCAAGGCGGGCGGCGCGGCTTGCGGGTGCAACGGGCCTGTAGACAGCGGATTGCTGAATCGCTGGGCCAGGGCTTCCAGTTCGTCCAACGGTTGCGGGCCAGCAAGGCGCAGAATCATCTGCCCGCTCTGGTAAAACTGCTGATGAAATTCCCGCAAGGCCTGCTGAAATGCCTCACGCTCCACCGGCAGGCTGTCGCGGTTGCCCGCATGAAAGCCGCGCAGCGGATGATCCGCCGCCAAACCTTCCAGCAGCTCCACCTGCTGCTGTGCCTTGGCATCCCGGGACCAGGCAACAAACTCCGCGTGCAGCACTTCGCGCTCGCGCAGTTGATCTTCCAGCGCCAGGCGCGGGTTGGCCAGCATGTCCGCCAAGCGTTCCAACCCATCGGAAAAGGTTGCAACCGGCAGCTCAAAGAAGAACTCGGTGGTGCGCTCACGGGTGCTGGCATTGACCTGGCCACCGTGGCGTTGCACGTAGGCCATCAACCCTTCGTTGGTAGGAAAACGCTCGGTTCCGAGAAACAACAGGTGTTCAAGAAAATGCGCCAAACCTGGCCAAGCCAGCGGCACGTCATGGCTACCGGCAGTCACCCGTAACGCAGCGGCACAGCGCTTCAAGCGTGGCGCATGGAGCAGGGTAACCCGCAGGCCATTGGCGAGGGTCAGTTGACGATCAAGGGGGTGGGCCGGCGCAGGCATGGGCACTTCCGAAACGTAGGAAGTGCCTATGCTAGCAAACCCAATGGGTCAGGGCTTGTGCAGCGCGCCGTACAGTTCGGGGCGGCGGTCGTGCAGGTAGTGGTTGGCGGCGCGGGCATTGAGGATCGATTGGCGCTCCAGGGTGCCGATGATCAAGGCTTCGTCCAGCCCCGCCTGGGCAATACGCTGGCCATCCGGTGCGGCGATGCTGCTTTGCCCGCAGTAGTGGATTTCGCCTTCATGCCCGCAGTAGTTGGCATAAGCCACGTAGCATTGGTTCTCGAAGGCCCGCGCCCGCACGGTGACATCGGCGACGAAGTCGAACGGCACCATGTTCGCCGTGGGCACCAGAATCAGCTCGGCGCCGGCCAGGGCCAGGCGCCGGGTGTTTTCCGGGAACTCCAGGTCGTAGCAGATCAGCATTCCCAGCTTCCAGCCGTTGAGCTCCACCAGCGGCAAGTCGTCGCCGCCGGCGCTGAACATCGAGTGATCAAGGTCGCCAAACAGATGGGTCTTGCGGTAGTTGCACAGGCGTTGGCCGTGGGCGTCGATCAACTGTACGGCGTTGTAGATCTGCCCGTCTTCAGCGCGCTCCGGGTAGCCATACACAATCGCCAGACCCGCGCTTTGCGCCAGTTCGGCAATCGTCTGTGCGCAGGGACCGTCGGCCGCCTCGGCCAAGGCGCCGACTGCTTCGGCGCCGATGTTGTAGCCGCTGAGGAACATCTCCGGCAGCACTAGCACATCGGCGCCGGAGGCTTCATGCGCCAACTGGTGCAGGCGCTTGAGATTGCCGGCCACGTCCAGCGGCAGTGGCGGGCATTGGTACAGGGCGACACGCATGGTTCGGCTCCTTACTCAGCCAGGGCGATCGGGCCGATTGCATCGAACACATCGCCCGGCCCCGGGTTCTCGGGGTGAGTGCTGCCGCCAAAGTGGGTCATGATGCCCCACACCGCGTTCAGCGAAGTTTGCACGGCGCCTTCCACCCAGGCCGGGGTCCAGGAAACGTCGTCACCGGCGATAAAAATCCCACGCTGCTCAGCGGGCATGTCCTTCTGCATGAAGTGCGCATACATACGCTGGTTGTAGCGATAGTGACCGGGCAGCGCGCCTTTGAAGGCCCCGAGGAAGTGCGGGTCGGCTTCCCAGGACACGGTAATCGGGTCGCCGATGATACGCGCCTTGATATCGACTTTCGGGTAGATCTTCTTCAGGGCGTCGAGGGCCAGCTTTACGCGCTTGTCGATGGGCTGCGGGAGCATTTTCAGCGCGTCGCTCATCCACGAGTAAGACAGGCAGATCACGCCCGGTTTGTCGTCGCCGTTGTCGAACAGGTAGGTGCCGCGGGTCAGGCGGTCGGTAAGGGTCATGCTCATCAGGTCGCGGCCGGTTTCCGGATCCTTGTCTTTCCAGAACGGGCGATCGACCATCACGAAGGTCTTCGAGGATTGCATGTAGCGGGTGCGGTCCAGGGCCATCCACATTTTTTGCGAGAACAGGCTTTCGTCGCATTCGATCTGGGTGGTCAGCAGCCAGCTCTGGCAGGTGGTCAGTACGGCGGCGTATTCACGGGTGTCGCCGTAGTTGTCGGTGACGGCGAAACGGCCACCGTCGGCGTGGGCAATGCGCTTCACCCCGGCCCGTGGCGCGCCGCGGTGCAATGAGCTGAGGCTGGTGCCGGCCGGCCAGTGGGCGCAACGTTCCGGCACATGGCGCCAGATGCCCATGGGCACTTGTGCCACGCCGCCGACGACGAGGTGCTGGTGGTCGTCGCAGTTGGTCATGACCACGCGGAAGATTTCCAGCATGGAGTTGGGGAAATCCGAATCCCAGCCACCGGTGCCGAAGCCGACCTGGCCGAAGACTTCGCGGTGCAGGAATGACAGCTTGGCAAACGCCTTGGAGGTGGCGACGAAGTCGTAGAAAGTGCGGTCGTCCCACAGCGGCACGAGCTTGTTCCACAGCTCCTTGAGGCGTGGCACATCACGGTCGCGGATGGCTTGCTGGATATCACCGAACTGCGAGCCGGCCTCCAGGGCATCGGCCCAGGCGTCGGCAACTTCCTGAAACAGCACCGGCAAATCCGACAGTTTTTGTGCGTAGTGAGTCTGGCCTTCCAGGTCGATCACTGTACTGCCAGACGCTGGGGTCAAAGGGTTGGGGAACGGTTTGGTTTCCAGCCCGAGCTTGTCCACGTAGTGGTAGAACGCGGTGGACGATACCGGGAAGCGCATGCCGCCGAGCTCGGCGATGATCCCTTCAGCGCCTTCAAATGCCTGGGAGCGCAAGCGGCCGCCCATTTTCGAGGCTTCGTACACCACGGGCTTGAGGCCCAGCTTCATCAGCTCGTACGCGGCGACCAGGCCGGCAATGCCCGCGCCTACAATCGCTACTTCGGCGCCATGGTGGGCGGCGGGAATGCTACCCAGGCCGGCGGGGTGTTCGATCCAGTCATCAAAGGCGAAGGGGAAGTCCGGGCCAAAGATGGTGATGGGCTTTTTACCGTCTGCTGGGTGGCGATTGTTTTTGTTGAATGGGTTCATGGCTGACCTGGCTAGCAACTCGGCGGGGCACGTCCCGCTGAGTATAGGAAAAGATGGCAGCCAGTTTAGGGAGCGTAGCGCGCGTTAATAAGACGCAATGTGTCGTCGTATTGGATTGTTTTTAGTCAGAGTGACGAAGTTGGCGGTCAAACTGGCTGTCCACGATCCAATTTGTTGCTGAGGATGATCGAGGTGGTGGTTTTCTCCACGCCATCGACGCTGCCGATCTGGTCCAGCAACTGGTCAAGCTGCTCCGGCGAATCGGTGCGCAGCCACGCCACGTAATCGAATTCGCCACTTACGGCGCACAACTGCTGGACCTGGGCCATGGCACTGAGCCTGCGCAGCACTTCCTTGCCCGAACGCGCTTGCACGGTGATCCCCACATACGCCTGCAAACCGCCGTCGACGACGCGTTGGCCAAGGCGTACGCCATAGCCGGTGATCACCTGGGTTTTCTCCAGCCGGGCCAGGCGCGAGGTCACCGTGGTGCGCGCGATGCCTAACTGGCGTGCAAGCATGGCCACGCTTTCGCGCGCGTTGATCTGCAGGGCGGCGATCAGTTGGCGGTCGATTTCATCTAGGGCGGGCAAGGTGAGGCTCCGATGCGGACGGCAATGGGCGGCATGTTACAGGCTTGTGTTGGGGAGCAGGCAGCGCAAGGCGCTGATGTGAGGGAGGATTGAAGAGTCACGGATACGCGAAAGCCGCGCAATGCGCGGCTTTCGGGTGTGATGTGATCAGTCTTTCGCTAACGCGTCATGCGCGCTTGAGCTCGGGTCGCTCCTGCAAGCGATCCCAGCCCAAGCACGCCAGCGCGAGTGTGCGTGGCACTGCTTCGCGACCGTTGCTGTAACGGGTGATGCTGCGCGTGCCGACGCCCAGGGCCTCGGCGGCTTGGGCCAGGTTGAGCCCGGTGCGGGCGCGCCAGCCGATGAAAATTCGGGTGTTTTCATCAGGTGCGGCCTGAGCCAAGGCATCGAGGTACAGTGTGTCGGCGCCGATTTGAATGTCCAACTCGGGCCATTCCACGCTCCAGCCATCATCGCCCAGAGTCGCACCTTTAAAAGCTTCGGCTGCTTGCAACGGTTTCAGGCCAGGATAGGTGGCGACGTCTTTGGTCATATCCAGAAAAAACTGTTGGCCATCGATAAATGTCAGTTCCAGCACATGGCCAGGACGCGCCTGCACAGCCCGCAGGCGAGGGCGTTTCATGGATGCCATTTATGCCATTCCTCCATTAATTCATCTTGGTGCGCTCGCACCCAGGCCAAAGCCTCTTTCAGCACCACCGTCGGCGCTCGGCCGAGCATCGCCTCACATGTTTCAAGGCTTATCAAGACATCGACGCCGCCGCCCGTCAAGTGTACGTGGGGTGGCAGGTTGTCCTTTTCCCGCAGTTCTATGCGGTACTTGTCGCGAAATCGGTATTTGGTAGACATGCCCTGATCGTATCGCCAATTTGGCGATATGAAAATTGGTGGGAAATTGCCATGAGCGATGTCACTAGCCTGTCGAATGCAGATCAATAGGTTTCAACGGTGGACAGTTTGTGGACGGAAAGTGCTTTTCGGTGATTTGGGTAGAGACGTTTGTTGAACGCCAGAAACGCAAAAGCCGCGCAATGCGCGGCTTTCTTGTTTGGTGGGCCCACACGGACTTGAACCGTGGACCAAAGGATTATGAGTCCTCTGCTCTGACCAACTGAGCTATAGGCCCTTAACAGGTCGCGGATTATAGCGACGGTTTCTCTGCTGTGCTATCCGAAAAATCCTCAAGGCTCATACGAAGAAAGCTCGCGGCAAAAAGCTCGGGCGGTAGGGGCAGGCTGACGATGTAGCCTTGCATCTGTTCGCAGCCTTCTGCGGCAAGGAATGCTTGTTGCGCGGGGTTTTCCACGCCTTCGGCGATGATGGTGAATTGCATGCTGTGGCCCAGGGCGATGATGGCGCGCACGATGGCAGCGTCGTGGGGGTCGTCGGGCAGGCCGCGGACGAAGGATTGGTCGATTTTCAGGAAGTCCAGCGGCAGGCGCTTGAGGTAGCTGAGGGATGAGTAGCCGGTGCCAAAGTCGTCAATCGCCAGTTGTACGCCCAGGTGCTTGAGTTGGTGCAGGACTCCCAGCGCTTCTTCGGCCTGGCTCATGATGAAGTTTTCGGTGATTTCCAATTGCAGGCAGCCGGGTTCGAGGCGGTAGTCGTGCAGCAGTTGTTCGATGCGTGACAGCAGGTTGGGGTGGCGCAGTTGCGCACCGGCGAGGTTGACCGAGAGTGTGCCGAAGTCGTCGTAAGTGCGATGCCAGGTGTGCATTTGTCGGCAGGCTTGTTCGAGTACCCAGTCGCCAATCTGCAGGATCATGCCGTTTTCTTCGGCCAGGGCAATGAAATGCTCGGGAGGTACGTCGCCGAAGGTCGGGTGGTGCCAGCGGATGAGGGCTTCTGCGCCGATCAGCTCTTGTGTCACCAGGCTGAGTTTTGGCTGGTAGTACAGGCTCAGTTCGTCGCGTTCGATGGCGCGGCGCAGTTCGTGCTCCAGCGCTACGCGTTCGTTGGCTTGGGCGGTGAGGTCGCGGGTGTAACTTTCGACCCGGTTGCGGCCCTTGGCCTTGGAGCGGTACATCGCGGCGTCGGCGTTCTTAACCAGGGTGGCCACGTCGGTGCCGTCCTGTGGGTAGAGGCTGGTGCCGATACTGGCACTGATAAAGAACTCGTGTTCGCCGGCCTGGAACGGTGGGGTGAAGCACGCCAGCAGTTTGTTCGCGAGGTAGTCGGCGTCGGTGGCGTGTTGCAGGCCTGGCAGCAGGATGATGAATTCATCGCCACCGAGGCGGGCGACGGTGTCGATGTCGCGCAGTTGTTCCTTGAGGCGCACGGCGATGTCTTTGAGCAAGAGGTCGCCAATGGGGTGGCCGAGGCTGTCGTTGATGTGTTTGAAGCGGTCGAGGTCGAGAAACAGCACGGCGCCTTGTTTGCCGGTTTCTTGATGGCCGTTGAGGGCGGCCTGCAGTCGGTTTTCGAACAGTGTGCGGTTGGGCAGGCCGGTCAGGGGATCGTGGTGCGCCTGATAGTCGAGGCGCGCCTGGGCCAGCTTGAGGCTGGAGATATCGGCAAACACGGCGACAAAGTGCGTGATCAACTGCTCGCGGTTGCGCACGGCGCTGATCGTCAGCCAGCTGGGATAAACCTCGCCATTCTTGCGGCGGTTGGAAATCTCGCCCTGCCAATGCCCTTGGGCCGTCAGTTGATGCCACATCGCGGCATAAAACGCGCTGTCGTGCAGCCCGGAGGCGAGCAGGCGCGGAGTGTGGCCCAGGGCTTCGGCCTCGCTGTAGCCGGTGATCTCGCTGAAGGCGCGGTTGACTGCGCTGATGTTCTGCCGGGTGTCGGTGATCAGCACGCCTTCGGCGGTGCTTTCGAAGACCGTGGCGGCCTGTTGCAGCTTCTCCTGCATGAGTTGGCGTTCGGTGATGTCGCGGGCGATGGTGAGCATGCAGTCGTCATCGCCAATGGGCAGTGGCCGGCTGGATAACTCGCAGAGGCGGATCTGCCCGTCGCTGCGGCGGATATGGCAGATGAAGTCGCGGACATAACCGTCGCGGTGCATCAGTTCCAGCATGTGCTTGCGTTCGTTGAGATCGACCCAGATGCCCAGGTCCAGGGCTGATTGGTCGAGGGATGCCGCACTGTTGAAACCGGTAATACGGCTGAAGCCATCGTTCACTTCGATCAGCAGGCCATCGCTCTGGCGGCTCAATAGCAGGCCGTCGGGTGAGGCATGGAACGCCTTGGCGAATTTCTCTTCGGAAGTTTGCAGTTGCTGCTGGGTTTCCTTGAGCTGGGAGATGTCGCGCACCACCACCACGATGGCTTCGATGGTGTCGAGCTGGAACGGTTCGGCGGAAATCAGGCCGGTAAAGGCTTGGCCGTTGCTGCGCCGAAAGGGCATCTCCAGGTTGCGGATACTGGATGTCTGCACCCGTTGCAGCAGGTCCGGGCCAGTGCCCTCGGTCCCCCAGATGTTGAGCGCCGTACCGGTTTTACCCACCACCTCTTCGGCGCCCAGGCCAACCTGATCTTCGAACGCCTTGTTCACTTCCAGCAGGCAGCCATCGGACAGTCGGGCGAGTATCAATATGTCCGGGCATTGCTGAAACACCGAGGCAAACTTTTGCTCGGACAGTTGCAGGGCTTCTTCCGTGCGCTTGGCTTCGCTGATGTCGATCATCAAGCCGCGCAAAACTGGCTCATGGCCGTGTTCTATCAGGCTGACAATATCGCGCACCCACAGGCAGTGGCCATTGGCGGTGATGACGCGGTAATCAATGCTGTGGTCGCGGTTGGCGCGGGTTTCGCGCAAGCAATAGGTTTCGGCGCGTGTCAGGTCGGCTGGGTGAATGATGTTGCGCCAGAAGCCGGGGATCAACCAGTGTGCGCGGGGATAGCCCAGCAGCTCCTCGGCGTGGGGTGACACGTAGCTGTAGGTGAAATCGACAACGCTGGCTTCCCACGCGATGGCGGACAGGCTCTCCACCAGGCCGCGATAGTGGTATTCGCTGCTGCGCAGCTCTTGCTCGAGCGCAACGCGGCGGGATATCTCCGAGCTGAGCCGGCGATTGATGCGAATGACGATGGCCAGTACGGTGCTCAGCAGCAATACCGCCGGCAAGCCGTAGGTCAGCAGGTCGGTCCAGAATTCACGGTGATCGGTAATGCTGCCCACCCAGTGTTGCTGGATGGCATCGGTTTCTTGTGGGCTGAGGTCGGCGAGGACTTTATCGAGGATGCCGACCAGCATTTTGTTGTCCCGGGGTACGCCCATCGCCAGTTGGTAGCGATAGGGCGTTTCGCCACTGACGTACAAGCCATCGAGCTTCAGTTGGCGCAGGCTCCAGACGCTGGAGGCGAGGTCGCCGACCACGGCATCCACTTCGTCGGTGGCCAGTGCTTGCAGGGTCGAGCTGACATTCGGCATGGCCACCAGGTTGAGGTCAGGGTGGTGAGTGCGCAGCAGTTCATGGGGCGCGTAATTCTCCACAACTGCAATCTTCAGCCCGTAGAGGTCCTTGAGGTTACGCGGCTTGGCGCCGCCCTCATGGGCCAGGATCACGATGGGAAAGTCCAGGTAGGGGCGCGTGAACGCTATGTAGCTCTGGCGTTCCGGGGTGGACATGATGCCGGGCAGCAAATCGAGCTGGTTGTTCCTGGCCTGTTCGAGCACAGCGCTCCAACTGGCCGGTTCGATCAGCTTGATCCTCACGCCCAGACGGTCCTGGATCAGGCGCACGTAATCAGCGGCCAGGCCTTGATAGTGGCCATTTTCATCGCGGTATTCGAAGGGTGGCCATGACGCATCCACCCCCAGCCGCAGCTCCTGATGGTCCGCCAGCCAGCCACGCTCATCATCGGTAAGAGTCAACGCGCCAGCCGTTGCGGTCCAGGTCAGCAGCGACAGCAGCAACACAGTCGGCAATCTGGGCATAACGGTCTCGTTATGGCACGGGGAATGTTTCGAGTGTAGACGGGCATTGCGGGGGGGAGGGGGGTTACGCAGAGTTTTATCGATGCAAAACAAAACCCCCGGCCTGGGCCGGGGGTTCTGGTATCACTCGTCGAGGAAGGAGCGCAGATGCTCGCTTCGCGTCGGGTGGCGCAACTTGCGCAGCGCCTTGGCTTCGATCTGACGGATCCGCTCGCGGGTCACGTCAAACTGCTTACCGACTTCCTCAAGGGTGTGGTCGGTATTCATGTCGATGCCGAAACGCATGCGCAGTACCTTGGCTTCACGGGCAGTGAGGCCGGACAGTACGTCGCGAGTCGCTTCTTTAAGGCTCTCAACGGTGGCGACATCGATTGGCGACTGCATGGTCGAGTCTTCGATGAAGTCACCCAGATGGGAGTCTTCGTCATCACCAATCGGGGTTTCCATGGAGATCGGCTCTTTAGCGATCTTCAATACCTTGCGGATTTTATCCTCAGGCATTTCCATGCGTTCGCCCAGCTCTTCCGGGGTCGGTTCGCGACCCATTTCCTGCAACATCTGCCGGGAAATACGGTTGAGCTTGTTGATGGTCTCGATCATGTGCACCGGAATACGGATGGTGCGGGCCTGGTCGGCGATCGAGCGAGTGATCGCCTGACGGATCCACCAGGTGGCATAAGTCGAGAACTTGTAGCCGCGACGGTATTCGAACTTGTCCACAGCCTTCATCAAGCCAATGTTGCCTTCCTGGATCAGATCGAGGAATTGCAGGCCACGGTTGGTGTACTTCTTGGCGATGGAGATCACCAGACGCAAGTTCGCTTCAACCATCTCTTTCTTCGCGCGGCGGGCCTTGGCCTCACCGATCGACATGCGACGGTTGATGTCCTTGATCTCGGCAATTGTCAGGCCGGTCTCGGTTTCAAGCGCAGTCAGCTTTTGCTGGCAACGGATGATGTCCGGTTGCAGGCGACCGATGGCTTCAGCGTATTTCGCCTTGCCTTTGGCCAGAGCGTCGGACCAGCTTTCGTCAACTTCGTTGCCCGGGAACTGGCGCAGGAAGTCGGTACGCGGCATGCGCGCATCACGGACACAGAGCTGCATGATCGCACGCTCTTGTGCACGCAGACGCTCAAGGGCGCTACGAACGCGTTCAACCAGGCCTTCGAATTGCTTCGGGACCAGCTTGATCGGCATGAACAGCTCAGCCAGGGCCAGCAGCTCGGCGATTGCCTGCTTGTTGGCGCGACCGTGCTTCTTCAAGGCCTTGCGGGTGATTTCCATTTGATCGGAAACCGCACCGAAACGCTGGGCAGCGATGATCGGGTCTGGACCGCTTTCGACTTCTTCTTCGTCGTCGGTGCTGGCTTCAGCCTCGTCGTCGTCGGTGTCATCGTCCGCTTTCGCGGCTTTGGCATCGACAGGCGGCGGTACTTCGGCAGCTGGCGGCGCGATGCCGTCGTCCGGGTCGATATAACCGCTCAGGACGTCGGACAGGCGGCCACCTTCGGTGGTGACGCGAGTGTACTCGGAGAGAATGTGGTCAACCGTGCCAGGGAAGTGCGCGATTGCGCCCATCACTTCACGGATACCCTCTTCAATACGCTTGGCGATTTCGATTTCGCCTTCGCGTGTCAGCAACTCGACGGTACCCATTTCACGCATATACATGCGCACAGGGTCAGTCGTGCGACCGATGTCGGTCTCCACCGCGGCCAACGCAGCAGCGGCTTCTTCAGCGGCTGCCTCGTCGGTATCGGCGTCGGCCAACATAAGGGCGTCCGCATCCGGAGCACTCTCGTGTACGGGGATCCCCATGTCATTAATCATGCGGATGATGTCTTCCACCTGCTCTGGATCTGAAATATCCTCAGGCAAGTGATCGTTGACCTCTGCGTAAGTCAGATACTTCTGCTCACGACCAAGGGTGATCAACTCTTTGATACGAGACTGCTGTTGCGCTTTTCCGGACATAACACCCTATCCACTGAAGGTCTTGGCGGGCAAAAAACAAGCCGAGGATTATACCCGAGCTATGACCTCACACGCCAGCTGAGGTCGGGTTTGATGCGGAAACATTCTGTTTTAAGAGGTCGCGCATCTGTTTTGCTATCTGAATTTGCTCTTCAGCCGATAATCCTGGCTGCCTCGCTCTCTTGATGAGTTCGTCGAGGGTCTGCGTGTGCTGGCCCTCGGATAACCTAGTAATGGTGTCTAAAAACTGTTGTTCAAGGTTGTCGCCGTCAATTAGCCACTCCTTTTCCGCGAGTGCTTTCAACAAACGTCCTTGTTCGGTGCCGTGCCAGCGAGCCATCAACTGAATTGAGTTTAGCTTAGGATTTTTCTGCACTGCTTCAATCAGCGCGATTAGCACCTGGGCGTACGTGTTGCTGGCGTTGGCAAAGTGATCGGCGCTTTCAACCTTGCCCGCCAATTGCGGGTGATGGATGAGCGTGCGCAGGGCAATCAAGGTTGGCGCTTCTACGGCGACTGGGGTGCGTGGGGCGTAGGCCTCGTCACGATCACCGCGCTTGCCGTTCTTGCTCCACGGTTTCTTGTCCCATTGCTTGCCGCCGGCGCCGGGCTTTTTCGGGGTCCACTCCTGCTGGGGCGTGTAGGCCTCGTGCGGTTGGTGGAAGTCGGCATAGTCCGGCATGGCGTCGTAATCCATGCCGGGGTCGTAGGCCGGCGGCGCGGCATCTTGCGGTGCGCTGTGGGCCAGCTGGCTGACCGCCTCGCCACTTAAACCGGTGATTTCCTGCAAGCGCTGGCGCATCAAGGTGCGCAAGTTGGCACCCGGCACCTTGTCGATCAACGGCGCAGCGAGGGTGGCCATGTGGGCCTTGCCTTCGAGGGAGCGCGGATCGGCCTCTTCGGTCAGTTGCTGGAAGAAGTAGTCTGCCAGCGGCTGCGCATGTTGATTGATGCGTGCGCGGAATGCGTCGGTGCCTTCGGAGCGGACCAGGGTGTCCGGGTCTTCGCCTTCGGGCAGGAACAAAAAGCGCGCGCGGCGCCCATCCTGCAGGCTCGACAGTGTGGCTTCGAGGGCGCGCCAGGCGGCGTTGCGGCCGGCCTGGTCGCCGTCGAAGCAAAACAAGACGCTGGGCACTACACGAAACAGGCGCTTCAAATGTTCTTCGCTGGTGGCGGTACCCAGGGTTGCCACTGCGTTGCGCAGGCCCTGCTGGGCGAGTGCGATCACGTCCATATAGCCTTCAACCACGATGATTTCATCGAGGTTGCGGTTGTTCTTGCGCGCTTCGAACAGCCCGTAGAGTTCCTGGCCCTTATGGAATACCGGGGTTTCCGGGGAGTTCAGGTACTTGGGCTTGTCGTCCCCCAATACACGGCCACCAAAGGCGATGATACGGCCACGGCTGTCGCGGATCGGGAACATCACGCGGTCGCGGAAGCGGTCGTAGCGCTTGCCGGTCTCGGCGTTCTCCACCAGCAGGCCGGCGTCAATCATGGCTTTTTGTTGCAGGGTGTCGCTGCTCAGGTGCTTGTACAGGCTGTCCCAGCCGGGCGGGGCAAAACCCAGGCCGAAGTCGCGGGCGATTTCGCCAGTGAGGCCGCGCCCCTTGAGGTAGTCGACGGCGGCCTTGCGTTGCGGATGGCTTTTAAGCGCCTGACGATAAAAGTCGGCAGCGGCCGTCAGCAGTGGGTACAGCGGCGAATCGGTGGGTTGGCGCGGTTTGTGCGGGCGGCCACTTTCTTCGCGCGGGACTTCCATGCCGGCAGCCTTCGCCAGGTCCTCGATGGCCTGGGGGAAATCCAGGTTGTCGTGGTCCATGAGAAAGCCGAGGGCGTTGCCACCCGCGCCGCAGCCGAAGCAGTAGTAGAACTGCTTGTCGGGGCTGACGCTGAACGACGGGGTTTTCTCTTTGTGAAACGGGCAGCAGGCGGTGTAGTTCTTGCCGGCTTTTTTCAGTTGCACGCGTGAGCTGACAACATCGACGATGTCGGTGCGGTTCAGAAGGTCGTCAATAAAGCTCTGGGGAATCAGCCCGGCCATGGCGTTCTCGTCATCACTGCGTGTAAATGAGGGCCCGCGATGTGCTCGGGCGCACTTATCGTGGCTCGATCATCAACTGTCTGCTTGGGCTTTCAGGAAGTGTATCTGCCGTTCATTCACTGACGTTAATTTCAATCAGCTTTTC
This sequence comes from Pseudomonas sp. B611, assembly GCF_055407965.1. Taxonomy (NCBI): domain Bacteria; kingdom Pseudomonadati; phylum Pseudomonadota; class Gammaproteobacteria; order Pseudomonadales; family Pseudomonadaceae; genus Pseudomonas; species Pseudomonas sp. B611. The sequence goes on from NZ_JBUZST010000019.1 coordinate 58,425, forward strand.
GGCATGGAAATGTTGCCCCGGCATCCGGTGTTGGCCAATGGTGGGCCTCGGAAGCTCGTGCAGGCACAGCCGACTCAGTTGATCGCCTGTTTGAAGAATAAGTGTGCTCGTCAGTAGCCTTGTTAGACTCGTCAGAAGAGACGTGCACCGCTGGCAGAAGAGCCAGTCCTGACGTGTGAAGCAGTTGTTTCGGTCGCGTGTGCGGCGTCAACAGTGAAGCATCAAGCGATATCCGCAAATGCCAACAGCCCGGCTGAGGGCCGGGCTTGGCAGAAGCTTGCTACGAACGTCTGTGTATTAGTACAGACGAACGGCGCGGCGCTGTTCGCGCTGAACTTTCTTAGCGTGACGCTTAACAGCGGCTGCTGCTTTGCGCTTACGCTCAGAAGTTGGCTTCTCGTAAAATTCGCGGCTACGAACTTCAGCCAGTACACCGGCTTTTTCGCAGGAGCGCTTGAAACGACGCAGAGCTACGTCGAAGGGTTCGTTCTCTTTAACTTTGACGGCTGGCATCCAGAGCTACCTTCTTTCATTACCGGGATCAACGTTCTCGTCGCAAGAAATTCGCGGCTGAGGTCGTCGGTTTTTAAGGGTTGCGGATGTTAACCCCTCATTGCCCGGAATGCAAAGCCTCTGATCGAAAACCGCTAGTCGGGAGGGGGAGTGGCGACTATTATGCGCGCCTTCGAATTCAGCCTCTACAAGGCGCAAACCCATGCTAGTACTGGGACTTGAAACCTCCTGCGACGAAACCGGTGTCGCACTTTACGACAGTGAACGCGGGCTTTTGGCCGATGCACTGTTCAGTCAGATCGACCTGCACCGCGCCTATGGTGGCGTGGTGCCGGAGCTTGCCAGCCGCGATCACGTCAAACGCATGCTGCCGTTGATTCGCCAGGTGCTGGACGAGGCCGGCTGCGTGCCGACCGAGATCGACGCGATTGCCTACACCGCAGGCCCTGGATTGGTCGGAGCCCTGCTGGTTGGGGCTTCTTGCGCCCAGGCGCTGGCGTTTGCCTGGGGCATTCCGGCCCTCGGCGTGCACCACATGGAAGGCCATTTACTGGCGCCGATGCTGGAAAAAACACCGCCCGAGTTCCCGTTCGTCGCTTTGTTGGTTTCCGGCGGTCACACGCAGCTGGTTCAGGTGGATGGCATCGGCCAATACACCCTGCTGGGCGAATCGTTGGACGACGCCGCCGGCGAAGCCTTCGACAAGACCGCGAAGATGATGGGCCTCAATTATCCAGGTGGCCCGGAAATCGCCCGTCTTGCCGAAAAAGGTGTGGCCGGTCGCTATACCTTTCCGCGGCCGATGTGTGATCGCCCGGGCCTGATGTTCAGCTTCAGCGGCCTGAAAACCTCTGCGCTGAATACCTGGCAGCACAGCGTCAGCGCCGGGGACGACAGTGAGCAAGCCCGTTGCGACATCGCACTGGCGTTCCAGCAGGCCGTGGTGGAGACTTTGACCATCAAGTGCAAGCGCGCCCTCAAGCAGGCCGGCATGAAGCGCCTGGTGATTGCTGGCGGCGTCAGCGCCAACAAGGCGTTGCGCACGTCGTTGGAAAAAATGCTCGGCGACATGAAAGGGGATGTGTTCTATGCGCGCCCTGAGTTCTGCACCGATAACGGCGCGATGATCGCCTATGCCGGCTGCCAGCGCTTGCAGGCCGGGCAGCATGAAAGCCTGGCGATCAGCGTGCAGGCACGCTGGCCGATGGAGCAGTTGTCGCCGCTGTAACGCGTAACGTGAGCCGGGTTCATCGCGGGTATTTAAAAATGCCGTTCGCGCCCGGCAAACAGGTCGCGTAAATTGCCGCGGTGGCGCCAGACGATCAGCAGTGTCAGCACGCTCATCGGCAACAGCGCCGCCGGTTCCTGCCAGGCCAGTAGCGGCAGGGTCAGCGGGGTGGCGATCAGCGCGGCGAGCGAGCTGGTGCGGGTCAGGTAGAACGTCAGCAGCCAGGCGATAACGGCCAGCAAGGCCGCCGGTGGGTAGATCCCCAGCAGCATGCCGGCTGCCGTAGCCACACCCTTGCCGCCGCGAAAGCGAAAGTACAGGGGAAACAGATGGCCGAGGACGGCGCATACGCCGATCCACGCCTGCTGTTGCAGGGTAAGGCCGGCGAGGCTGGCGATCAGTACGGGCAACAGGCCCTTGCACAGGTCGCCCAGCAACGTCAGCACGGCGAGCTTCTTGCCGGCCAGGCGCAACATATTGGTGGCGCCGGCATTGCCTGAGCCACTCATTCGCGGGTCGGGATTTCCCGTCAGGCGGCTGAGCAAAATGGCGAAGGACAGCGAGCCGAGCAGGTAGGCGAGAATCGCCAGTGACCAAAACATGCTAACTATTCCGGGCGAGGACGCCCTGATTCTAACGGGGCATTGCGCCCTTGTCGTGCTGCGGAGAAGAGTGCTTGGACAGAGTGTTTATCGAAGGCCTGGAAGTTGACACCGTAATCGGGGCCTACGACTGGGAGCGCGGAATCCGCCAATGCCTGCGCCTGGACCTGAGCTTTGCCTGGGACAACCGCCCGGCTGCGGCCGGTGACGACCTGACCCTGGCCCTGGACTACGCCAGCGTGTCCGCACGTATCCAGGCGTTTGCCGAGCAATCCCAATATCAGCTGGTGGAAACCTTCGCCGAGCGCCTGGCCGAAGTGTTGATGAGTGAGTTCCAGATTCCCTGGCTGCACCTCAAGTTGACCAAGCCCGGGGCCGTTCCGGCTGCCAAGGGTGTGGGCGTGGAGATCGAGCGCGGATGTCGCTAACTCAGGTTTACCTTGGCCTTGGCAGCAATATCGAGCGCGAGACTCATCTGTGCGCCGGCCTTGACGCGCTGGCGAGTTTTTTGACGGATATCCGCTGCTCGGCGGTGTTCGAAAGCCAGCCGGTGGGGATCAAGAGTGGTCCGTTCTTCAATATGGTGGTGTCGGCCTATACCGACCTGCCGCTGATGGAGCTGGATCGCCGCTTGAAATTCATCGAGGCCGACAATGGCCGTTATGCGCCGGATCGCAAGGGCCTGCCGCTGGACATCGACGTACTGTTGTACGGCGATCTGGTGGGCAATTTCGATGGCTTGATCCTGCCGCGTGCAGAAATCCTCAAGAACGCCTTCGTGTTGTGGCCTCTGTCGTTGATGGCGCCGCAGCGTGTGCATCCTGAGGTGGGCAAGACGTTGGCCGAGCTGTGGCGCGATGCGCAGATCGACCAAGTGCTGGCGCCTGTCGGGTTTGAATGGCAGGGCCAGCAGCTCACACCCAACGAGCTTCTGTAGGCACTGAGCTTTCTGTGGCGAGGGAGCTTGCTCCCGCTGGGCTGCGTAGCGGCCCCAAAATCCTGGGAGCGCTGCGCACTCCAGCGGGAGCAAGCTCCCTCGCCACACTGGATTGGCGTCTACAGGGAGTGTTGCTCTTTGTAGGCTTTCAGCGTCTTGAGCCGTTCGCGCTTGAGCGCTTCGCCCAGTTCCGGGCCTTTGAAGCCTTGCTCCAGCAGTGGCGCCACCGCCACTTCGCGTGCAGCCTTGGCTGCGCCGCGCAAATAATCGGCCTGTGGATAACTGCGTTGCTCGAAACCCTTGCGGCCCCGGGCGTCCATTTCACAGGCGACCACAAACTCTTCAAAGCGCTGCGGGCGACGGTACACGTCAAAACTCTGTAGCAACTCCAGCAAAGTCGAGGCCTTAAGCTCCAGGGCGCGGTGCCCGTGGGTGTGATACTGGCAAACCAGCAGCGCCAGCTCCTGGCAATCCCTCGGTACCTTGAAGCGTTCGTTGACCGCCTTGACCAGCTTCAGGCCGGTGTGTTCGTGGGCAATATGCTGCGGCAACTTATCCACAGGCGTCAGGCCTTTGCCCAGGTCATGCAGCAGGCAGGCCCAGCGCACGGTCAGTGGCTGTTTGTGCAAGGCGGCCTGTTCCAGCACGCTCAAGGTGTGTACGCCGGTGTCGATTTCGGGGTGATGGGCCGCAGGTTGCGGCACGCCGAAGAGCGCATCCACCTCCGGCATCAAGGTTTCCAGTGCAGCGCAATCCCGTAGGACCTGGATGAATACCTGGGGCTGATCTTCCATCAGTGCGCGGGAGATTTCTTTCCAGCTGCGCTCCGGGGTCAGGGCTTCCAGTTCGCCGGATGCGCTGAGTTGGCGCATCAATTCCAGGGTTGGCGGCGCAATGGTGAAACCCAGGTTGGCGTAGCGTGCAGCGAAGCGGGCAACGCGCAGGACTCGCAGTGGATCTTCGGCGAACGCGGGGGAAACATGACGTAAAACGCGCGCTTCGAGATCAAGCTGGCCGCCGTAAGGGTCGGTCACATTGCCATCGTCGTCTTCCGCCATCGCATTGATGGTCAGGTCGCGGCGGATCAGGTCTTCTTCCAGCGTGACGTCAGGGCTGGCGTGGAACACAAAGCCACCGTAACCCCGGCCGCTCTTGCGTTCGGTGCGGGCGAGGGCGTACTCGTCGCCGTTTTTCGGGTCGAGGAACACCGGGAAGTCCGAGCCCACCGGTTTATAGCCCAAGGCGAGCATCTCTTCGGCCGTGGCGCCAACCACGACACGGTCTATGTCGGTGACCGGGATGCCCAGCAGGCGATCGCGTACCGCGCCGCCGACTTTGTAGATTTTCATGAAAAAGCCTCCATTAGCCCCACAGGATAACGCCTGCGCCTGGCCAATGGAGGCTTTGCGGCTTCAGAGATGCACGACGGCCAGGTCCAGGCGGCCGTAGTCGTTGTCGTTGTGATCGGTGCGCGGTGGCACATGGTGGGTTTTCATCACCTGATCGCCCTGCAGGGTTTCCAGGTGGATGTCGAAGCCCCAGAGCCTGTGCAGGTGCTTGAGCACTTCCTCGGTGGACTCGCCCAGGGGTTTGCGGTCGTGTTGCTGGTGACGCAGGCTCAGCGAGCGGTCGCCGCGCACATCGATGCTGTAGATCTGTACGTTGGGCTCGCGGTTGCCCAGGTTGTATTGCGCCGCCAGGGTTTCACGGATGGTGCGGTAGCCGGGTTCGTCGTGGATGGCAGGTACCACCAGGTCGTCCTTGAGGTCGTCGTCGAGGATGCTGAACAGCTTGAGGTCGCGAATCACTTGGGGTGACAGGTATTGCAGGATGAAACTCTCATCCTTGAAGCTGCTCATGGCGAACTTGATGGTGGACAGCCAATCGGTGCCGGCGATTTCCGGGAACCAGCGGCGGTCCTCTTCGGTGGGGTGTTCGCACATGCGTCGGATATCTCGGTACATGGCAAAACCCAGGGCGTAGGGGTTAATGCCACTGTAGTACGGGCTGTCGAAGCCGGGTTGGAATACCACGCTGGTGTGGGAAGTGAGGAACTCCATCATGAAGCCGTCGGTGACCAGGCCTTCGTCATACAGGTCGTTCATCAGCGTGTAGTGCCAGAACGTCGCCCAGCCTTCGTTCATCACCTGGGTTTGGCGCTGTGGATAAAAGTACTGGGCGATCTTACGCACGATACGCACGATCTCCCGCTGCCAGGGCTCCAGCAGCGGTGCGTGTTTTTCCAGGAAATACAGGATGTTTTCCTGAGGTTCGGCGGGGAAGCGTGCATTGTCCTTGTCGTTGTTCTTGCCGGTTTTTTTCGGAATGGTGCGCCACAGGTCGTTGATCTGCTTTTGCAGGTGCTCCTCGCGCTCCTTCTGTCGCAGGCGTTCTTCCTCGGCAGAAATCGGGTACGGGCGTTTGTAGCGGTCCACGCCGTAGTTCATCAGCGCATGGCAGGAGTCGAGCAAGTCTTCCACGGCGTCGATGCCGTGGCGTTCCTCGCATTGCATGATGTACTGCTTGGCAAACACCAGGTAGTCGATGATCGAGCTGGCGTCGGTCCAGGTGCGGAACAGGTAGTTGCCCTTGAAGAAGCTGTTGTGCCCGTAACAGGCATGGGCCACCACCAGCGCCTGCATGCAGATGGTGTTTTCTTCCATCAGGTAGGCGATGCACGGGTCCGAGTTGATGACGATCTCGTAAGCCAGGCCCATCTGCCCGCGACTGTAGGACTTCTCGGTGCTGAGGAAGTGTTTGCCGTAGGACCAATGGTGATAACCCAGGGGCATGCCCACCGAGGCATAGGCATCCATCATCTGTTCGGCGGTGATCACTTCGATCTGGTTGGGGTAGGTGTCCAGGGCATAACCTGCCGCAATACGGCTGATTTCCCGGTCATAGGCCTGGATCAGTTCAAAGGTCCACTCGGAACCCGTGGAAATCGGTTGGCGTCTTTGCTCTTTTTTGGCGGTCATGTCACTAACCTGCGCTGGAAGAGTTCACGGAAGACCGGGTAGATATCGCCGGCCGAGACCAATTGCTGCTGGGCGAACGTGTCGGCAAAGGCTTCGCCGATGCGCTCGTATTCGAACCACAGGGCCTGGTGCTCACGGGGGGTGATCTCAACGTAAGTGTAGTACTGCACGAACGGCATGATCTGGTTGATCAGGATGTCGCGGCAGATCGGCGAATCGTCGTTCCAGTTGTCACCGTCCGAAGCCTGGGCGGCGTAGATGTTCCACTCGTTGGCCGGGTAGCGTTCGGCCATGATCTCCTGCATCAGCTTCAGCGCGCTGGAAACAATGGTGCCGCCGGTTTCCCGCGAGTAGAAAAACTCCTCTTCGTCCACTTCCCGGGCGCTGGTGTGATGGCGGATAAACACCACGTCGATCTTGTCGTAGTTCCGCTTCAAGAACAGGTACAGCAAGATAAAGAAGCGCTTGGCGATGTCCTTGGTGGCCTGGGTCATGGAGCCGGAGACGTCCATCAGGCAGAACATCACCGCCTTGGAGCTGGGGTTGGGCTGCTTGACCAGCAAGTTGTACTTAAGGTCGAAGGTGTCGAGGAACGGCACGCGGTGGATGCGTGCGCTGAGTTTTTCGATTTCCGCCTCGATTTCCTGGATATCGCCGAAGTTGTCCGGCTCTTCACGTTTCAGGCGGGCCAATTCTTCCTTGGCTTCCTTCAATTTGGCGCGGCTGCTGCCAGACAGGGCGATACGCCGCGCATGGGCCGAACGCAGGGTGCGGATGATGTTGATGCGCGACGGATTGCCTTCATTGCTGATCCCCGCGCGCACGGTCTTGAAGGTGTCGGTGCCGGTGAGGTTGCGCTTGACCAGGTTGGGCAGCTCCAGGTCTTCGAACATGAATTCGAGGAATTCCTCCTGGGTGATCTGGAACACGAACTCATCCATGCCCTCGCCGGAGTTGCCGGCCTTGCCCGGGCCTTTGCCGCCGCCACCGCCTTGGGGGCGCTGGATATGCTCGCCGGTGGTGAACTCCTTGTTGCCCGGGTGTACCACCGTCTGTTTACCGCCACGGCCGTGGTGCAACACCGGTTCGTCGATGTCCCGTCCGGGAATGCTGATTTGTTCGCCATGTTCCATGTCGGTAATGGAGCGGCGGCTGACGGCCTCTTCCACGGCCTTTTTGATGTGGTCACGGTAACGCCGCAGGAAACGCTGGCGGTTTACCGTGCTCTTGTTCTTGCCATTGAGGCGTCGGTCGATCACATAGCTCATGGGGAGCCCTCCGGGCAGCTTCACGTTACAAGCTTCAAACTGCGAGCTGGAAGCTTAAAGACAGGCGGTCAGTTGCCAGGCCCAAGGCCTGGCACTGCGCGCGCGTCGCTGCCTTACTGCGATTTGCGAACCCGCAGGTACCACTCGGAGAGCAGCCGTACCTGTTTGTCGGTGTAGCCACGTTCGACCATGCGTGTGACGAAGTCGTTGTGTTTTTGCTGGTCCTCCTTGCTGGCCTTGGCGTTGAAACTGATGACCGGCAGCAGATCCTCGGTGTTGGAGAACATTTTCTTCTCGATGACCACCCGCAGCTTCTCGTAGCTGAGCCAGGTCGGGTTCTTGCCGTTGTTGTTGGCCCGGGCACGCAGCACGAAGTTGACGATTTCGTTGCGGAAATCTTTCGGGTTGCTGATACCGGCCGGTTTCTCGATTTTCTCCAGTTCCTCGTTGAGGGCTACGCGGTTGAGAATCTCGCCGGTTTCCGGGTCGCGGTATTCCTGGTCCTGGATCCAGAAGTCGGCGTACAGCACGTAGCGGTCGAAGATGTTCTGGCCGTACTCGCTGTAGGACTCCAGGTACGCGGTCTGGATTTCCTTGCCGATAAACTCGATGTAGCGCGGCGCCAGGTATTCCTTGAGGAAGCGCAGGTAGCGTTCGCGGGTCTCGGCCTGGAATTGCTCCTGTTCGATCTGCTGTTCCAGCACATACAGCAGGTGCACTGGGTTGGCGGCGATCTCGTGGGGGTCGAAGTTGAAGACCTTGGACAGGATCTTGAACGCAAACCGCGTCGACAGGCCGTTCATGCCCTCGTCTACGCCGGCCGTGTCGCGGTATTCCTGGATCGACTTGGCCTTGGGGTCGGTGTCCTTGAGGTTTTCGCCGTCGTACACGCGCATCTTCGAGTAGATGTTCGAGTTTTCCGGCTCCTTGAGGCGCGACAACACGGTGAACTGGGCGAGCATCTTCAGGGTGTCGGGTGCGCAGTGCGCCTTGGCCAGGGAGCTGTTGAACAGCAGCTTGTCGTAGATCTTGATTTCATCGCTGACCCGCAGGCAGTACGGCACCTTGACGATATAGATCCGGTCGATGAAGGCTTCGTTGTTCTTGTTGTTGCGGAAGGTGTGCCACTCCGATTCGTTGGAGTGGGCCAGCAGGATGCCGGTGAACGGAATCGCACCCAGGCCTTCGGTACTGTTGTAGTTGCCTTCCTGGGTGGCGGTCAGCAGTGGGTGCAGCACCTTGATCGGTGCCTTGAACATTTCCACGAACTCCATCAGGCCCTGGTTGGCCCGGCACAGCGCGCCCGAGTAACTGTAGGCGTCGGCGTCGTTCTGCGGGAATTCTTCGAGCTTGCGGATATCGACCTTACCCACCAGCGCCGAGATGTCCTGGTTGTTTTCGTCGCCCGGTTCGGTCTTGGCCACGCCGATCTGATTGAGGATCGATGGGTAGAGCTTGACCACGCGGAACTGGCTGATGTCACCGCCGAACTCGGCCAGGCGCTTGGTGGCCCAGGGCGACATGATGGTGTTGAGGTAGCGGCGTGGAATGCCGAAGTCTTCTTCGAGGATCGCGCCATCTTCGGTGGCGTTGAACAGGCCCAGGGGCGACTCGAAGACCGGCGAGCCCTTGATCGCGTAGAAGGGCACCTTCTCGATCAGTTGTTTGAGCTTTTCGGCCAGGGACGATTTACCGCCACCAACGGGGCCGAGCAGGTAGAGGATCTGTTTCTTCTCTTCCAGGCCTTGGGCGGCATGGCGGAAGTAGGAGACGATCTGGTCGATGCATTCTTCCATGCCATGGAAGTCTTCAAAGGCCGGATAGCGGCGGATCACCTTGTTGGAAAAAATCCGCGACAGGCGCGAGTTGTTGGAGGTGTCTACCAGCTCCGGCTCGCCAATCGCCAGCAGCAGGCGTTCGGCGGCAGACGCATAGGTACTGCGGTCCTTTTTGCACAGTTCAAGATACTCCTGCAGCGTGAGTTCTTCTTGCTGTGTGGACTCGAAGCGTTGTTGGAAGTGGCTAAAAATACTCATGACGTCGTCACCTCGCTCGATACGTGGAGCCGACGCCGGATCAATCAGTCGATGCTGGCAGTCATTGACGATCGCCAATGGCCGTTTTCCCCCCAGAACACCCTGAAACGCTACCGATGACCCGCACGCCGGTGTACCGGCTCTCCCCTGATTCGGATGGCCTGCGCTTAAGGATAGTTCGGAATCGGGGAGGTCAAGGCGCGATGCGTAATTAGTTTGGCTGCGCCGTTCGTCAGAAACGGCGCGAGCCCAAGCGTCACGCGGGGTAGCGGGGTTTGAAAAAAATTATTGCGAATCGCCCGAGGCAATTTCCGCAGGAAACGTCGTACGCCACAGCTCAAAGCCACCGTCCAGGCTATAGACGTCGGAGAAGCCCTGGCTGATCAGGTAGGCGGCTGCGCTCTGGCTGGAATTGCCGTGGTAGCAGGCCACGATCACTGGCGCATCGAGGTCGGCTGCGCGGATGAAGTCGGCGATGTTGACGTTGTCCAGGTGTTGGGCGCCGGTGATGTGAGCCGCCACGTAGGTAGGCTGATCCCGGATGTCGACGACCACTGCGCCTTGCACGCGCAGGGCCTGGGCTTGTTCGGGGGAGATGCGTTTGAATTCGCTCATGGAGGCTCCTAGGGCTTGGCGGCCGGCAGGGTAACGGAAAGGGGGGATTCGCACTGGCAGCGGTGGTGCTCGCCGGTGTCGATGTTCATCAGGGTCATGGCGCCGCCCCACACGCAACCGGTGTCGAGGGCGAACACGCCGGGTTCATCGCACTGGCCTTCGAGGGCTGCCCAGTGGCCAAAGATGATCTTTGTGTCACGGGTCTTGCGCTCTTTGTGGGCGAACCAGGGTTTGTAGCCGGGCAGTGCGGTATCGGCACCTTCCTTGCTCTTGAGGTCCAGTTTGCCTTCGGCGGTGCAGAAGCGCATGCGGGTGAAGTAGTTGGTGATCACGCGCAGGCGGGCAACGCCCGTCAGGTCGTTGTCCCACTTCACGGGATCGTTGCCGTACATGCCGTCGAGGTAGGCGGTGTACAGGCTGTCATCGGCCAAGGCGGCTTCGACTTCGGCGGCGCACTTGAGGGCTTTCTTCAAGGTCCATTGGGGCGGGATGCCCGCATGGACCAAGGCCGTGTTGCGGGCCTCGTCGTAGTGCATGATCTTCTGGCGGCGCAGCCAGTCGAGCAGGTCGGCACGGTCCGGCGCTTCGAGGATTTCCCGCAGGGTGTCGCCCTTTTTCAGGCGCTCGATGTTCTTGCCGGCGGCCAGCAGGTGCAGGTCGTGGTTGCCCAGGACGCACACCAGTGAGTCGCGCAGGTTATATAAGTAGCGCAAGGTTTCCAAAGATTGCGGGCCGCGGTTGACCAGATCACCGACCAGCCACAGGCGGTCGCGAGTTGGATCGAAGGACACGCGTTCAAGCAGGCACTTGAGAGGTTCCAGGCAGCCTTGCAGGTCGCCGACCGCGTACGTCGCCATCAGTGCAGGGCTCCCGGCACGGCGAGGCGGAAGGGCGCGATGATGGCGTCGAACAACTGGCCGTCGGTGGCTTTCATCTGATACGAGCCTTGCATGGTGCCGACCTTGGAGGTCATCACCGTGCCGCTGCTGTAGGTGTGGCTGGCTCCGCAATCAATCAACGGCTGCTGGCCAACCACGCCTGCGCCGCGCACTTCCTCGACCTGGCCGTCGCCGTCAGTGATCACCCAGTGGCGCGACAGCAGCTTGGCCGGCACCAGCCCGTTGTTTTTCACCGTGATGGTGTAGGCAAAGGCGAAGCGGTTGTATTCGGGTTGCGATTGGTCCGCCAGGAAGCGGGTGACGACGCTGACGTCGATCTGGTAGCGAGGATCGGACATGCAAGAGGCCTTAAAAGCAAAAGCGGGGGGACAGCAGATGCGGATCAGTCTAGGCCAAGAGGTGGGCACTAGGCCAGACATGCTGTCTGGCCCAGGCTCGGCAGGCTTCAGTCCGCGACGGGCGCTGGCTGGATGGCAAGCTGGTCGGCGAGGCGCACGAACGCCGCCAGGTCCAGTTGCTCTGGGCGAAGGCTGCCATCGACGCCGGCGGCTTCGATTTCAGCGTTGCTCAGCAGGGCCTTGAGCGTGTTGCGCAACGTCTTGCGGCGCTGGTTGAACGCTTCGCGGACGACACGTTCCAGCAGTTTGTGGTCCTTGGCCGGATGCGGCAGCACGGCATGCGGCACCAGGCGCACGATGGCCGAATCGACCTTCGGCGGCGGATTGAATGCGCCCGGGCCAACGTTGAACAGGTGTTCGACGCGGCAGTGGTACTGAACCATGATCGACAGGCGGCCCCAATCACCACCGCCAGGGCCTGCCGCCAAACGCTCAACCACTTCTTTCTGCAGCATGAAGTGCATGTCGCGGATGATCCCGGCGTTGTTCAGCAGGTGGAAGATCAACGGCGTGGAGATGTTGTACGGCAGGTTACCCACGACCCGCAGGCTGTTGGGTGCGGCATTGAGGCTGTTGAAGTCGAACTTCAGCGCATCGCCCTGGTGCAGGTTGAAGTTCGACTTGCCGGCGAACTGCTGGTTGAGGATCGGGATCAGGTCCTTGTCCAGTTCCACCACGTCCAGTTGCCCGCCGCTGGCCAGCAGGCCTTGGGTCAGTGCGCCCTGGCCGGGACCGATTTCCAGCAGGCGGTCTTCGGGCTTGGCATGGATGGAGCGCAGGATGCGGTCGATCACGCCCGCGTCGTGCAGGAAGTTTTGCCCGAAGCGCTTGCGCGCCCGGTGTTGGTAATGCTCGGTCATATACGGGTCTCGGCCATCTGATAGGCGGTTTCCAGGGCCACGTGCAGGCTGCCGGTATCGATCTTGCCGCTGCCGGCCAGGTCCAGGGCAGTGCCATGGTCGACGGAGGTGCGGATGATCGGCAGGCCCAGTGTCACGTTGACTGCGGCGCCAAAGCCTTTGTATTTCAGCACAGGCAGCCCCTGGTCATGGTACATCGCCAGCACTGCGTCGCAGTGCTCCAGATATTTGGGGGTAAACAGAGTGTCCGCAGGCAATGGGCCGCGCAGGTCCATGCCTTCTTGGCGCAGACGCTCCAGGGTGGGTTCGATGATGTCGATTTCTTCATGGCCCAGGTGGCCGCCTTCACCGGCGTGCGGGTTGAGCCCACAGACCAGGATGCGCGGTTGGGCAATGCCGAATTTCTGTTGCAGGTCGGCGTGCAGGATGCGGGTGACGCGTTCCACACGCTCGACGGTGATGGCGTCGGCAATCTCACGCAGCGGCAGGTGCGTGGTGACCAGGGCGACGCGCAGGCCACGGGTGGCCAGCATCATGACGACTTGTTCGGTGCGGGTCAGTTCGGCGAGGAATTCGGTATGCCCGGAAAAGGCGATGCCGGATTCGTTGATCACGCCTTTGTGCACCGGGGCGGTGATCATGCCGGCGAAGTCGCCGTCGATACAGCCTTGCCCGGCGCGGGTCAGTGTTTCCAGGACGAACGCGGCATTGGCGGTGTCCAGCTGTCCGGCCACCACCTTGGCTTGCAGTGGGGTGTCCCACACATACAGGCTGCCGGCGGGGGCGGGCAGGTCGGGCCAGTTGCCCGGTGCCACATCCAGCAAACTGACAGCCACGCCCAGTTGCGCGGCCCGCTCGAGGAGCAGGTCGCGGCTGGTAATGGCAATCAGGGGGTGTGGCTGGGGGTGCGAGGCGAGCAGCAGGCACAGGTCTGGACCAATGCCGGCCGGCTCGCCGGGTGTTACCGCGAAACGCTGGGGTTTCACTGGGCTGCCTGGTCGGTGCCTGTTTGCTCGGCGCCTGGTAGCTTGTTTTCTACGTAGGCTTCGTCACGGATCTGACGCAACCAGGTTTGCAGCTCTTCGTCGTATTTGCGGTTACGCAGTACGGACAGGGCTTGTTGCTCGCGGGCCTGGCTGGTGTTGTCGGTGGCGCGACGGCCAAGGACTTCCAGCACGTGCCAGCCGTATTGGGTCTTGAACGGCTTGGACAATACACCCTGCGGGGTATCGGCCATCACCTGTTGGAACTCCGGCACCAGGGCTTTCGGGTCGATCCAGTTCAAGTCGCCGCCATTGAGGGCAGAACCTGGATCTTCCGAGAAGCTCTTGGCCAGGGTGGCGAAGTCTTCACCGCTTTGGATGCGGTCGTAGATCTTCTGGGCCAGTTCCTTGGTTTGCGCTTCGGTGCGGATTTCGCTTGGTTTGACCAGGATATGACGAACGTGTACTTCGTCTTTCAGCGAGGTCTCGCCGCCGCGTTTTTCCAGCAACTTCAGGATGATGAAACCGCCTGGCGTACGTGCAGGTTGAGTGATCTCACCCGGCTGCATGGCGCTCAGCTCACGGTCGAACGGAGGTGGCAGTTGCGCGGCTTTACGCCAGCCCATGTCACCGCCGTCCAGTGCGTTGTCGCTGTTGGAGACGGCAATTGCGGTCTGGGCAAAATCGGCACCGGCTTTCAAACGGTCATAAACCGCCTGGGTCTTCGCTGCGGCGGCGTTGAGCTGCTCGGAGTTGGCGCTGTCCGGTGTACCGATCAGGATGTTGGCCAGGTGCAGTTCTTCGGAAAGCTGCATCTTGCCCAGGTCCGAGGCCAGGAAGTTCTTCACTTCCTGCTCGGAGACCTGCACCCGCTCAGCCACACGACGCTGACGTACACGGCTGATGATCATTTCGCGGCGGATCTGGTCACGGGCGTCCTCATAGGACAGGCCGTCGCGGGCCAGGGCAGCGCGGAACTGGTCAATGCTCATGTTGTTGCGTTGAGCGATGGTGCCAACCGCCTGGTTCAGTTCTTCATCCGAAATACGGATGCCCGAACGCTCGCCGATCTGCAGTTGCAGGTTCTCGACGATCAGGCGCTCCAGCACCTGTTGGTCCAGCACGCTGGTCGGTGGCACACCACCGCCACGCTTGGCGATGGTTTGCTGAACTTCCTTGACGCGTTGGTCCAGCTGGCTCTGCATGATCACGTCGTTATCGACGATGGCCACCACTTTATCCAACTGTTGAACCGCAGCGTGTGCCGATGCGGTACCCAGGAACAGCGCGCCCAGTACGAGCGGGCGCAGACAATCAGAAAGCTTGGTTTTCACGTTCACGATAACCTTCAATGCCTTTGTCGAGGAAGCTCTCTACCTTGGCGCCGGTCAGGCCGCCGAGTCCTTTGAGGACGATTTGGAAGAAGAGCCCGTGGTCACCCTTTTCGTTAAGCGGGGCGATCTGGCTGTATTCGTCGTTGGAAACCCAGTAACGGTTGATGACGCGCAGTTTCCAGCAGCAGTTGTCGTACTCGAAACCACCAAAGGCTTCCAGGGTACGGTTGCGGGCATAGTCATACTGCCAGCGGGTGATCAGGTTCCACTGCGGAACGATCGGCCACATCATCGAGAAGTCGTGTTGCTGGATTTTGTAGTAATCCTTCACGTAATTCGCTTGGCCAGGCGTGCCGTAGTCACCACCGAACTGCCATTTGCCGGTCAGCTGGTTGTACACCACCTGGTCGTTGCGATAGCGGTAGCCGAGGTTGACGACCTTGTTCGGGTTGTCTTCCGGCTGGTAGTGGAACATCGCGCTGCCGGAACGAGGACTGTGGTTCTCGGTGTCCCAGTTGTAGTCGGCAGTGGCGCGCCAGTCACGGTTGAAGCGGAACTCGTAGTCCAGTGCGATTGGCGACAAGTCTGACTGTGCGTCGGCACGGTCCGCTGCAAGTACGCCTGGAAGTTGTACTTCGCGATCCTTGAAGTAAATCGCCTGGCCCACAGCTATGCGCTGACGCTCGAAGCCGTTCTCTTCGATCCAGCGGTTGGTCACGCCCAAGGACAGCTTGTTCTCGTCACCGATCCGGTCGGAGCCGCTGAAGCGGTTGTCGCGGAACAACGAGGAGTAGCTGAACGAGCTTTCGCTGGTGTCGAATACCGGAATGTCGCTCTGGTCTTTGTTCGGTACATACAGGTAGTACGCACGCGGCTCCAGGGTCTGGCGATATTCCTTGCCGAACCAGTTGGTATTGCGGTCGAAGTACAGGCCGCTGTCGATACTGGCGACAGGGATTGCACGATCCTGGGAGCTTTTGAAGGTTTGGCCGGCGGCAGCCAGATCGGCTTTGCCGATAGCATCCAGGTCCAGATCATACTTGGTGTAGACGTACTTCAGCTTCGGCGTAATGAAACCATAGGTCGATTCCATCGGGTATGAAACAGCCGGGGCTGCGTTCAGGCGCGTGCCGTTTGCACGGGTTAACCCCCTAACGTACTCATCCAAACGTCTTTCACCGACAGTACCGTCCGCGTTTATCGGGCCACCGTCTTCATTGATGACGTTGCCGCTCCTGAGGTCTCGATCGAACCTTACAGCCTCTGTCTCGTAGGTGAAGTTCAGTCCACCCGGATGGTAAGGCAGTGTCCCGTTGAAGGTGATCTGTGGCAGCCGGTCATACGGCGTGATCTGGGAGATCGTCGCCAGCTGATAGGCCTGGACATTCAATCGTGCCTTATAGGAGTCGCCCCGGTAAGTCAGTGCCCCTTGCTGGTTCAGGAAGTCTCGGCTCTCAACACCTTCCTGATAGGCCTTCAGGTCTTGGAAGTAGAACGGATCGCTGATCTTGGTGTAGTCGACCTCGGTCGACAGGCGCGAATCCAACCCACCCTTATGCTGCCAATTGAGCATATAGCGAGTTTTTTCGTAATCAGTCTGCTTCTTCCGCTCGTCGCTATCGTCATTCAGATACGCCCCACCGAACTGACCTTCGCTGGACTTGGTGAGGTAGCGGAATTCGCCTTCCATCAACAGGCCGCGTTTGGTCATGTACTGCGGATACAACGTGGCATCGTAGTTCGGCGCCAGGTTGAAGTAGTACGGCGTAACCAGGGTAAAGCCGGTTTCGCTGCCGGTGCTGAAGCTCGGCGGCAGGAAGCCGGATTGACGACGGTCGTCGATCGGGAAATAGATGTAAGGGGTGTACAGGATCGGAATGTTCTTGATCCGCAACGTCGCGTTGGTGGCCGTACCGAAACCGGTGGCCGGGTTCAACGTGATGTTGTTGCCCTTGAGCTGCCAGGCGTTGCTGTCTGGCTCGCAGGTGGTGTACGTACCGTCCTTGAGACGGATGATCGCGTTTTCGGCACGCTTGGCGTACAGCGCGCTGCCGCGGATGCGTGATTTGTGCATCACGTATTCGGCGTTATCGATCTGCGCTGCGCCGGTGTCCAGCTGGACTTCGGCGTGGTCACCGACGATCAGGGCACCGTTGTCGCGCAGACGGACTTTGCCGTTCAGCTCGCCACGGTTCTCTGCCTGATAGAGGCTGGCCTCTTCGGATTCCAGCTGCATGCTGCCCTGGCGCATGACAACGTCACCGGCCAGGGTTGCGACTTGGGATTCCTGCTCGTAACGAGAAGCCTTGGCACCGATGAAGGTCGGTGCATCGCTCGAACTCGTCTTGTCGTTCATGCCCGGACGGGTCGGCTCGATGTACGCACCGCCGCAATACGGGCCGGTTTCGGCCAGTTGGGCGGCGGTCAGCTTCTCGCGGGGTACCCAGTCCAGGTGGCTATAGTCGGCGCTGCGCGAACGCAGGCCACGGCCCTTGGCTTCGGTGACCAGCGCGGTCTGCGGCACGGCCTCTGCGTTGCCACCGGCAGCGGCTTGCGCCGTGTCGCCGGCCGAGCTGACGGCAGCACCGTCATGCACCGGGCGCGGTGGCAATGGGGCAGCGGCGGTCTTCGGCGCGCAAGCCCAGGCACCCGAAGCGGAGACGGAACAGTCATACTGCTCCGCAGCGACCACGAATGAGGTGGCGAAAGGTTGCATGGCCAGCAGACTGCCGGTTACCAGCAACGGAAATTTTCTACGAAACGCGGGGGATTTCAATGCCATCTTATTAGTCCGGGCTTCCTGCGTGCCATCTGCCCGCGGTGTGGGCCGCACGACTCTCGATGGTCTGAAAAAGATGCGTGATAATAAAGCATGACCCGCTTGACGGCTAGGGCCGTCGGAGACCCTTGTAATGCCCGACCAAGATCTACGTTTACAACAGCTGGAAGTCTGGCTGGATGAGCAACTGCCGATCCTTTTCAACGCTCAAGGCTGGGGTGCCGTACCCCCGGCCACATTGACCGCGGCCAGTAGCGACGCGAGTTTCAGGCGGTATTTCCGCTGGGAAGGCGGCGCCCGCACGTTCGTCGTGATGGACGCGCCACCCCCCCAGGAAAACTGCAAACCTTTCGTCGATATCGCTCATTTGCTGGCGAAGTCGGGAATAAATGTGCCAAAAATTTATGCAGAAGATTTGCCGCGCGGCTTTCTTTTGCTCAATGACCTGGGCACAAAAACCTATCTGGACGTGATTGACGCGAAAAACGCCGATCAATTGTTCGTCGAAGCCATCGACGCGTTGCTGGCTTTCCAGCAGTTGCCGATGGACGCGCCACTGCCTAGCTATGACGTCGCCTTGCTGCGCCGCGAGCTGGAATTGTTTCCCGAGTGGTACGTACGCCGTCACCTGGGGATCGATTTGGATGCCCAGCAGCAAGCGCTCTGGCAACGTGCCAGCGACCTGTTGATCGACAGCGCCCTGGCCCAGCCGAAAGTGCTGGTGCACCGCGACTACATGCCGCGCAACCTGATGATCAGCGCGCCGAACCCTGGCGTGCTGGATTTCCAGGATGCGGTCTATGGCCCGGTGACCTACGACATCACCTGCCTGTTCAAGGACGCGTTCCTCAGTTGGCCCCAGGCCCGTGTGCGCGAATGGCAGCGCGGTTATTGGGAGCGCGCGATGCAAGCCGGCATTCCGGTGCAAGCGCAATTCGACGACTTCCTGCGCGCCAGCGACCTGATGGGCGTGCAGCGCCACCTCAAGGTCATCGGTATCTTCGCGCGTATCTGCCATCGCGACGGCAAGCCCCGTTACCTGGCCGACGTGCCGCGCTTCTTTGCCTATATAGAAGCGGTACTGGCCGATCGCCCTGAGCTGCGTGAACTGGCTGAACTGTTGGCCAGCCTGCGCCAACCCGTCGGGGCCACCGTATGAAGGCCATGATTCTGGCCGCGGGCAAAGGCGAGCGGATGCGTCCGCTCACCCTGCACACGCCCAAACCGTTGGTGCAGGCCGGCGGCAAACGGCTGATCGAGTATCACTTGGAGGCGCTGGCCAAGGCTGGCTTCACCGATATCGTGATCAACCATGCCTGGCTTGGCCAGCAGATCGAAAGCTACCTGGGCGACGGCGCGCAGTTTGGCTTGCGTATCCAGTACTCGCCAGAGGGTGAGCCGCTGGAGACGGGCGGCGGGATTTTCCAGGCCTTGCCGTTGCTGGGGGATGAGCCGTTCCTGGTGGTCAATGGCGATATCTGGACCGACTACGACTTCACCCAGCTCAAGCAACCGCTCCAGGGCCTGGCCCATCTGGTGATGGTCGACAACCCGGCGCATCACCCCTCGGGCGGCGATTTCTACCTGGATCAGGGTTTGCTTCATGATGCCGCGCCCGGTGCCGATAACCTGACCTTCAGTGGCATTTCGGTTCTCGACCCGCAGTTGTTCGCGGGTTGCACTGCCGGTGCCTTCAAGCTGGCGCCGCTGCTGCGGGCGGCGATGGCCAAAGGTTTGGTAACGGGGGAACACATGGCGGGACGCTGGATTGATGTCGGGACGCTGGAGCGCCTGGCGCAGGTTGAAACCCTGCTGACCGCGGAGCAGTAAGATGCTGTGGCCAGGGACGCTGATCGGCGCCGGGGCTGGCTTTGCCATTGCCAGCATTCCGGGGGCCTTGTTGGGTGCGCTGTTGGGGCAGGCGTTGGATCGCCGGCTGCAACTGCACAATTGGGCGCAGCTGCGCGAACGCCTCGGCGGGCGCCCGGCGTTGCGCAATGACGAGCTGTTGTTTGTGCTGCTCGGCCGCCTGGCGAAAAGCAATGGCCGGATCGTCGACGGGCATATCCAGCAGGCGCGGCAAGAAATGCGCGCGCTGGACATGAGCGAGCCGGCCCGGCGCCGCGCGATTGCTGCGTTCAATCGTGGCAAGTCCGGTGCCGACCGCGTGCGCAGTTACTTGCGCGTGCTCAAGAACCAGCCCCATGCGGCGGAAGGTGTGCTGCGTGCGTGCTGGCGCATGGTGTGGGCCGACGGCAAGGCGGATGACGCCGAGCGCGACCTGATCGAACTGTGGGGCAAGTGGCTGGGCTGGACGCCGCAACAGCTCCAGGCGTTGGCCGCCGACTACAAGCCGGAGCGCAAGCCGCTGGTGAGTCGGGGCATGTCTTATCAGGAGGCGTTGCGCCTGCTCGGTGTGACGATCACCACTGAACCTGCGGTGATCAAGCGCGCCTACCGCCGCCTGCTCAGTCGCCACCATCCGGACAAGATTGCCGGCAGTGGTGCCAGCTCTGCGCAAGTGCATGAGGCGACCGAGCGCACCCGCGAACTGCACAATGCCTACACGTTGATTCGCGAGCGCCGGGATTTTCGCTAGCTGTCACAGTTTTGATTTGATAACCCATTCCAATGTGGGAGCGGGCTTGCTCGCGAAAGCGGTGGATCAGCCAAAGTTGTATCAACTGGCAGACCTCATTCGCGAGCAAGCCCGCTCCCACAAGGGGATTTGCGGTGTTCTTGGCGTATGTGATCAGTCGGCAGTCGCCTGCGGGCTCAACCACCCGCGAATCCGCCGATACAACTGCTCCTGCTCCGCCGCGCTATTCCCCGGCAAGGTCTTGAGCGACACCTGCTTATAGCCGTCATTTTTCGAGCGTTTGGCCGCCTGGACTCGTTCCAGTGCCGCTTTGCGATCCTGGGCCGCGTCTTGATAGAACACATCCGCCGTCGGCACTTTCAGTGTCGGCGCCAGTTGTTGCAAGCCCGGCTGGCGACCGACCGGCGACTTGCCCGCGACCATCACCAGTTTCTGCACCTGTGCCGGTTGCTTCTCTTCCACGTAACGCGCGGCCCACCACGCGCCGGTGCCATGGCCGAGCAGCACCACACTGCGTGCGCCTTGGGTCTGGGCGAAGGCGACTGCCGCATCGATCCGGTCGAAGATGCGTTTGGCGTCGGTCTTGTCTTGCTCGTCCGCACCCGCGACCACGGCGGGGTCGGTGCCTTCGGCTTCGGCGCTGGCGGCTTGTTCGATGGGCTTGGCGGCGGTGCTGCCGTCTTTGCTGCTGGTGTCGACCGCCGCCTTGGGTGCTTCGATCAGGCGGGGCGGCAGGGTGTCGATGTTCACGTCCGGCAGCGACAGGCTGAGGGTGCCCCAGTTGGCGTCGGGTAATTTGCGCCGCAGCGGTGCGATTGCTTGCGGCCAGTCAGCACTTTCCCCGGCGCCCGGTACGATAATCACCACGCCCTCGGGCTCGGCGCTGTTGGCCGGCTTCCACAGGGCGAGGAAGGTGTCGCTGCCGCCCTGCAATTGTTGTTGTTCCTCCCGTGGCACCTGGCGTTCCAGGGCAGCGGCGTCTTCCTGGCCACGCTCGGCCAAGGGCTGGCGGAAAGCGGCTGTTTCGGCAGGTGGAGCGGGCGTGTCGGCGGCCTGCACAGAAAAGCAGCTGGTAAAGAGTAACGACAGGCACAATGCTGGCACTGCTGAACGGTTTCGAGATGGCATCGTTGATTTCCGGCCAGAAGAGATTCCAGCAGCCTAATGGGTTGGTCTGTATTTGTCAGTGATGTGAGACGTGGATCATGGGTTTTCGCTGTCTGCTGGTTATCGGCTGTTTGTGGTTTCCCTTGATCGCGGGGGCCACCTCTGCGCCTGCGGTACCGCAAGCGCAACTGGATGCGGGGCAACGGGAGTGGCTGGCCGCGCACCCGGAGTTACGGGTGGGCGTGGTCTTGCAGGCGCCCTACGCGCAATACGATCGGCGCTTGCAGCGCTTGTCAGGGGCCAATGTCGAGTTGATGCAGTGGCTGGCCAAGGCGCTGAATATCGAGCTGAGTTGGCGCAACTTTCCCACCCAGGAACAGCTGGAAGCCGCCGTGCGCGATGGCGAGGTGGATATCGCCCCCGGCCTGCAGCAAACCCCGGCCGGTTTGCGTCTGTGGTTGTTCAGCGACCCGTATATGCGGGTGCCTCAGCATATCGTTGGCATCCGTGACGGTGGCGGTGCCGTCGAGCTGGAAAAACTCGACGAACTCTCGCGCATCGCCGTGCGCATGCCCAGCGCCGTCGCCGATTACCTGCGCAGCACTTATCCCAAGCTGAACCTGCAAGGCGTGCCCATGGAACGCCAGGCGTTGCAGTTGCTGGTCAGCCAACAGGCGCGCTACGCCGTGGTGGATGAGGCGCAACTGAGCCGGTTGTCGGGTGAAGCCGAATTCGCCGGGCTGGCCGTGGTGGGCGACATCGGCCTGCCGCAATTGCTGCGGGTGGCCACACGCCGGGAATGGCCGGAGCTGGCCGGCATCATGCAAAGCGCGTTGCGCGCGATCCCCGCCCGTGACCTCGACCAACTGCACAACCGCTGGCTGCAACCCAAATACCCGCGGTTGTCGGAGTCGCCGGGGCTGTGGCAAAACCTCAGTTTGTTGCTTGCCCTGTTGCTGCTGGCCAGCCTGGCCGTGGTGCTTTGGCAGCGCCGCCAGTTGCGCGGCCTGGAGCACAGCTTGCTCGGTGCACGGGAAGAAAGTGCCGCGCGGGCGGCGGGGGCCGAAGCGTTGCGGTTGACGCAGTTTTCCATCGACCAAAGCACCGTCGGCATCCTCTGGGTCAACTGGGACAGCCACGTGCGCTACGCCAACCGTGCGGCCGAAAGCATGCTCGGCTATGGCCCCGGCGCGCTGATCGAACGGCCGCTGGCGGACCTTGATCCGACGCTGGACATGGACCGCTGGCTCAACCTATGGAAGCGCGCCCGTGCCAGCGAAGACGGCCCGCAGAACTTCGCCACCGATTGCCGGCGCGCCGATGGCAGCCTCTTGCCCGCCGATGTGTCGTTGAGCTTTTTGCGCTTTGCCGACGGCGAATACCTGGTGGTCTACCTCAACGACGTAACCGAGCGCCGCCGCTACGTCGCCGCCTTGCTGCAAAGCGAGGCGCAATTGCGCGAACTGTCCGCCCACCTGGAGACCGTGCGCGAAGAAGAAAAAGCGCGCATCGCCCGGGAAGTCCACGACGAACTGGGGCAGATGCTCACCGTGCTCAAGCTGGAAACCTCCATGTGCGAACTGGCCTACGCACAGCTGGACCCTGGCCTGCACGAGCGCTTGAACAGCATGAAACGCCTCATCGCTCAACTGTTCCAGCTGGTGCGCGACGTGGCGACGGCCTTGCGCCCGCCGATTCTCGACGCCGGCATTGCCTCCGCCATCGAATGGCAGGCTCGGCGCTTCGAAGCCCGTACACAAATCCCCTGCCTGGTGCAGGTCCCGGATAATCTGCCGGCCTTGAGCGATGCCAAGGCCATCGGCCTGTTTCGCATCCTGCAAGAGGCGCTGACCAATGTGATGCGTCATGCCCAGGCGCATACTGTCGAATTGACCCTGGCGTTGGAAGGCGCGCACCTGCGGCTGACCATCAGCGACGATGGCGTCGGGTTCGTCCAGGCCCAGGGCCGCCCGGTGTCGTTTGGCCTGGTGGGCATGCGCGAGCGGGTGCTGATCATGGGCGGGCAATTGAGCCTTTCCAGCGAGTTGGGGGAGGGCACCACATTGAGTGTCACGGTGCCGTTGGATGCATAACGCTAAGAGGAAGTCCCTGTGATTCGCGTACTGGTAGCCGAAGACCACACCATCGTTCGAGAAGGCATCAAGCAATTGATCGGCCTGGCCAAAGACCTGCTGGTAGTAGGGGAGGCGAGCAATGGTGAACAGTTGCTGGAGACCTTGCGCCATGTGCCGTGCGAGGTGGTGTTGCTGGATATCTCGATGCCCGGCGTCAACGGCCTGGAAGCGATCGCGCGGATTCGTGCGTTGAGCAATCCGCCGGCGATCCTGGTGTTGTCCATGCATGACGAAGCGCAAATGGCCGCGCGTGCGTTGAAGGTCGGCGCTGCCGGTTATGCGACCAAGGACAGCGATCCGGCGCTGTTGCTCACGGCGATTCGCAAGGTTGCGGCGGGCGGGCGCTACATCGACCCGGATTTGGCCGACCGCATGGTCTTTGAAGTCGGCCTCACCGATACGCGGCCCTTGCACTCATTGTTGTCGGAGCGTGAGTTCTCGGTGTTCGAGCGCCTGGCCCAGGGCGCCAACGTCAATGACATCGCCCAGCAGCTGGCGCTGAGCAGCAAGACCATCAGCACCCACAAGGCGCGCCTGATGCAAAAGCTCAATATCACCTCCCTGGCCGAACTGGTGAAGTACGCCATGGAGCACAAGCTCCTCTGACTCGATCGTTCCCACGCTCTGCGTGGTAACGCGTCTTGTGACGCTCCGCGTCACGCGTTGGGGCGCGGAGCGCCTCGGGCTGCATTCCCACGCGGAGCGTGGGAACGATCACATGCCCAATAACGACACCCCGCAAGCACCGCCAAACCCATTCTCGCTACTTGCAGCGACTGCACTGTCCCATCCCCGCCAGCCGTGTAGGGCGATCCCTACCCCCAGCCTTCCATCCGGCTGATGCAATTCTCTCCCGGCCCCCGATTTCCGGGGCCTCGCGCCTGGACTACGCTTGTGCCACAGCAGTCCAAAACACAAAGGTGCGGGTATGAGCGAGGTGGATTCAAATGAGGTCCTGGTCAGCTTTCGTGGCGTGCAGAAGAGCTACGACGGCGAGAACCTGATCGTCAAAGACCTCAACCTGGAGATTCGCAAGGGCGAGTTCCTCACCTTGCTCGGGCCTTCCGGTTCGGGCAAGACCACCAGCCTGATGATGCTCGCCGGCTTTGAAACGCCGACCGCCGGCGAAATCCAGCTGGCCGGGCGTTCCATCAACAACGTGCCGCCGCACAAGCGCGACATCGGCATGGTGTTCCAGAACTATGCGCTGTTCCCGCACATGACCGTCGCCGAGAACCTGGCGTTCCCGCTGTCGGTGCGCGGCTTGAGCAAGACCGACATCAGCGAGCGCGTCAAACGCGTGCTGAGCATGGTCCAGCTCGATGCCTTCGCCCAGCGTTATCCGGCGCAGTTGTCCGGCGGCCAGCAACAGCGTGTGGCCCTGGCCCGGGCGCTGGTGTTCGAGCCGCAGCTGGTGCTGATGGACGAACCCCTCGGCGCCCTCGACAAGCAACTGCGCGAACACATGCAGATGGAGATCAAGCACCTGCACCAACGCCTCGGCGTGACCGTGGTGTACGTGACCCACGACCAGGGCGAAGCGCTGACCATGTCTGACCGCGTGGCCGTGTTCCATCAGGGGGAGATCCAGCAGATCGCCGCGCCGCGCACCCTGTACGAAGAGCCGAAGAACACTTTTGTCGCCAACTTCATTGGCGAGAACAACCGCCTCAACGGCCGCCTGCACAGCCACACCGGCGAGCGTTGCGTGGTGGAGCTGGCGCGCGGCGAGAAAGTCGAGGCGCTGGCGGTCAACGTCGGCCAGATCGGCGGCCCGGTGACCCTGTCGGTACGCCCGGAGCGCGTGAGCCTCAATGGCTCCAGCGAAAGCTGCGTCAACCGCTTCTCTGGCCGCGTGGCCGAATTCATCTACCTGGGCGACCACGTGCGTGTGCGCCTGGAAGTCTGCGGCAAGAGCGATTTTTTTGTGAAACAACCGATTGCCGAGCTCGACCCAGCCCTGGCCGTCGGCGACGTGGTTCCGATTGGCTGGCAAGTCGAGCACGTTCGCGCACTCGACCCACTTCTAGAGGCGAATTGATCGCCCCCATGGCTTCACCAACCCTGCACGTGGAGAGAACAACAATGTTGAAATCCCTGAAGTATTCGGCGCTGGCTATCGGTTTGATGGGCGCCACACACGCCATGGCCGGCCCGGACCTGACAGTCGTGTCCTTCGGTGGCGCGAACAAGGCGGCACAGGTCAAGGCGTTCTATGCGCCGTGGGAAAGCGCGGGCTACGGCAAGATCGTCGCTGGCGAGTACAACGGTGAAATGGCCAAGGTCAAGGCCATGGTCGACACCAAGAGCGTGTCCTGGGACTTGGTGGAAGTGGAATCGCCAGAACTGTCCCGTGGCTGTGACGAAGATATGTTCGAGCCCCTGGACCCGAAACTGTTCGGCAATACCGCCGATTACGTGAAGGGCGCCATTCAACCGTGCGGCGTGGGTTTCTTCGTGTGGTCCACGGTGTTGGCCTACAACGCCGACAAACTGGCCTCGGCACCCACCAGTTGGGCTGATTTCTGGGATGTGAAGAAATTCCCGGGCAAGCGTGGCCTGCGTAAAGGCGCCAAGTACACCCTGGAATTCGCCCTGATGGCCGACGGCGTTGCGCCGAAGGACGTCTACAAAGTGCTGGCCGGCAAAGATGGCCAGGACCGTGCGTTCAAGAAACTCGACGAACTGAAACCGTCGATCCAGTGGTGGGAAGCCGGCGCACAGCCGCCGCAGTACCTGGCCTCGGGTGACGTGGTCATGAGCTCGGCGTACAACGGTCGCATCGCCGCCGTGCAGAAAGAAAGCAACCTGAAAGTGGTGTGGAACGGCGGTATCTACGACTTCGACGCGTGGGCCATCCCTAAAGGCCTGGCAAAAGACCGCGCTGAAGCGGCGAAAAAATTCATCGCCTTCTCCGTGCAACCGCAGCAGCAGAAGACCTACTCGGAAAACATCGCCTACGGCCCGGCCAACACCCAAGCCGTAACGTTGCTGGCCAAGGACATCCTCAAGGATATGCCGACCACCCCGGAAAACATCGCCAACCAGGTGCAGATCGACGTGAGCTTCTGGGCGGATAACGGCGAGCAGCTGGAGCAGCGTTTCAACTCGTGGGCTGCCAAGTAACACCGAAAGGGCTGTGAGATTGAACCTGTGGCGAGGGAGCTTGCTCCCGCTGGACTGCGCAGCAGTCCCATCTTTTGGGGCCGCTTCGCGCCCCAGCGGGAGCAAGCTCCCTCGCCACAGGACAAGTGCCACATCCGCCGTTTTGCATTGATGTTTAAGAAATCGGAGTTAGCCATGGCCATCGCCGTTCCCTCGAACGAGGTCAACAGCCCCACCCTCAAGCAGCGCCTGGCGCGTGCCGAGCGGGTCAACCGCTGGAAGGCCCAGGCCTTGATTGCGCCGCTGGTGCTGTTTTTGCTGCTGGTGTTCCTGGTGCCGATCGTTGCGCTGCTGTTCAAGAGCGTCGGCAACCCGGAAGTGGTGGGCGGGCTGCCGCGTACCGTGGTGGCGGTCACGGCCTGGGACGGTCGCGGCCTGCCGGGCGAGCCGGTGTATCAGGCCCTCAGCGAGGACCTGGGCGAAGCGCGCAAAAACCAGACCTTGGGCGATCTGTCCAAACGCTTGAACATGGAACTGGCCGGCTATCGCAGCCTGCTGACCAAAACCGCGCGGGCGCTGCCGTTTACCGAAGCGCCGGCCTCTTATAAAGAAGCGTTGGAAAACCTCGACGAACGCTGGGGTGACCCCGCGTACTGGCAGGCGATCCGGCGCAATACCAGCAACCTGACGCCGTTCTATCTGCTGGCGGCCGTCGATCACCGCATCGACGACCTCGGCGAAGTGGCCCCGGCCACGCCGGACCAGGCCATCTACCTGGACATCTTTGCCCGTACTTTCTGGATGGGCCTGGTGATCACCGCGATCTGCCTGTTGCTGGCCTATCCGCTGGCGTACCTGCTGGCCAACCTGCCGGCGCGCAAAAGCAACCTGTTGATGATCCTCGTGTTGCTGCCGTTCTGGACCTCGATCCTGGTGCGGGTGGCGGCGTGGATCGTGTTGCTGCAATCGGGCGGGCTGATCAACAGTGCGCTGATGGGTATGGGCCTGATCGATAAACCGCTGGAGTTGGTGTTCAACCGCACCGGGGTGTACATCTCCATGGTGCACATCCTGCTGCCGTTCATGATTCTGCCGATCTATAGCGTGATGAAAGGCATCTCGCCCACCTATATGCGCGCGGCGATTTCCCTGGGCTGTCACCCCTTCGCCAGCTTCTGGCGCGTGTACTTCCCGCAGACCTACGCTGGCGTGGGCGCCGGTTGCCTGTTGGTGTTCATCCTGGCGATTGGTTACTACATCACCCCGGCCCTGCTGGGCAGCCCGAACGACCAGATGGTCAGCTATTTCGTGGCGTTCTACACCAACACCAGCATCAACTGGGGTATGGCCACGGCGTTGGGCGGCTTGCTGCTGCTGGCCACCGTGGTGCTGTACCTGATCTACAACCGGCTGGTGGGCGCCAGCCGCCTGCGCCTGAGCTGAGGAGACCTTGCGATGCTGAGCCCTTATATGTCGCCCGTTGAGCGGGTTTGGTTCTACAGCTTGCGGATTCTCTGCGGCTTGATCCTGCTGTTCCTGATACTGCCGGTGCTGGTGATCATCCCGCTGTCGTTCAACAGCGGCAGTTTCCTCGTGTACCCGCTGCAAGGCTTCTCGCTGCACTGGTACCAGGACTTCTTCGCCTCGGCCGAATGGATGCGGGCGCTGAAGAACAGCATCATCGTCGCCCCGGCGGCCACGGTATTGGCCATGGTGTTCGGCACGCTGGCGGCGATTGGCCTGACGCGCGGCAACTTCCCGGGCAAGGCATTGGTGATGGCCCTGGTGATTTCGCCGATGGTGGTGCCAGTGGTGATTATCGGCGTGGCCAGTTACCTGTTCTTTGCGCCGCTGGGCCTGGGTAACAGTTTCTTCTCGCTGATCGTGGTGCATGCCGTGCTGGGCGTGCCGTTTGTGATCATTACCGTGTCGGCGACGTTGCAGGGGTTCAACCATAACCTGGTGCGGGCGGCGGCCAGTCTGGGGGCGTCGCCGTTGACCGCGTTCCGCCGGGTGACCTTGCCGCTGATTGCGCCGGGGGTGATTTCCGGGGCGTTGTTTGCCTTTGCCACCTCGTTTGATGAAGTGGTGGTGACGCTGTTTCTCGCCGGGCCTGAGCAAGCGACGTTGCCGCGGCAGATGTTCAGCGGGATTCGCGAGAACCTCAGCCCGACGATTGCGGCTGCCGCGACCTTGTTGATTGCGTTCTCGGTGCTGCTGTTGCTGACATTGGAGTGGCTACGCGGCCGTAGCGAAAAACTGCGTACCGCCCAGGTCTAAAGCCTGCTGGAGATCAAAAATGTGGGAGCGGGCTTGCTCGCGAATGCGGTGGGGCAGCCGGCACATGTATTGACTGACACACCGCATTCGCGAGCAAGCCCGCTCCCACATGGGTTTTGTGTCCATTCAGTTGCTGAATAGCTGACAACACGCCACGGACAGCTACTCTTGTGCCAGCCCATTTCCGAATAAGAGGCCGCGCACATGAGTACTTCCTCATTCAAGATCGCCCACAAACTGCTCACTGGCGCAGGTGCCATCGAACAACTGGCCGCTGAGCTCGCCCGCCTGGATGTGGACAATCCGCTGATCGTCACCGACGCCGCGCTGGTCAAGTCCGGCACCGTGGCGCTGGCGCTCGAGCACCTGGGCGAGCGCAGTTATGAAATCTTCGACCGCGTGCTGCCCGACCCGGAAATCGCCATCGTCGAAGACTGCATGCGCGTATACCGTGAGGGTGGGCATGACGGCTTGATCGGTGTGGGCGGTGGCAGTGCCATCGACATTGCCAAGAGCGTGGCCGCGTATGCCGGTTACCACGGGGCGCTGGCGGATCTGTTCGGCGTTGACCAGGTGCCGCGCAAAGGCCCGCCGTTGATCGCCATTCCGACCACGGCCGGCACCGGCTCGGAAGTGACCAACGTGGCGATTCTGTCCGATAAGGCCGCGCAGCTGAAAAAAGGCATCGTCAGCGACTACCTGTTGCCGGACGTCGCGCTGATCAGCCCGCAAATGACCCTCACCTGCCCGCGCAGCGTCACCGCCGCCAGTGGCGTGGATGCGCTGGTGCATGCAATCGAGTCGTACCTGTCGCTGAATGCTTCGCCGATCACCGACGCGCTGGCCATTGGCGCAATCAAGCTGATCGCCAAGGCGCTGCCCAAGGCCTACGCCAACCCATCCAACCTGCAGGCCCGCGACGATATGGCCACCGCCAGCCTGATGGCCGGTATGGCCTTCGGCAATGCCGGGGTGGGTGCGGTGCATGCGTTGGCGTATCCGCTGGGCGGGCGTTTCAATATCGCCCATGGCGTGAGCAATGCCTTGCTGCTGCCCTACGTGATGCACTGGAACAAGCTGGCGTGCGTGGAGCGCATGCAGGAGATTGCCCAGGCCATGG
The DNA here is from genome assembly GCF_055407965.1 of Pseudomonas sp. B611. NCBI lineage: Bacteria > Pseudomonadati > Pseudomonadota > Gammaproteobacteria > Pseudomonadales > Pseudomonadaceae > Pseudomonas > Pseudomonas sp. B611. The sequence goes on from NZ_JBUZST010000019.1 coordinate 88,201, forward strand.
GCGTGAATGTCAGTGGCCTGAGTGCCAATGATGCGGCCGACCAGGCCGTCGAGGCGATGACGCGACTGTGTGCCGCAGTCGAGATCCCGGCGGGGCTGCGCAGCTTCGGCGTGCCCGAGGACGCGATCCCCGCCATGGCCAGCGAAGCGGCGGGCATCGAGCGGCTGATGCGCAATAATCCGCGCAAGCTCAGCGCGGCTGATATCGAGAAAATCTACCGGGCTGCCTACTAGCCATTGAGCCAGGTCACGGTGCGCGCGGCAAAGCATGCGGTATACAATGCGCGCCATCGTGATTTAGCTCAGAAAAGGTGCGTCATGCAGCCCTTCGTAATTGCTCCATCGATTCTCTCCGCCGACTTCGCCCGCCTGGGTGAGGAAGTGGACAACGTGTTGGCCGCTGGCGCCGACTTCGTGCACTTCGATGTCATGGACAACCACTACGTGCCCAACCTGACCATCGGCCCGATGGTCTGCGCGGCGCTGCGCAAGTACGGCGTGACCGCGCCGATTGACGCGCACCTGATGGTCAGCCCGGTGGATCGCATCATCGGTGACTTCATCGAAGCCGGCGCGACCTACATCACCTTCCACCCGGAAGCCACGTTGCACGTGGACCGCACCTTGCAACTCATCCGCGAAGGCGGCTGCAAGGCGGGCCTGGTGTTCAACCCGGCGACACCGCTGGACGTGCTCAAGTACGTGATGGACAAGGTCGACATGGTCTTGCTGATGAGCGTCAACCCAGGTTTCGGCGGGCAGAAGTTCATCCCCGGCACCCTCGACAAGCTGCGCGAAGCCCGTGCGCTGATCGATGCTTCGGGCCGGGATATCCGCCTGGAGATCGACGGTGGGGTCAACGTCAACAACATCCGCGAAATCGCCGCCGCTGGCGCCGACACGTTTGTGGCCGGCTCGGCGATCTTCAACGCACCGAACTACCAGGACGTCATCGACAAGATGCGTTCCGAGCTAGCGCTGGCGCGTCCATGAGCGGCTTCGAGCAGCTGTTCCCCGGCAAGCTGCCACGGCTGGTGATGTTCGATCTGGACGGTACCCTGATCGACTCGGTGCCAGATCTTGCCGCCGCGGTGAACGAGATGCTGCTCAAGCTGGGGCGCAAGCCGGTGGCGATCGAGGCCGTGCGCACGTGGGTCGGCAACGGCGTGCAGATGCTGGTGCGCCGGGCCTTGGCCAATGATATCGATGCAGATGGTGTCGATGAGGTCGAGGCCGAGCATGCCCTGGAACTGTTCAACACCGCCTATGAAGACGGCCACGAACTGACCGTGGTTTACCCCGGCGTGCGTGACACCCTCAAATGGCTGAGCAAGCAGGGCGTGGAAATGGCCCTGATCACCAACAAACCGGAACGCTTCGTCGCGCCGCTGTTGGACCAGATGAAAATCGGCCGGTATTTCCGCTGGATCATCGGCGGCGATACCTTGCCGCAGAAGAAACCCGACCCGGCCGCGCTGTTTTTTGTGATGAAAATGGCCAATATCCCGGCGTCGCAGTCGCTGTTTGTTGGCGATTCGCGCAGCGATGTGCAGGCGGCAAAGGCGGCTGGCGTGCAGTGCGTAGCCTTGAGCTACGGCTATAACCATGGCCGACCGATTGCCGAAGAGTCGCCGTCGCTGGTGATTGATGACCTGCGACTGCTAATCCCCGGTTGCTTGGGAGCGGGCGCTGAGATAACGTTGCCCGACATCGATCCGTCCCCTTCTGGAAATCCCATCGTGGTGGTCACTCGCAAACTCTGGATGAAAGTCATCAAGGCCCTGGCCCGCTGGCGTTGGCGCGCCTGACTGATCCCCGCCGCGCCATGCGGCACGTTTGCATACCTGACTGTTAGACCCTCACGCCACGAGGCACACATGATCCGCGAAGAATTCCTGCGTTTGGCCGCTGCCGGCTATAACCGTATCCCCCTGGCCTGCGAAACCCTGGCCGACTTCGACACGCCGCTGTCGATCTACCTGAAACTGGCCGACGAGCCCAATTCCTATCTGCTGGAATCGGTACAGGGCGGCGAGAAGTGGGGCCGTTATTCGATCATCGGCCTGCCGTGCCGCACCGTCATGCGTGTTCACGACCACCATGTGAGCATCACCCATGATGGCGTCGAGATCGAAAGCCACGACGTAGAAGACCCGCTGGCCTTTGTCGAAACCTTCAAGGCGCGCTACAACGTGCCGACCATTGCGGGCCTGCCGCGTTTCAACGGTGGCCTGGTGGGCTATTTCGGCTACGACTGTGTGCGCTACGTGGAAAAGCGCTTGGGCAAATGCCCGAACCCGGACCCGCTGGGCGTGCCGGACATTCTGCTGATGGTCTCCGACGCGGTCGTCGTGTTCGACAACCTGGCCGGCAAGATGCACGCGATTGTGCTGGCTGACCCATCCCAGGCGGACGCATTCGAGCAAGGCCAGGCCAGCCTCGAAGCCCTGCTGGAAAAACTGCGCCAACCGATCACCCCGCGTCGTGGCCTGGACCTTAGTCGTCCGCCGGCGGCCGACCCGATTTTTCGTTCAAGCTTCACGCAGGATGACTACGAGCGCGCCGTCGATACCATCAAGGAATACATCCTCGCCGGTGACTGCATGCAGGTCGTTCCGTCGCAGCGTATGTCCATCGACTTCAAGGCCGCGCCGATCGATCTGTACCGCGCCCTGCGTTGCTTCAACCCGACGCCGTACATGTACTTCTTCAACTTTGGCGACTTCCACGTGGTGGGCAGTTCGCCGGAAGTGCTGGTGCGTGTCGAAGACAACCTGATCACCGTGCGCCCGATTGCCGGTACCCGCCCACGTGGCGCGACCGAAGAAGAGGATGTGGCGCTGGAAAAAGACCTGCTCAGCGACGACAAGGAAATCGCCGAGCACCTGATGCTGATCGACCTGGGCCGCAACGATACCGGGCGCGTCTCGGAAATCGGCTCGGTGAAGCTCACCGAGAAGATGGTCATCGAGCGTTATTCCAACGTGATGCACATCGTGTCCAACGTCACCGGCGAGCTGAAAGCCGGCTTGACCGCAATGGACGCACTGCGCGCGATTCTGCCGGCCGGCACCTTGTCGGGTGCGCCGAAGATCCGCGCGATGGAAATCATCGACGAGCTGGAGCCGGTCAAGCGCGGTGTCTACGGCGGCGCCGTGGGCTATTTCGCCTGGAACGGCAACATGGACACGGCGATTGCGATCCGCACCGCCGTGATCAAGGACGGGGAGCTGCACGTGCAGGCCGGTGGCGGGATTGTCGCCGACTCGGTGCCGGCCCTCGAATGGGAAGAAACCCTGAACAAGCGCCGCGCGATGTTCCGCGCCGTTGCGCTGGCTGAACAGACCCCCAATTCCTGAGGTTGCCCCATGTTGCTGATGATTGATAACTACGACTCCTTTACCTACAACGTTGTGCAGTACCTGGGCGAGCTCGGTGCCGAGGTCAAGGTGGTGCGCAACGACGAAATGACCGTGGCCGAAATCGCCGCCCTGAACCCGGAGCGCATCGTGGTTTCGCCGGGGCCGTGCACGCCGACCGAGGCGGGCATTTCCCTGGAAGCGATCCAGTATTTTGCTGGCAAGCTGCCGATCCTCGGCGTGTGCCTGGGCCACCAGTCCATCGGCCAGGCCTTTGGCGGTGACGTGGTGCGTGCGCGCCAGGTGATGCACGGCAAGACCAGCCCGGTATTCCATAAAGACCTGGGCGTGTTCCAGGCCTTGAACAATCCGGTGACGGTGACGCGCTATCACTCGTTGGTGGTCAAGCGCGAAACCCTGCCAGATTGCCTGGAGCTGACCGCCTGGACCCAACTGGAAGACGGCTCGGTCGATGAAATCATGGGCCTGCGCCACAAGACACTGAATGTCGAAGGGGTGCAATTTCACCCTGAATCGATCCTGACCGAGCAGGGCTACGAGCTGTTCGCCAACTTTCTCAAGCAGAGCGGCGGCACGCGCTAAGGACTTTCCATGGATATCAAGACTGCCCTGAGCCGTATCGTCGGCCACCTGGACCTGAGCACCGCTGAAATGAGCGATGTGATGCGCGAGATCATGACCGGTCAATGCACCGACGCGCAGATCGGCGCGTTCATGATGGCGATGCGCATGAAGAGCGAAAGCATCGACGAGATCGTCGGCGCCGTGTCGGTGATGCGCGAGCTGGCGGACAAGGTTGAGCTCAAGACCCTCGACGGCGTGGTCGATGTGGTGGGCACCGGCGGTGACGGTGCGAACATCTTCAACGTGTCGACGGCATCTTCTTTTGTCGTGGCGGCGGCGGGTTGCACCGTGGCCAAGCACGGTAACCGCGCGGTGTCCGGCAAGAGCGGCAGCGCCGACCTGCTGGAAGCGGCCGGCATCTACCTGAACCTCACGCCGGTGCAAGTGGCGCGTTGCATCGACAACGTCGGCATCGGCTTCATGTTTGCCCAGACCCACCACAGCGCGATGAAGTACGCCGCTGGCCCGCGTAAAGACCTCGGCCTGCGCACCCTGTTCAACATGCTCGGCCCGCTTACGAATCCGGCCGGTGTGAAGCACCAGGTAGTGGGTGTGTTCAGCCAGGCGCTGTGCCGGCCATTGGCCGAAGTGTTGCAGCGTCTAGGCAGCAAGCATGTGCTGGTGGTGCATTCCAAGGATGGCCTGGACGAGTTCAGCCTGGCGGCGCCGACCTTTGTGGCGGAGTTGAAGAATGATCAAGTCACCGAATACTGGGTCGAACCTGAAGACCTGGGCATGAAGAGCCAGAGCCTGCACGGCCTGGCGGTGGAAAGCCCGGCGGCTTCGCTTGAATTGATTCGCGATGCCCTGGGGCGTCGCAAGACCGAGAATGGCCAAAAAGCAGCGGAGATGATTGTTCTGAATGCTGGCGCGGCGCTTTACGCGGCCGACCACGCCTATAGTCTTAAGGAAGGTGTCGCCTTGGCCCACGATGCGCTGCACACCGGTCTGGCTCGCGAGAAGCTCGAAGAGCTGGGAGCATTCACCGCAGTATTCAAGATGGAGAATGAAGGATGAGTGTGCCAACCGTTCTGGAAAAGATCCTGGCCCGCAAAGCCGAAGAGGTGGCCGAGCGCCGCGCCCGCGTCAGCCTCGCCGAGCTGGAAGCCCAGGCGAAGCTTGCCGATGCACCGCGTGGTTTCGCCAATGCCTTGATCGCCCAGGCCAAGCTCAAGCAGCCGGCGGTGATCGCCGAGATCAAGAAGGCTTCGCCGAGCAAAGGCGTGATCCGCGAGAACTTCGTTCCGTCGGAAATCGCCGTCAGCTATGAGAAGGGCGGCGCGACATGCCTGTCCGTCCTGACCGATATCGATTACTTCCAGGGTTGCGACCTGTTCCTGCAACAGGCCCGCGCGGCGTGCAAGTTGCCTGTGATCCGCAAGGACTTCATGGTTGACCCGTACCAGATCGTCGAAGCCCGCGCCCTGGGCGCCGATTGTGTGTTGCTGATCGTCTCCGCACTGGATGACGTGAAGATGGCCGAGCTGGCAGCCGTGGCGAAAAGCGTCGGTTTGGATGTGCTGGTGGAAGTGCACGACGGCGATGAGCTGGAGCGAGCACTGAAAACCCTCGACACACCGCTGGTGGGGGTCAACAACCGCAACCTGCACACCTTTGAAGTCAGCCTGGAAAACACCCTCGACCTGCTCCCGCGCATTCCGCGCGACCGTTTGGTGATTACCGAGAGTGGCATCGTCAACCGTGCCGATGTGGAGCTGATGGAAATCAGTGGGGTGTATTCGTTCCTGGTGGGCGAGACGTTCATGCGCGCCGAGAACCCGGGGGCGGAGTTGCAGCGCCTGTTCTTCCCGGAGCGGGGTGTGGCGGTCAGTGGTTCCACGCTAGATTGATTTGAAACGCGGTCAAACTGTGGGAGCGGGCTTGCTCGCGAAAGCGGAGTGTCAGTCGATGCATGTGTTGGCTGACCCACCGAATTCGCGAGCAAGCCCGCTCCCACATTGGGTTTTGTGTTTGTTCAGAAAGGTAGGTGTTTGATGATTAAGCCAGTAAGGATGACGGTTGAAGCTGGGCTTGCCGCCGAGCAAGACCTGTTGGCCGCCGTCTGCGCCGGCGATCAGGACTACGGCCTGCTGTTCTGGCAACCCAACGACCAAGCCTTGGTGATGCCACGCCGGTTGAGCCGCCTGCCGGCATTTGACGCCGCCAGCCAGGTTTCGGCAGAGGCCGGTTGGCCGGTGTTGTTGCGGGAAACCGGCGGCGAGCCCGTGCCGCAGTCGTCGGCCACGGTCAACATCGCCCTGGTCTACGCACCCCCGCGTAGTGAAGGTGACCAGAATCGTATCGAAACCGGCTACTTGCGGCTCTGTCAGCCCATCTGCGATCTGCTGATCGAGCTGGGGGGCGATGCGTCTGTCGGTGAAATCGACGGCGCGTTCTGCGACGGTCGCTATAACGTCAATCTCAATGGTCGGAAAATGGTCGGTACTGCCCAGCGCTGGCGCCAAAGTGGCGGCCGCCCCGTGGGGTTGGTGCACGGTGCGCTGCTGCTGGACGGCGACCGTGAAGAACTGATCGCGGCGGTCAATCGCTTCAACGAAGCCTGCGGTCTCGACCAACGGGTGCGTGCCGACAGCCATATCGCCTTGCACGAAGCCTTTCCCGCGCCGGATGCAATCAGCCGGCTAGACACCTTGTACCGGCAGATGCTGGCCAGCTTCCTGGCGGTTTAGCGGGTACCGAACACCACCATCGTCTTGCCTTTGACGTTGACCAGGTTGCGCTCTTCCAGATCCTTGAGCACGCGGCCGACCATCTCTCGCGAACAACCGACAATGCGCCCGATTTCCTGGCGCGTGACTTTGATCTGCATGCCATCGGGGTGGGTCATGGCATCGGGTTGCTTGCACAGGTCCAGCAGGCAGCGGGCCACGCGTCCGGTGACGTCAAAGAACGCCAGGTCGCCGACCTTGCGCGTGGTGTCCCGCAGGCGCTGGGCAATCTGGCCGCTGAGGGCGTAGAGAATGTCCGGGTCTTGCTGGGCCAGTTCGCGGAACTTGGTGTAGCTGATCTCGGCCACTTCGCACTCGACCTTGGCCCGCACCCAGGCGCTGCGCTCCTGCTCTTTGCCCGCTTGTTCAAACAACCCCAGCTCGCCAAAGAAATCACCGGTGTTGAGGTAGGCGATGATCATCTCGCGGCCGTCTTCGTCCTCGATCAGGATGGTGACCGAGCCCTTGATGATAAAAAACAGCGTTTCGGAGCGTTCGCCGGCGCAAATGATGTTGTGCTTGGCCGGGTGACGTCGGCGCTGGCAGTGCATCAACAGCTTGTCGAGATTCTTGATCTTGGGTATGGGCGTAAGAGCAACCATGGTTGTATCCCGGAAGACAGCGCGAAGTTGTTGTATTCGTGGGTATCGGCATTGATGCGCGTTGTATAAATGCTAGCAATACGCCATCGATTTGGCGCCAGCTTAACAGACACATTCTGACTCGATTAGCCAATTTACTCGGCAAACCCTGCTATTGATCGCTTTGATGGGAAGCGCAGCCGGCGACGGGCCCTGTGCTAAGCTGGCGACCCTTTTTTAGCAGTGGAGTCTGGGCGATGAAGGCACGCATCCAATGGGCGGGCGAAGCCATGTTCCTCGGTGAGTCGGGCAGTGGCCATGTAGTGGTCATGGATGGCCCGCCGGAAGCCGGTGGCCGTAACCTGGGCGTACGCCCGATGGAAATGCTCCTGCTTGGTGTAGGCGGTTGCAGCAATTTCGACGTGGTGAGCATCCTGAAGAAGTCCCGCCAGGCCGTGGAAAGCTGCGAAGCCTTCCTGGAAGCCGAGCGCGCCACTGAAGATCCCAAGGTGTTTACCAAGATCCACATGCATTTCGTGGTGAAGGGCCGGGCGCTGAAAGAAGCCCAGGTCAAGCGTGCCATCGAGCTGTCGGCCGAGAAGTATTGCTCTGCGTCGATCATGCTCGGCGCGGCCGGTGTGGCCATCACCCATGATTACGAGATTATCGAACTGGGTTGATTGCCGATGGGCAAAAGAAAAGGGCGCTTTGAAAGCGCCCTTTTTTTGTGGGTCAGATACGGTACGTGCTTTTGGTCATGACCTTGGCCAACAGGCTCATGCCGAACCGCACCGGCGCTGGGAAGCGGAAACCGCCGGCATCCAGCGCGCTTTCTGCGTGGTGCTCTTCATCGATGCGCATTTGCTCAAGAATGGCGCGAGACTTTTCGTCTTCGGCCGGCAATTGCTCAAGGTGTTCGTCCAGGTGTTTGCACACCTGATGTTCAGTCGCGGCGACAAAGCCCAGGCTGACCTTGTCGCTGATCAGCCCGGCTGCGGCGCCGATACCAAACGACAAACCGTAGAACAGCGGGTTGAGCACGCTGGGATGGCTGCCGAGCTGGCGAATGCGTTGCTCACACCAGGCCAGGTGGTCGATTTCTTCCTCGGCGGCATGTTCCATGGCTGCGCGCACTTGCGGCAGCTTGGCCGTCAGCGCCTGGCCCTGGTACAGCGCCTGGGCACAGACTTCGCCGGTATGGTTGATACGCATCAGGCCGGCGACGTGGCGGGTGTCGGTCTCGCTCATCTGCGCGTCGGGCTGCACGATGGCTGGCGAAGGGCGATACGGCTGGCCGCTGAACGGCAGCAGCGTGCGCATCGCCATGTCGGCTTGCAGCAACAGACGGTCAATCGGCGAGTAGTGACGTTGGGTAGTCATGCTGACCTCCGGGAAGAATCTCGGCGGCCAGTTTACCGCAAGAGAAGGTGAAGCGTTTGCGCTGAGTCAATTTGCCCTGATGGCGAGGGAGCAAGCTCCCTCGGAGGGAAATCAACCCGGCGGCCAGTTCATCTGGCGCTGACCCAGCACATGCATATGAATGTGATAAACGGTCTGCCCGCCTTTCGGGTTGCAGTTCATCACCAGGCGAAAGCCTTCCTCGCAACCCTGCTCCAGCGCCAAACGCTGGGCGGTGAACAAGATGTGGCCGGCCAGGGCTTTGTCTTCTTCGGTCAGGTCATTGAGGGTGGCGATGTGTTTCTTCGGGATGACCAGGAAATGCACGGGCGCTGCCGGGTAGATGTCCTTGAAGGCTAGGATTTGATCATCTTCGTAGATGATGTCCGCCGGTATTTCCCGGTTGATGATCTTGGTGAACAGAGTATCCACAGCTGTTTCTCCATTTTGAATAGGCAGGGTGAGTGTACTCAGGCAATCAACGCGGGCAATAGGCCTTGTTGATCGCGCCGGCAATCTTGCGGGTGAGCCAGCGTGGGCTGAAACGCGGGCTGAAGGCGAGCCAGCGGTTGCGGCGGCCGGGAATGATGATGGCTTTGTTTTTTTCCAGGGCGCGCACGGTGAACAGGGCCACTTCTTCCGGGCTCATCAGTTTTTCACTGCGCTCGAGCTTGGCGGTGTCCATTTGCGCGGTGCCGAAGAACGCGGTGCGTGTCGGGCCGGGGCAGAGCACGGAGACCTTGATGCCGCAGGTCTTCAATTCTTCGCGCAAGCCTTCGGAAAAGTGCAGCACGTAGGCTTTGCTGGCGTAGTAACTGCTCATCCACGGGCCAGGCTGGAAGGCGGCCACCGAGGCGACGTTGAGAATTTGCCCACCACCATGCAGCGCCATCGAATTGCCCAAGGCGTGACACATGCGGGTCAGGGCCAGGATGTTAACTTCGATCAGGTCCTGTTCGGTCATCCAGTCCTGGGCAAGGAACGGCCCGCTGGTGCCGATACCGGCGCAGTTGACCAGCAGGTCGATCTGCCGTTCGCCTTCTTCAAGCTCCAGTAGAAAACCGGACAAGCGCAGCGGCTCACCCAGGTCGCAGGCACGGAACAGCACCTCGACGCCGAAACGCTGAGTCAATTCGAGTGCAATGCTTTCCAACTGATCACGCTGGCGGGCCACCAGAATCAAGCTGCGGCCGCGGCGGGCCAGGGCTTCGGCCAAAGCCAGGCCGATGCCGCTGGAGGCACCGGTGATCAGAGCGTAACGGGTCATGCCTTTCTCCATCGCAACGCCGCCGAGCCTGTGACAGAGGCATCACAGGCGGCGGGCGTTTCTTACTGTTCTGGAGAGTCTACAGGTTCAGCTGCTTCGTCAGCACTTTGCGCGTCGTCTTCCTCAACGATCACGCTCTGCTCGCTGTCAGCATCGGAGGTGATGGAGCTGCTTTCGTAGCTGCTGTCGATGTTGGCGCCGAGTTGGTCGAGGTAGCCGTACATGCTCAACGTGACCATGATGGCAAGCATCACGGGAATAAACGCCAGCCACAGGGTGGCCAGGACTTTTACCGCGGTCGAGTTGCGCGGTGGTGGCGCGCCGTACTGGTTGGCACCGGCGTTGCCCGGAAGCACCAGCAGTAGAATGGCGAAGACGGTGTTGACGACCGGCACCAGGTTCAGCGCGTACAACCATCCAGACCAGCCAAGGTCATGCAGGCGCTGCACGCTGATGAGTATGCTGATCCAGAACATCGCGACGATCAGCGCGAGCCACAGCAGCGGGCCGACAATCATGGCGACCAACGGCGAGGCGACCGATATGGCGGCACCCACGGTGATGATAATGCCAGCCGCAAAGAGCATCGCGACACTCATCACCAACATCCACGCCAGGTAGCGCAGGCGGCCAATACGGCCGTTGAGGGTGAACACGTTGAGGGTGGCGTACTCCGGCAAGTCATCACCTACGGCAGCACGCGGCGGTGCGTAGGGGGATGCGCCAGGCGCAGTCGAATCGGTCTCATGGGTTTCGGCAAGGCTGAATGCGACGGGCTGCTCGGCTTCGATGCGTGCATCGACCCCGGCGTTTTTCAGCGCATTGAGATAGGTTTCTGCATCCGGACGGGACAGGTCGCGTTTCAGCGCGACTGTGCGGCCGGTAAAGAGCTTCTCGATCGCCTCGACTTCGCTTTTGAACAGCTCGGCCAGGTTCAGTTTGGCAGTGGTGCTTTCGACCCCCGGGAGCAAGGCTCCATCAAACACAATCTTGAAACGGTTGTCGCTCATGCGGGCTTCCTTGTCACTTAATCGGGGAGGTAATGCAGGCCCGCTCAATCGGCAGGCCTTGCGGTGGGTTCAGCGTGGCCAGCGCAATTGTACCGCCTGTTCGCGTGCCTTGCGGTATTCGGCATCCAGGCGGGCAACGAGTTCATCGACGCTGGGCAGGTCATCGATCTCACCAACGCCTTGGCCTGCCGACCAGACGGTCTTCCAGGCCTTGGCTTCGTCGCTTAATGGCTTGAGCTTGGAGCCGAAGTTGACCTCACCTTTACCCTGCAGCGCAGCGAGGTCGAAACCGGCGTTCTCCAGGCTCTGGCGCATAAAGCTGGCGGGCACGCCGGACACTGCGGGAGTGTGCACGATGTCGGCGGCGCGCGATGTGAGCAGCATCTCTTTATAGGCATCCGGGGCGTGGCTTTCGGTGGTGCCGATAAAGCGCGTGCCGAAATACGCCAGGTCAGCCCCCAGCAGTTGGGCCGCGAGGACCTCGTGGCCGTGGTTGAGGCAACCGGCCAGCAGCAAGGTTTTGTCGAAGAACTGACGAATCTCGGCGATCAGTGCGAACGGGCTCCAGGTGCCGGCATGGCCACCGGCGCCGGCGGCCACGGCGATCAGGCCATCTACGCCGGCTTCAGCGGCTTTCTCGGCATGGCGCCGGGTGGTCACGTCGTGGAAGACCAGGCCGCCGTAGCTGTGCACGGCATCGACCAACTCCTTCACCGCGCCGAGGCTGGTGATGACGATCGGCACCTTGTGCTCGACGCAGATCGCCAGGTCGGCCTCCAGCCGTGGGTTGCTGTGGTGCACGATCAGGTTCACGGCGTAGGGCGCGGGGTTGTCCAACTGCGCCAGGCCCGCTTCGATTTCTTCCAGCCAGGCTTTGAAACCACTGCTTTCGCGCTGGTTGAGCGCCGGGAAACTGCCGACGACACCATTGCGGCAGCAGGCCAGTACCAGTTGCGGATTGGAAATCAGAAACATCGGCGCGACCACCACAGGCAGGCGCAGACGTTGTTCGAGCAAAGCGGGCAGCGACATTGGAGTTACCCCGTGTGATTGAAGTTAGAACGGTTTGACCACGACCAAAATTACGATAGCCAGCAATATCAGAACCGGGACTTCATTGAACCAGCGATAAAAGACATGGCTGCGGGTGTTTTCGCCACGGGCAAAGCGTTTTACCTGCGCGCCGCACATGTGGTGGTAGCCGATCAGCAGCACGACCAGGGTGAGCTTGGCGTGGATCCAGCCGCCCGATTGAAAGATGCTCGGGTTCAGGTAGATCAGCCAGCCGCCAAACACCAGCGTGGCCACGCTCGCCGGGCCCATGATGCCGCGATACAGCTTGCGCTCCATCAGGCTGAAGCGTTCCTTGCTGACGGTATCCTCACTTTGCGCGTGGTAGACGAACAGGCGTGGCAGGTAGAACAGCCCGGCAAACCAGCAGACGATGCTGATGATGTGGAAGGCTTTGACCCATAGATAAAGCATTTTTAGTTATTCCCAGGTTCACGGTAGCCAAGATAGTAGTGGCTCATGCGCCCGTACGTCACGTTGGCGGTTGTCGCAGGACGATACGGCCCCTATTATCGTCGGCTTTCCAGTGGGTTCGTTGAGGGCAGGTTTATGGTCAAGGTCGGTATCGTCGGCGGCACGGGTTACACCGGTGTCGAATTGCTGCGTCTGTTGGCTCAGCATCCGCAGGCAGAGGTGGTGGTCATCACTTCCCGATCCGAGGCTGGGCTGGCCGTGGCCGATATGTACCCGAACCTGCGAGGCCACTATGACGGCCTGGCGTTCAGCGTGCCGGACATCAAGACCCTGGGCGCCTGTGACGTGGTGTTCTTCGCTACGCCGCACGGGGTTGCCCATGCACTGGCCGGTGAGTTGCTGGCGGCGGGTACCAAGGTCATCGACCTGTCGGCTGACTTCCGTCTGCAAGACGCCGATGAGTGGGCCAAGTGGTACGGCCAGCCTCACGGCGCCCCGGAATTGCTTGAAGAGGCGGTGTACGGTCTGCCGGAAGTCAATCGTGAGCAGATCAAGCAAGCGCGCCTGATTGCGGTGCCAGGTTGCTATCCGACCGCAACGCAGCTGGGTTTCCTGCCGCTGCTGGAGGCCGGGCTGGCGGATGCATCGCGTTTGATCGCTGACTGCAAGTCGGGCGTCAGCGGTGCCGGTCGTGGTGCTGCGGTAGGTTCGCTGTACTCCGAGACGTCGGAAAGCATGAAGGCCTATGCGGTAAAAGGGCATCGTCACTTGCCGGAAATCCGCCAGGGGCTGCGTCGTGCGGCCGGCAAGGATGTGGGGCTGACGTTTGTGCCGCACCTGACGCCGATGATCCGTGGCATTCACTCCACGCTGTACGCAACCGTGGTCGATCGCTCGGTGGATCTGCAGGCGCTGTTTGAAAAACGCTATGCCAACGAACCGTTCGTCGATGTGATGCCGGCTGGCAGCCACCCGGAAACCCGCAGCGTGCGCGGTGCCAACGTTTGCCGTATTGCCGTGCACCGTCCACAGGACGGCGACCTGGTGGTGGTGTTGTCGGTGATCGATAACCTGGTCAAGGGCGCGTCGGGCCAGGCGGTGCAGAACATGAACATCTTGTTCGGCCTGGATGAGAAGCTGGGCTTGTCCCACGCCGGCATGCTGCCTTAAGGCATTGCGGTGGTAGCACATAAGGCCCGTTGATCGGGCCTTTTGCGTTTTTAATGGCCGCTGCGCAGATTGATATACCGTAACAATAGTTGACCGCTTTTCTAGGAGAAGCGGATAATGCCCGCCATTACGCATATGGCGGCGGTACGCCGGGAGATTATCAGCATGAGCGTTGAGTCCTTCACCCCCACGGCTTTGCAATTCACCCACGGTGCTGCGCACAAGGTGAAGAGCCTGGTCGATGAAGAGGGTAATGATCGCTTGAAGCTGCGCGTATTTGTTACGGGCGGCGGTTGTTCAGGGTTTCAGTACGGTTTTACCTTCGATGAAGATGTGGCCGATGACGACACCATCGTCGAGCGCGAAGGCGTGAGCCTGGTCGTGGACCCGATGAGCTTCCAGTACTTGGCAGGTGCCGAGGTGGATTACCAGGAAGGTCTGGAAGGTTCGCGTTTCGTGATCAAGAACCCTAACGCCACCACCACTTGTGGTTGCGGGTCTTCGTTCTCGATCTGATCGATAGCGGATACAAAAACGCCGCTTGGCTTTCATAGGCCAAGCGGCGTTTTGCTGTCTGCTGATTGTGGGGGAGAGTCAGGCGGGGTAGATCGCGCCCAGTACTCGAAGCCCGCGCGCGCCGGTAACGCTGGGGCGGTTGGCGGCGATGCCCTCAAGGCAGCAATGTGCCAGCCAGGCGAAGGCCATCGCCTCGACCCAGTCAGGGTCTACGCCATGGGTCGCGGTGCTGCTGACCTGGGTTGAGGGGAGTAGCGCCGCCAGACGATTCATCAATGTCGAGTTGTGCGCGCCACCCCCACAGACCAGCAGGGTTTCGGTCTGGGGTTGGGCGGTTTGCAGGGACTCCACGATGGTCAGGGCGGTCAACTCCAGCAGGGTGGCCTGGACGTCCTGGTGCGCGAATACGGGCAAGCGGCCAAGGTGTTGTTGCAGCCATCCCAGGTTGAACACTTCGCGGCCGGTGCTTTTAGGGCCCTTGGTCAGGAAGAAGGGGTCGCTGAGCAAGGCGTTGAGTAGCTGTGGCACGATAGTGCCGCTGGCTGCCCATTGGCCATCACGGTCGAAGTGTTCACCCCGCTGTTCATGAATCCACGCATCCAGCAGCACATTGCCTGGGCCGCAGTCGAAACCGGCTACTGGCTTGCCAGTCTCGATCAGGCTTAGGTTGCTGAAGCCTCCTACGTTCAAAACCGCGCGATTGCCGGTGCGTTCGCCAAACAGCGCTTCGTGAAAGGCCGGAACCAACGGGGCGCCTTGGCCACCGGCGGCGACGTCGCGGCTACGAAAATCGCTGACCACGGTGATGCCCGTCAGCTCGGTGAGCAGGGCAGGGTTGCCGATCTGTACGGTAAAACCGCGAGCGGGCTCATGGCGGATGGTCTGGCCATGGCTGCCAATCGCGCGAATATCCTGAGGCTTGAGGTTTTGCTGGTCGAGCAGGGCGTGGATGCCTTGGGCTGCAAGCGTCACCCAGTGTTGCTGGGTGATGGCCGAACGGGCGATCTCATCCGGACCGCTGGCGCACAGTCCGAGCAATTCGGTGTGCAGGGCGGCGGGCATGGGAATGTAGTGGGTGGAGATCAGCTCGATCGCCGGGCCCTGTTTGATCAGGGCGATGTCCAGGCCGTCGAGGCTGGTCCCGGACATCACACCTATATAGAGCGACATACCTTAACGCTTCGCCGAGGCCAGCAGGGTGGAGCGCTCCTGGTCCATGCGTGCCATCAGTGGCTGGCTTTGTTGCATGAAACGCGCGCGTTCGGCCTTGGCGATCGGGTCGGCCATCGGCAGCTTCTGGCCCAGCGGGTCGACGTGTACGCCGTTGACCTGGAACTCATAGTGCAAGTGCGGGCCGGTGGACAGGCCGGTGGTGCCGATATAGCCGATCACCTGGCCTTGCTTCACGGTGCCGCCAGTCTGCACGCCCTTGGCGAAGCCTTGCATATGGCCATACAGGGTGCGGTAGGTGTTGCCGTGTTGGATGATGACAGTGTTGCCGTAACCACCGCGGCGGCCGGCGAGCAGGACTTTGCCGTCACCTGCGGCCTTGATAGGCGTACCGCGAGGGGCGGCATAGTCGACACCTTTGTGGGCGCGGATTTTGTTCAGAATTGGGTGCTTGCGACCCATGGAGAAACGCGAGCTAATACGAGCGAAGTCCACGGGTGTGCGGATGAAGGCCTTGCGCATGCTGTTGCCATCAGCCGTGTAGTAGCTGCTGTTGCCTTGTTTGTTGGTGTAGCGCACGGCCGTGTAGGTCTTGCCGCGGTTGGTGAAGCGTGCAGAGAGGATATTGCCGGTGCCGACCACTTTGCCGTTGGCGACCTTCTGCTCGTAGATCACGTCGAATTCGTCGCCTTGGCGGATGTCCTGGGCGAAGTCGATGTCGTAGCCAAACACGCTGGCCATGTCCATGGTCATGCTGTGGGACAGGCCGGCGCGTGCGGCCGATTGCGACAGGGAGCTGTTGATCACGCCGTGGGAGTAGGCGGAGCGCATCACGGGTTTGGTGGTGATGCGGTTGAAGGCGAAGCCTTTGGCGCCCTTGGTCAGGGTGATGCTTTCCAGGTCGCTGATGTTGCTGTGCAGGTTGTGAAGTTGGCCGTCGGGGGTCAGTTCGAACTCCAGTTTCTGGCCGTGCTTGAGCTGGGTGAACTGCTTGGCTTGTTTGTCGCTGGCCAATACTTCATTAACCGTGGCTGACGGCAGGCCGACCTTCTCGAACAGGGTCGAAAGAGTATCGCCTTTGGCCACGATTACTTCGCGGTGCTGCGGGTTCTTGGCCGCAGTGGTAACAGGCGCAGGTTGTTCCTGGGTTGCTTGCTGAGTCTCTTCCGGGCTGCCGTCTATCTGGGCGAACGGTGATTCGGTGGGTGCATTTGTGGCTTGCAGCGCGTCGGAAGCGTCTTGATCTTGTGTCAGTTGTTCAACTGGACTTTCCAGGTCAAGGCTCAGGGATGTTCGTTTGGCTTCTACGTCACTGGAAGGGAATACCAGGAGTGCCAGGCTGAGAAGAGCGGCGATACCACTTGCGGCGAGCAGGTGGGTCTTCGGGTAAAGCGGCGGCGCTTTAGACGGTTCAGTGGTCATAAGTAATTTTGACTTTGAAGATGAAATGGAAAAGATGAATGACATGATGAAGATGAAATAACTGTATAAAATATAACCAAATCATCTGTGGCGCAAGCTCGCGAACGCTGGGCTTGCTGAACGGTGTCCGTTCGCAGGGCAAAACTTGTAATTAGTCCCTGATCTTGTATGGTTGGTTCCCTTTTGAATCTGAGCCTTGCGGGTCTGTTATGAAGTCGGTTGAAGAGCAGCTAGCGCTGATAAAACGTGGTGCGGAAGAACTGTTGGTGGAAGCGGAGCTGATCGAAAAGCTCAAGCGTGGCCAGCCCCTGCGTATTAAAGCCGGCTTTGATCCGACTGCGCCGGACCTTCACCTGGGTCATACCGTGCTTATTAATAAGCTGCGCCAGTTCCAGGAGCTGGGGCATCAGGTCATCTTCCTTATAGGTGACTTCACCGGGATGATCGGTGATCCCAGTGGCAAGAGTGCGACGCGCCCGCCGCTGACGCGCGAGCAAGTGCTCGACAATGCCGAGACCTATAAGACTCAGGTGTTCAAGATCCTTGATCCGGCCAAGACGGAAGTGGCGTTCAACTCCACTTGGATGGATCAGATGGGACCGGCGGATTTCATTCGCCTGACCTCTCAGTACACCGTCGCGCGCATGCTTGAGCGTGACGACTTCGACAAGCGTTACTCTACCAACCAGCCAATCGCTATTCACGAGTTCCTGTATCCGCTGGTCCAGGGGTATGACTCGGTGGCGCTGCGTGCGGACGTTGAGTTGGGTGGTACCGATCAGAAGTTCAACCTGCTGATGGGGCGTGAGCTACAGCGTGCGTATGGGCAAGAAGCTCAGTGCATCCTGACTATGCCGTTGCTGGAAGGGTTGGATGGCGTCAAGAAGATGTCTAAGTCGCTGGGTAACTATGTGGGTATCCAGGAGGCGCCGGGCGTTATGTACGGCAAGCTGGTTTCGATTCCGGATGCGTTGATGTGGCGTTACTTCGAGTTGTTGAGCTTCCGCTCGATGGACGAGATCAATGCGCTGCGTGCTGATGTCGAGGCGGGCGCCAATCCGCGTGACGTGAAGATCAAGCTGGCGGAAGAGATTGTTGCGCGTTTCCATGGTGAAGAGGCTGCGGCCAGTGCTCACCGCGCGGCGGGCAATCGCATGAAGGATGGCGAGCTGCCGGATGATCTGCCAGAGGTTGAGCTGACTGCTGCGGAGGCTATGCCGATTGCTGCCGTCCTTAATAAGGCAGGGTTGGTGAAGAACTCGGCGGTTGCGCGTGATCTTCTGGGTTCGGGCGGTGTGCGTATAGATGGTGAGGTTGTCGATCGCACCTTTATATACGAGCTGGGCGCTACCCATGTCTGCCAGGCCGGAAAGAAGGCGTTTGCGCGTATCACGCTCAAATCCGAATAAATCTGTAATTAAGTGTTGACGGCGAATTGTAACTGTCTATAATTCGCCCCACTTCCGGCGCAGTCGAAACGGAAAACTCCTTGGTAAACAATGAGTTATGTAGGTTTCGGCAGCAGGTTGCTTCAGTTCATC
>NZ_JBUZST010000020.1:0-101931 GCF_055407965.1 Pseudomonas sp. B611
GCCGTCGCCATCGTAGCCTCGCTAAAGCTCGACAACTCCCACATCGTGACCTGTTAACCCGCTCAAAGGTGGGAGCTGGCTTGCCTGCGAAGGCGGCGGTACAGGCGACATTTCTATCGACCATGCCGCCGCAATCGTAGCCTCGCTAAAGCTCGACAACTCCCACATCGTGACCTTTGAACCCGCTCAAAGGTGGGAGCTGCCTTGCCTGCGAAGGCGGCGGCACAGGCGACATCTCTATCGACCATGCCGCCGCCTTCGTAGCCTCGCTAAAGCTCGACAACTCCCACATATTGATTTGTGCACCCGCTCAAATGTGGGAGCTGGCTTGCCTGCGAAGGCGGCGGCACAGGCGACATCTTTATCGACCATGCCGCCGACATCGTAGCCTCGCTAGAGCTCGACAACTCCCACATAGTGACTTGTGAACCCGCTCAAATGTGGGAGCTGGCTTGCCTGCGAAGGCGGCGGCACAGGCGACATCTTTATCGACCATGCCGCCGCCATCGTAGCCTCGCTAAAGCTCGACAACTCCCATATCGTGACCTGTGAACCCGCTCAAAGGTGGGAGCTGGCTTGCCTGCGATAGCAATCTGTCAGTCAGTACATTGTTGACTGAACCACCGCTATCGCAGGCAAGCCAGCTCCCACAGTTTTTTCAGCGGTGGGTCAGGGGTTATTGCTGCCAGGCCGCGGGGTTTACCAGGTTCTTCGGCCTTTCCCCGGCCAACGCCTGCAGCAGGTTGTCCACCGCACACTTGGCCATCGCCTCTCGTGTCTCATGGGTGGCCGAGCCGATATGTGGCGTCGCCACCACGTTGTTCAAACGCAGCAACGGTGAGTCGTGACTCAGCGGCTCACGCTCGAATACATCCAGCCCCGCCGCACGAATCGTGCGCTGTTGCAACGCCTCCACCAGCGCCGCTTCGTCCACCACCTTGCCCCGCGAGATGTTGATAAAGAGCGTCTCCGGGCCCATCAGCGCAAACTCTTCGGCGCCAATCAGTTTTTCTGTTTCGGCCGTCAGCGGCAACGTGAGGCAGACAAAATCGGCCTGTTGCAGAAGGTCAGGCAAGCTGCGGTACTGCGCACCAAAGCGCTGTTCCACCAACGGTTTGGGCGAATGGCTGTGGTAGATCACCGGCATGCCAAAGCCAAAATGCCCGCGTTGGGCCAGGGCTTCACCGATGCGGCCCATGCCGATGATGCCCAGGGTCTTGCCGTGCACATCGCTGCCGAAGTGCGCGGGGCCGATGTTTTTGTTCCACTGCCCGGCGCGCACCATGTCGGCCAGTTCAACCACGCGGCGGGCGGTGGCGAGGATCAGCGCAAAGCCGGTGTCGGCGGTGGTTTCGGTGAGCACGTCGGGGGTGTTGCTGAGCAGGATGCCGCGCGCGGTCAGGTAGTCGATGTCGTAGTTGTCGACGCCTACCGACACGCTGGCCACCGCTTCCAGCTGCGGCGCCAGGTCGAGCAGTTGGGCATCCAGGCGCAAGCTGGCACCGAGCAGGCCGTGGGCGCCCGGCAGCGCATCGCGCAGCTGGGCCAGGCCGCTGGCGTCCAGCGCTTCGATCAGGGTGACGTCCGCCTGTTCATGCAGGCGCGCCATCAGCGGTGTGGAGAGTTTTTTGTACAACACAACGGACTTTTTCATGCGGTCTTTACCTTCAAATCCAGGGTTGGTGCCGGCGCGCGGTCGCTGGCGCCGGGCTTGAGGAAAATCGTCAACACCACCGACAGCAGCAGCGCGCCGCTCATCAGCAGGTACGAAGCACCGGGCGAGCCGGTGCTGCTATTGAGGTAACCCACCAGGTACGAACCGCCGAACGAACCGAGGGCGCCCATGCTATTGATCAGCGCCATGGCGCCGCCGGCGACGTTGGCTGGCAGGATCTCGGGGACGATGGCAAAAAATGGACCGTAGGGCGCATACATACAGGCCCCGGCAATCACCAACAGGGTGTAGGACCACCAGAAGTGTTCGGCACCCAGAGCGTAGGAGCCATAGAACGCGACGGACGCGATCAGCAGCGGCGGCCAGACAAACCGTTTACGTTTTTGCAGCTTGTCCGAGCCCCACGACACCACCAACATCCCAATCACCGCCGCCAGGTATGGCAGCGCCGACAGCCAGCCGGCCTCGACCATGTCCATCTGCAGCCCGGCCTTGAGGATCGACGGCAGCCACAGTACAAAGCCATACACGCCGATGCTCCAGCAGAAGAACTGCAGCGCGAGAATGATCACCTTGGGCGAACGGAACGCTTCGCCATAGTTCTTCACGGCCTTGATGCCCACCTGTTCGGCGGCGAGGGCGGCTTCCAGGCTGTGCTTTTCGCTGTCGCTGAGCCACTTCGCGTCTTTTGGCCGCTCATCGGCCAGGCGCCACCAGATAAACGCCCACAGCACGGCGGGCAAACCTTCGATGATAAACATCCAGCGCCAGCTGAAATGCTGCACCAGGTAGCCCGACACCACCGACATCCACAGCATGGTCACCGGGTTGCCGAGGATCAGGAAGGTGTTGGCGCGCGAGCGTTCGGCACGGGTGAACCAATGGCACAGGTACACCAGCATCGCCGGCATCACCGCAGCTTCGACCACGCCAAGCATGAAGCGAATCACGATCAGCATGTAGGCGTTGGACACCACGCCGGTCAGCGTGGCCAAGCCGCCCCAGAGGATCAGGCTGACAAAGATCAGCTTCTTCACGCTGCGCTTCTGAGCGTAGATCGCCCCCGGTACCTGGAAGAAAAAGTAACCAAGGAAAAACAGCGCCCCCAGCAACGACGACATGCCGGGGGTGATCATCAGGTCTTCGGCCATCCCGGAGGCGGCGGCGAAGCCGTAGTTGGCGCGGTCCAGATAGGCCAGGCTGTAGGTGATAAAAACGATGGGCATGATGTACCACCAACGGCGGGTGGCGAGTTTCACGGTTTCCATGGGGTTGCTCCTGAGCTTGTTGTAGTTGTGGCAACAGGTAGTGGGTTAGGCAACGGCTTGTACGGGTAACTCCAGGCGGGTAGGCAAACCTTCCATATCGCCGCGACTCTGTACGGCACGGCTGCCGATCCAGTTGCCGCGCTGCACGGCCGCGGGGAAGCTGAGGTTTTCCAGGAGGGCGCTGATCATGCCCACGGCAAAACCGTCGCCGGCGCCCACGGTGTCGACGACTTTGGCCACGGGCACGGCGGCGATAAACCCTTGGTCCAGGTGCGTGCGGTAGTAAGCGCCGTCCGCGCCGAGCTTGATGGCCACGGCTTCGGCGCCACGGTCGAGGTAGAACGCGGCGATATCGGCCGGGTCATCGAAACCGGTCAGCAGGCGGCCTTCACCCAGGCCCGGCAAGACCCAGTCGGCGAGGCTGGCGAGGGCGTTGATCTCGCGGACCATCTGCGCCTGGCTGGCCCACAGCGCCGGGCGCAGGTTGGGGTCGAACGACACGCTGCGCCCGGCGTTGCGCATTTGTGTCATCAGTTCCACCGACAGCTCGCGGGTCGCCTCGGACAGCGCGGGCGGAATCCCGGTGGCGTGCAGGTGACGGGCGTTGAGCAAGGTTGGGCTGATCGCCGCAACCGACAGGTGACTGGCCGCCGAGCCCTTGCGGAAGTACTCCACCTGCGGGTCGGCGCCGGCTTCTTCGCGGGACTTGAACTGGAAGCCGGTCGGATGCAGGGGATCAACGGCCACGTGCGTGCAATCCAGCCCTTCGTTTTGCAGCGTGTCCACCACAAAACGCCCGAGAGAGTCATTGCCCACGCGGCTCAGCCACGCCACCTTGAAACCCAGGCGCGACAGGCCAATGGCGACATTGCTGTCGGCACCGGCAATGCGCTTGTGGAACTGCGCGACCTGGGCCAGATCGCCGGTTTGCTCGGCGACGAACATCGCCATGGTTTCGCCAAACGAGAGGATATCGATCTCAGACATGGGCGTTCTCCGCACGCGGTTGGCCAAGGTGGGCGAGGGCGGTGACCTGCTGCGCGGTGACCGCGATCAGGTCGTCGCCCTGCAACGGAAATTCCACCGCCCGGGTAATCCCTTGAGTCATGTGCTTGAGCAATTGTTCCCACAGGTGCAGGTCGGTGGCGCCGGGCGGCAGAGCGACGAGTTTGCCGTCCGGGCGGCGGGCCACGGCCTTGCAGTGCAGGTAATCCACATGCCGGCCGAGCAGGCGCGCGGCGGTGAGGGCGGATTGGTCCTGCCACTGCCAGTTGCCGATGTCGAAGGTCATCTTGATCGGCAAGCCCAGGCGTTCGACCTCGGTAAAGAAACGCTGCATCGGCTCGATGCGCCCACCGTGCAGGGTCTGGTCATTTTCCACCAGCAACCGGACCGGATGGCGGTTGAGCAGGGCGTGCAGGCTGTCCAGGTCATTGGTGTCGGTGAAGTAGCCGAGGGAGACTTTCAGCCAGCGCGCACCGAAGGCCTGGGCGCGGTCGAGGGTGGCGGCGAGCTCGGCGTTGGGCTGGGCGCGGCCGGCGACCCACAGTTCCAGAGGCGAAGAGAACACCGATTGCAAGTCATGCTGCGCGGCGGCCTGGGCCAGTTCGGCGGGGTGTTCGTGGGTCAGCAGCTCTTCACGCCATTCGATGCGCTGGGCACCGGCGGCGGCGAGCAGTGCGACAAAACTCAATTGGCCCTGCTGGCGGACCAGGTCGGCGCCGTAGCTGGAAAGGCTGATGGAGACGGGGTATTTATGCATTGTTGTTTACCTCTGAAACCGGTTTCATTTTTAAGCGCAATTCAAAAAAGTGGGAGCTGGCTTGCCTGCGATAGCGGTGGCTCAGTCAATCCTTGCTTGGCTGACCCACCGCTATCGCAGGCAAGCCAGCTCCCACAATGGATTGTGTTGAGCCTCGGATAATCAGTCGGGGCAGGAAATCCTGGGTGCGCGTCGGCTCGGTATCGCCGCGCAGGCGCTTGAGCAGGCACTCGAAGGCGCTGGCGCCGATGGCTTCGGTGGGCTGGGCGAGGGCAGTGATGCCATTCCCTACCAGCGGATACCAATCCAGATCATCCAGGGCGATCAGGCCAACGTCGTCGAACAGGTTGCAGCCCAGGTGTTTGAGCGCGCGGGTGCAGGCCAACGCGGCGACGCCGTTGGCACAGAACAGTGCCTTGGGGCCAGGTTTGGCGAGGAAGGCTTGCAGGTGTTTCTCCAGTTCGCCGTCCAGTTCCACGACAGCGCCGGTCAGCTGCGGGCGAGCGGCAATCTCGCCCTTGAAGCTGTGCAACCGCTCCAACCGCGAACTGGTGCCATCGGTGGCTTCGCTCACCAGCAGCACGTCGCGATAACCCTGTTGCTCCAGATGCTCAACGGCCATGCGCACCGCCGCCGGGTTGTCCAACCCCACCAAGTCGCTGTGCAGCGGCGCGAGCTTGCGATCCACCAGCACCAGGGGCATTTCCCGTTGCAGTTCCAGCAATTGGTCGAGGTGATGGCCGAGGGTGTTCACGATCAGCCCTTCGATGTTGTACGAACGCAGCGCGGCTAGGTGCTGGCGTTCCTGTTCGTCATCGCGGTCGGTGTTGCACACCACCAGGCTGTAGCCGTGCTGGCGGCAGGCGGTTTCGACGCCGTGCATCACGGCGATGGAATAGGGGTTGCGGATATCGGCGACGAGCATACCGATCAGGCGTGTGCGCCCACGTTTGAGGCCACGGGCCATTTGGTTGGGACGGTAGCCAAGTTGCTCGATGGCTTGCTCGATGCGCAGAGCGATGGCATCGGAGAGCAGGGCGCGATCGTCGCCGATAAAACGCGAGACGCTGGCTTTGGACACGCCGGCGTGTTGGGCCACGTCGAGCATGGTCACGCGGCTGCGCTGGGCGGCGGAAAATGAAGTCACGGTTTGGCCTTTCTTATTGTTGGAGTTCGGGTTGCACTGAAACCGGTTTCAGAAAACACCAGCCATCGTTTGCAGTCAAGAGAAAGTTCGTTGGATAACACGGCGTTCTGGTTGATGAGTCCGACGGGCGGTAACCCCACCTGTTAGTTATGACAGTATCAGGGGGGGGCTGTCTGGGTGTTCAATCGGCATCAGATAAATCGCATAGCAGCTTTAAATGTATTGGGTGTAGGGCTAACAGGAGGCCGCTATGAGCAAGCCAAAACCCATTAAATCAAAGCCCACCAAAGCAGGGGCCAGCAAAGCAAAGGGGGGTAACGTTGTTGCTGGTTCTGGGGCAGTCCTGGCTTTCGATGGTCCCCGGGTAGTTCATGCGCTGTCAGACGGATTAGTGCCTGCACAGTACTATTTCAATAACCTTGCGTGCGAAATCGTAACACCATGGACCTTTCTGCCCGGCAATGGAGAGACTCATTACGTCATACCCGTGTGGGATGACCACAGCGCGGCACCCGTCGACGTGCTACCTGCCCTGCGACTGGATGGTCCGCTGACCCCTGCCGACTTTCCTATTCCGTTTGATATTCCCCAGACTTACTTGCTGATCAGTGCGAATGTCGATCTCTCTTTCCGGATCCATCTCGACTCGCCAACCTCGCCAAATTTCGACACGTCTGACCCCACGCTGCTCAGGATAGATCGGATTGCGCCTGGGGTTGGAGGGCCGCTGCTACCGGCGATTTTTCCGGTTGATCCGCTCACTGACGCTTACTTGGGCATGACGCCATTGGTGCCCATGCAAGTCCCTGGAGCTTATGTGGGCCGTGAGATTGGCGATGAAATACTGATGTATTTTTCGGATATGAACGCGCTACCGACGGGTGCGCCTACGGTGATTTCTCCGCCGCTGGTGAGTGCCACTGGGTCAATAATCGTGCAAGTCCCCAATACGGTTTTCCAGAACTTCCCTGGCGCCCCTTTTATTTTTTGCTTTTATCGACTGAGGGATCGGGCCGGCAATCTCAACCCAGAGTTTTCCCTGGTCGCGCAGGCCGCGCTGGAGGTGGGACTGCCCGCCCCGACTTACCCGCGGCCGCATTTTCCGCAGACTGATTCTGAGCCCATAGCGAATCCAAACCGATATATGACGTGCGCCTGTACACCAAAAATCTGGTTCGGCGTCGAGATTCGCATTGACCCGAGTGCAGGGCCGGGTTCGGGTATCCAGCATGGGGACCTGGTTGTGATGCGCTTTCAAGGTTATCGCCAGGCCCCTGACGTGGACCCACTTCCAGACATCGCCGATACCCAAAGTCACATTTGGGACTCGGTAGCGGACGCCTTGGGTTACTCCTTCTGGATTCTTGATGTTGAGCGTCTGATCCGCCCGCTCAAGGAAAGGGCGGGAGGGGAGGCGAGTTACAGGGTGTACAGGGGGGGATTAATGATTGGCCGGTCTGGCTCCCGGTTCGCACGGTTTGACCGCGTAGTGCCGTCGACGCCACCCACTCGCTATTGCTGGATACACGGCAATGCGCCTGAGCCCTGACCCTGGGCGCAGATGCACAGCATCCTATGGGTAAAGCGTTATCGGGGCGCCGAGGCAGATTTCACCGCAAGCACTAAGTGTTTTGGCTATGCCGCACATGAAGCGGTAGGGAGATGTATTGCCGGGAAATGAGTTCGTCCTCGGTATGTCCCAGGCGGATAAGTGGTTTTTTTGAAAGAAACCTACATTGAACGAACGTGGAGATCATCAAAAATGAGCAGCAATCCGAATGTGCCATTGGCCCCCCTGGCAGCCCCAGCGGCCCCCACTATCGTGGGTGCCCTTGATGATGCTACCGGACTGATTCTGGCCAGTAATGCGACGGCCCCCCTCACCGTACGATGCAAAACGGGCGATTTTTCAGATTTCGATGATTTTTTCGTCGTCGAAATGGCGGACGCTACACAACCACTGTTGGTCTGGGCTCCAGTGACAGCGCCGATTCAACTGAGCGCGACCCCTATCCCCATCCCTGACAGGTTCGAAATCACCGTGCCCGCTCCACCAGGTGGTTTCCGGCATGGTTTCTATCGGCTACGTAGCGTTCAGTACCTCAACATCAGTGGTGTTCCGGCAGCGACGGGAGAACACTCGGAGCCTGGGAATTTTACCGTTGACCTGCTTTCGCCGTATTCCGATCCCTCCTTTCGAGATCAGCCCGATGCAGTAGGATGGCCCGCAACGCTTCCCGTTGGTGCGGTGATCGACAACGCATATTTGGTCATGCATGGCGGGGTGGAGTTCGTTATTCCTGATAACACCTTCGTGCCTGTCCCAGGCAGGTGGCAGGCCGGTGACTTCATTACCTTCTACTGGAGCCCGGTGATGTTCCCGCGCCCAGCGGACATCGTCAGCCCCCCCGGTGGGATTCCAATGATGCAGACAGGCAATACGTTTTTCCTACCGGCAGCAATGATTGATTTGAGTGGGGACTACTACGCGTTCTACACCCTCACAGACCGGGCGGGAAACGTCAGTCGTCCTTCATTCATCGAAACTCGGCGCGTTGCTTTGATCGACGATCCAGACCGTGGCACCCCATTTCTTCCTTTAGCGCCTGCGCCCGAGGGCGGTAGCCCAGACGATTTGATCAATATTGCAGACTACCTGAGGGATCCTGAGGTAGTGGTCAGGCTTTATAACAACCACGCGCCCGCGCTTGATCGCCTGGAGATACAGTGGGATACGCAACCTTATGGCCCATTGGGCATGCCATTCACGTCGTTCCCGCAGACATTCAACGGCATGCAGACAGCAATCAGGGACGCTTATACCCAAACCACGGTTGGGCCGCAGTCGGTGCCTGTGCGCTATCGGATTTCGCGCAACGGGGCCTTGTTCCCCTCTTTCGACAAAACCATTCAGCTCGATTTGTCGGTAGGGGGGGCGGTCAACCCTGGTTTGCCGGGTACACCCAACATCAACCTTAACGAGCCCCATGTATTCGGGGCCGGTTCGACGACCCCGGATGTGCTGCTGCCTGCCCATGCTGATCAACAGGTACGCGTGGACATCGTCTTGTGGACCGTTGCAGTGGCGCCGCATCCGGGGCTGTCGATCATCTTTCTCTGGGAGGATGAGCGGGTTGGACCGTTCCCTATCGGTACTGCGGCGGGGGGCAGTACGTTCTCGTTCAGTATCGATTGGGCCGTGGTTGCCCGTCATGGCAACGACCTGAAGACCATCAAATATCTGGTCCTCGACCCGGCGACAACCAACGAAAACGAGTCGCCATCCACCACGGTCGATGTACAGGACGCCGTCGTCGTGGAGTTGGCGAAAGCGCAGTATATCGCTGCGAACGCGACTCGTTGGTTCTGCTCGGACTTGAAAACTCGGACGCCCGGGACGCCCCCTGTGCTGTTTGGTGAGGTTTATGTGCCAGGCGATCCACGGATGGCCCTCGGCGTGTCACTGACATTGACGTTGAGTCTTGACAATACATATCCAGGCCTGCCAGCGGATCCGGACCCGGTTACGAAGACTCACCTAAGCTTGACCCAAAACGACATCAACAACGGAATCACGTTCGAAATTGACTACATGCCGGACCTGGCCCAGGCCCCGAGGGGCACTATCGTGGCGACCTATGAAACGGTTTTGAGCAATGGAGTGACTGGCCATGGTGAACCGTCGGACATACGGAGCACGCTGGCGAACACCCACTTCTTCTGCGATGGGACCAATATTCCCTCACCTTGATCGAGCCTGAAAAAGAATAGGGGAGCGTAGCTCCCCTTTTTTGCGCAAGCATTTCCCCCGCCCTGGCTGCTGCCGGTTCACTCACCTCAATAAGATTAGTCCTACAGAGCTTGGGATGTTTGGTACGTACTCTTTGCGCCGCACAGGTAAGGCTCCATTCCTTGGGAACGAGCCTAACCGTTTTCATCGGCTCCACCCCCAGAGAGTGAACGACCATGTACGTACCCGCCAACTTCAAGCTCAAGCCCCTGAGCGCGATGATGAAAGTCCCGACCATGACCCTGCTTATGTTTGCAGCGGTTCATGGGGCTGCCCACGCCGATCAGCTGATTGGCGAACCAAAGACCATTGACTCCAGTGAGCCGTCCAAAGACTGGCAACTGGATCATAAGTCCGAACTGACCCTTAACGGCGCCACTGCACAGACTATCTTGTCCAATGATTCGGCGTTGATCGTGAACGCCGGCAGTCGAGTGAATGACATCCGCGCTACGCAAGGCTCGACCGTCAGCCTCACGGGCGCACATGTAGAGTCGCGCAACCCGTCGTTTGGTGCCGTGCGCCTGGATGACAGCACTGCAACCATCACCGGCAGTACCCTGATCAGCCATACCAATTTCGGCTTGCAGGCGTTCCAGAGTGCCGGTTCGCTTAAAGGCGGGGTTGCCGATGTGTTCAACAGTGTCATCAAAGGCGTTACTGCCGGTGCGCTTGCGCAAGGTAACAGCGAGCTGCACTTCAACCAAAACACCTGGGTTGAAGGCACCGGTGCCGACAGTGCCGGCGTTCGACTGGACAGCGGTGCACTTGTGACCGCCAGCCAAAGCACATTGATCGGTGGCAAGAACGGTGTGCTCATGACGAACCTGTTGAACAGCGCCGAATCCAGCAAGTTGGTGCTGGACAACTCCCACGTCGAAGGCCGCACGGGCTCCGCGATTCTTGTCGAGGGCCGCCCAGGACGCGTTCCGACCGTCGACATCGACGTACGCAATGGTTCGACCTTGACCGGTGGTAACGGCACGCTGCTGGAAGTGAACAGCGGCGCGACTGCCAACATGAATGTCGACAACAGCCGTTTGAACGGCAATGTGATTGTCGAGGATGGCAGCACGGCGCATTTGAGCCTGCAGAACAATGCCGGCATTACCGGCCAGTTGAAGAATGTCACCAGCCTGAACGTGGGCGATGCATCTTTCTGGGAGTTGACCGGCAACAGCCAGGTGGGCGCCTTGAGCCTGGCGGGTGGGACGGTCAAATTTGGCGACACTAACGCCTTTTATCAATTGGACCTGGACAGCCTGGAAGGCAATGGCACCTTTGTCATGGGCACTGATTTTGCCCGTGGCGTTACGGACTTCCTGAACATCGAAGGCGAGGCCAAGGGCAATCACAGCCTGTTGCTCGCGGCCAGCGGTACAGAGCCGGTGAAGCCTGAAGAGATTCGCGTGGTGCACACCGGTGGTGGCGACGCCAACTTTTCCCTGGTGGGCGATGTGGTCGACGTGGGTGCTTTCTCCTACGGTCTGAAGAAGGAAGGCACCGATTGGTTCCTTGATCCCAACAACCGCGTGATCAGCCCAGGCACCCGCTCGGTACTGGCGCTGTTCAACACTGCACCGACCGTCTGGTACGGCGAGGCCACTTCACTGCGTACGCGTATGGGTGAACTGCGATTTGAGCCAGGTCAGGCGGGTGTATGGGTTCGTGGTTATGGCAATAAATACAAGGTGGCCGAGAGCACTGGCGTGGGCTACGACCAAACCCAGCAGGGTTTCACTCTGGGTGCCGACACGCCGCTGGCCGATAGCCAGTGGATGGTGGGTGTGATGGCTGGCCACAGTTCGTCCGACCTGAACCTCAAACGCGGCACTTCCGGTAACGTGAAGAGCTACTACCTGGGTGCCTATGCCACCTGGCTGGATGATGAAAGCGGCCTGTATTTCGACGCCGTTGCCAAGGTCAACCGCTTCCACAACGAGTCCAAGGTCGGTTTGAGCGACGGCACTTCGTCCAAGGGCAAGTACAACAACACCGGTGGTGGCTTGTCGGCTGAATTCGGTCGCAACATCAAGCTGGATGACGGCTTCTTCGTCGAACCGTATGCCCAAGTGTCGACCGTGGTGATCCAGGGCGCCAACTACAACCTGGATAATGGCCTGAAAGCCGACGGCGAACGTACCCGCTCGATCATGGCCAAGGCCGGTGCAACGGTTGGGCGTGATATTCAACTCGACAGTGGCAGCGTGGTCCAGCCTTACCTGCGCGCGGCGATGGTGCACGAGTTTGCCAACAACAATAAGGTGTCGGTGAACAACAATGTGTTCAACAACGACCTGTCCGGCTCGCGTGCCGAGTTCGGCGCAGGCGTCGCGGTGAAACTGTCGAAGAACCTGCAACTGCATGCCGATCTTGAGCACAGCAGCGGCAGTAAAGTTGAACAGCCTTGGGGGGCCAACGTGGGTGTTCGGTACACCTGGTAAACCCCGATCAAAAAAGCCCGTATCGCAAGATACGGGCTTTTTTTTGCTTGTCGGCTCAGGTATGAATGTCGAAGTTGACGACCAAGCTGTGTACAACGCCGCTTGGATTGGTATCGGTGGTAACAACAGCGGAGCCCTGGACCTTGATAAGCTGCGGGAAGATTTGTTGAATGCTCAAGGAGCCGATAACGCCGCGTACCACGTAAGTATCCGTCGCAGTCTTGATCGAGAGCCAGAGTCTGGTAGAGGTGAACTCACTTGTCGTCAAGTCGAACGTCGTGCCGGCCGGCGTGTGGTCCGCAAACTGAATATAGATTTCCCGCACGGTGTCCTGGCCCTCGGTGTTGCGTCCAGTAATACCCAGAATGCGTTGTGAGGGGTCATTAACAATGGTGATGGTTTGGACACTGATTTCCTGGGCATCCAGGAACACCGAGAAGGTTCCCTCTGCCTCACGTGCCCGGGGGAACAATACGCTCTGTTGGTGGGGAGTCAGCGTTGCAGTTTGTGCTGGCATGATTGCGTCTCCATCTTGGATGAATAGGTCAAAAACGCGGGATGGCCGGAGTCTCTGGCTCAACTGACAAATAGCGCTGTGGGCAGCGCTGTTAACTGTCAAAGCCTGCAGGTAGAGCAGGGGCATTTACCTGACTTCATCGATCACTATCTTCGAATCAGCCGCCGTACCGTGGTTTCAATTAGACGCGCTTCCTTGAATAAATCTACTGTCAGATATGACAGTTCAACAGCCCGGTTTTTTACTTCTTCAAGGCCTAAACAGGTGCGTATTGCTCAGCCAAACAACCCAGCCGCAATATTGATCGAGAACCCCAGGATCGCCGTATTGAACAGAAACCCGATCAACGACTGCCCCAATACCACCTTGCGCATGCCCCGCGTGGCCACACCCACATCCGAGGTCTGCACCGCCACGCCGATGGTGAACGAGAAGTACAGGAAGTCCCAGTAATTGGGGGTCGTCAGACCTTCGGCAAAACGCAGCGCCGGTTCCTTGCCGTCCCAGGTGTAATACAACCGCGCGTAATGCACGCTGAAAATCACCCCGATCAGCAACCATGAACCGATCACCGTCAGCCCGGTAAACCCATAGTGCAGCAGGCGCGCGGTGGTCGGCAGGTCTTTGCTGCCGACCAGTTCGAAGGTGATGGTCGCCAGGCTGGCGATGGCCGCGATGCACACCATGAACAGCACCAGCCCGGCGTTCTCATCTTCGACCTCGGCGATGCGTTTGACGTCGGGGGCCTTGGCGCGCATGGTCAGCCACAGCATCAGTACCAGGTAGGTCCAAACGCCGGCGTTCCAGCCGATGAGGATTTTGCTGGTGAGGCTTTCGGCGGGAATCAGGATGCCGACGGCAAGGCCAAGCACGGCGGCGGCGGAAAGGCGAGGGTGGGTGCGGGCGAGGAAGGGCATGGCGGCTCACAACTGACGATGTGTGAGCAGACTGTACAGGATCATGAATGCAGCAACTAACCCCTGTGGGAGCGGGCTTGCTCGCGAAGGCGGTGTGCCAGTCAATGCATCCGGTGACTGACACACCGCCTTCGCGAGCAAGCCCGCTCCCACCAGGGGAACTACGGTGTTCGTGCTATCGAGGTTTTTTCTTCACCAGTTTCATCACCACCACAAAGAACACCGGCACAAACACCACCGCCAGCGTCGCGGTGATCATCCCGCCAATCACCCCCGTACCAATCGCCTGCTGGCTCGCCGAGCTGGCCCCGGTGGCAATCGCCAACGGCACCACGCCGAGGATGAACGCCAGCGAGGTCATGATGATCGGCCGCAAGCGCAGGCGTGCCGCTTTCAACGTCGCGCTGATCAGGTCTTCGCCCTGGTCATACAGGTCCTTGGCAAACTCGATGATCAGAATCGCGTTCTTCGCCGACAGGCCAATGATGGTGATCAAGCCCACCTTGAAGAACACATCGTTGGGCATGCCGCGCAAGCTCACTGCCAACACCGCGCCGAGCACGCCCAGTGGCACCACCAGCAACACCGAGGTCGGGATCGACCAGCTTTCATACAACGCGGCCAGACACAGGAACACGATCAGCAGCGACAGGCCCAGCAGCAGCGGCGCCTGGGCACCGGACAAACGTTCCTGCAACGACAGCCCGGTCCACTCCTGGCCCAAGCCCGCCGGCAACTGGCTGACCAGGCGCTGGATTTCATCCATCGCCTCGCCGGTGCTGTGTCCCGGTGCCGCTTCGCCGCTGATGGCGATGGCCGGGTAGCCGTTATAGCGCGTCAACTGCGCCGGGCCCTGGGTCCACTTGGCTTCGACAAATGCCGACAGCGGCACCATCTTCCCTTCCTTGTTGCGCACATTGATCTTCATCAAGTCCGCCACCTGGCTGCGCTGGTCGCCTTCGGCCTGCACCACCACGCGCTGCATGCGGCCCTGGTTGGGGAAGTCGTTGATGTAGGCCGAACCAATCGCCGAGGACAGCACATTGCCCACATCGGCAAACGACACGCCCAGGGCGTTGGCCTGCTTGCGGTCCACTTCCAGCTGCACCTGCGGCGCTTCGGCCAGGGCGCTTTCACGCACGTTGGCGAGGATCGGGCTTTTTTCGGCGGCCGCGAGCAGCTCGGTACGCGCCGCCATCAATGCGGCATGGCCGACGCCACCACGGTCCTGCAAGCGGAACTCAAAGCCGCTGGAGGTGCCCAGGCCGTCTACCGGCGGCGGCAGGATGGCGTAGGCAATCGCATCCTTGAGCTCGCTGAAGGCGGCGTTGGCGCGGTCGGCAATCGCCATGGCCGAATCCGCGCTGCCCCGCGCCGACCAATCCTTGAGCGTGGTAAACGCCAACGCGGCGTTCTGCCCCGAACCGGAGAAGCTGAAGCCCATGATCATGGTGGTATCGCCCACCCCAGGCTCGCCGGCGTTGTGCGCTTCGATCTGCTCGGCCACCTGCACCGTACGGTTCTTGCTGGCGCCGGGCGGCAGCTGGATATCAGTGATGGTGTAACCCTGGTCTTCCACCGGCAGGAACGAGGAGGGCAGGCGTGTGAACATCCAACCCAGGCCCACCAGCAGCACCAGGTAAATCAGCAGGTAACGGCCGCTGCGCTTGAGGGCGTAGGCCACCCAGCCTTCATAACGGTCGGTGAGCTGCTCGAAGCGCCGGTTGAACCAGCCGAAGAAACCGCCCTTGGCATGGTGCTCGCCCTTGGCAATCGGCTTGAGCAAGGTGGCGCACAGCGCTGGGGTCAAGGTCAGGGCAAGGAACGCCGAGAACAGGATCGAGGTGGCCATCGACAGCGAGAACTGCTGGTAGATCACCCCCACCGAGCCGGCCATGAACGCCATCGGCAGGAACACCGCCACCAGCACCAGGGTGATGCCGACGATGGCGCCAGTGATCTGACCCATGGCTTTACGCGTGGCTTCCTTGGGCGACAAGCCCTCGGTGACCATGATGCGTTCGACGTTTTCCACCACCACAATCGCATCGTCCACCAGGATGCCGATGGCCAGCACCATACCAAACATGGTCAGCACGTTGATCGAGAAACCCAGCAAGAGCATGGTGGCGAAGGTGCCCATCAGCGCAATTGGCACCACCAGCGTCGGGATCAACGTGTAGCGCACGTTCTGCAGGAACAGGAACATCACCGCAAACACCAGCGCCATGGCCTCCAGCAAGGTGTAGACCACCTTGGTGATCGAGACCTTGACGAAGGGCGAGGTGTCGTACGGAATCTTGTACTCCACGTTCGCCGGGAAGTAGCGTGACAGCTCGTCCATCTTCGCCCGCACCAGGGTCGCGGTGTTCAGCGCGTTGGCGCCGGGTGCCAATTGCACGCTGACGGCGGTGGACGGCTTACCGTTCAGGCGTGTGGAGAACTGGTATTCCTGGCTGCCGATTTCCACCCGCGCCACGTCGCCGACGCGCACGGTGGAGCCATCGGGGTTGGCCTTGAGCACGATGTCGGCGAATTCCGCCGGTGTGGACAGCTGGCCTTTGACCAGGATCGCCGCGGTGATTTCCTGGGTTTTTGTACCCGGCAAATCACCGATGCTACCGGCCGAGACCTGGGCGTTTTGCGCGCTGATCGCCGCATTCACATCGGCCGGCGTGAGGTTGAAGCCGATCAGCTTCTGCGGGTCGATCCAGATGCGCATCGCGCGCTCGGCGCCATACAGCTGCGCCTTGCCCACGCCGTCCAGGCGCTTGAGCTCGTTCATCACGTTGCGCGCCAGGTAATCGCTGAGCGCCACGTCATCGAGCTTGCCGTCGTTGGACGTAAGCGTGACCAGCAACAGAAAGCCAGCGGAGACTTTCTCCACCTGCAAACCTTGCTGGGTCACCGCCTGCGGCAGGCGTGGCTCCACGGCCTTGAGGCGGTTTTGCACATCCACCTGAGCCATCTCCGGGTCGGTGCCCGGCTGGAAGGTCGCGGTGATGGTGGCCGAACCGAGGCTGCTCTGGGACTCGAAATACAGCAGGTGATCGGCACCGTTGAGCTCCTGCTCGATCAGGCTGACCACACTCTCATCCAGGGTCTGCGCCGACGCGCCGGGGTACACCGCATAGATTTCGACTTTCGGCGGTGCAACGTTGGGGTACTGCGCCACCGGCAACTGCGGGATGGCCAGCAAGCCCGCCAGCAGGATAAACAGGGCCACCACCCAGGCGAAGATCGGGCGGTCAATAAAGAACTGCGGCATGGCGGATTATTCCTTAACGAGCTGGCCGGAGGCGGGGCTGTTGTCCACCTCTACTTTTTCACCGGGGCGGGCGTGTTGCAGGCCTTCGACGACGATGCGGTCGCCGGGCTTGAGGCCGTGGCTGACCACCCAGCGGTCGTCGATCACCGCACCCAACTCCACCGGTTGCTGGCTGACGGTTTGCTCGGCGTCCAACAGCAACACCATCGGGATGCCGGCGCTGTCACGGGTAATGGCGCGTTGCGGCACGCTGATGCCTTGCTTGTCGACGGCCTGCTCCAGGCGCACCCGCACAAAGCTGCCGGGCAGCAGGTCGAGGTTCGGGTTGGGGAATTCGCTGCGCAGGATGATCTGCCCGGTGCCCGGGTCGACGCTGATCTCGGCGAACAGCAGCTTGCCCGGCAACGGGTAGAGGCTACCGTCGTCCTCGATCAGCGTGGCCTTGGCCTGGTCCTGGCCGACCTGCTTCAAGCTGCCGGCGCGGAAAGCGCGGCGCAGGTCGTTCAGCTCGCGGGTGGACTGGGTCAGGTCGGCGTGGATCGGGTCCAGCTGCTGGATAATCGCCAGCGGCGTCGCCTCGTTCTGGCCCACCAGCGCCCCTTCGGTGACCAGGGCACGGCCGATACGCCCGGAAATCGGCGCAGTCACGGTGGCGTAGCCCAGGTTCAGCCTGGCGCGCTCCACGGCGGCCTTGTTCGCGGCGACCTCGGCGTTGGTCTGGCGTAGCGCTGCGCGGGCGTTGTCGTAGTCCTGGCCGCTGATGGCCTTGTCTGCCACCAGTTGGCTGTAGCGCTGCTCTTGCAAGCGCGCCTGGAACGCGTTGGCCTCGGCCTTGCTCAGGTTGGCCTGGGCGCTGTCGAGGTCGGCCTTGAACGGAGCCGGATCGATGCGAAACAGCACGTCGCCTTGTTTGACGTCATGGCCTTCCTTGAACACCCGTTGCATCACCACGCCCGCCACCCGCGCCCGCACTTCGGCAATGCGCGGCGCAGCGATGCGCCCGCTCAGCTCGCTGGTGATGGACAGCGGTTTGGCTTCAAGGGTTTCGATACGCACTTTGGCCAGGGGCATCTGCGGCGCCTCGGCGGCGGACTGGTCACACGCGCTCAGGGCAAGGGTCAGGGCCAGCAGGCAAAACGGCGCAAACAGATTCTTCGACATGCTCTTATCCCAATAATGACTGGCGCATCCTAAAGTCACCTGCGCCGTGGTGCTGTGAAGCTGTGTAGCTCGTCTGTGAAGAAATGTAAGGTGCTGCCCACGCTGGGCTGCGGGCGTATATCCTTGCACAATCTCGCAAGCACCGAAGATCCAATGTGGGAGCGGGCTTGTGTGGGAGCGGGCTTGCTCGCGAATGCGGTGGTTCAGTCACCTCATGAGTTGGCTGATCCAGCGCATTCGCGAGCAAGCCCGCTCCCACATGGGATTTGTGTAAGACCAATAACTGTATTCGATGGAAACACCTTACATGCCCAACATCCTCCTGGTGGAAGACGACGCCGCACTCTCCGAGCTGATTGCCAGCTACCTGGAGCGCAATGGCTACCACGTCAGTGTGCTCAGCCGTGGTGACCATGTACGTGAACGCGCGCGCCTCAACCCACCGGATCTGGTGATCCTCGACCTGATGCTGCCCGGCCTCGACGGCCTGCAAGTGTGTCGCCTGCTGCGCGCCGATTCGGCGGGCCTGCCGATCCTCATGCTCACCGCCCGCGACGATAGCCACGACCAGGTGCTGGGCCTGGAAATGGGCGCCGACGACTACGTGACCAAACCCTGCGAGCCCCGCGTATTGCTGGCGCGGGTGCGCACCTTGCTGCGGCGCAGCAGCCTGTCCGAACCGCAGGTGGCCAACGACCAGATCCTCATGGGCAACCTGTGCATCGACCTGTCGGAACGCACCGTGACCTGGCGCGAGCAGGTGGTGGAGCTGTCCAGCGGCGAATACAACCTGTTGGTGGTGCTGGCCCGGCACGCTGGCGAAGTGCTCAGCCGCGACCAGATCCTGCAACGCCTGCGCGGCATCGAGTTCAACGGCACCGACCGCTCGGTGGACGTGGCCATCTCCAAGCTGCGACGCAAGTTCGACGACCACGCCGGCGAAGCGCGCAAGATCAAGACTGTGTGGGGCAAGGGCTACCTGTTCAGCCGTTCCGAGTGGGAATGCTGACCGATGTTTCGCGTACTCCTGCGGCTGTACCTGATCACCATCGTCACCTACAGCGCGGCGATCTTCCTGATTCCCAAGCTGGTGATCCAACTCTTCGAACACCGCTACATGGACTACAACGTCGAGCAGTCCCGCGGCATGCAGAAGCTGATCGTCAAGCAGTACCTGCGCGCGCCGGTGGAGCGTTGGTCGCAATTGACCGAACAGCTGAGCGCTGACTTTGCGCCGCTCAAGGTGCAACTGCTGCTGCGCCAGGACGCCAGCTACACGCCGGCCGAAGCCCAGTTGCTGGCCCAGGGCAAACCGGTGATCCGCCTGGGTGAGTGGGGCTGGATGGAAGACATCAGCTCGCCGATCAACGAGCAGTTCGTGGTCAAGCTGACCATTCCCCCGGACCCGCTGGACATGAACCTGCTGTACTGGTCGATGAACGTGCTGATCGGCGCGGCGTTGCTGGCGTGCCTTCTGGTCTGGTTGCGTCCGCACTGGCGTGATCTGGAGCGCCTGAAAAGCACCGCCGCGCAATTGGGCCGGGGCAACCTGGCGGAACGCACGCGCATTCCAGCCAGTTCCAATATCGGCAGCCTGGCGGCGGTGTTCGACACCATGGCCGATGATGTCGAACAGTTGCTCAACCAGCAGCGCGACCTGCTCAATGCCGTGTCCCATGAACTGCGCACGCCGCTTACGCGCCTGGATTTCGGCCTGGCGCTGGCACTGTCCGACGACTTGCCCCAGGCCAGCCGCGAACGCCTGCAAGGCCTGGTGGCGCACATCCGCGAGCTGGATGAGTTGGTGCTGGAACTGCTGTCCTACAGCCGCCTGCAAAACCCGGCGCAGTCGCCGGAGCGGGTTGATGTGGTGCTCGATGAGTTTATCGACAGCGTGCTGGGCAGCGTCGATGACGAGCTGGAAAATCCCGAGATCGTCATCGATGTGGCCCTCGACTGCGCCGTCGAGCGCTTCAACCTCGACCCGCGCCTCACTGCCCGCGTTTTGCAAAACCTGCTGCGCAATGCCACGCGTTACTGCGACAAGCGTATCCAGGTGGGCGTCAGGGTCGGGCCGGACGGTTGCGAAATCTGGGTGGACGACGATGGCATCGGCATCCCGCTGGACCAGCGCGAGCGCATCTTCGAACCGTTCTACCGCCTCGACCGCAGCCGCGACCGCGCCACCGGTGGTTTCGGCCTGGGGTTGGCGATCAGCCGGCGCGCCATGGAAGCCCAGGGCGGCACCCTGGTTGCCCAGGCATCGCCCTTGGGCGGCGCGCGGTTTCGCGTGTGGCTGCCCAGCGTCGCCTGATCAGAGCACCTTCACCGCGCGACCAATCGCCTGGATCGGCCCCGTCGGTTTGCCGGTCGGCGAGCCGCGGAGGTCTTCCAGGGTCAGCTCGAACAGTTGGTTAGGCGACAGCGGCGGCAGCTTGTCCAGCGGCACCGACAGCGTCTGCCCCGGCTTGACCAACCCCAGCGACACCGGGCCCTGCCAGCCATCGCCCTTGGTCCAGAATTGCAGGGCCTTGTCGGCCGGCACTTCCATCACGCCCAGCGGAATCAACTGAATCTGCTGGTTGTTGCTGGCCTGGATCACCCAGCCCGGCGCCTGGTTTTGCGGGGCTACCAGCACCACCACAAACGTCGGCTCAATGTTCGTTGGGCGGGTCAGCAACAGCGCCGCAAGAGCCAGCGTCGCCACCAGCCCGGCGCCGGCCAGGCCGCGCCACAGGGCCAGCAGGTCCCACCACGGGGCGCGTACGCCGCTGAGGTTGCGCTCGATGCGCTGCCACAGGTGCGGTGAGGGCGGGACCGGTGCAGCCAATGCGGTCAGGGGCAGCAGGCGCTGCTCCCAGGCGTCGACGGCCGCGCGCAGCTCGGGGTCGTGCTTGAGGCGCTGTTCCACCTCGGCGCGCTGTTCGCCGGGCAGGGTGCCCAGTACGTATTCGCTGGCCAGTTCGTCCAAAGGGTTGCTCATGCCATGCACTCCCGCAGCGCGGCGAGGCTACGTTTGATCCAGGCTTTGACGGTTCCCAATGGGGTGTCCAGTTTCCGGGCGATTTCGCTGTGGGAATAACCGTCGACATAGGCGTGCAGGATGCACGAGCGACGGGCCGGGTCGAGCTGTTCCAGGCAGGTGTGGATCTGCCCGGAGTGTGTGGAAAATTCGGGGGTTGCGGCAGGCTCGTGTTCGTCGCCCAGCGGCACTTCACGGTAGCTGTTGCGCATCGCATTGAGGGCCAGGTGACGGGTCACGCTGAATACCCAGCCACGGGCGGCGCCGCGCGCCGGGTCGAAACTGCCGGCGCCGCGCCAGATCTTGATAAACGCGTCATGCACGACATCTTCGGCCAGGGCCTTGTCCCGCGTGATCCGCAAGGCCACACCGAGCAAGTGGCTGCTGTCCTGCTCATAGAGTTGGCGCAACGCGCGCTGATCGCCACGGGCACAGGCCAGCAGACAGGCTTCGTAATCAAACACGTATGGCTACCCCCAATGGCAGAACAACGAGTTCATCTGCACTGGGGGCAGCGTAGCCGAGTTTGTTCAGTTGGCCGCCCAGAAAATGTAGTCGGCCTGGTACTTCACCACTTCCTGCTTGCCTTTGTTGGCCGTGGTGCACTCGCTGCTCGGTGCCACGCCGCCCTTGAGGGCCACGCGCTGGATGTAACTCACGCCGCTCATCGCGCCCTTGCCTTCGGCGGGGTTGGCCTTGACCAGTTGATACGGCAGGTTGCCCGGGCTCGACGGGGCCACGGCCAGTTGGGTGCCGGTGATCTTCGAACCATCCTTGGCCTGCCAAGTCGCCGGTGGGCCAAAGTAGGTGCCCACTTGTTTGCCGCTGCGATCATTGAGCACCGCTTTCGGGCCGACAAAGGTCCATTCGGTCTGGCCGGCGGCGTTGGCTTTGTCGCGGCACTCGTAGGTGATTTCGCCGACGCCGGTGGTTTCCATGGAAACCTTATGGCCATCCGGTACCTTGATGCTATCCGGTAAACCGCTCTGGGCGAAGGCGGCCGGGGCGGCGAGCAGGGAAGTCAGGCAGAGCAATGCTTTGGCGTTCATGGGTGTTTCTCCATTGGGTAGAACAGCAGGGTTGCTGCAGGTACTACCCATGGGCGCGGCAAATGGATGCAGACACCCGCAAATAAATCGGTAAAAACACAAAATGATCTAAAGTCAGATCACATTGATATAAGTCGTTATAAGAAAAATCGCTATCCTGCCGCCAGAAATTTATAAGGCCGCAGGTAGTTGTAATGGATGTGGGTAATTTTGGTTTTGTCGTTGCTGGCCTGATTGTTGGTTTTATCGTGGGCATGACCGGTGTGGGCGGGGGCTCGTTGATGACCCCGATCCTGCTGTGGTTCGGCATCAACCCGGCCACCGCCGTGGGCACTGACCTGTTGTACGCAGCGATCACCAAGTCCGGTGGTGTGCTGGTGCACAGCAAGAACAAGAACATCGACTGGACCATCACCGGTTGGCTGACCCTGGGCAGCGTGCCCGCGGTGCTGCTGACCCTGTGGTTCCTCGCCAGCCTGCACACCGACCCCAGCGCGATGAACGCGGTGATCAAGCAAGCCCTCGGCGTGGTGCTGCTGCTGACCGCCCTGGCGATCCTGTTCAAGAAACAGCTATTGGCCTTCGCCCAGCGCCATGCCGGTGACGACTACCACATGAGCCCGCGCAACCTGAACCTGCTGACGGTGGTCACCGGCGCCATCCTGGGCACCATGGTCGCGCTGACCTCCATCGGCGCCGGCGCCCTCGGCACCGTGGCGCTGTTTATCCTCTATCCGTTCCTCGCCACGCGCCGCCTGGTCGGCACCGAGATCGCCCACGCCGTGCCCCTGACCCTGGTTGCAGGCCTGGGCCATGCGAGCATGGGCAATATGGATTGGCACTTGCTGGGCTTTCTGTTGATGGGCTCGTTGCCGGGGATCTACATCGGCAGCCACATGACCGGCAAGCTGCCGGACGGCGTGTTGCGGCCGTGCCTGGCGGTGATGTTGATGGCCATCGGCTACAAACTCGCCTTCTAAGCCGGGCGCTGTTGATCGTTCCCACGCTCTGCGTGGGAATGCCGCCGGTGACGCTCTGCGTCACGCCTTCAAGAACGGACGCAGAGCGTCCATGGATGCGTTCCCACGCAGAGCGTGGGAACGATCAACTGTAACTGGCCTTAGGCTTTTGCCGGGCCATTGCCGATCTGCCACACAAACGGCGGCTCAGTCCCATTGATCACCCAATCCCCGACAATCCGCGCCTTGTAGATCACCGGGTTGTGCGACGACACCGTACGCGCATTGCGCCAATGGCGATCGAGGGCTTTACCCTGGCGCACATCCGACGCCCCCAGTGCGTTGAACAACTGGCTGGTGGCACGCTGAATCAACTCCGACACCACCACCTGCGCCGTCGCCGATTCAATCTCGGCCGCCACATTGGCGGCGCGCTCGGCGGCGTCATCCCCGCCAAACCGGGCCACATACGCCTGCTGGGCTGGCTGCGTGGCTTTCAACGCACTGGCCTCGGCCGCATAGACCAATGCCGCGACGTCACCCACCACCTGCTGGATCTGCGCATCCTGGCTGACATGGGGCGCATTGCCATGGCTGTAGATGCGCTTGCGGTTGCGCACCTGCTCGGCCACGTCGTGCAGCGCGGCGCGGCCGATCCCGGCCAGGCTGGCCAATAACACCAGTTGGTAAAACGCGGTCTGGTATTTGAAGCGCGTGGCAAAGTCGATGACGTTGTCCGCTTC
The DNA here is from genome assembly GCF_055407965.1 of Pseudomonas sp. B611. Taxonomy (NCBI): domain Bacteria; kingdom Pseudomonadati; phylum Pseudomonadota; class Gammaproteobacteria; order Pseudomonadales; family Pseudomonadaceae; genus Pseudomonas; species Pseudomonas sp. B611. Next base: position 23,723 of record NZ_JBUZST010000020.1, read on the forward strand.
CACCACGGCGTTGGTAAAGCGCGAGGTGCCGCTGCCGGTGGTGCGCTGGCCAAAGCCGTCCCAGTCGTCGCTGTGCTCTACGCCGGGCTGGCGGGCGCGGGTGGCGGCGATCACGTCGGCTTTGGTGTCGCTGCGCTGGGCGTACACGTCGATCCAGTCGGCGAAAATGCTGCCGGTGCTGTAGAACTTTTCACCGTTGAGAACCCAGTTGTCACCGACGGGGCTGACCTGGGTGACGACATCGCCAATGGCGACAGTGCCGATTTCGGTCCAGGCGCAGCCGACGATATCGCCGTCGACAAAGCGTTTGAACCACAGGTCGCGATTGGCGCTGGGCGGTGCGTTGAGGCGGTCTTCGGCAAATGCAAAGTGCCCGCGCAGCGCCTGGGGGATGTTGGAGTCGGCGGCGGCCAGTTCGATCAACAGTTCAAACAACTGTGGCAGGGACGCGCCGCCGCCGCCGTACTCCACTGGCACGCGCACGGCGCCAAAGCCGGCGGCCTTGAGCCACTGGATCGGCTCATGGGGCAGGGTGCGGGTCTGTTCGCGTTGCACGGCGCTTGCGGCGATGCGTGCGAAGATCGGCCGGAAGCGCGCGGCCAGCGTGGGGTAATCGACGCCGATGGACAGCGGGTTGATGACGTGGTGTTCGGTCATGGGGAGCGGCTCCTGTGGTCAATGCAGGGGTGATTGCACAGTCCGTGCCGGGTATGCAGGCCAGTGTTTACGGGGGAAGGGCCGCTGTAACTGTTGCCCCGGCAACAGTGGTTCGACAAACCGTCGCGATCTGCGACATCGCGACAACGCCACGCCTTTTGCCGCAACCCGCCTGGCGCGGGCGTTTGGCCGGGCTGGCACGCTTGCTGCTCAAGCCTTCGGTACATCCCCTATGTACGAGGTAGTGTCCGATGAGTCAGCAGCCTGTGAAATTTGCCTACTGGGTACCCAACGTCAGCGGTGGGTTGGTGGTCAGCAAGATCGAGCAACGCACCCACTGGGGCATCGATTACAACCGCAAACTGGCGCAGCTGGCGGAAGCCGCGGGCTTTGAATACGGCCTGACCCAGATCCGCTTCACTGCCGGCTACGGCGCCGAGAACCAGCATGAATCCGTGGCGTTCAGCCATGCCTTGCTGGCGGCGACCACCACGCTCAAGGTGATCGCCGCGATCCTGCCCGGGCCTTGGCAGCCGGCGCTGGCGGCCAAGCAACTGGCGACGATCGACCAGCTCACCAACGGCCGTATCGCGGTGAATATCGTCAGCGGCTGGTTCAAGGGCGAATTCCAGGCCATTGGCGAACATTGGTTGGAGCATGACGAACGTTATCGCCGCTCCGAGGAGTTTATCCGCGCGCTCAAAGGCATCTGGACCGAGGACGATTTCACCTTCAAGGGCGACTTCTACCGCTTCAACAACTACACCTTGAAACCCAAGCCCCTGGGCCAACCGGAAGTGTTCCAGGGCGGCAGTTCGCGGGCCGCTCGGGACATGGCCGCGCGGGTGTCGGACTGGTATTTCACCAACGGCAACACCCCTGAAGGGATCAAGGCCCAGGTCGATGACATTCGCGCCAAGGCAGCGGCCAACCACCATTCGGTGAAAGTCGGGGTCAACGCTTTTGTGATCGCCCGCGACACCGAAGAAGAGGCCCGCGCCGTGCTCGCCGAAATCATCGACAAGGCCGATCCCGAGGCCGTCAACGCCTTTGGCGACGCGGCGAAACAGGCGGGCAAGGCGTCACCGGAAGGCGAGGGCAACTGGGCAAAATCCAGCTTTGAAGACCTGGTGCAGTACAACGACGGCTTCAAGACCAACCTCATCGGCACCCCGCAGCAGATTGCCGAACGCATTGTTGCGCTCAAGGCGGTGGGCGTGGACCTGGTGCTGGCCGGCTTCCTGCACTTCCAGGAAGAAGTCGAGTATTTCGGCAAGCGTGTGTTGCCACTGGTGCGCGAGCTGGAAGCCAAGGCCGGGATCAAGCAGGTGGCATGAGCACACTGCGGATCAATTGTGGCGAGGGAACTTGCTCCCGCTGGGCTGCGTAGCGGCCCCAACATCTTGGGAGCGCTGCGCACTCCAGCGGGAGCAAGCTCCCTCGCCACAATAAGCTCCCCTGTCACAGGTTACTGGCGGCTCTTTTCATTGAGGGTTTTTTCCAGGCGCAGGGCGCTGGTGTGGTCTGCGTAGTAGTCGTCGACCTGGGCAAAGCGCCGGTAGCCGTTGCGCTCGTACAGGCCAAGGGCACCGGGGTTGTCGGTGCGCACTTCCAGGCGCAGGTGGGTGCAGCGCTGCGCCATGGCGCAGGCTTCGATGCGGGCCAGCAGTTGCTGGCCCAGGCCCATGCCGCGCGCCTGCTCGGCGATGGCGATGGAGTACAACCGCGCCCGCGTACTCCGGCGGCGTAACAGCAGCAGGGCATAACCGAGCAGTTGCCCGTCACGCGCCACCACCAGCAACTGGCCGTGGGCGCGGCTGACCATCCAGCGCACACTGCGCGGCGAGAGCCGATCACTGATAAAACATTGCTGCTCCAGAGTGATTAACGCGGGTATATCTGTGGTGCATGCAACGCGAAAGGAAAGTGCCATATAGCCGCCGTAAAAGTTGCGTAACGAAACGGGACTTCTCTAAAGGATCGTGCTTAATAGAAAAGATCGAGTTCTCTAAAGCGGATCAAATACTATGTCAGCGGTACAAGGTCATTGGCGTGAAGTATCCGAGCAAAGTGTGGTGGCGACAATAACTTCCAACGGTTATTTTTCCACGACTTCCAAACCGTCCAGTCAAGTAGTGATCATCGTCGAACGCAAGGAAGATTGGGCCTCCTATTTTCCCAGTGAAGACATCGTCACCGCCCAGGAATACCTGGAGCAAACCCGCGACAGCGACACCGGCAAGCGCGTGCAGGTGATCAACCTGTGCCGCAGCTACAAGTACCTGGGCCACGGCTACTACTGTTCGCTGCTGGCCGAGGCGCGGGGGCACAAGGTGATTCCTTCGGTGCGCACCATTAGCGAGCTGACGAAAAAGTCGTTATACGGGCTGGCCCTGGATAACTTGGACAAGACCCTGGATAAAGCCCTTAGTCATCACCTCTACAGCAATACAGAAGGCTTTACCCTGACCCTTTATTTTGGCCGGACCACCATAGAGCCATTGCAGGACTTGGCGCGTGAGTTATTTGAAACCTTTGCCTGCCCGATTCTATTAGTTGAATTCAAGAAACATAACGGCTGGCATATCGAAGGCGTCAAGTGCGGCGTGTTGCATAAGTTGCGCGATGACCAGGAAGACCAATTCGCCCACGCCCTCGACAACTTCAGCCGCAAGATCTGGCGCCAGCCGCGCTCACGCCGGGTGGCCCGTTATGACCTGGCGATCCTCCACGATCCCCTGGAGCAATTGCCGCCGTCCAATCCCAAGGCACTGGAGCATTTCATTCGCGTGGGCAAGGGCCTGGGCATTGATGTGCAGTTGATCGAGCGCAAGGACTACGCGCGCCTGGCCGAATACGACGCCTTGCTGATCCGCGAGACCACCAGCGTAGACAACCACACCTACCGCTTCGCCAAGAAAGCCGAAAGCGAAGGCCTGGTGGTGATGGACGACCCGGCGTCGATCCTGCGGTGTACCAACAAGGTCTATCTCGCCGACCTGCTCAACAGCCATCAACTGGGCATGCCCGCCACCGAGATCCTCTACAAGGAACGACCGGAAGACTTCGAACGGGTCGGCGAGCGCCTCGGGTTTCCGTTGGTGTTGAAGATCCCCGACGGCTGTTTTTCCAAGGGTGTGATCAAGGTGGAAAGCCAGGAGGCCTTGCTCAAGGCCACCGCCGAGCTGTTCGAGCATTCAGTGCTGCTACTGGCCCAGGAGTTCTTCTACACCGAGTACGACTGGCGCATTGGGGTGCTCAACCGCAAGCCGATCTTTGCCTGCCAGTACTTCATGTCCAAGGGCCATTGGCAGATCTACAACCACAAGGCCATCGGCCAGGCCATCAACGGTGAGTGCCGCACCCTGGCGGTCCATGAAGCGCCGAAGGCCGTGGTGGAGTTGGCGGTGAAGACCGCCAACCTGATCGGTGACGGCCTCTACGGCGTAGACCTCAAGCAGTCCGGCGACAAGGTGGTGGTGATCGAGGTGAACGACAACCCGAATATGGACGCGGGTATCGAGGATGCGTATTTGCAGGACGACCTGTATGGCCTGGTGTTGGAGGAGTTTGTGCGGCGTTTGGAGTTGAAGCGCCAGGGGCAGGGTTGGTAGCACAGACACAGAAGATCAACTGTGGGAGCTGGCTTGCCTGCGATAGCGGTGGTCCAGTTAAAACAACTGTGACTGACCCACCGCCATCGCAGGCAAGCCAGCTCCCACAAAAAATCCAGTTCCAACAGGGGAATTCAGGGTGTGGCCTGGAGAGTCAGCACCTCAAACCCGTCCGCCGTCACCGCCACCGTATGCTCCCACTGCGCCGACAAACTGTTGTCCTTGGTCACCACCGTCCAGCCATCCTTGAGGCTGCGCACTTTGGCGCCGCCCTGGTTAAGCATCGGCTCGACGGTAAACACCATGCCTTCGCGCAGTTCCAGCCCGGTGCCGGGGCGGCCGAAGTGCAGGATTTGTGGTTCCTCATGCATCTGCCGGCCAATGCCATGGCCGCAGTACTCGCGCACCACGCTGTAGCCGTTGGCCTGGGCGTGGCTCTGGATGGCATGGCCGATGTCGCCCAGGCGGGCGCCGGGCTTGACCTGGCGGATGCCGGCCCACATCGCTTCGAAGGTCTGCTCCACCAGGCGCCGAGCCTTGGGCGCCACGGTACCAACCATGTACATCTTGCTGGAGTCGGCGATGTAGCCGCCTTTTTCCAGGGTGATGTCGATGTTGATGATGTCGCCGTCCTGCAATACGTCCTTGGCACTGGGCATGCCATGGCACACCACCTCGTTGATCGAGGTGTTGATGGAGAAGGGGTAATCGTATTGGCCAAGGCTGGCGGGGCGGGCCTGCAAGTCGTTGCGGATAAACGCTTCGACTGCGCTGTCCAGCTCCAGGGTGGAGCGGCCGGCGGCGACAAAGCCGTCGAGCATGGTGAACACCTGGGCCAGCAGGCGCCCGGATTCGCGCATCACGGCCAGTTGGGCGGCGGTCTTGATCATCAGCTGCGCCTCCGGATCAGGTCGGGTTTGTCCAGCAACAGTTTGTTGATCAGCTCGTTGTAGGGCAGGTTGGGATTGAGTTCGGCGAGCAGGCCGATCTTGATCCAGAACTCGGCCTGGGCGTTGATGGAACGGTCCATCGCGGCGCTGGCCAGGCGCAGTTGTTCGTGCAGTTGGTCGGTGATCTTGACGATGCCCATGGGGTTCACTGTGCTGAATGGATATACAAAGCGTATATGGTTCGTATATCACACGTAAACCTTTTGTTGACTCGTCCTGCCGTGGGCGGTTAATTTCAGGGCATGAGCTATCCAACGTTCCGCAACCAGCCAAGCATGATTATTACCGCCATTCCTCATTTGGCGGGATAGCGCACGGCTGTACCCAAACCCGCCCTAGAGGCGGGTTTTGTTTTTCCGTCTCCAGGGCCCTTGATACCACGCCAGGAGACACCCATGAGCACCTGCACCGCGCCCCACACCGCCGACCCGGAACTGCTTGAGCATTACGTGAAAAAAATCCTCGCCGCCCCGGTGTACGACCTGGCGGTGCGCACGCCCTTGCAAGCGGCGCCGGCGTTGTCGGCCTTGCTGGGCAATACCGTGCTGCTCAAGCGCGAAGACCTGCAACCGACGTTTTCCTTCAAGATCCGCGGCGCCTACAACAAGCTGGTGCAACTCAGTGATGCGCAAAAGGCCCGGGGCGTGGTGACGGCCTCGGCGGGCAACCATGCACAAGGCGTGGCGCTGGCCGCCCTGGAATTGGGGATCAAGGCGCGTATCGTCATGCCCGCCACCACCCCGGAACTCAAGGTGCTGGGCGTGCGCTCGCGGGGTGCCGAAGCGGTGCTGCACGGGGCGAGCTTTCCGTTTGCCCTGGCCCATGCGTTGCAACTGGCCGAAGCCTCGGGTTGCACCTTTGTCTCGCCCTTCGATGACCCGGAGGTGATCGCCGGCCAAGGCACCGTGGCCATGGAAATCCTGCGCCAGCAACAAGGCCGGCTGGACGCGATCTTTGTACCGGTGGGCGGCGGCGGGCTTATCGCCGGGATTGCCGCGTACGTCAAATACCTGCGCCCCGAAGTGCGCATCGTCGGCGTCGAGCCCGAAGGTTCCAGTTGCCTGTTGGTGGCCCTGCGTGCCGGTGAACGGGTGGTGTTGCCCAGCGTCGATGGGTTTGCCGATGGCACGGCGGTGGCGCAGGTTGGCGCGTTTGGTTTTGAAATCTGCCGCGACTGGGTGGATGAAGTCATCACCGTCAGCAACGACGAACTGTGCAGCGCGATCAAGCTGATCTACGACGACACCCGCTCTATCACCGAGCCTTCCGGGGCATTGGCGGTGGCAGGCATTCGCAAGTACGTCGCGCGCAGCGGTGTCTGTGGGCAGACCCTGGTGGCGATCAATTCCGGAGCGAATATCAACTTCGATAGTTTGCGACATGTTGCTGAAAGAGTGGCGGCGCAAGGTGTCGCTTGATGCGAACTGGCGGGTTAAACGTTTAATCGCAGCGGTTCGGCGATTATTTAAACGCCGTTGTTGCCGATATATAACGCCGCACGCGGCTTATGAGGAAAGGTTACAACGCCAACGGATTTTGCCGGGTAGGCTGGTGATTGCAAGCGTCTTCCAGGGTTGGCAAGACGTGACAGGCCAGTGCCTGTCGGATCCATAACAATCGATTGGCAGTCTCAGGAAAGGAGAGGTTGACCATGCTTTCGGAACTGGAATTACGCAGCATTATTGAAACAAGTTTCCTGCCCAAACGGTGTGAATGCACCAAAGCCGAAGACGCTTCGCTGACGATCAAGGTCTTTGACGACCGTGACCGTGACCGGGTGGATTTGGAGGTCAAAGGCATCAACGCCGATAAACTCGATAGCAGCCGCGCCATTTGCAACCTGATCACCGGGTTGCGCGAAGACCTCAAGCACACCCATGTACCCATCCTGCAAAGAGCGGGCGGGCGTGCCCATTGATCAGGCAGCCGTTTGAGGTGTCAGCACCGAAGCTCTATGGGCCTGGATAAACGCCAGGCCCAGTACGGTTTCCGTGGCCACGGCCAGCAGGATGCCGGGGCCGGCGTTGCCACTGAGCCTTCAATTCTGGGACATGCAGGCGTCAGACAGTTTTTTGTAGCTCACGTACTGCTCGACGCCGGCCTTGTCGAGGAACTTGATATCGGCCTTGATGACCTTGCATTCAGTGGTCATCGGTTCGTTCATCGAGATGACCTTCTGCACATCCATGGGCATGCCATAGCGATAGGGCACGGGTTGTGAATCGGCTTGGGCCACGCCCGATACGGCGGCCAGCGCCAAGGTGAGGCTGATCAGCAGGGTTTTTGTGTTCATGAGGATTCTCCAACAGGGATTCGCTGGCCCATCGTGGTGATGGGTGGATGCGTTCACTGTTGTCTCCCGAGATTAACCATTGATTAATTTCGGGGCTTCCTGACAGAACCTTCATGTTCAAAAGCGATTGCCTACATGATCGCCGAATTTGTCCTGCATCTTCACGCAGATTTAATCCAACTGGTCACGGTAAGGCAGATCGGGTCCGGTCTTGCCGCAGGTCATGGCCGCTGCGCGAATCGCAAAGCCCAGCATGCTGTCGATCTGCTCACGGGACAGCTGTTGCAGGCCGTCTACGGAGTCCAGGGCGTGCTCGGTCAGCCAAGCAATCAACGCCGCCTGGAAGGTATCCCCGGCGCCGACCGTATCGGCCATCACCACCTTGACCGCAGGTTGTGACCAGTGCCCATGCTGGCGGCTGAACACGCTCGCGCCTTCGCCACCGCGGGTGAGAAACACCAACTGGCAACGGTGTTGCAGCCAGCCTTGCAAGACACTTTCCGGCGACTGTTCGGGGTAGAGCAGGTGCAGGTCTTCGTCGCTGACCTTGATCATATCGGCATGCTGGACCAGCTCGGCGATGCGCGCACGCCACAGCTGGATATCCGGTTGCGGGTTGAGACGCACGTTGGGGTCGAGGCTGATCAGGCGCTTGCCGCTTTCACGCTGGACCAGGCGCAGCAGGGTGTCGCCAACCGGCTGCACCACCAGGGAGAACGAGCCGATATGCAGGCCGCGAATGTCATCGCCGAGGGCCGGCAGATGGCTGATCTCCAACAGGCGATCCGCGCAGCCTTCACCGCGAAAGTTGTACTGCGGCGAACCATCGCTGCCCACCGCGACCATCGACAGGGTGGTCGGCGCGGCAAATTCCACGAGGAACTGTTCGCTCACGCCTTCATCCCTGAGCACCTGCAACAAACGCCGGCCGAGGAAGTCCGTGGACAGGCCACCGAACAGCCCCGCCTCGACGCCCAGGCGGCGCAAACCCACGGCCACGTTGAACGGCGAGCCACCGGCAATCGCCTTGTAGTTGACCTTGGACGCCTGCCCGCTGGCATCCTCTTCGCTGAAAAAATCAAACAGCGCTTCACCACACACCAGATACATAGTCGTTCGCTCTTAAAGGGTGGCCACGTGCTGTTGATAGCGCTCGTAGGCCTGTTGATAGGCGCTGACACTGGCCGCCACCGGCACGGTGCGGCTGGCCAGGTCGAGGCTCACGCACTTGGCGCACAGGCTGGCCAGGGATTCGCCGGATTGGCTCCACGCTGCCTGGATCGCTGCGCCCAGTGCGGCGGCCTCCGGTTGTTCGGTACAGATCACTTCGGTGTTCATGATGTCGGCGACCATTTGCCGCCACAACGGGCTTTTCGAGCCGCCGCCAATCAAGCGGATGCTCTGGCTTTGCAGGCCGGTCTGGCGCAGCAGGTCAAGGCCGTAGCGCAGGCCGAAGGTGGTGCCCTCGACCACGGCGCGGCAGAGGTTGGCGCGGGTCAGGTTGGTCATGGTCAGGCCCTGCAGGCTGCCGCTGGCGTGGGGCAGGGCGGGCACGCGCTCGCCGTTGAGGAACGGCAGCATGCTCACGCCCTCGGCGCCAATCGGGGCCGCAGCGACCAGGGCGTTGAACGCGGCGAGGTCCAGGTCGAACAGCTCGCGGATCACCCCGGTGGCATTGGTCAGGTTCATGGTGCAGATCAACGGCAGCCAGCCGCCGCTGGATGAGCAGAATGTCGCCACCGAGGCTTGCGGGCTGACGTTGGCTTGCTCGGCAAACGCATACACGGTGCCCGATGAACCGAGGCTCATGGTGATCACGCCGGGGGCAATGTTGCCGGTGCCGATGGCGCCCATCATATTGTCGCCGCCGCCGCAGGCAACGATCGCGTTGGGGTTGATACCCAGGCGTTCGGCGATGGCCGGCAGGATCGTGCCAACGGCTTGATCAGCCTCGATCAGCTGTGGCAACGCCGCTTCCAGGCGCCCACTCGGATCGATGTGCCTGAGCAGGTCCACATCCCACGTGCGGCTGCGCACGTTGAAGTAGCCGGTGCCCGACGCATCGCCGTACTCAGCGACGGCACGCCCGGTGAGCCAATAGTTGAGATAGTCGTGGGGCAGCAGGATATGGGCGATGTGCGCGAACACGTCTGGGTGCTGCTCGCGGGTCCACAGTAGCTTGGACACGGTGTAGCCCGGTGCGATCGCCACGCCCAGGCGTTCCAGCGAGCCACTTTCGCCGCCCAGGTGTTGCAGCAGGCGCTCGTTTTCGGCGGTGGTTTCGGTGTCGCACCACAGCTTGGCCGGGCGCAGGACCTGGCCGCTGTCATCAAGCAGCACCAGGCCGTGCTGCTGGCCGGAAACGCCGATGCCGAGGATGTCCTGGCCGTCCACGCCGGCCTGTTGCAAGGCGCGGTGGGTGGCGGCGGTGAAGGCGTCGAGCCATTCCTGGGGGTCTTGCTCGCGGCGGCCGTTGGCGCCGCTGATCAGTGTATGGGCGGCGGCCCCGAGGCCCAGCACCTTGCCGCTGGCAGCGTCGAGGACGATGGCCTTGGTGCCCTGGGTGCCGCAATCGATGCCGAGGAACAGGTTTTGCTGGGTCATGGTGGGGTGCTCAGCATTAATTATTGTTGGAGTGAAAATGCGGTCCCTGTGGGAGCTGGCTTGCCTGCGATAGCGGTGTATCAGTCAGCCCATGGGGTGCTGACCCACCGCTATCGCAGGCAAGCCAGCTCCCACATTTTTTAAGCCGGTTTCTTCAGGAGGGTTTGCAGGGTTTGGGTGACACCGTTGTCACGCAAGCTGGCAAAACACCGTTCAAACGCTGCCACAAACTCAGGCGAGTTGGGAATAGCCTTACCGAAAATCTCCTCCACCCCCAACAGCCGCTGGCTGATCAACCCATCATCACTCACCAGCCCCTGGCAGAACTCCGCACGCGGGTCCGGGATGGTGTAGCGCACGCCGTTCTCATCCACGCCCTTCAGATACAACGCCCACGCCGCCACCACCAGCGCCGCACGTTCCGTCTCGCGACCATCGGCGATCAAGCGGTTGATGGTCGGCACGGTGAACTTGGGAAACTTCGACGAACCATCGGAACACACGCGCTCCAACTGGTCGGCAATCGCCTGGTTGGAGAAGCGATCCACCAAGGTCTGCTTGTACTGCGTGAGGTCGATGCCGGGCACCGGCGCCAGGTTGGGCGTCACGTCCAGGTCCATGTAGGTGCGCATATAGGCGACGAACAGCGGGTCGTTCATGGTCTCGTGGACAAACCGATAGCCCTTGAGAAAACCCAGGTACGTGAGGGCCAGGTGGCTGCCATTGAGCAAGCCGATCTTCATCTCTTCGTAGGGCGTCACGTCATCGGTGAACTGCACGCCGACCGTTTCCCAGGCCGGGCGGCCGTTGACGAACTTGTCTTCCAGCACCCACTGCACAAAGGGTTCGCACACCACCGGCCAGGCATCGTCGATGCCGTGTTCGTCATGCAATTGCAGGCGGTGGGCGGTGCTGGTCATGGGCGTGATGCGATCAACCATGGCATTCGGGAAGCTCACATTCGCGGCGATCCAGTCATGCAGGTCGGCATTGTGCAGGGCGGCGAACGCCAGCAGTGCCTTGCGCGTGACAGCACCGTTGTGCGGCAGGTTATCGCAGGACATCACGGTAAACGCCGGCGTGCCCGCGGCGCGGCGTTGCGTCAGGGCGGCGCAGAGAAAGCCGAACACGGTTGTCGGCGCCTTCGGGTGCGCCAGGTCATGTTGGATCTGTGGCAGGTGGGCCATGAACTCGCCGTTGCTGTCGTCGATGCAGTAGCCGCCTTCGGTGATGGTCAGCGAGACGATGCGGATAGCCGGGCTGGCGAGCTTGTCGATCAGCGCCTGGGCGCTGTCTTCGGCCAGCAGCATGTCGCTGATGGAGGCGATCACGCGTACTTCGGTGTCGTCGGTGTCGCCCAGTTCATACAGGGTGAACAGATAATCCTGGCCGGCCAGGTCGTCGCGGGCCTTGCGGTCCTCGCTGCGCAGGCCGACGCCGCAGATGCTCCAGTCCAGGCCAACGCCGGTGTTCATCAGTGCGTCGGTGTAATACGCCTGATGGGCGCGATGGAAACCGCCGACGCCGATATGGGCGATGCCCTGCGAGGTGGGCGTGTAAGTCGGCAGCTGTACTTCTGGCGCCAAGCGGGTGAGGTTCTGTTTATTCAGTTTCATCACAACTCTCGCAAAATCAGGCGGCAGCGCGCAGTGGGCGGGCCACGGCGACGCCGTCGGTGTCGAACAGATGGCAGTGCGCCGGGTCGAGGTGCAGGTGCAGGGTTTCGCCGTATTGGCTGGCCATGTCGCCACGGATGCGCATGGTCAGCGGCTCGCCGTTGGCGGTGATGACGTGGCAGAAGGTGTCACTGCCCAGGCGCTCGCCGACGTCGGCGGTGACGGTCAGGGTGGTTTGGCCAGCGGTGGCGATTTCCAGGTGTTCCGGGCGGATGCCCAGGGTTACCGCGCTGCCTACACTCAACGTCGCGCCGCTCAACGGCAGGCTGACGGTGGTGCCAGCGTCCAGTTGCACGTCGCAGCCCTGGCTGTCGATGCGGGTGATCTTGCCCTTGAGAAAGCCCATTTTCGGCGTGCCGAGAAACCCCGCCACAAACAGATTGGCCGGCTGGTGGTACAGCTCCAGCGGCGAGCCGACCTGTTCGATGCGGCCGCTGTTGAGCACCACCACTTTGTCGGCCAGGGTCATGGCTTCAACCTGATCGTGGGTCACGTAGATCATCGTCGCTTGCAGCTCTTTATGCAGGCGTGCCAGTTCCAGGCGCATCTGCACGCGCAGCGCGGCGTCGAGGTTGGAGAGTGGTTCGTCGAACAGGAAGATCTTCGGGTTGCGCACAATCGCCCGGCCAATGGCCACGCGCTGGCGCTGGCCGCCCGACAGCTGCTTGGGCTTGCGCTCCAGCAACGGGCCCAGTTCGAGGATGCGCGCGGCTTCGCTGACTTTGCTTTCCACCAGCTTCTTGTCCACGCCCGCCAGGTCCAGGGCAAACGACATGTTCTTGCGCACGCTCATGTGCGGGTACAAGGCGTAGGTCTGGAACACCATCGCCAGGTCGCGCTTGGCCGGGGTCACTTCGGTGATGTCGCGGCCATCCAGTTCGATGGTGCCGTCGCTGACTTCTTCCAGGCCGGCGATCAGGCGCAGCAGGGTGGATTTGCCGCAGCCCGACGGGCCGACGAAGACCACGAATTCCTTGTCGTTCACCTCAAGGTCGATGCCCTTGATGATGGAGAAACCTTCGAAGCCTTTTTGCAGATTCTTGATTTTCAGGTTGGCCATGATGGGCCTCCGCTTGGAATTATTATTTAACAGCGCCGAAGGACAGACCGCGCACCAGCTGTTTCTGGCTGATCCAGCCAAAGATCAGGATCGGCGCGCAGGCGAGGGTCGACACGGCGGACAATTTGGCCCAGAACAAGCCTTCGGGGCTTGAGTAGGAGGCAATCAGCGCGGTCAGCGGCGCGGCATTCGACGAGGTCAGGTTCAACGACCAGAACGCCTCGTTCCAGCACAGGATCAACGACAACAGCACGGTGGAGGCCAGGCCTCCCTTGGCAATCGGCAGCAGCACGCGGACCATCTCTTGCCACAGGGTGGCGCCATCGAGGCGGGCGGCTTCGAGGATGTCCTTGGGGATGTCCTTGAAGTAGGTGTAAACCATCCACACCACAATCGGCAGGTTGATCAGGGTGTAGATAATGATCAGCGCGATATGCGTATCCAGCAGGCCAAAGCTCTTGGCCAGCAGGTAGATCGGCATCAGCACGCCCACCGGTGGCAGCATCTTGGTCGACAGCATCCACAGCAGCGTGCCCTTGGTGCGCTGGGTTTCGTAGAAGGCCATGGAGTAGGCCGCCGGCACCGAGATCAGCAGGCACAGGGCCGTGGCGCTGAAGGAAATCACCACCGAGTTCCAGGCGTAGGCGAAGTAATTGCTGCGCTCGTTGATGTGCAGGTAGTTCTCCAGCGTCGGCGTGAAGATGAACTGCGGCGGCGTGGCGAACGCGTCGATTTCGGTCTTGAAGCTGGTCAGCACCATCCAGAAGATCGGGAAGAAGATCAGGATCGCGATGGCCCAGGCCAACGTGCCGAGCAACAGACTTTGCAGGCGGCGAGATTGTTGAAGCGTCATGGCGCGGCCCTCAAGGCTTGTCAGTCAGGTTTTTGCCGATCATCCGCACCAGGATGATCGCCGCGATATTGGCGATGACCACGGCAATCAAGCCGCCGGCCGAGGCCATGCCCACGTCGAACTGAACCAGCGCCTGGTTGTAGATCAGGTAGGCGAGGTTGGTGGACGCGTAGCCCGGGCCACCGTTGGTGGTGGTGAAGATTTCGGCGAACACCGAGAGAAGGAAGATCGTTTCGATCATCACCACCACGGCAATCGGGCGGGCCAGGTGCGGCAGGGTCAGGTGCCAGAAAATCGCGATGGCGCCGGCACCGTCCAGGCGCGCGGCTTCCTTTTGTTCCTGGTCGAGGGACTGCATGGCGGTCATCAGCAGCAAGATGGCGAAGGGCAGCCATTGCCACGAGACAATGATGATGATCGACAGCAACGGGTAGTGCGCGAGCCAGTCCACCGGCTCGGCGCCAAAGAACTTCCACACGGCGGCGAGAATCCCCGACACCGGGTGGAAAATCAGGTTCTTCCAGATCAGCGCACCGACGGTGGGCATGATGAAGAACGGCGAGATCAACAACACCCGCACCAGGCCGCGACCGAAGAACTCACTGGCTTCGAGCAGGGCGCTGATCAGCACGCCCAGCACCACGCTGATCAGCAGCACGCTGCCCACCAGTAACAGGGTGTTGGTGGCGCCGGGCAAGAAGCCCGAATCGGTGATGAAGTAGGTGAAGTTTTCCAGCCCGACGAATTGGTTTTCACCGGGGTAGAGCAGGTTGTAGCGGATCAGCGAAAAGTACAGGGTCATGCCCAGCGGCACGATCATCCACAGCAGCAGCAGGGCAACCGAGGGGCTGACAAGGAACCAGCCGGGGTTGGCCAGGCGGTTTTTGGGTGATGTATTCATGGTATTCAAGGCCAGTGCAGAGCAAGAATCGGAGTGCAGTCCCTGTGGGAGCGGGCTTGCTCGCGAATGCGGTGGATCAGTCACAGATTCATCAACTGGAAGACCGCCTTCGCGAGCAAGCCCGCTCCCACATTTACAGTGGAAGGCTTACCTCATTTGGGATAGCCGGCCCGCTTCATTTCGCGCTCGGTAGTGGTCTGCGCGGCGGTCAGTGCAGCGTCCACCGTCTGCTGACCGGTCAACGCCCCCGAGAAGAACTTGCCGACCTGCGTCCCAATCGCCTGGAACTCAGGAATGGTCACCAACTGGATACCGATATACGGCACCGGCTTGAGCGTCGGTTTGGTCGGGTCCGCGACTTTCAGCGATTCCAGGGTCACCTTGGCAAACGGCGCGGCTTTCATGTACTCGTCGCTGTAGGTCGAGGTCCGGGTGCCCGGTGGGACGTTGGCTACGCCATCGGTCTTGGCCACCAATGCGCCGTATTCCTTGGACGTCGCCCAGCTGGCGAACACCTTGGCGGCATCCTTGGCTTTGGAGCTGGTGGGGATCGCCAGGCTCCAGGAGTACAGCCACGAGGTGCCCTTGTCGGTCTTCTCGTGTGGGGCGAAGGTAAAGCCGACGTGGTCCGCCACCTTGCTCTGGGTTTTGTCGGTGACAAACGAGCCGGCCACGCTGGCATCGACCCAGATCGCGCATTTGCCGCTGTTGAACAGCGCGAGGTTTTCGTTGAAGCCGTTACTGGAGGCCCCCGGCGGGCCGGATTTCTTCATGTTGTCGACGTAGAAGTTCAGCGCATCCTTCCACTCTGGCCCGTTGAATTCCGGCTGCCATTTCTCATCGAACCAGCGCGCCCCGTAGCCGTTGGCCAGGGTGGTGATCAGCGCCATGTTCTCGCCCCAACCGGCTTTGCCGCGCAGGCACAAGCCGTATTGTTCTTTGGTTTTGTCGGTGAGTTTGCTGGCGAATTCGCCGATCTGCGTCCAGGTCGGGTGCTCGGGCATGGTCAGCCCGGCGTCCTTGAACAGGTCGGTGCGGTAATAGGTGATCGAGCTTTCGGCATAGAACGGCAGGGCGTACAGCGAACCCTTGACCGACAAGCCGTCACGCACTGAAGGGAATACGTCGTCGAGGTCGTAGGAGGCTGGCAGATCTTTCATCGGCTCCAGCCAACCCTTGGCGCCCCACAGTGCAGCTTCGTACATGCCGATGGTCAGCACGTCGAACTGTCCACCTTGGGTGGCGATGTCGGTGGTCAGGCGTTGGCGCAGCACGTTTTCTTCAAGTACCACCCAGTTCAGCTTGATCTCCGGGTGCTCGGCCTCGAAGGTTTTCGAGAGCTTTTGCATGCGGATCATGTCGCTGTTGTTGACGGTGGCAATGGTCAGGGTCTGCGCGCCAAGGCTGACGGCGCTGAGGGTCATGCAGGTGCAGGCAAGCAGAGCTTTTGCTGTGAACTTCATTGCGCACTCCATTTCCGCGCCCAGGGGGCTACAGAAGGACAGTTATTGTTGTTGTGTCTTCCTACAGGGGGTCAGGAAGAGTGTGCGGTTGATTACAGCCTTGAAATGGGGTTGTGACAAATCCTTGGGAGCACTGGGACTGATACTTTTTTGCACTCGATTCAAAGAGCTTCGCTGTAGATACTTGCTCGTGCGGATGGAGCGATGGCGCAGCGCAGGTGCTGCGCCCTGGTCCGCGGGGCATGCCGAACGTGTCAACTCCCAATGGGTTGGGACAGCTTTTTAACGTCTGCTTTCGACCAGTTCTCCTTGGCGAGATTGTTCTCATTGAAGACTGACATTCCATACAACGGTTTTGAAGGAGTTCCAAAATGGGCCTGACTGCTACCAATTGGGCCCTTCTTCAGGAGCTTGCTCACCCCAGCCTTCATCGCGTTTTCAGATTCGAACTTGGCAAGGCCATAGCTTGGTTCATAAAAATACCAGATCTTTTTGCTTATATCGGTGGGGTCTATCCTCACGCCCGCGACCATTGCGTGATCATCCGAGCTGATGAGCCATGTGATCGTACTTGTCGCCTTGCTCATCTTCTTGATGATGTTGTCAACCGGGACGAGAGTCCCGGAACCGGCATGAAGTTGTGGTTGATACATCATCGAATTCTCGAGTTTCGAGATGCTCTCGAGAAACGCGGCATTCGCGGCGAGTTTCGGTCTTGCAGCGGCAATGACTAGATTATCGAGCAATGTATTTTCCGTGCCATCCATTATTGCCATAGCCATTGCGGTGGAAAGCCCAGCACACTCGCCAGGGGAGAAGATGTGTGTCAGGGCAAGATAAAGCGCCTGGGGCATAGGGCGAGCGGTACCTCCAGCCGATTTCATTTCTTTCATGAAACCCTCGGAAAGTCTTTGAACGGTGTCCAGATTTATTCTCTCTCTTTGCCGCATCAAACTGCCTATCTGCTCAGCAGTGAATTCTGAATCGGCAATTAGCTTCGCGATTGTTTTAGGTCCCATATTTGGGGTGTAACCCGCTATGTTATCGAGATTTAACGTGTCGTAGCCTTTTTGATACCCTGGCGTTTTACGTGCTTCGGTGACTTTATTTTCAAAATTTTCAATCAACTCTTTTTGGGTCTGTCTCTCTTGGGGCGATAAACCAAATAGAGGGTTTAGAGAGCTTTTGGTGGAACCTTCCGGCACAAATCCATTAAGCGCAGGGCCCTCAGCCTCTAGCGTCTTGCCGTTATAGGCGTGCCATTCATCATCTTGAAAAATAGCGCTGATCTTGGTTTTTTTCCCTGCGCTGGAGCTGGCGGCGGAACCGTCAGCCACATTCCCCGGTGTCGTAACTTCGACAGCTGAGCCTTGCAGGCGGCTGGTTGCATTGAATGACTCAGAGGTAGCGGTGGAGGTCATGTCCCTCATCGTAATGCTTTCGGCTTCCTTAGCCCCAAACTTCTCTATAAACCCCGCACCGACCTTGGCTGCCGCCCAGGACGCCGCAGATTTTGCCAGGCCCCACAACTTGCCGGCGCCCTCGGTGGCAACAACGATAGCGACATCAATGGCAAGGTCTGCGCCCGCCTTCAGGAATTGGCCGTGATAAATGTCTTCCAGGCTGCTGGCGCCGGGCAAGGAGTGCCACAGGGCTTTGAAGAAGTCACTGGGTTCTGTCGCCGTTTCAAGCGTATTGCTGGACCAGTTGCGGTGAAGGTTCACAAACTCGGATTTATTCAGGTAGGTCGAGTCGATCATGACCTTGGCAAGTTTGGATAGTCTGCCCGCCACGTAGTTGGGAGAGAACGCATCGTCTTCCTTGTGGGCTGGGAAGTTGACTTCCAACGGCCAGGGTTCATTGTTGTCATCCAGCAGGTGTTGGTCGGTGGTGCGCAATACAACGTTAGTTTTAACTCCCGTCCTGGGCTCTTTGCCACTTTTGAAAGCATCAGCGTCGATTTCGAGATTGACCTCTTTGCCCAGCGGGGTGGAGGGATCGATGTCAGCAACTCTTACAATCTGGCCCCACGTCGGGTAAACCGCAAAATCTCTTCTGACCCCGTTGTAGACAGACGTTATCACCATGCCGCTGCTACTACCGGGACCTTCAACATTTAAAAACGCTACGTCGCCATAAAGCAGGCTTTTTTGCTCCTCTACCGGTAGCTTTTTAAGCATGTCCTCAAACAACGTCGTGGTATGAAGCCTGCGCAGGTTGAAGTCAGCCTTTATGGCCTTGTCGAATTCACCGTTGATAACCGGAAAGTCAGGCTCTTTGGCTTTTTTACGCAGGCTGTCGAAATCCACCTGATTGCCTTCCTGTAGCCAGCTTTCATCCAGCCTGCCGGCTTCATAGATTTCTACGAGGCTGTAGTGGCGGCCGCTGATAACACCACCGAGCTCGTTCTCCACCATGAATCGTTTTTCATAATCAATATCGGGGCCAAACTTTTCTCTTAGCACCTTAAGCGCCATGTCCCTTCTGTTGGGCGCTGGCGACGTGCTCAACCAGTTGATCGCTTGGGCGGTGTTACTGGCTTGCGCCTGGAGTTTTTCCTGGCTGTCTTTCAACTGTTCCAAGGTGTAGTTGTTCTTGTCGACCTTGTTGTTGAGGGCGGCCCAATCCAACAAAGGGTTCATCTGCGCGTAGCTTTGTATTTGCGATTCCAATTTTGAAATAGGCTGGATTTTGTAATTTTCCATTATCTGTTGATAGGTCATGTTCGCGGTCGCTCCGGGGGCCGTCCATTCGATCCGGTTGACCGCTGCCGTAAAGTTGAACCACTCCGGGGAGCCGAGCGTCATTTTTTGCGGTGCATCTTTCACCAGCAGGTGTGGTGCAGCGCCCCGCATCAGCAGGTGCGAAACCGTCGATGCAAGGTCGGACGGAATGTTCTTCTTGGTCGTCAAATATTGGTTAAACCGGTCACGGATAAAGCGCGCGCCGCGCCCGGCGTTATCAGCGCCCATCAAATCCACACCAGCAACGGTCTTATGCTGCGTTCCGGCCGTTGGATCCAGCTCCAGCACCAACGCCGTCAATAGCCATTGCTTCAGGCTGGATGGGGTTGCGGCCCCCTTCATCTGGCTTTGCAGATGAGTGGCGAGTTCAAGCGCATCGTCGCTGGTGAACAGTTGCTCCAGTGCTTGTTCAGGGTCGCTACTGAGGTTGGTAACCTTGCTGCTCAGGTAATTGAGGAGGGTGCCACTGGTGCCGATGTTGTTTTTCACCTCCTCGACCAATGTCCCGCGCTGTGCGGTCGTCAGCGGCAGTTGCGTTGACAGGAAGCCCCAGTAGTTGCCAAGGGGAGGGGAATGGGGAACCGGTGACTGCAAGGCTGCCAGCAAATTATCGTTGTCGGCATTTGATCTGATTGGATACCAGTCATTGTGTGCGAGGAATGCTGCAAGCTGCGTTACGCCTTTCGGTTGATGGCTTGAGTGCGGGTCAACCGCAAAGCGACGGAAGTCGCTGTTTTTATGCCCGGCTTTCAACAAGCCGATCAACTGATAACGGTCGTTGCTATCACCCAATGCGGTTTTTTGCTGGCCCAGCCAGCCCACGATTTTTTGTGGGTCATCAGGTAGGCCAGGGAGCTTTTGGGTACTGCCCAACGACTCAGTCTGTTGTGCAAATAACGGGCTGCTTGGGGCGTTGCTGAGGCCATAGAGGTTGGCCACCCATTGGTACGGCATGCCGCTGCCTTCGGCGTGAGCAAGGGCAATCGGTTGCCCGGGCTTGGCGAATGCCTGCGCGGCGGTCAATACAGGTGCGAGCACATCAAAATGCTTGGGGTACTTTTGCGCAAAATCACTGACGGAGAAGCGCTGGTCGACGCCGTTGACGCTGCCGATCAGCGCTTGGTCCGTCGGGTCATAGCGCAAAGAGTTCAGGGCAATATTCTGTTCCTTCATCCACTCGGTGAAACCACCCCCGTTGAGGGCTTTGACCAGGTAGGCCCGCCACTGGCCGGCGAGGCTGTTGGCCGGTATCGGCTGGATGGTTTTCGACGTGACCTGGTCGGGGTTGGCTTTCAGCTCAAGCATCGCACGATGTACGGTGGATGCCAGTTCGCCTTCGGCGCTGGCTAAAAGGTCTTCGGAGGACAGGAGGTTGGCCTTGACGGTGGTGGCCAGGGTTTCAAGTGGCGATAATGATGGCGGCGTGTTTTCCAATTGTTTCGTCACGGCTTGCTGGCGCTGCCGTACTGCGATGGATTCGGGATCGCTGGGGTCTTCACCGATCAACGCTTTGAAACCATTATTCTGGTTCATCTCGTCGATACGCTGCAGGGTGGACGCGAGCTGGCGTTGCTGCCAGTCGGGGCGTCGAGTGTCCTGCTCTTGGTGAGGCGGCGGTTCATTGTAAAAAGCCATGACTTTATACAGGCTGGCGGAGTTGCTGGAGGGGTAGGTGACATCCTCATCAGAGCCCGCGGCCATCTGTTGCAACGCATCTTTTATCTCGGTCCAGACATCGTTCCAACCAGACACATCGTTCAGGTTGAACGTGGTTTCGACGCCTTTTACGGTGCCCGTCAACTCGCCGCTGATGGGGTTGATGCGTATGCTGGTGGGGTCGACGTTGTTCTCTTGGAAAAAGGTGGCGGCTGTTTTGCCCTGCAGCTTTTTCAACAGGTTTTCACGCACCAGACTGTAAGTTGAATACTTGGGAATGTCCTCCAGAGTGACCGATGTTTCGTTTTCGGCCGTTTCTGGCAGCAGCTTCATCATCCCGCGGCTGACCAACTGTGCCAGTGCCTGATCGTCTTGCTGAACCTTTTGTTCTGCCGTCGAAGGTGCAAACTCTTCAAGAATCGTGGTTAGCGCTGGTGGCGATAGATCCACAATGCGTTGGCGGGCGTCTCTTTGTTTTTGTTTGATGGGCGCGTCGAGCGGGTCTGAGCTGCTGAGCGTCTTGAAACTGCCGTCGTGCAGAAGTTTCCCTGCGGTTTTGAGCCTATCGTTGGCATCGAGGCCGCTCAATGAATACCCGTAGAATTCGGCGACATTGTGAGCCGATGCGTGATCGCGACCATAGTACGCAAGTGTGGGGTAGCCCTGACCCACCAGTTTTTTTACGGCGGCTAAAACGGCAGATGAGGCAGCTGCCCACTCGGGATTGTTATGCGCGAAATAATTGGTGAAGCCTCCATCTGTACCTGTCTCCGACAGGCTGCCGTCTGGATCGAAGACCAGCTGTGAAATATTAATCGACTTGGCTTCGGCAAACGACTTGAAAGGCTCCGATTCCAGTGCGTCACCAAGCTCAGACAACGCCTGGCCATAGCTAGAGTACGGCGGTACGGGGAGCTTGTACGCATCTTCGATAGAGCCGCTGGTTTCGGCATTGCGTTCGCGGCGAATCAAGGCATTGCCAAGATTTATCGCCAGCTGCCTGTCATCCCTCTCAACCAAGGCGTCGGCGAACTGGCTAACTGACAGCTTGAGAGGGTCAGGTTCGGTGGCCGGATTCTGCAAGTCTCGACGCGAACGCGACAAGACAGGATCAAACTTAGGTGGGCTGGGCGGCGGGCTAGCGATTGTTTCCTGACTCGGCCGTGCGTGGGTTATGTGCGGCTTGATTTCAGTCGGCGGCTGGCGTGTGACACTGTTGCCGGAAAACTGCGAGACATTGATCATGGAGACCCTTTACCTGTAAGTCAGAAAAGCATCGTCTTTCTAACGAAAGCCGAGGCGATGCTTACACTGAGTCACAGGGCGGGATGATTGGGTTCCATTGGCGATGGGGGAGGCGTTGTTGTTGAGTTATCGGTCTTTTGGTTGGCGGTGTTGCGCTGCTGCCCGAGTCAAACCAGGTTCTGTTCCGTGAGCCGCTGTACGGCCAGACGTCGGTAATGAGAGGGCGTCATACCCTTGAGCTGCTGGAAGCGCCGGTTGAAGTTGGAGATGTTGTTGAAACCCGACTCAAAGCACACGTCCGTCACCGCCTTGTCGCCGTCCGCGAGCAACTCGCAGGACTTGCTGATACGCAACCGATTGACGAACTCGATAAACGTGCGCCCGGTAGCCTGTTTAAACACCCGCGAGAAATACGTCGGCTTCATCCCCAGGTATTCCGCCACTTCTTCCAGCGACAATTCCCGCGCGTAGTGGGCAAAAATGTAGTCCACCGCGCGGTTGGTGCGGTCGATGCTGTGTTCATCGGCCAGCTGTGGCGTGGTGGCGCCCGACAGTAGTTGGTAGTCCTCACACGCACTGAGCACTTCCAGCAGAATAAAAAAGTGCCCCAGGCGCGCCATGCCCTGGGCATCCTCGATGCGTTGCATGAGGGCCATGGCCTGGGCGATGGTGTTTTTGCAGCGGAACTCGATGCCGTACTGCGCACGCTCCAACAGCGGTGCCAGGCTTTTCAGTTCGGCGAAGATATGGCTACCGCCTTCAAACAGCTCATCGGTGAAGTTCACCAGCATGTCGCGTTTGGGCACCACTTCGTCTTCTTCGACCTGGCTGATCCAGTTGTGGGGCAGGTTGGGGCCGGTGAGGAACAGACTTTCCGGGTAGAAGTTGCCGATGTAGTCGCCGATAAACACTTTGCCGGAGCTGGCGACGATCAGGTGCAGCTCGTACTCCTTGTGGAAATGCCAGCGCACCAACGGGCAGGGGAAGCCGTGTTGGCGATAGATGATGGACAGACCGTTGTGATCGTCCATCAGCTCGTAGGAAGGGTCGGTGATGCGCGCTGCTCGGGTCATGCTGCCGTCGCTTTATTGTTGGTTGCGACCCGAATAATGCCCCTATGTGTGTAAGGCTGCCAGCGCCGATGTTTATACGACGCGGTTTTTTGCTTCGATCCACTGCGACATGTATTGCGTACTTTTATGGGCATGGTGACGCAGCATGCTGCCGGTAAAGTTGTCCCGGCGATGGGCGGCCAGGTTGTTCCGGCATTGCTCAAGGCATGCCACCAGCGCCGGGGCGTGGCGGGTGACGTCGTAACGCCGCGCGAGTAACTGGCGGCCCTGTTCCTGGGCCGCGGTCCAGCGCTCGTGGTCCTGATACAGCGCCACGGCGGCCGTGGCCAGTGCCGCTGCGCTCTGCTCGATGGCGCCCGGCCACGGTTGCTCATCGCCCATGGCTTCGGCCCCGATCGGCGTGGTGACATTTGGCGTGCCGCAAAGCATGCCATCCGCCAGCTTGCCCTTGATCCCGGCACCAAAACGCAATGGCGCCAGGCAGATACGCGCGGCGCCCATGACCTGCAACGCATCCTCGGCCCAATTCATTACATGAAAGCCTTGCGCCGGGTTGTGCAGCGCCGTCGCCTTGGGCGGCGTGTAGGAACCGTAGATGTGCAACTGGGCGCCCGGCAGTTGCTGGCGAATCAGCGGCCACAGGCTGTTCTTCATCCACAGCACCGCATCCCAGTTGGGGGCGTGACGGAAGTTGCCGATGCTGAGGAAGTGCGCGCGGTCTTCAAACGGTGTAAAGGGCGCAGTGGGCACCTCCAGCATCAGCGGGCACCAGTGGAGCAGGGCGGCGGGCACCTTGAACTGCTCGGTGAGCAGGCGGGCTTCGACGTCGGAGATCATCAGGCTGATGTCGCAGCGGTAAATGGCCGCGATTTCGCGCTTGGCGATGTCGGTGTCGGCCATCAGCTCGAACTCTTCCTTCAGGGCCGGGGCAAAGAGGGCGTTGAAGTCATCGCTGTCGGGGTGGGCCTTGAGGTGCTGCTTCAGGCGTTGCTGGCGCGCGTCGCGCAGGCTTTGCAGGTCGCAGGTTTCCAGGACGCGCAGGGCGTCGGGGCAGTGTTTTTCGACGCGCCAGCCGAACTGTTCTTCCATCATGAAACGGTCGAACAGCACGATATCCGGGGCCAGTTCGCGGATAAAGTCATCGAAGCTGCTGTTATTGAGTTCGATGGCGCATTCGGCGATGCCCAGTACCGAGAGATCAGCCTTGTGCTCGCCCAATGCAGCGGGGCTGCTGAAGGTAATGTCCCAACCTTGCGTAAGAAAGGTTTCGAGTATTTGCATCATATGCCCGCCCGCGGCCGAGGAACGGGGTTCCGGCCAGACATAACCAATGACCAGGACTTTGGTGGCAGGCTGATTCATCAACAACGGTTTCCTTGAAGGAGGGGCGAAAAGCGCGCAATTAAACCACAACCACGTCGCATGACAATTTGTGTCTGGCGGTAGGTAGTCATCGCGCTTTGTGGTTAACTTCCGCCTCTCGAATTCGTTTAACCCAACACAGCAAAAGGATTCCGTTCATGGCTCAAGTCACCCTCCGTGGTAACCCTGTCCAAGTTGAAGGCGAACTGCCACAAGTCGGCACCCAAGCCGCTGACTTCACCCTGACTGCCGGCGATCTGTCGGACGCCACCCTGGCCACTTTCGCCGGCAAGCGCAAAATTCTGAACATCTTCCCAAGCGTCGATACCCCGACCTGCGCCACCTCGGTGCGCAAGTTCAACGCCCAGGCCAACGATGTGGCCAACACCGTTGTACTGTGCATCTCCTCGGACCTGCCATTTGCCCAAGCGCGTTTCTGCGGCTCCGAAGGCCTGGAAAACGTGAAGAACCTGTCGGATTTCCGCAGCGCAGCGTTCTCCGAGGACTACGGCGTGAACATCGTTGATGGCCCGCTGCGCAGCCTGACTGCCCGCGCTGTCGTGGTACTGGACGAAAACGATAAAGTCCTGCACAGCGAACTGGTCGCCGAAATCGGCCAAGAGCCAAACTACGAAGCAGCCCTGGCTGTTTTGAAGTAACTGTATCTGCGTATGACTGTCGTCTGGCAGTAACACGCGTGCTACATGATTGCGGCCTGGCCTAGTCCAGGCCGTTTTCATTTAAGGGTCAAACGCTTAGCTGAATTAGCCAATGGACTAAGGTCAGAAGTTAAAAGTTGTAAGCCCAAGGTAAATAGCCGGTAAAGGCGCTTCTCTAAACGCGCTCCAGTGCTTATCTTTCAGCCTCCCAAAGAAGAAGCTCTCGCGCCCAATGGTTGATCAATCCATGCAATCCTCCCCCCGTAAGTCCCGCCGCTGGCTGTTTGGCCTGCTTGTGCTGCTGGTTATCGCCGGCCTGTGCTGGAAATTCTGGCCCGCCAGCCATAAGGACGGCGCCGAGAAACCCGCGGGCCATGCCGGCAAGACGGGGATGATGCGCCCGGGCTTCGGGGGGGCTGCTGGCCCGGTGCCGGTGCGCGTGGCCCCGGCGGTACTCGGTGAGTTCCCGGTG
The DNA here is from genome assembly GCF_055407965.1 of Pseudomonas sp. B611. NCBI lineage: Bacteria > Pseudomonadati > Pseudomonadota > Gammaproteobacteria > Pseudomonadales > Pseudomonadaceae > Pseudomonas > Pseudomonas sp. B611. The sequence goes on from NZ_JBUZST010000020.1 coordinate 49,005, forward strand.
TACTACAAGGCGCTGGGGACGGTGACCGCGCTCAACACCATCAACGTGCGCAGCCGGGTGGGCGGTGAACTGGTGAAGATCGCCTTTGAAGAAGGGCAGATGGTCAAGGCCGGCGACCTGCTGGCCGAGATCGACCCGCGCAGCTACCAGAACGCCTTGCTCCAGGCCCAGGGCACGCTGTTGCAGAACCAGGCGCAACTGAAAAACGCCCAGGTGGATGTCGAGCGTTATCGCGGCCTGTATGCCCAGGACAGTATTGCCAAGCAGACCCTGGACACCGCCGAAGCGCTGGTCCTGCAATACCAGGGCACGGTCAAGACCAACCAGGGTGCGATGGATGACGCCAAGCTCAACCTGGAATTCACCAAGATCCGCGCGCCCATCGGAGGCCGTGTCGGCTTGCGCCAAGTGGACGTGGGCAACCTGGTGGCGGCGAACGACACCACGTTTATCGCCGTGATCACCCAGACCCAACCGATCAACGTGGTCTTCACCCTGCCGGAAAACACCCTGGGCACCGTGCTCACCCGTTACCACGCCGGCAACAAGCTGCCCGTGGAAGCCTGGGACCGTGGCGACGTGAAACAACAGGCCGTGGGTGTGCTGCAAAGCCTGGACAACCAGATCGACGTGACCACCGGCACCCTGAAATTCAAAGGGCGCTTCGATAACAAGGACCAGGCGCTGTTCCCCAACCAGTTCGTCAACGTGCACCTGCTGGCCGACACCCTGCACAACGTGGTGCTGGCGCCGTCTGCGGCGATCCAGTTCGGCAATAGCGGCACGTTTGTCTACAAACTCGATGGCGACAAGAAGGTCAAGATCCAGCCGCTGGTCATCGGTGACACCGATGGCGACAACACCGTGATTAAAGAAGGCCTGGTGGCCGGCGATCGCGTGGTGCTGGAAGGCACCGACCGCCTGAAGGACGGCACTGAGATCGAAGTGGTCAACGACAGCACCGAAGTGCTGACCACCCCGACCGAGCACCTGCAAGGCAAGCCGGCGGCGAAAGGGGAGACCGGCACCACTGCCGGCAAGGCGCAAAAGGTCGGTTCATGAACCTGTCGCGGCTGTTTATTCTTCGCCCGGTCGCCACCACGCTGAGCATGCTCGCCATTGTGTTGGCCGGCATCATCTCGTATCGCTTGTTGCCGGTGTCGGCGTTGCCCCAGGTGGATTACCCGACCATCCGCGTGATGACCCTGTACCCCGGCGCCAGCCCTGACGTGATGACCAGTGCCGTCACCGCGCCGCTGGAGCGCCAGTTCGGGCAAATGCCCGGCCTTACGCAGATGGCGTCCACCAGTTCCGGTGGCGCGTCGGTGCTGACCCTGCGCTTCAACCTTGACGTCAACATGGACGTCGCCGAGCAACAAGTGCAGGCCGCGATCAACGCCGCCACCAACCTGCTGCCCAAGGACCTGCCGGCGCCGCCGGTGTACAACAAGGTCAACCCGGCGGATACCCCGGTGCTGACCCTGGCCGTCACCTCCAAGACCATGCTGCTGCCCAAGCTCAATGACCTCGTCGATACGCGCATGGCGCAGAAAATCGCGCAGATCAGTGGCGTCGGTATGGTCAGCATCGCGGGCGGACAGCGCCAGGCGGTGCGTATCAAGGTCAACCCCGAGGCCCTGGCGGCCAACGGATTGAACCTGGCGGATGTGCGCACCCTGATCGCTGCGTCCAACGTCAACCAGCCCAAAGGCAATTTCGACGGCCCGACCCGCGTGTCGATGCTCGATGCCAACGACCAACTGGTCTCGCCCCAGCAATATGCCGAACTGATCCTGGCCTACAACAATGGCGCGCCACTGCGTCTGAAAGACGTGGCACAGATCGTCGACGGCGCCGAAAACGAGCGCCTCGCCGCCTGGGCCAATGAAAACCAGGCCGTGCTGCTGAATATCCAGCGCCAGCCCGGCGCCAACGTGATCGAGGTGGTGGACCGCATCAAGGCGCTGCTGCCGAGCATCACCGACAACCTGCCCGCCGGCCTCGACGTGCTGGTGCTCACCGACCGCACCCAGACCATCCGTGCCTCGGTCACCGACGTGCAGCACGAATTGCTCATCGCCATTGCCCTGGTGGTGATGGTGACCTTCCTGTTCCTGCGCCGGGTCAGCGCGACGATCATTCCCTCCATCGCGGTGCCGCTGTCGCTGGTGGGCACTTTTGGCGTGATGTACCTGGCAGGTTTCTCCATCAACAACCTGACGCTGATGGCCCTGACCATCGCCACCGGGTTCGTGGTGGACGATGCCATCGTGATGCTGGAGAACATCTCCCGCTATATCGAAGAAGGCGAAACGCCGCTGGCCGCAGCGCTCAAGGGCGCCAAGCAGATTGGCTTTACCTTGATCTCCCTGACCCTGTCGCTGATCGCCGTATTGATCCCGCTGCTGTTCATGGCCGACGTGGTGGGGCGCTTGTTCCGCGAATTTGCCATCACCCTGGCAGTGGCGATCCTGATTTCCCTGGTGGTGTCCCTGACCCTGACGCCGATGATGTGCGCGCGCCTGCTCAAGCGTGAGCCCAAGGAAGAAGAACAAAGCCGTTTCTACAAAGCCAGCGGCGCCTGGATCGACTGGATGATCGAAGCCTACGGGCGCAAGTTGCAGTGGGTACTCAAGCACCAGCCGCTGACCCTGCTGGTGGCCATCGCCACCCTCGGCCTGACGGTGGTGTTGTACCTGGTGGTGCCCAAGGGCTTCTTCCCGGTGCAGGACACCGGCGTGATCCAGGGCATTTCCGAAGCGCCGCAGTCGATTTCCTTTGCGGCCATGAGCCAGCGCCAGCAGGAGCTGGCCAAGATCATCCTGGCCGACCCGGCGGTGCAAAGCCTGTCGTCCTATATCGGTGTGGATGGCGACAACGCCACCCTCAACAGCGGCCGCTTGCTGATCAACCTCAAGCCCCACGGCCAGCGCGACTTGAGCGCAGCCGAGGTGATTACCCGCCTGCAACCGGAACTCGACAAGCTGGTGGGCATTCGCCTGTTTATGCAGCCGGTGCAGGATTTGACCATCGAAGACCGCGTGAGCCGCACCCAGTACCAGTTCAGCATGTCGTCACCGGACGCCGACCTCTTGGCGCTGTGGAGCGACAAACTGGTGCACGCCTTGAGCCAGTTGCCGGAACTCACCGACGTCGCCAGCGACCTGCAAGACAAGGGTTTGCAGGTGTTCCTGGTGATCGACCGGGATGCCGCCTCGCGCTTGGGCGTTACAGTGTCGACCATCACCGACGCGCTGTACGACGCGTTCGGCCAGCGGCAGATTTCCACGATCTACACCCAGGCCAGCCAGTACCGCGTGGTGTTGCAGGCGCAATCTGGCGAAACCCTCGGCCCGGATGCGCTGAACCAGATCCACGTGAAAACTACCGATGGCGGCCAGGTGCGCCTGTCCAGCCTGGCCCGTGTCGAACAGCGCCAGGCGCAGTTGGCTATCGCCCATATCGGCCAGTTCCCGGCGGTGATGATGTCGTTCAACCTGGCCCCCGGCGTCGCGCTGGGCAAAGGCGTGGAGCTGATCAACCAGACCCAGAAGGACATCGGCATGCCGGTGGGCGTGCAGACCCAGTTCCAGGGCGCGGCCCAGGCGTTCGAAGCGTCGCTGTCGAGCACCTTGCTGCTGATCCTGGCGGCGGTGGTGACCATGTACATCGTGCTCGGCGTGCTCTACGAGAGCTATATCCACCCGATCACCATCCTGTCGACCTTGCCGTCGGCGGCGGTGGGCGCCTTGTTGGCGTTGCTGCTCAGCGGCAATGACCTGGGCATGATCGCGATCATCGGCATCATTCTGCTGATCGGTATCGTGAAAAAGAACGCGATCATGATGATCGACTTCGCCCTCGACGCGGAACGCAACCAGGGCCTCGACCCGCAGACGGCGATCTACCAGGCGGCGCTGCTGCGCTTCCGGCCGATCCTGATGACCACGCTGGCCGCGCTGTTTGGCGCGGTGCCGTTGATGCTGGCCACCGGTTCGGGCGCGGAATTGCGCCAACCCCTGGGCCTGGTGATGGTCGGCGGTTTGCTGGTGAGCCAGGTGCTGACCCTGTTCACCACGCCGGTGATCTACCTGTACTTCGACCGCCTCGGTCGGCGCTGGCGCAAAGAGCCGCAAAGCCTGGAGCCGGTTGAGTCATGAACCTGTCCGGACCTTTCATCCGCCGGCCGGTAGCCACCATGCTGCTGAGCCTGGCGATCATGCTGCTGGGCGGGGTGAGCTTCAACCTGCTGCCGGTGTCACCGTTGCCGCAGATCGACTTTCCGGTGATCGTGGTCTCGGCGAGCTTGCCCGGAGCCAGCCCCGAGGTGATGGCGTCTACCGTGGCGACGCCGTTGGAGCGCTCGTTCGGCGCGATTGCCGGCATCACCACCATGAGCAGCAACTCCAGCCAGGGCTCGACGCGGGTGATCCTCGCGTTCGACTCCGACCGCGATATCAACGGCGCCGCGCGGGAAGTGCAGGCGGCCATCAATGCCTCGCGCAACCTGCTGCCCAGCGGTATGCGCAGCATGCCGACCTACAAGAAGATCAACCCGTCCCAGGCGCCGATCATGGTGCTGTCGCTGACCTCGGACGTGTTGCAGAAGGGCCAGCTGTACGATTTGGCCTCGACTATCCTCTCGCAAAGCCTGTCCCAGGTGCCCGGCGTGGGCGAAGTGCAGATCGGCGGCAGCTCCCTGCCGGCGGTGCGCATCGAACTCGAACCCAAGGCCCTCGACCAGTACGGCGTGGCCCTCGACGATGTGCGCAACACCATCGCCAATGCCAACCAGCGCCGGCCCAAGGGTTCCCTGGAGGACAGCGAGCGCAACTGGCAGATCCAGGCCAACGACCAGCTGGAAAAGGCCAAGGACTACGAACCGCTGCTGATCCGCTACCAGAACGGCGCGGCCCTGCGCCTGGGCGATGTGGCGAAGATCAGCGATGGCGTGGAAGACCGCTACAACAGCGGTTTCTTCAACAACGAACCGGCCGTGCTGCTGGTGATCAACCGCCAGTCCGGCGCCAACATCATCGAGACCGTCCGCCAGATCAAGGCCCAGCTCCCGGCGTTGCAGGCGGTGCTGCCGTCCAGCGTCAAGCTCAACCTGGCGATGGACCGCTCGCCGGTGATCACCGCGACCCTGCATGAAGCCGAGATGACCTTGCTGATTGCCGTGGCCCTGGTGATCCTGGTGGTGTACCTGTTCCTCGGCAACTTTCGCGCGTCGCTGATCCCGACGTTGGCGGTGCCGGTGTCGCTGGTGGGCACCTTTGCGGTGATGTACCTGTTCGGTTTCTCGTTGAACAACTTCTCGTTGATGGCGTTGATCCTTGCCACCGGCCTGGTGGTGGACGATGCCATTGTGGTGCTGGAGAACATTTCCCGGCATATCGACGACGGCGTGCCGCCGATGAAAGCGGCGTACCTGGGGGCCCAGGAAGTCGGCTTTACCTTGCTGTCGATGAACGTGTCGTTGGTGGCGGTGTTCCTGTCCATCCTGTTTATGGGCGGGATTGTCACCAACCTGTTCCGTGAGTTTTCCATCACCTTGTCGGCGGCGATCATTGTCTCGCTGATCGTCTCGCTGACCTTGACCCCGATGCTCTGCGCCCGTTGGCTCAAGCCCCATGTCAAAGGCCAGATGACTGGCTTGCAACGCTGGAGCCAGAAGGTCAACGACCGCATGGTCGCCGGTTACGCCACCAGCCTGGATTGGGTGCTGCGTCACCGCCGCCTGACCCTGCTCAGCCTGTTGATTACCGTGGGCGTGAATATCGCGCTGTACGTGGTGGTGCCCAAGACGTTCATGCCGCAGCAGGACACCGGCCAGTTGATCGGCTTTGTGCGCGGCGATGACGGGCTGTCGTTCAATGTGATGCAGCCGAAGATGGAGACCTTCCGCATCGCCGTGCTCAAGGACCCGGCGGTGCAGAGCGTGGCCGGCTTTATCGGTGGCAGCAACGGCACCAACAACGCGGTGATGCTGGTGCGCCTCAAGCCCATCAGCGAGCGCAAGGTCTCGGCCCAGGCAGTGATCGAGCGTCTGCGCAAGAACGTCCCATTGGTGCCGGGCGGGCGGTTGTTCCTGATGGCCGACCAGGACCTGCAATTTGGTGGCAGTCGCGACCAGAGCAGCGCGCAGTATTCCTACATCCTGCAAAGCGGTGATCTGGCCGCGTTGCGCCTGTGGTACCCGAAAGTGGTCAGCGCCTTGCGCGAGCTGCCGGAACTGACCGCCATCGACGCCCGCGAAGGCCGTGGTGCGGCGCAGGTTACGTTGATTGTCGACCGCGACCAGGCCAAGCGCCTGGGCATCGACATGGCGATGGTCACGGCGGTGTTGAACAACGCCTACAGCCAGCGGCAGATTTCCACCATCTACGACAGCCTCAACCAGTACCAGGTGGTGATGGAGGTCAACCCGAAGTACGCCCAGGACCCGATCACCCTGAACCAGATGCAGGTGATCACCTCCACTGGCGCGCGCGTGCCGTTGTCGACCATCGCCCACTATGAGAACAGCCTGGCGGACGACCGCGTCAGCCACGAGGGCCAGTTCGCCTCGGAGAACATTGCCTTCGACATGGCGCCCGGGGTCACGGTGGAGCAGGGCACGGCCGCCATCGAGCGGGCGATTGCCAAGGTCGGCTTGCCGGAAGATGTGATCGCCAAGATGGCCGGCACCGCCGATGCCTTCGCTGCGACGCAGAAGGGTCAGCCGTTCATGATCCTTGGCGCGTTGGTGGCGGTGTACCTGGTGCTGGGCATTCTGTATGAAAGCTACATTCACCCGCTGACCATCCTCTCGACCCTGCCGTCGGCCGGTGTGGGCGCGTTGCTGTCGATCTACCTGTTGGGCGGCGAGTTCAGCCTGATCTCCCTGTTGGGCTTGTTCTTGCTGATTGGCGTGGTGAAGAAAAACGCGATCCTGATGATCGACCTCGCCCTGCAACTGGAGCGTCATGACGGCATGAGCCCGCTGGAGTCAATCCGCAGCGCCTGCCTGCTGCGCTTGCGGCCGATCCTGATGACCACCCTGGCGGCAATCCTCGGCGCGCTGCCGCTGTTGCTCGGCACCGCCGAAGGCGCAGAAATGCGCCAGCCCCTGGGCCTGACCATTATCGGTGGCCTGGTGTTCAGCCAGATCCTGACCCTTTACACCACCCCGGTGGTTTACCTCTATCTCGACCGCGCGCGCCATCGCTTCAACGCCTGGCGTGGCGTGCGTACCGATGCTGCCCTGGACACTGCGCTATGACCGATTTCCCTAAGACAAGCCAGAAACTGTTGGTAACGGTGCTGTGTGGCCTGTTGCTCAGCGCCTGCGCCATCGGCCCGGACTACAAGCGCCCGGACGTCGTTGAGCCGGTGCAGTTCAAGGAAGCCCAGGGCTGGCGCCAGGCCACGCCAAGCGACGCCCTGGCCCGTGGCGCGTGGTGGGAGTTGTACGGCGACCGCCAGCTCAACGACCTGGTGGTGCGCCTGAACACCTCCAACCAGACCGTGGCCCAGGCCGAGGCGCGTTTTCGCCAGGCCCAGGCCCAGGTGCGCAGCGCACGCGGTGCGTTTTACCCCACGGTTGACCTGAGCGCCGGGAAAACCCGTGCCAGCCAGGGCACCGGCAGCAGCAACGCCAGTCTCAGCAGCTCCAGCAGCGGCATCCGCGATACCCTCAACGCGCAATTGGGGGTGAGTTGGGAGGCGGACGTCTGGGGCAAGTTGCGCCGCGGCCTGGAAGCCAACGACGCCACGGCCCAGGCCAGTTCCGCGGACTTGGCGGCGATGCGCCTGAGCCAGCAGTCGGAGTTGGTGCAAAACTACCTGCAACTGCGGGTGATGGATGAACAGACCCGCTTGCTGCAAGCCACGCTGGACACCTACCAGCGCTCGCTGCAAATGACCGAAAACCAATACCGCGCCGGTGTCTCCGGCAAGGATGCGGTGGCCCAGGCGCAAACCCAGCTCAAGTCCACCCAGGCCAGCCTGATCGACCTGATCTGGCAGCGCGCCCAGCTGGAAAACGCGATTGCCGTGTTGATCGGCGAGGCACCGGCCAACTTCAAGCTGGCGGTGAGCAACGATATCCCGGCGCTGCCGCAGATCCCCGTGAGCCTGCCGTCGCAACTGCTTGAACGCCGCCCGGACATCGCCTCGGCCGAACGCTCGGTGATCGCTGCCAACGCCAATATCGGCGTGGCAAAAGCTGCCTACTACCCGGACCTGAGCCTGAGCCTGGCCGGCGGTTATTCCAGCAGCACCTACGCCGACTGGATCAGCCTGCCGAACCGCTTCTGGTCGGTGGGCCCGAAACTCGCGATGACCTTGTTCGACGGCGGCCAGCGCTCGGCCGAAGTCGATCGCACCGTGGCCAGCTATGACGAAACGGTTGCCAAGTACCGCCAGACCGTGCTGGACGGTTTCCGCGAAGTGGAAAACTACATGGTCCAGCTCAAGGTGCTGGAAGATGAAGCCGTGGTCAGCAATGAAGCGCTGGACGCCGCCCGTGAATCGTTGCGCCTGACCCAGAACCAGTACAAGGCCGGGCTGATTGCCTACCTGGATGTGGTGCAGGTGCAGGCGACGGCGTTGAGTAATGAGCGCACGGTGTTGACCTTGTTGCAGACGCGCCTGGTGGCGAGCGTGCAATTGATCGCCGCGCTCGGCGGCGGTTGGGATGGCAAGACCACAGTCGACACAAAGGATTGACTGTAAACACGGACTAAATGTGGGAGCGGGCTTGTGTGGGAGCGGGCTTGCTCGCGAATACGGAGTGTCAGTCACGAGATGAGTAGCTGACCCACCGCCTTCGCGAGCAAGCCAGCTCCCACACAAGCCAGCTCCCACATTTGGACTCAAACAGGTCCGGGATTTGAGGGGCTTTTGAGTCAGCGAATTGGCGTCAAAAAGACCATGATGGCTATGCGCTAATTAATCAACTGTACAAGAATCTTTCTCGCTACAATCGCCCGCTTTGCCACCTGGCACGGGCTTTTCAGGCCCGTCAGTCTTGAGAAGCCCCATGCTTATCGGTAGTTATTCTCCCTCGCTGGTCGTGATCTCCCTGTTCGTTGCGATCCTCGCGTCCTATACCGCGTTGGACCTGGCCGGCCGCATCGCGACGGCCAAGGGCCGAGCCGTGTGGTATTGGATGAGCGGTGGGGCCTTGGCCATGGGTGTGGGGGTGTGGTCCATGCACTTTATCGGCATGCTCGCGCTGCGCTTGCCGTTTGCCCTGGGCTTCGACGTGGGTATCACCGCGTTGTCTTTGCTGATCGCGGTGTTGTCCTGCGGTTTTGCGTTATGGCTGGTCAACCAGCCGCGCTTGCCAGCCTGGCAGTTGGCGTTTGGCGCGCTGGTCATGGGCGCCGGCATCAGCAGCATGCATTACACCGGCATGGCCGCGATGCGCATGACCCCTGGCATCGACTATGACCCCACGCTGTTCAGCGCGTCGTTGTTGATCGCGGTGGTCGCCTCCGGCGCGGCGTTGTGGATTGCGTTCAACCTGCGGCGCAACACCCCTTATGTGCGCCTGATGCGCGGCGGTGCGGCGGTGGTGATGGGGCTGGCGATCGTCGGCATGCACTACACCGGCATGGCCGCCGCGCAATTTGCCGACGAGAGTTACTGCGGTGCGGCGCTGTCGGGTTTGAGTGGCAAGGGCCTGGACAACCTGGTGGTGGTCACCAGCCTGGCGGTCTTGGTGATTGCCTTGCTGACCTCGGTGCTGGACGCCCGCCTGGAGGCGCGCACCTCGGTGCTGGCGGATTCCCTGAGCCTGGCCAATCAGGAACTGACCCACCTGGCCCTGCACGACACCCTGACCGGGCTGCCCAACCGTACCTTGCTCGCCGACCGGATTCAGCAGGCCATGCAAGCGGTCAACGAGAAGGGCGGCTGTTTTGCCCTGATGTTTATCGACCTCGACGGGTTCAAGCCGGTCAACGATGCCTTCGGCCACCACATGGGGGACCAGTTGCTGCGTGAAGTTGGCCTGCGCCTGCGTGAAGACCTGCGCAGCCAGGACACCCTGGCGCGCATCGGCGGCGATGAGTTTGTGTTGCTGGTGCGCCTGAGCCAGCCCGACGATGCGCTGCGTCTCGCCGAGCGCCAGGTGGGCCTGGTCAACCGCGCGTTCAAGGTGGCCGAACATGAGCTGAAGATTTCTGCAAGCGTGGGCATTGCGATCTTCCCCGGCAACGGCGGCAACCCACAGGAACTGCTGATGAACGCCGACGCCGCCATGTACCACGCCAAGGGCATGGGCAAGAACGGCTACAGCTTCTTCGATGTGTCGATGAACACCAACGCGCGCAAACAACTGCAACTGTTGCAGGACTTGCGCAACGCCGTCGAGCAACAGCAGTTTTGCCTGCATTACCAACCCAAGTTCGATGCGGTCAGCGGTATCCCGGTGGGCGCCGAAGCGCTGTTGCGCTGGCAGCATCCGCAACAAGGCTTGCTGTTGCCGGCAACGTTTATCGAGCTGGCGGAAAAGACCGGTCTGATCATTCCCATCGGCGAGTGGGTACTCAACGAAGCCTGTCGCCAGATGCGCCTGTGGTATGCCCAGGGCTATGAAGACTGGCGCATCGCCGTGAATCTGTCGGCGTTGCAGTTCTGTCACGCCGGGCTGGTCAAGAGCGTGGCCACGGCCCTGGACCGCCACCAATTGCCGGCCAACAGCCTGACCCTGGAAATCACCGAAACCACCGCCATGAGCGATGCCGATGCGAGCATGACGGTGTTGCAGCAGCTGTCGGACATGGGCGTCGACCTGTCCATCGATGACTTCGGCACTGGTTATTCCAGCCTGATGTACCTCAAGCGCCTGCCGGCCAATGAGCTGAAGATTGATCGCGGCTTTGTGCGTGACCTGGAACACGACGGCGATGATGCGGCCATCGTCTCGGCCATCGTCGCCCTGGGCCACGCCCTGGGGTTGCGCATCGTCGCCGAGGGGGTGGAGACCGATGTACAGCAGAACTTCCTCACACGCCTGGGCTGCAATTCCCTGCAAGGCTACTTGCTCGGCCACCCGTTGCCGGCGGAGCGTTTCATGGCCGACATCCAGCGCGCCGAAGAACTCGCGGTGCCTGACAAAAGCCTGGGCTGACGGGTATTCTTGGATCCAACCCTAAATACCCGGTTGGATCAGGAGACCCCACCCATGGACAAAGTCGTCATCATCACCGGAGGCAGCCGCGGAATCGGCGCGGAGACGGCCTTGCTGGCTGCGCGCCAGGGCTATCGTATCTGCATCAACTTCCAATCCGACGAGGCCGCTGCCCACCGCGTGCTGGAGCAGGTCCGCGCGCTGGGCGCGCAGGCCATCGCGGTGCGGGCCGATGTCAGCATCGAAGATGAAGTGATCGCGTTGTTCAATCGGGTCGATGCCGAGTTGGGGCGGGTCACGGCGCTGGTGAACAACGCCGGCACCGTGGGGCACAAGTCGCGGGTTGATGAGATGTCCGAGTTCCGTATTCTCAAGATCATGAAAACCAATGTGTTGGGGCCGATCCTGTGCGCCAAGCATGCGGTGCTGCGCATGTCGCCCAAGCATGGCGGGCAGGGCGGCAGCATCGTCAACGTGTCGTCGGTGGCGGCGCGCCTGGGTTCGCCGGGGGAGTACGTGGATTACGCGGCATCCAAGGGCGCGCTGGACACCTTTACCATTGGCCTGTCCAAGGAAGTGGCGGGTGAAGGTATTCGCGTGAACGCGGTGCGCCCTGGTTATATTTTTACGGACTTCCACGCCCTGAGCGGCGACCCGGACCGGGTGAGTAAATTGGAATCGGGTATACCGATGGCCCGTGGCGGGCGCCCGGATGAGGTGGCGGAGGCGATTATCTGGTTGTTGTCGGATAAGGCTTCCTACACCACCGGGACGTTCCTGGATTTGGGGGGCGGTCGCTGATTTTGTATTGACTGCGCTGACGCCTTCGCGAGCAAGCCAGCTCCCACATTTTGAACTGTGAATACCTTCAAATGTGGGAGCGGGCTTGCTCGCGAAGGGGCCAGAGGGGGCGAACCAGTTATTCAGAACGACCGCACAATCCGGCCCAACGTCTCCATCGCCTTCTCCGACGCTTCTGTCCACGGGCTGCCATAGTTCAAGCGAATGCAATTCCTGAAACGCTGGGTGGCCGAGAAGATCGGCCCCGGCGCAATGCTGATGCCTTGGGCCAGGGCCATCTGGAACAACTTCAACGAATCGGTCTGCTCCGGCAGTTCCAGCCACAGGAAGTAGCCGCCAGCCGGCTGGCTGACCCGTGTCTGCGCCGGAAAGTAGCGGGCAATGGCCGCAAGCATGGCGCTTTGCTGTTCTTCCAGGGCGTAGCGCAGTTTGCGCAGGTGGCGGTCGTAACCGCCGTGTTGCAGGTAATCGGCAATCGCCGCCTGGGCGGGCATTGACGGGCACAGTGAGGTCATCAGCTTCAAGCGTTCGACCTTCTGCGCATAGCGCCCGGCCGCCACCCAGCCCACGCGATAACCCGGCGCGAGGCTTTTGGCGAAAGAGCCGCAATGCAGCACCAGGCCCTCGGTGTCGAAGGCCTTGGCGGGTTTGGGTGGGTGTTGGCCGTAATAGAGCTCGGCGTACACGTCGTCCTCGATCAGGGGCACCTGATGGCTGCGCAACAGTTCCACCAACGCCTGTTTCTTGGCTTCTGGCAGGGTGGCGCCCATGGGGTTCTGGAAACTGGTCATGGTCCAGCAGGCCTTGATCGGGTAACGCTCCAGGCTTTGCGCGAGGGCGCCCAGGTCGATGCCGTCGCGCGGATGCACGGGGATTTCCACGGCCTTGAGCTTCAAGCGCTCCAGCACTTGCAGGCAGGCATAGAACGCCGGCGCCTCGATGGCCACCAGGTCGCCCGGCTCGGTGACGGCTTGCAGGCACAGGTTCAGCGCTTCGAGGGCACCGTTGGTGATCAGCAGCTCTTCCATGGGCAGCATCAGGCCACCGACCATGTAACGCAGGGCAATTTGCCGGCGCAGTTGCGGGTTGCCCGGCGACATGTCGGTGACCACCAGCCGCGGGTCCATCTCCCGGCTGGCGCTGGCCAGGGAGCGGGCCAGGCGTGGCAGCGGGAACAGCATCGGGCTGGGGAATGCCGAGCCGAAAGGCACGGTGTTGGGGTCTTTGATCGAGTCGAGGACGGAGAACACCAACTCGCTGACATCGACTTCGGTGGACTCGTGCACCTGTTCGCTCACCACCGGCTCGGAAAACGGGCTGGGTGCATGGGTGTTGACGAAGTAGCCGGAGCGCGGCCGGGCGCGGATCAGGCCCCGGCGCTCCAGCAGGTAGTAGGCCTGGAATACCGTGGACGGGCTGACGCCGTAGGTCTGGCTGGCGTAGCGCACCGACGGCACGCGCTGGCCGGGGCCCAGGACGCCGGAGCGGATCAGTTCGGCAATGTCGTCGGCGAATTTTTCGTAGCGTTTCATGGGGGCCTTATGTTGATCGTTCCCACGCTCTGCGTGGGAATGCCTCTTGTGACGCTCTGCGTCGCGCTTTGAGACGCAGAGCGTCTCGGTATGCATTCCCACGCGGAGCGTGGGAACGATCCTATTCCTTACCGGTTCAGCGGTGCCACGAAGCGGCTGTCGGCAGCACTGTAGACCCACGGTTCATCCACATCGGTAACCTTGAAACGCAAGGTCTGCGAGCTGCTGGCCGGTTTGTCCGCCAGCAACGCCACCGACACCGGCACGTCACTGATTTCTCCCGGGTCCAGGCTGATCTCGGTCTTGCCTTGCAGCTGGAAACCCTCGGCGTCCACCAGTTCGAGGCGGTAGTCCTGGCGCTGCTGGGTCTTGTTGATGACCTTGAGGCTGTAGATGTTTTCGATCAAGCCCTGGGCGTTCTCGCGGAACATGCCCCGGTCCTTGGTCACATCCAGCGACACCATCGGCCGCTGCACCAAAGCCAGCACCAACGCTGCAATCATTACCAGCAGCACGGCACTGTAGCCGATCAGGCGCGGCCGTAGCAGATGCGTCTTGCCACCTTGCAGTTGATGTTCGGAGGTATAGCTGACCAGGCCACGGGCGTAGCCCATCTTGTCCATGATCGAGTCGCACGCGTCGATACACGCGGCGCAGCCGATGCACTCCATTTGCAAGCCGTCGCGGATGTCGATGCCGGTGGGGCAAACCTGCACGCACAGGTGACAGTCGATGCAGTCGCCCAAACCGACGTCGGCGGGTTTCACCTCACGTTTGCGTGGGCCGCGGTTTTCGCCACGGGCGGCGTCGTAGGAAATGGTCAGGGTGTCTTTGTCGAACATGACACTCTGGAACCGTGCATATGGACACATGTGCATGCACACCGCTTCACGCAGCCAGCCGGCATTGATGTAAGTGGCGCCGGTGAAAAACAGCACCCAGAACAGGCTCACACCGCCCATTTGCCAGGTCAGCAACTCGGCGGCCAGCGGGCGGATCGGCGTGAAATAGCCGACAAATGTCAGGCCCGTCAGCACACTGATGCCCAGCCACAAGGTGTGCTTGGCCGCACGCCGCGCCAGTTTGTTCGGGCTCCACGGCGCGGCTTGCAGCTTGATGCGCTGGTTGCGTTCGCCTTCGGTGACTTTTTCGCACCACATGAACAACCAGGTGAACGAACTTTGTGGGCAGGTGTAGCCACACCACACGCGGCCGGCAAATACGGTGATCGCAAACAGGCCGAAGGCGCAGATGATCAGCAGCGCCGAGAGCAGGATGAAATCCTGTGGCCAGAACGTCGCACCAAAAATATGGAATTTACTTTCCGCCAAGTCCCACAACACGGCTTGGCGACCGCCCCAGTTCAGCCACACAGTGCCGAAAAAGGCCAGGAACAGAAAGCCTGCACCACTCAAGCGCAAGGTGCGGAACAGGCCGGTGAAACTACGGGTGTGGATCAGGTTGTCGCTGGATTTGGCCTTCACCTTCTTTGGGTGTATCGGCTCAAAGGTTTCCACGGTTCGGACGGGGATTCTTTCGCTCATGGTCGTTCGCTCATCAGCCTCCATCAGGCAGAGGAACTATGCGCGTCGGTCTGTTTGCATAACAGACTCAGGTTTATCGATAAAAAGCGGATCAGATGGGTTTTTACGAGGTGCCTGCGTCAATGTGCTGCACCCCGTGGCGCCTGAGGTGCAGCAGGGTTTGAGGCGTGCTGATACAGATCAATCAAATCGCCGAAGCAGGCCTGCGCCGGCTCAGGTCGCCAGGTTACTCTGGCGCACCTCACCAAACACCTTAACCACAAAGGGGGGCTCACCCGGGTTGCCGGAAACCGACACCAGGCTGTTGTTGGTGCTCGGAGAATAATCAATTTTGACTTCCCCCTTGGCGCCCGTGAATTGGTTGACGACCTGCAGGGGTTGGTTCATCTGCTTTCGAATGCCCGAGAGGTCCACTTTGTCGTTGGAAGAGAAGTTTCGGATTTCGCTGGGCGCTTCCAGGGTAGATTCGCTGAGTCGGTCATAACTGTAGGTTTTGGCTGGGGGACGACGTTGCGTTTTGGTGATGTTGTCCTCACTCAGAGAACTGCCAATATCGTTCAAGCCTTTGGCGGCGGAGTTTGATTCGGAGAACTGTTTCTCCATTTTGGTTTTTTCATCATTCCACCGCTGCATGCTCCCGACGATTCCTTCAATGCCGCCTCCGTCAAATGCCTGGGTCAGCATCTCGATATTGCGCAACAACAGCTCTTTGATTTTTTGCTCGGTCATCTGGTTTTTGGTTTCGGACAGATTGGAATCAATCTCGCTTTTGTCCAACGCCTTGCCGATGGCTCTGAGTTTCCTGGCGTTCGCTCCTCCGTTGGGGGCTTGCAGCATCGCTTCGAGTTTTTCGGGTGTCAGTCGCTCGCGAAGTTTTTCAAGGATTGCCTTGGACTTTGGTGAGTTGGGGTCGCGCACGATCTCCCTGACGTTGTCTTTGGTCAACAGTTCGGCCAGGTCGCCGGGGTCCGCCTGTGGCGTTGTGTTGTTTGTCGGGGGCGCCGGGTTCGGGGCCTTCGGCATCCTGGACCAGTTCGGGCCGGCGTTGAGCAGGGTTTTCACACGCTCATCTGTTTGTGCCGATGGGGGTGGGTTACTGCCGTACGGCGCTGGCGTCTTGGGGGCCTCGGCAGTGTGACTCGATTGGATAGTTGACATCGGGCTTCCTCGCAATAAATGGGGCAAACACCCGGTTGACGGACCGCAGATAGGCGTTTGCGTGTGCGAGTATAGGAACCAGGCCTTGGGGCAGAGGAGGGCAATAGGCTATTGGATCTGTAGGTGGTTTCAGTTTTCTTTGTAGCTGGCTTGTTGTTGAAAAAGGGCCAGTAGCGGGCGAGTCCCCTGGCTGGCCCGACAGTCAGACGATCACCGGGGAGTGGGGCGTCGGTGGCTCTTCAACCGCAGGTGGCTGCTGTTCTGGCGGCTCCTGCTCCGGAACCGGTTGGGGGGCGGTGGGGGGCAGGGCTGGTTTGTCGATATTCGGGTCCGGGGTTTCAGCCGGGATCGGGATATTCATCGGTGTGGCCTCCTTTGTGCTTTGCTCTATCGGTGGACAGCTGCCGGGCTCAATTGATTCCCAGCCCAATGGCTGTACATCCACCTGAACTTTTCGCGCGGGCACAGGCTCGGACCTATGACGGTTGCGCTCAGGGAGAGCGCTGGCGTGTCAGAACCCGGATCAAGCAAAGAGCGTCCACAGGGCGTAAGGGGAAGATGCTCGATGACTGCTGAAACACTGGTTCCCAATGCATCTGCATTACCACTGTCCCAGGCACTGTTACTGCCCAGGATCGCGATTGAAAGCACCATGCCGGTGATCGACGGCGGCGAATTTGCGGTCAAGGCTGTGGTGGGTCAGCGTGTCAATGTCACCAGCAAGGTGTTCGCTGACGGCCACGACAAGCTCGCGGTGCTGATCCGCTGGCGGCCGCTGCAGGACGAAAGCTGGCACAGCGTGGTGATGAGCGATGTCGGCAACAATGGCTGGGAAGGCGGGTTTACCGTCACCCATCAAGGCCCCCATGAATACTGCATCGAAGCCTGGATCGATACGTTTGCCAGCTTCTGTTACGAGCTGCGCAAGAAACACGAGGCCGGGGTGCCGGTCAGCCTTGAATTGCAGGAAGGCCGCAGCCTGGTGCTGCAAGCGGCCGAGCGCAGTGACAACGCGTTGCGCGACCGGCTGATGCTGTTGCACCACGAACTGTCCGGCCTGCTGGAAACCGAGCAGGTCGCGCTGTTCCTGCACGAAGACAGTGCACACCAGATGACCCAGGCCGATCACCGCGCCTATCTGAGCATCAGCACCGTGTACCCGCTCGATGTCGAGCGCCAGGCAGCGCAATTTGCCAGTTGGTACGAGCTGTTTCCCCGTTCGATCACCGACGATCCGGCGCGCCACGGTACGTTCAATGACGTGCATTCGCGGCTGTCGATGATCCATGACATGGGCTTTGACGTGCTGTACTTTCCGCCGATCCATCCCATTGGCCGCAGCCATCGCAAGGGGCGCAACAACGCCCTGACGGCCGGCCCCGACGATCCGGGCAGCCCCTATGCCATCGGCAGCGAGGAGGGCGGGCATGAGGCGATCCATCCGCAATTGGGCAGCCGCGAAGACTTCCGTCGCCTGGTCAAGGCCGCCGCCGAGCATGGCCTGGAAATCGCCCTGGATTTCGCCATCCAGTGCTCCCAGGACCATCCGTGGCTCAAACAGCACCCCGGCTGGTTCAACTGGCGCCCGGACGGCACGATCAAGTACGCGGAGAACCCGCCGAAAAAATACCAGGACATCGTCAACGTTGATTTCTATGCGGCGGATGCCATTCCCGGCCTGTGGATCGAGTTGCGCGACATCGTGCTGGGCTGGGTCGAGGAGGGCGTGAAGACCTTTCGGGTCGACAACCCCCACACCAAGCCGCTGCCGTTCTGGCAGTGGTTGATCAGCGATGTGCGGGCCCGGCACCCGGAGGTGATCTTCCTCGCCGAAGCCTTCACCACGCCGGCGATGATGGCGCGTCTGGGCAAGGTCGGTTACACCCAGAGCTACACCTATTTCACCTGGCGTAACACCAAGGCCGAGCTGAGCGAATACTTCACGCAACTGAATGAATCGCCGTGGCGCGAGTGTTTTCGGCCGAACTTTTTCGTCAACACGCCGGATATCAATCCGGGGTTTCTCCATGAGTCCGGCCGCCCGGGTTTCTTGATCCGCGCCGCGCTGGCCACCATGGGCTCGGGCCTGTGGGGCATGTATTCGGGTTTCGAGCTGTGTGAAGCCGCGCCGGTGCCGGGCAAAGAGGAATACCTGGATTCAGAGAAGTACGAGATCCGCGTCAGGGATTTCACCGCGCCGGGCAACATCATCGCCGAGATCGCCCAGCTCAACCGCATCCGCCGGCAAAACCCGGCGCTGCAGACGCACCTGGGCTTGAAGCTGTACAACGCCTGGAACGACAACATCCTCTATTTCGGCAAGCGCAGTGAGGACGGCAGCAACTTCATCCTGATTGCTGTGAACCTCGACCCCTACAACGCCCAGGAAGCGAATTTTGAATTGCCGTTATGGGAATTGGGCTTGCCGGACGATGCGCAGACCCAAGGTGAAGACCTGATGAATGGCCACCGCTGGACCTGGTATGGCAAGACCCAGTGGATGCGGCTGGAGCCTCATACCCCATTCGGCATCTGGCGCATCACCCTCTCTTAAACCTTATGGAGATCAAAAAATGTGGGAGCTGGCTTGCCTGCGATAGCAGTACATCAGCCAACACTTCTGGTGCTGATAAACCGCTATCGCAGCGATGCGGCGGCCCGACAAGCCAGCTCCCACATTGACCGAGTTTCTTCAGGTGGTTTTGAACGTATTCCCAGGAGTTTCCAATGGCGAAGAAACCCAGCCCATCCCCCTTCACTCAGGACCCGCTCTGGTACAAGGACGCGGTAATCTACCAGGTTCACGTCAAATCCTTTTTCGATGCCAACAACGACGGTATCGGCGACTTTCCCGGGCTGATCGCCAAGCTCGACTACATCGCCGACCTCGGTGTGAACACCCTGTGGCTGTTGCCGTTCTACCCTTCGCCACGGCGCGATGACGGCTATGACATCGCCGAATACCGCGGCGTACACAGCGACTACGGGACTCTGGCCGACGCCAAGCGCTTTATTGCCGAGGCCCACAAGCGCGGGCTGCGGGTCATCACCGAACTGGTGATCAACCACACCAGCGACCAGCACCCGTGGTTCCAGCGTGCCCGCAAGGCCAAGCCCGGTTCGGCGGCACGGGACTTCTACGTGTGGTCCGATGACGACCAGAAGTACGCCGGCACCCGCATCATTTTCCTCGACACCGAGAAGTCCAACTGGACCTGGGACCCGGTGGCCGGCCAATACTTCTGGCACCGCTTCTATTCCCACCAGCCAGACCTCAACTTCGACAACCCGCAAGTGATGAAGGCCGTGCTGTCGGTGATGCGCTATTGGCTCGACATGGGTATCGACGGCCTGCGCCTGGATGCCATCCCGTACTTGATCGAACGCGACGGCACCAATAACGAAAACCTGCCGCAAACCCACGACGTGCTTAAACAGATCCGCGCCGAGATCGATGCCCACTATCCCGACCGCATGTTGCTGGCGGAGGCCAACCAATGGCCGGAAGACACGCAACTCTACTTCGGCGACCCGAAGGGCGATGACGGCGACGAATGCCACATGGCCTTCCACTTCCCGCTGATGCCGCGCATGTACATGGCGCTGGCCCAGGAAGATCGTTTCCCCATCACTGACATTCTGCGCCAGACCCCGGAGATCCCGGCCAATTGCCAATGGGCGATCTTCCTGCGCAACCACGATGAATTGACCCTGGAAATGGTCACCGACAAAGAGCGCGACTACCTGTGGAACTACTATGCCGCCGACCGCCGCGCACGCATCAACCTCGGCATTCGCCGCCGCCTCGCGCCCCTGATGGAGCGTGACCGCCGGCGCATCGAACTGCTCAACAGCCTGCTGCTGTCGATGCCCGGTACGCCAACTCTGTATTACGGCGATGAAATCGGCATGGGCGACAACATCTACCTCGGTGACCGCGACGGCGTGCGCACGCCGATGCAGTGGTCCATCGACCGCAACGGCGGCTTCTCCCGCGCCGACCCGGCGAGCCTGGTGCTGCCGCCGATCATGGACCCGCAGTACGGCTATCAGTCGGTGAACGTCGAGACCCAGGCCCAGGACCCCCATTCCTTGCTGAACTGGACCCGGCGCATGCTGGCGGTGCGCAAACAATCCAAAGCGTTTGGCCGGGGGCGCTTGAATATGCTCTCGCCGGCCAACCGCCGCATCCTGGCCTACACCCGTGAATTCACTGGCGAGGACGGCCGCACGGAAATCATTCTGTGTGTGGCCAACGTGTCGCGCAGCGCCCAGGCGGCCGAGCTGGACCTGTCGGCGTACGCGGGGATGGTGCCCGTGGAGATGCTCGGCGGTAACGCCTTTCCGCCCATCGGCCAGTTGCATTTCCTGCTGACCCTGGCGCCCTACGGGTTCTACTGGTTTGTGCTGGCGGCGGAAAACCAGATGCCCAGCTGGCATGTCGAACCAGCGCAGAGCATCCCGGATTTCACCACGCTGGTGCTGAAAAAACGCCTGGAAGAATTGCTGGAGCAGCCCTGTCGCGCGACGCTGGAAAAGGCCGCGCTACCTGCCTGGCTGCCCAATCGGCGCTGGTTCGCGGCCAAGGGTGCCGCCATCGACACCGTGCATATCGCCTACGGCGTGCGCTTCGGCGACCCGCAGCACCCGGTGTTGCTCAGCGAAATCGATGTGACCAGCGCCGGTCAGGTCAGCCGCTACCAACTGCCGTTCGGCTTCCTCGCGGAAGACCAGCTCACCAGCGCCTTGCCCCAGCAACTGTCCCTGGCCCGGGTGCGGCGCGCGCACCAGGTGGGGCTGGTGACCGATGCATTCAGCCTTGAGCCTTTTATTCGCGCAGTGATCCAGGGCTTGCAGGCCGGCACGCGGTTGCCTTCCAGCGAAGGCGAGGTGCGGTTTGACGCCACGTCCCACCTGGCCAAGTTGCAACTGATGGACGACGCGCCGGTGCGCTACCTGTCGGCTGAACAGTCCAACAGTTCGGTGGTGGTGGGCGAAAGCCTGGTGCTCAAGCTGATCCGCAAGGTCGCCAGTGGGGTGCATCCGGAACTGGAAATGAGCGCCTACCTGACCGCCGCCGGTTACCCGAATATTTCGCCACTGCTGGGTGCGGTGATCCGCCACGACGGGGCAGGGCAGGACAACTTGTTGATGATTGCCCAGGGTTACCTGAGCAATCAGGGCGACGCGTGGGCATGGACCCAGAACAGCCTGGAACGGGCGATCCGTGATGAACTGGCCGGGGCCATCTCCGAGCAGGAACAACACTACAACGCCCTCGGCGAGCTGAAGGATTTCGCCGGGTTGCTGGGCCAGCGCCTGGGCGAAATGCATGGGGTATTGGGCGCGGACACGGCTGATCCTGACTTCAAGCCTGAAGTCACTCGCGTCAAAGACACCCAGGCGTGGGCCAAGGATATCGGCGTTCAGATCGACCGCGCCCTGCAATTGCTCAGTCATCACCAAACCCAGTTGAACCCTGCGGATCAGTTGCGGGTCACTGAGTTGCTGGCGCAAGAAAAAGCCATCGCCAGGCATGTCCAGGCCCTGGCGAAAGCCACGGCCGGTGGGCTGCGCATACGCGTCCACGGTGACTTGCATTTGGGCCAGGTGTTGGTGGTGAAGGGCGATGCCTATTTGATCGACTTTGAAGGCGAACCCGCGCGGCCGCTGCACGAACGGCGCGGCAAGCACAGCCCGTACAAAGATGTGAGTGGCGTGCTGCGTTCGTTTGATTACGCGGCGGCGCTGGCCTTGAATGGGCAAGGGCTGGATCACTCGCCCGCAGCCGAGCTGGCGCGCCAGCGCGTCACTGATCGTTACCTGAATGATGCACGCCAGGCTTTTATCCAGGCTTATCAGGCAGCTACGTCTACACTGGCGCATGACTGGCAGGAAGCCAAAGGCCAGGACGCCGCGCTGACGTTGTTCAGCCTGGAGAAGGCCGCGTACGAAGTGGCCTACGAAGCGGAAAACCGTCCCAGCTGGCTACCGGTGCCCCTGCAAGGGCTGCACCGTTTGTTGAGCGGGCTTGAACCAATATCGAAAACTGCACGCGGTGGGGAGACGTCATGAGCTTTACACATAAAGAACCGCTGCAGCCCAAGTTGACTGCATTGCCGGCGTCCAACGACATCGAACTGCTGGTGCGCGCCGAGCACCCGGACCCGTTCTCGATTCTCGGGCCCCATGATGACGAACAGGGCGGCCAGTTTATCCGCGCCTTCTTGCCGGAGGCACTGAGTGTCCAGGTGCTGGCACGCGACAACGGCGAGCCGCTCGGCAGCCTGGACGCGACCCAGGTGCCGGGCTTGTTTGTCGGGCACTTCACCACGCGCCAGGCGTACCTGCTGAAAATCCAGTGGGCCGGTGGCGAGCAGATCACCGAAGACCCCTACAGTTTCAGCCAATTGTTGCTGGGGGAAATGGACCTGTACCTGTTTGCCGAAGGCAACCACCGCGACCTCAGCAGTTGCCTCGGTGCGCAAGTCACCACGGTGGAGGGTGTGCAAGGCGTGCGCTTTGCCGTGTGGGCGCCGAATGCGCGGCGGGTCTCGGTGGTCGGCGACTTCAATATCTGGGACGGCCGGCGTCATCCGATGCGCCTGCGGCATCCGTCCGGCGTGTGGGAGATCTTTATCCCACGCTTGCAACCGGGCGCGGCCTACAAGTACGAGATTCTTGGCGCTAATGGCATCTTGCCGCTTAAGGCCGACCCCTGTGCGCTGGCCACGCAGTTGCCGCCCGACACCGCGTCGAAAGTCGCCGCGCCGTTGCAGGTGGACTGGCAAGACCACGACTGGATGCAGTCGCGCCTCGATAAGCACAAAACCACGGCGCCGCTGTCGATCTACGAACTGCATGTGGGCTCCTGGCAGTGCGAGCTGGACGAGGCCGGCGAAGTCGCCCGCCAGTACGGCTGGCGCGAGCTGGCCGAGCGCTTGATCCCCTATGTGCAGCAACTGGGCTTCACCCATATCGAACTGATGCCGATCATGGAACACCCGTTCGGTGGCTCGTGGGGCTACCAGGCGCTGTCACAATTTGCGCCGACGGCGCGCTTCGGTTCGCCCGAAGATTTCGCCTACTTCGTCAACGCCCTGCATCAGGCCGATATCGGTGTGATCCTCGACTGGGTGCCGGCGCATTTTCCCACCGATACCCACGGCCTCGCCCAGTTTGATGGCACGGCGCTGTACGAATACGCCAACCCGCTGGAAGGCTTTCATCAGGATTGGGACACGCTGATCTACAACCTCGGCCGCACCGAAGTGCATGGTTTTATGCTGGCTTCGGCGTTGCACTGGCTGAAACACTTCCATGTGGACGGCCTGCGGGTGGATGCGGTGGCATCGATGCTGTACCGCGATTATTCGCGCAAGGCCGGCGAGTGGGTGCCCAATCGCCATGGTGGCCGCGAGAACCTGGAGGCCATCGACTTTTTGCGCCATTTGAACGATGTCGTCGCCCAGGAAGCGCCGGGCGCACTGGTCATCGCCGAAGAGTCCACCGCCTGGCCGGGCGTAAGCCAACCGACCCAACAGGGCGGCCTGGGTTTCAACTACAAGTGGAACATGGGCTGGATGCATGATTCATTGCATTACATCCAGCAAGACCCGGTGTACCGCGCACACCATCACAACGAGCTGAGTTTTGGCCTGGTGTATGCCTGGTCCGAGCGATTCATCCTGCCGATCTCCCACGACGAAGTGGTGCACGGTAAACACTCGCTGATCGACAAGATGCCCGGCGACCGTTGGCAGAAGTTCGCCAACCTGCGCGCGTACCTGGCGTTTATGTGGATGCACCCCGGTAAGAAATTACTGTTTATGGGCTGCGAATTCGGCCAGTGGCGCGAGTGGAACCACGACCAGCAATTGGACTGGTACCTGTTGCAGTACGCCGAACACAAGGGCGTGCAGAAACTGGTGGGCGACTTGAACCGCCTGTACCGCGAGGAACCGGCGCTGCACGAACAGGATGACGCGCCCCAGGGCTTCCAGTGGCTGATCGGCGACGATGCAATCAACAGCGTCTACGCCTGGCTACGCTGGAGCAAGGACGGCCGACCGGTGCTGGTGGTGGCCAACTTCACCCCGGTACCCCGTGAAGCGTACGCGGTGGGTGTGCCATTTGCCGGGCGCTGGAGCGAGGTGATCAACACGGATGCCGACACCTATGCCGGCTCGAACTATGGCAATGGCGGTGAAGTGTTTACTCAGGATGAGCCACGCCATGGGCAACCGGTGTCGTTGACGCTGAATCTGCCACCGCTTGGCGTGCTGATCCTGCGTCCTGAATAACGGCCATCTCCAAGAAGGGCTGATGTTTCTAAAAACCTGCGGGCGTGCAGTGGCGACACGCCCGTGGGAGCTTGACGCAAATTGTCATGTATAGCGTTGGAACAATTTCCTACGGGGTGTCCACACATGGACGTCAGCGATTGGGCGTAGGTCTTTCAACACACCTCGTTTCGTCGCTCGGTCTGTGTATAGCACTCCCGGAGATGAAACCTCTGCCATGACGCCATTCCCAACGAATAACGTGCGTGCTCCTGTGACAGCACTCAGCGCGCCACGCTCCAATCTTGCAACCAACCCCGTCGCCAAATTGGCCCCTGCGCCAGCGACGGGTCCCGCTCGTGCCCCCGACTCCCCAGCTGCCCAGGTGCAGGGAAAGCTGCTTGACCTGGCTGAAATGTTGAGCGCATTACGCGAGCTTCAGGCTCAGGCAGACCCTCCAGATGCCCAGAAGAAAAGCTTGCTCCTCAACAAGGATTCACCGCTTATCCCGCAAAACGGCTCGACTCAGCCGGGCACCAACCGGCTCGACAATATGCTCAAGTACTACGGCATTGTTCCGGCCAACCCCAGTACGCAAACGCAAGTACAAGCGGCGATTGACGCGCTGGAAAATACCCGCAGCGAAATGGTCCTGGGCATAGGGAATGGGGCTAGCAACGTTGATGCGTTGCTGCAGGACAGCAACGACGATTCAATATCCGCAGTCGTGCGTGAGGTACAAGACAAGTACCAAAAGCCTTTGCTGAGTTATTTGACCGAGGGTGTCTCGGCGTCCGCACTCGAAAAAGCCCAGCGCTCGCCGGCTACCCTATTGGAGCTGATCGCAAAATCACCCAAGGCTGAAGGGCTGGTTCAAGCGCTACTGAAAAAGCTTGGCGGCAGTGACTTTCCGTTAACGGGGCTGATCTCCCCTCATGTGAAAGTCCAGTTATTGATCAAGGCCATAACCTTGAGTCTTGACCCCGTGCAATCGCGTAAACCCGGACATGTTGCAGGGTTTCACCTGGCGTCCAGCGAGCATGGCAACAAGGGTTACGCAGAGATCGATACGCAGTTCAGGCAACACCTGATCGCTGCAAATAACATATCTTCCGCCGACGCGGACCTGGCCGCCTATCTTTTTCGCCCACAGTTCCCGGCAGACTTTGCCGTGCGCGATATCCCGACGGAGTTGCGCTATCAAGGAAGCGCTGTGTGGGTCAACTTCAAGCATGGTGTGGCGCTGACGGAGGCGATTGAGCCCGGTTCTTCGCGAAGCATGAGCTTTCAAGAGTTGGTGGACCTGCCCGGCAAGTTCGGCGAACAGGCGACGACAAGCGAGCAGTGGGCACTTATCGCGGCGACCCGTATTCCAGCGACGCTGGATTGGGCTGCTTTGCAGGGCGTGATTGAACAAAAAAAGGAGTATTCGCAGGCAGAGATCACCAAGGCAGTGTCTGCTTTTGATGAGCATGTCAGCGGTCTTGTAGAGGCGACGGCGCAACTTGCAGTCGATGTGCCCATGCGTAAGGACTACTTTGAGAAAATGGAAAAGGGCACCTCCCGGACCGAATTCTTGTCATTGATCAGCCCGTTTTTTGCGTTATACCGGCACCTCAATGGCGAAAAGATCAAGCCCTCCGATGTCATCTATCAATACCCTGTTTATGACGAAGATCGTTTCAAGTCTGCGTTTGACGAGTATTTGACTAATGCCAAGTCGGGTTATGACAAAGTAGTGCGCAACCTGCTATCGGAGTTGCCGACCCAGGACCGTGTAGCGATTGAACAGGGTGCAACCACGGTTTATGCACTGCGGGTCAAGCCCGATTCGAACGATGAGACAGAAGAGCAGAAAAAGGCCGCCAAGACCCGCCCGGGGTTCATTCTCAAGGCAGAACACGAGGGGCAAACAAACTACTATGAAATCAACCCGGTCAAGGGCATAGCCCGGCGACGCGACGACTTGAAGCCGGTCCTGGAGGCCTACGATCCGGCTGAAAAAAGTTATGACAAAGACTTTATTTCCATCGAACACACCAATGATGGCGTACCTTCCGAAGAGCTGGTTGTGCGCAATAGCCGCACCGGCAGGGCGGCGTTCAAGAAACAGTGGGACGCATACAAGGCTGGCAAAGGCCCGCGGCCCAAGAGCTTTTCGATAGTTGTCCCGCAACAGCTCGATCATTTTTCCGCCACTGGCCGCGTTGGTAACGCTGCGGTGCCAAACACCCTGGAATCAGAACGCTCGGGAGCCATTGCCAAGTCCATTACCGAAAAATTGTTTTATGTCGATGAAGACCAACTGCGGGAGTGGGCAACGTCGGACCCTGACAGGGAGAGCTCAGCGCAGAAAAATGACGAGAATTTCTGGGAGCGTATGAAAGGCGTGGCCCAGTTCTTTATTCCTTTCTGGAGTGGGATCGAGGACCTCGTCAACGGCCGTACCAAAGATGGCATTATCGGTCTTATCGTCGACGGTCTTTTTACGTTCGCAGGGCCGGCCGGCAAGCTGGCCGCCGGCTCGGTGCGAGTGTTGACTAATGTTGGCAAACTCAGCATGCGTGCGCTGCTGCCAAAATTCTTGCCCTTGATAAAGCAATTTGGTGTTTCTGTGGCACAGAACCTGAACCCGCTTGAACCGCTAATGGGGAGCTTCAACATCAAGGCAGGCAAAGGCCTGAAGTTCCTGAAAGGGGACATCGACAAAATCCAGGCAGGCATAGCGCAGTTCAGGCGGTCATCACCCTTCAAACAACTGCCTGGAAAAGGGCGTTATGACGTCACCCCGAAAATACCTCTGACCTCCAGAAGCCTTCCGGAAGGTGGAAGCGTACGAGTGCCCGAGGGCATCTCCAGAGATGAGGTTCGGGTGTTGAACAGGCAGAATCACAC
The DNA here is from genome assembly GCF_055407965.1 of Pseudomonas sp. B611. Lineage (NCBI taxonomy): Bacteria > Pseudomonadati > Pseudomonadota > Gammaproteobacteria > Pseudomonadales > Pseudomonadaceae > Pseudomonas > Pseudomonas sp. B611. The sequence continues at coordinate 76,339 of NZ_JBUZST010000020.1, forward strand.
CGATGTTGTCATTGGTGATGATGTCTTTCGGTACGACCCTGGCAAACCGGACAGCCTGACCAAACTGGGCGGCCCTGATCACGGCGGTCCGTTGGAAGGGTTTGCAACGACGTGTGGCGGCGGGGGACGCAGGTCCAAGCGTGATCTCAATGACCTCTGTTACACCAAAGAGATCGTGCCAGGCGGAACCGCCATCTTCCAGGACGCCCAAGCCCTCGACCACCGTCGGCTGATTCCTGGCCCTGCGCAGGCTAACCGGCCACGCACGGTGGTGCACGAGCATCGTTTACATCGAGTCAATGAGGCGGGTAAGCAAGAGTTGTTGCCGATTGCGACTTCGCAACCTGTGACCTACAAGCCACAAACGTCGGGCACGGTGATCAATGAGCCAGATTTTGGTTTTGATGATTTCGGCCGAACGCGCTCGCTGAACAACGAAACGGTAGTGGTGAAAATGGATGCGATCAGCGACTTGAGCAATGATCAACGAGTCGTCAGAGGCTACAAAATCGAGCACGATGGCCGGCAATACGTGGTGGTCGAGGGCGATACCGGCGTTCATTACTACGCGGAGCTCAACGCAACAGGCAAGCTCGACTTGTACCGCTTGGACAGAAGGCACCCCGTCAGCCGGCAATTTATTGAAACCTATGATCAATACAGGGACTTTCACGGTTTTGCTGCGCAGAAAAGTCCAAACAATCAGTTGATTGTCCTGCCTACCATGGAAAGCCTGGTCAAGAAAATTGTGGCCGAGAATCCTCTATCCACCGCGGAAGTCGAACACCTTGCCAAGGTATTGAAAGGTCTTACTCCCGAGAAGCAGCGCGAAGTACTGATGAGCGTCTACGCGTCTGGAGCCAACCCGGGAAAGGTGGTGGTGGCGGCAAAACCGGTTCGACTCGAACCCATCAAGAAGCCGGCAGATTTTTCCCAACTCCAGCCAGCGGATCAAAACCGGCTCTATGCTGAAGGGGGGAGGAAGGCCATTGACGATCAGTTCCAGGCCACGGGTATCAGGTCCGCCAATCAACAAGTGCCGGGCCAACCCGGTGAGCAGATTCGCGCAGACGCTGCCGCTGAGACGGTAGGTTGGCTTTACACTCGCACAAATGCACCAAACTATTCCGAAATCGTGTTGAAGACCGGAGCCGGGAACTGCGACCAGATGGCCAAGGTTGCCGTTGATACCATCAACGCCAGTGGTGGCAATGCGCGTATCGCACAAGTCAAAGGGCACACGTTCGGCATTGTCGGCGGCCCGCCAGGCTATTCCAAAAGCAAGGGCTTTACCGGGCCGGAATGGGCCGATGCCTGGGTTGTTGATCCCTGGGCCGGCATCACCTGCAAGGCTTCGGACTATCCCGCCCGATTCAAGGCGCGCATGCAGGAGTGGAGCCAGCAAGGCCGGCTAATCCTCATCAGCAATGGCGAAACACCGCCACGCTCGGTGTGGAGTGACCCCATGGAGCCGCGCTGGATAGATGCAACCGTTAACGGGGAGGCCCAGGTTTTTTGACGGTGGGCTGACAATCACAGCCAATGATTTGGCGCCGATGGTTGTCTCATGCGCATAGGGCCAAACAACGGCTCTATCTGGCTGGATTCAGTTGTTCAGATTGGTGGCAGGGTGCCACAATGGCGCCTTTGTCGTGGCAGTCGAAGCAGGCGGATTTCATGAATGGCCTTGAGCGTGGGCAGGACCAGGATTGCGTTATTGAGGAGCAGGTGCGGACCGACCGTCTGCACCAGTTGTTCCGACAATCATTTGCCGCCATTTTCGGCAGTTTCCTCGGCGCGGCCATGCTGTGCTGGCTGTGCTGGGACCGGTTTTCCCACCAGGTCATCCTGATCTGGCTGGTGGCGCTGGGGGCGTCGTCGCTGCTGCGCATTCTTCTGTTCATGGGCTGGTTCCGCTGCCCCCATGCCGAACGTACACCGGACCGCTGGGAACGTCGCTACTGGCTGACACTGATGTTGTCTGCGGGGATCTGGGGGGCGGGCGCATTGGCCGTGATGCCCACCGACGACCGCGTGTCCCAGGTGCTGGTGATGTTGTTCACCGTGGGCATGTCGGTCAGTGCAGTGTCGTGTTATTCGGCGTATCGCTACATGACGCTGATGTCCATGGCCCTGGTGTTGTTGCCGTGCACGGTGTGGCTGCTGTTCCAGCCGTCTTCCATGCAAGTCGGTGTGGCCGTGGCGGTGCTGGTGTTTTCGACGTTTGTGGTCAGCGCCACGCGCAAACTGTCCGATGCCCTGGAAAAAGCCTTTCGCCTGACCCGGCAAATGGAACGCGCCCACAATATTTCCACGCGCGCCGCCCAGACCGACGAACTCACCGGCTTGATGAATCGCCGCGCGTTCTTCGAACATGCCCACATGTTGTACGCACAGTGCCGTCACAACAGCCAGCCCCTGTGTGCGCTGATGTTGGACATGGACCATTTCAAGGAAATCAACGACACCTACGGCCATCAGGCGGGCGATCAGGTGTTGCGCCAGATCGGCGGGGTGATCAGCGCCTCGTTTCGCCAGACGGATGTGTACGGCCGGCTGGGCGGCGAAGAGTTTGCTGTGCTGCTGCCCAATACGTCCCTGGAAACGGCGCGCTCTATCGCCGAGCAGTTGATCCGCGCGATTTCCGGGCTGGCCGCCGAGCCGGTGCACGGTTTGACCGCCAGCCTCGGCGTGGCGTCGATCCGCAGTGTTGATCAAGATCTGCACAGCCTGATGAATACCGCCGACAAGGCGCTGTACCGCGCCAAGGCCCAGGGCCGCAACCAGGTCGCCGTGGCCGAGTAGACGCTCAGTCGCGCTGCATGGACTTGGCCAGCACCCGCGCCACCTGGTCGGCGGAGTAGGGCTTGGCAAGGAACTCAAAACCTTCGTAACCGCTGTCGGCCAGCTCTTCGCTGTAGCCGGAGGTGAGCACCACCGGCAGGTCCGGGCGGCGCTGGCGCAGCAGTTTGGCCATGGCCACGCCGGTCATGCCGGGCATCACCACATCCGAGAAAATACCGTCGAAGGCCATGGCGTCGGGGCCCGCCAGCGCGAGCGCCTGTTCGGCATGGGTGGCCCAGGTGGTCCGGTAGCCGAGATCTTGCAGGATCTGATTGGCAAAACGCCCGACTTCCAGGTTGTCTTCGACGATCAGGATATGCCGCTGCGCGGTGTCGAGCCGTGCGCCGGGTTCCGGTGACGGGCCGGGCGGGTCCACCTGCGCGGCGACGGCGGGCAAGTACAGGGTGAATCGCGTGCCCTGGCCCAGGGTGCTGCTCACGTCGACGTTGCCGCCCGATTGCTTGGCGAAGCCGAAGACTTGCGACAGGCCAAGCCCGGTGCCTTTGCCCACGGCCTTGGTGGTGAAGAAAGGTTCGAAAATGCGCTCGAAGGTGTCCTTGGGAATACCCACGCCCGTATCGCTCAGCGAAACTGCGACGAACGACTGCTGTGCTTCGGCGTCGCCGCGGATGCGCGGCAGCGTCGATACATGGGCCACCCGCAGGGTCAAGGTCCCTTGGCCGTCCATGGCGTCGCGGGCGTTGAGGGCAATGTTGATCAGCGCCGTTTCGAACTGACTGGAATCGACACACACATGGCACGGTTGTGCCGGTAACTCGACCTGGACGTGTATGCGTGCACCGGTGAGGCTCTCAAGCATCTCGCCGATGTTGGTCACGCGCTGGCACACGTCGAAGACTTCCGGGTTCAGCGGCTGGCGGCGGGCAAAGGCGAGCAATTGACTGGTGAGCTTGCTGGCGCGTTCGACGGTGTCGGAGACGGCGCCCAGGTAGCGTTGCCGGCGTTCTTCGGACAACCCTGGCTGGCGCAGGAAATCCACCGAGGAACGGATAATGGTCAGCAGGTTGTTGAAGTCGTGGGCCACGCCGCCGGTCAATTGGCCGATGGCTTCGAGCTTTTGCGATTGATGCAGCGCGGCTTCGGCCTGGGTGAGGGCGGTGGTGCGCTCCTCCACCCGCTGCTCCAGGGTCGCGTTCAATTCGCTGAAGGCCGCCAGCCCTTCGCGCACGGCGGCGTCGGCGCGCACGCGCTCGATGTGGGCCCAGGAACGTTCGGTGACTTCGCCCAGCAGCGCCAGGTCATAGGGCGACCAGACCCGCGGGGATTTGTGGTGCGCCGCCATCAAGGCCGTCAGCCGACCTTCCTTGATGAGCGGGAAACACACCGTCGCCGTGGCGCCGAGGGCCTGGTAGCTGGCGGACTCGTCGGGGGGGAACTCCACGCGATTGTCGCGGATCACCAGGGGCTCGCCGGCACGCAGGCGCTGTACCGCCAAGGCGCCAAACGACGCCAGGCTGTAGCGCCCGACGATGCTCGGCGAGCCCGGCGCCGCCCAGTTGCCACGAATGGTGAAGCCGTCTTCATCGGCGTCCATGTCGGCATACGCGCAATTGGACACCTGCAAGTGCTGCGCCAGCAGGCGGGTGGTGCTGGTCATGATGGCTTCGGCGTCGGTGGCGTTGGCCACGGCATTGCCGATGGCGTCCAGCATGGCCAGGCGGCGCGCGAGAAACACGGTGGCGGTGGTTTCGGTGACGGTGTCGAGCATGCCGACCACGCTGCCGTGGGGGTCGCGGATCGGGCTGTAGCAAAAGGTGAAATAGGCCTGCTCGGTACCGGCGCCGCGCTCGATCAGCAGCGGGTAGTTCTCGATATACGTCGCGTGCCCTTCAAACGCAGCCTTGGCGATGGGGCTGATGTCATTCCAGGCTTCGCTCCACACCTCGCTGAACGGGCGCCCCAATGCGTAGGGTTTGTCACCGAGGATCGGAATAAACGCATCGTTGTAGAGCATGGTCAGGGAAGCCCCCCAAACGATGGCCTGGGGGAAGCTTGAGGCAAAGCACAGCGCGACGGTGGTCTTGAGCACGTCCGGCCACTGCTCCAACGGGCCCAGCGGGGTGCTGGCCCAATCATGCAGGCGCACCCGTTCGGCCATGTCGCTGCTGCTTTGCAGCCAATTCATCATTGCAGGAGCACCTTGTTTGCCGCCGTCTTTTTAATTGCCTGAAAGGTCAGGGCAACACGCTACAGACCGGAATGGCCGTTGGCAGTTCAACGCAATTATCGCGGAGATGGCATTTTGATGCTCTATCCATTTGAATGGGTCTATTGGGTGCCGAACAATCCCGTCCAGTAAATGCCTGCATCACTCTTCGGGTCCATGGCGTAGGCCGCACCCAGCTCGCGAAATTGCGGGTTCATCAGGTTGGCGCAATGTCCGGGGCTGGCGAGCCAGCCGTCCACCACCTTGCGCGGGGTGTCGAGGCCGGCGGCGATGTTCTCGCCGATGTTTTTTGCGATATACCCGGCCAGTTCCGCACGGTCGCCGGGAGTGCGTCCATCGTGATCCAGGTGATCGAAGAAATTGCCGTTGGCCATGTTGCGCGTGTGGCTGTTGGCGGCGCCGGCCAGGTCGTCGTTCCAGCTCAGCGGGGTGGTGGCGTTGAACGCCTGGGTGCCACATTGGCGCGCTTGTTCGCGGGCGGCGTTGACCAGGTTGAGCAATTGCTTGCCTTCGGTCTGCCAGTCGCCAAGGCCGCTGGACAGCAGCGGGCGGGCGAGCACGATGCGCCAGTCCTGGCCGCTGTTGCTCACGCCGATATCGACAAATTGCGGGTCCAGCACCACGCGGCAGAAGCTTTCGCGCACGGCCTTCATGGCTGATGCAGCATCCTTGGGCCCGGACAGGCTGATGGCCTGCACGTTGACCATCGGGTACGCCGCCCGCGCCAGCGCCTGCTGCAGGTCGCCGACATTATTGGCCGGCAGCACCAGCCGTGTGTCGCTGGTCAGCGGTGGCAGTTCCTGGGAACCCTGGTCGCCGCAGCGCTGTAGCTGGCTGCGGTATTGATTGATCTGTTGTACCAACTGACTTTCTTCATTCGCCATCGCGCTGGCGCAGAACACCGTAGTGGCGGCCAGCGTCGTCAGACCCATCATCAATGACAGCACGCGCATGGACATTACCCTTGAGCTTGTAAAGTGCCCATGATGCGCGATGTAGGTGCGTCCATGCACCCGTTGGTCTGATCTTTTTCCTTCAGTTCTTGAAGGCCGAGTGTTTGCGGCCCTGGTCGCACAGGGCGAACACCACCACCAGCAGGGCCGAAATGCCCAGGATAATCACCACGCCATCGGTGGAGTGCGTGGCCGACGCTGCCACCATCGACAGTGCGCCCAGCGGCGCCAGGCCGCCAGCGATGGCCGTGCCGATTTCACGCCCGGTACCAAAGCCGGAGGAACGGGTCTGGGTGGGGAACTGCCGGCTGAGGAACGAGCCTTGGGGCGCAAACATCATCGGCGCGAGGATGCCCGTGCCGACGCCGATGGCGATGTAGATCATCAGGCTTTCGCCGGTGTTGAGCAGGGCCAGGAACGGGTAGGCGAACAGCAGCGAGCACACGCCGCCGAGCATCAGCACGGTCTTGCTGCTCCACTTGTCGCACAGCCAGCCGAAGCACGGCACTGCGACGATGGCGATCAGGCTGGCGATGGTCACCGACAGCGAGGTGACGTGCACATCCACGCCTTTGAACTGGGTCAGGTACGCCAGGGAGAAGGTCTTGAAGATGTAGCTCAGGGCGTTGTAGCCAATGGCCACGAAGAACACCACGGCCAGGCCTTTCATATCGTTCTTGAACAGGGTTTTCAGCGGCGAGGCCTTGGCCTTGGCGGCTTCTTTGCTCAGCTCGTTGAACTGCGGGGTTTCCGGGATGCTGTTGCGCACCCACAGGCCCACGCCCACCAGCACGATGCTGCACACGAACGGGATGCGCCAGCCGCCGGCCAGCAGGAACTCGTTACCGTTGATGGTCAGCACGTACACGGTGAGAGACGACAACAACAGGCCCAGGTTCAGGCCCAGTGCGGGCCATGCGCCTTGACTGCCGCGCTTGCCTTCCGACGCGTGCTCGTAGGACGTCACCGCCGCTCCCGACAGCTCGGCGCCCGCGCCCAGGCCCTGGATGATGCGGATAAACACCAGCAGAATCGGCGCCCAGATGCCAATCGAGGCGTAGCTGGGGATCAGGCCGATCAGCGTGGTGCACACGCCCATCAGGCAGAAGGTCAGCACCAGCACTTGCTTGCGGCCGAACTTGTCGCCGAGGTAGCCGAACAGGATGCCGCCGAACGGGCGGGCGATAAAGCCGATGGCAAAGGTGGAAAAGGCCATCAGGGTGGCGGTTTTCGGGTCGCTGTTATCGAAGAAGATCTTCGAGAACACAATGGCCGCCATGGTGGCGTACAGGTAAAAGTCGTACCACTCCAGCATCGAGCCAAAGATGGTCGCGGCGGCGACTTTGCGCAGGCGCTTGCGGGTTTGTTCGGGTGTTTCGGTGGACGGAATGGAGGCAGGTGCCGACATGCTGGACTTCCTTCTGGGTCTTTATAGTTATTGTCAAATGGACGCGTATTACGGGGTGTTACTCGGGCTGGAACAGGCGGTCGGCGATCATCGCGCCGATGGGCATGGCTGAGGTGGCGGCCGGTGAGGGCGCGTTGCACACGTGGAGCATTCGTGGGGTCTGGGCGAACAGGAAGTCGTGCACCAGGCTGCCGTCGCGCATCACCGCCTGGGCGCGGATGCCCGCTTCATAAGGCAGCAGGTCGTCAATCGTCAGTGACGGGCAGTACTTGCGGCACTGCTCCAGGTAACCGGACTTGAACAGTGAGTTCTTCATCTCGGTGGTGCCGGAGCCGAGGTTTTGCCAAATGGTTTTCCAGAAGCCGGGGAAGCTCGCGTACTGCGCCACGTCGCGCCAGTTCACCGAGAACTTGCGGTAGTTCTCGCGGCCCAGGCCGAGCACGGCATTCGGGCCGACGGTGACGCTGCCGTCGATCATGCGTGTGAGGTGCACGCCAAGAAACGGCAGCTCCGGGTCGGGAATCGGGTAGATCAGGTGGTTGACGATGTTGTTTTTCGCTGCGGGCAGGCGGAAGTATTCGCCGCGAAACGGGATGATCTGGTGGTCGATGGGAATGCCGGCAAGGGTCGCCAGGCGGTCCGACTGCAAACCGGCGCAGACCACCAGGTGCTTGGCTTGCCAGGTTTCGCCACGGGTGTTGATGGTGACTTTGTCGGTGTCTTCGTGGATCGCGGTGACGGTGCGCTCCAGGCAAATCTCGCCACCGCTGCGGCGGATCACCTGGGCCATGGTTTCGCAGACCTGGCGGTAGTCGACGATGCCGGTGGCGTCGAGGAACAAACCGCCGAGGCCGACGATGTTCGGCTCACGTTGACGCAACTGGTCGGCGTCAAGGCGCTCGACCTGCATGCCGTTGAGCTGGGAGCGCGCGTACAGGGCTTCCATGCGCTGCATTTCCAGGGGGCTGGAGGCCACCAGCATCTTGCCGCACACCTCGAACTTGATCCCGTGCTCCGTGCAGAACTGCTTGGTCTGCTCGGCGCCGCGCTTGCACAGGTCGGCCTTGAGGCTGCCCGGCGCGTAGTAGATGCCGGCGTGGATCACACCGCTGTTGTGGCCGGTCTGGTGCTTGGCCAGCACCGACTCTTTTTCCAGGATCACCAGCGAGGCGCCCGGCTGGCGCTTGAGCAGCTCCATCGCGGTGGCCAGGCCGACGATGCCGCCGCCGATAATGCAAAAGTCGTGAATCATTGCGTGGGGTACCTAAAGTTGCACATTTCGGTCTGCTTATCAGGTTGTCAGACTAATGTTTTTGTTAAAAAAATGGCGTGTCGAGGACACGCTACTTAAAGGATCAACGGGTGGCTGGCAGCTCCAGGCTCAGGCGCCGCGCCGCTGCACGCAAGTGCGCCTCGGCGCTGGCGGCGGCGCGCTGGGCGTCGCCGTCAGCGATGGCCTGGTAGAGCGCCTGGTGTTCCTGGGTCGCATCGGCGGAGCCGGTGACAAAGCGTGACGCCGAGTTTTCCCAGGCGGTTTTGCGGGCGCTGGCCAATTGGCTGCGCAGGAAGTCATGAAACGCGACGAAGTAGTCATTCTTGCTCGCGTCGGCGATGGCGCGGTGGAATTCCACGTCGGCGAGGGCGGCGGCTTCAAAGTTGTCGCGGTTGTCCTGCATGGCCTGTAACGCGCTTTTCATGCGCTGCAGGTCGGCCTCATCGCGGCGCTGGGCGGCAATCGACGCGGCTTGGGTTTCGATCCACAGGCGCACTTCAAACATCTGCGCCAGGTCCGGGCTGCGGCCGTTGGGCTGGGGGAAACGGAACACCGTGCCCGCGGGCGTCTGCGAAATGAACGAGCCCAGGCCCCGGCGGGCGGTGATCACGCCGTCCGCCTTGAGCTGGGCAATGGCTTCGCGCACCACGGAGCGGCTGACGTTGAGTTGTTCGGCCAGTTGCTGTTCGGTGGGCATGCGCGACTCCGGCGGCAATTGGCCGGAATCGATTTCTGCGCGGATCGCACTGACAACCCGCACGACAAGCGAGTCGGGGCGCTGGAGCTCAAGCATGGGACAACCTTGGTGATCAGGTTGTCAGACAATAGTCGCTGCGATTTTATCTTGTCAATGTTTGTGTCGCAGCGCACCGGCCAACAGGATCAGGCCCACCGCCACCGCGAAGGTGGTATGCAGGCCAAAAGCCACGGATTGCGGGGTGGCGCGGATGATATCCGGCGTGGCCCAGGCGAACACCGCACCGAGGGCCGAGGCGCCGAAAATCAGGCCGATATTGCGCGACAGGTTCAACAGGCCCGACACCGTGCCCCGACGCGGGCCTTCGACATCGCGCATCACCGCAGTGTTGTTGGCGGCCTGGAACAGGCTGTAGCCCGACGTCAGCAAGACCAGTGCGCCAAGGTAGGCCAGCAGCCCGCCGGCCAGCGCCAGTGCCAACGCGCCTACGGCCATGATGGCCAGCCCGAGGAGGGTCATGCGCGGGCTGCCGAGACGGTCGGTGAGATGGCCGGCAGGCACGCCGGTGACGGCTGCAACACAAGGCCCGACCGCCATCACCAGGCCCATCCACGCCGGCGCGAGCCCCAGGCCACGGGACAAGTAGAACGGGCCGACCACAAACGTCGCCATCATCACTGCCGACACTAGCGCGCTCATCCCCAGGCCGGCGCGCAGCCCAGGGCTGGCCAGTGCCGACCAGAACGGCACTGCCGCCCGTGCGCCGGGCTCATTCGGCAGATAGCGGTAGGCGAGGGCGGCCGCCAGCAGCCCCAACGGTGCGCCGAGCAGGAACAGCGCGCGCCAACTCCACAGGCTCAACAACACGCCACCGACGCTGGGCCCCATGGCGGTGCCGACGGCCGAGAGCGTACCGAGCAAGCCCATCACGCGGCCGGTGCGCTCTTTGCTGACCGTGTCGCCGACCATCCCCAGGGTCATTGCCATCATGATCGCCGCACCGAGCCCTTGCAGCACCCGCGCGGCGATCAGCCAGGGCAGCGACGGCGCCATGGCACACAGCCCGCAGGCCAGGGCGAACAGCAACAAGCCGGCGAGCAACAACCGGCGCCGCCCCAGGCGATCGCCCAAGCGACCCGCGCTGACAATTACAGCGGTGATCGCCAGCAAATACGCGAGCACCACCCACTGCACCGCTTGAAACGACGCATCAAAGGCCAGTACCAGGCTGGGCAGGCCGACATTGGCAATGCTGGTGCCGAGGGAGGCCAGCAACATGGACAGCGACAGGCTGAAAAGGGCGCCGCGTGTGGACGTGTGCATCTGGGATTCCTTGAATGATCGCTACTGTCACAAATCTACGGGCTCGCCTAACATGGCGGAAGGCGCATGGATTGCAGTCAATACCTGCACAAGACGCCTGATAAGGAGCGTTGATGCCCGACCTGAATCTGCTGATCACCCTGGATGCCTTGCTCGCCGAAGGCAGCGTCGCCGGTGCGGCCAAGCGCTTGCGCCTGAGCCCCTCGGCCATGAGCCGTGCCTTGGCGCGCTTGCGCGAAACCACCGGTGATCCGTTGTTGGTGCGTGCCGGCCGTGGCCTGGTGCCGACGCCACGGGCCTTGGCCCTGCGCGAACATGTCAGCCGCCTGGTGCTGGACGCCCATGCCGTGCTGCGCCCCGCGCAAACCCTGGATATGGCCCGGGTCGAGCGCACCTTCACCCTGCGCACCAGTGACGAATTCGTCGAAAATTTCGGCCCGGCGCTGCTCGCGCGTATCACGGCGCAAGCGCCTGGCGTGCGCCTGCGCTTCGTCAGCAAGACCGACAAGGACAGCGCCTGGCTACGGGACGGCAGCGTTGACCTGGAAACCGGTGTGGTCGATGCCAACGCCAGCCCCGAACTGCTGACCCAGGCGCTGTTTCGCGATCGCTTGATCGGCGTGGTGCGCAGCAGCCATCCCCTGAGTCAGGGTGACATCAGCGTGCAGCGCTATGCCGAGGGCCAGCACGTCTACGTGTCCCGGCGCGGGCAAGACCGTGGGCAGATCGACGAAGCGCTGGACGCCCAGGGCCTCAGCCGCCAGATCGGCACGATTGTCACCGGCTTCTCCACCGCCATCGCCCTGGCCCGCGCCACCGACTTGATCGCCAGCGTGCCCGAGCGCTACACCGCCCATCAACGCGAAGGCCTGCACAGCTTTGCGCTGCCCTTGGCGTTGCCGGCCTTTACCGTGGCGATGCTCTGGCACCCGCGCCTGGACGCCGACCTGGGCCATCGCTGGCTGCGTGGATGTTTGCGTGAGGTCTGCGGCCCGCAACAGGTACAATCGCTGCAGCTTTGACGCGAAACTCCAGGAATCTACATGTTCAGCCTTACCCGTTACACCACGCCGTGCCCGGCGGCCATCAGCGACCAGATCCTGCAGATGGTGGTGGATAACCTCACCGACATCAGCAGCGTGGCACTGCCGCCAAGCAATCTGCTGTACAGCATCTACCAGTACGCCACGGGCTTTGAGGTGCATCTGTACCTGGAAGCCTTGAATGGGGAGAAGGGGATTGCGGTCGAGTTGATTGTGGCCACCGCCACGCTGGACCCTGAGAAAGTCATCGGTTTTGTGCTGTGCCTGCCGGTCAAAGATGACCCCGAGGCCTGTGGCATCGCGTTTATGGCGGTGCAAGCCGGTTTCCGGCGTCAGGGCGTGGCGCGCACCCTGATGGGCGATGTGCTTGAGCGCTACCCTCACGCTGAATTGAGCTGTGCCGTGGAAAAAGTCCCGGCCTATGAGGCCATGGGCTTTCAGGTGCGTGGTGCGCGGGACACCCAGGTGGTGATGAATACCCGCAGCTACGGCACCGACGGGCTGATGGGGGTGCTGGATGTGGCGGCGATCTATAGCTCGCTGGAAGTGCGGCAGATTCACACCTACCTGCTGCAAAAGCACGGCAAGCGCGCGATGGTGGATGCCGAGAAGCAGCGCGACCGGCACCTGGATCAACGGGTGCGCAAGGTGCAGTTGTTTGTGCAGGGGCGGGGCTGAATGATCGTTCCCACGCTCTGCGTGGGAATGCATCCCTAGACGCTCTGCGTCCGCTCTTGAAGGCATAACGCAGAGCGTCACTGGCGGCATTCCCACGCGGAGCGTGGGAACGATCATGGTCCCCGATTCACCATTGCCAGAATCATCCCAAGTAATTCCTGCTGCGCCTCCTCCCGACTCAGCTCACCGCTGGCCGCCGCCTGGGACAAGGCTTCCGCCGCCCCAAGCATCGCCCGCAAACCAGCCCGGGACACCTTGCCTCCGGGCGCAAACGGCGACAGCGCGGCGCTGCATTTATCGAGGAAGATCGCTTCGTACTGGCGCTTGAGGGTTTCCAGCTCCGGCGAGCTGCTCAACGCTGCAATCACCCCTGGGATTTCCCGTCCCTGCAACAGCACGCAATCGACATAGGACGCGGCAATCACCCACGCTCGATCCTCCAGCGTCGCGTTGCTCGCCTCTATGGCCTCGGCAAACACCTGGTTCTGGCGCCCGTCGAAATCGGCATACAGCGCGGCCAACAACCCGGCGCGGGTGACGAAGTGATCGTAGACCACCGGCTTGGTGACGCCCGCCAGTTCCGCCAGGCGACCCAGGGTCAGGGCGTCGGTGCCTTCATCGCGGACCAGTTGCCAGGCCACCTCCAACAGTTGACGCAGGCGATCTTCGCGCGACAGGCGACGACGTGGGGCAGGGGATTCACTGCTTGACATGCTTATATACCAAAAGTAACTTACCAAAGGTAATTTAAGCCCAGCCTAAACCGAAATGGAGTCAATGTCATGCACGCCTTGATCGTAGTCTCTCATCACGACCCGCAATCCCTGACCCACAGCATCGCCTTGCAAGCCGCCGCAGGGCTGACCGCTGCCGGCCACACCTTTGAGATCGCCGACCTCGCCGCCGAAGGCTTCGACCCGCGCTACGGCGCCGCCGACCAGCGCGTGCATCGCACTCGCGCCCAGCCTCCAGCGGACGTGCAGGCCGAGCAAGCGCGCATCGACCGCGCCGATGCGCTGGTGCTGGCGTTCCCGATTTACTGGTGGTCGCTGCCGGGCCTGCTCAAAGGTTGGGTCGACCGTGTGTTCGTCAACGGCTGGGCGATTGATTACGGCCCTGACACGCCGGTGGTGAAAAAACTGCGGCACTTGAACGTGCACCTGCTGGCCGTGGGGGCGGCGGATGAAAGCGCGTTCGATCGCCACGGTTATGCCAAGGCCATGCGTACGCAGATCGACCACGGCATCTTTGATTATTGCGGGGCCAAGGTGCTCACTTCCGAGCTGTTGCTGGAGTCGGAAAGCGGCACCGCCGAGGCGCACCTGCGCAAAGCGTACGCAGTGGGGCAGGGGGTGTTTCAACAGGAGATGGTCGCGGGCTGATTCAGCCTTCGCGAAACAGGTCGTGGGCGTCGAGCAGGCGGTAGGCAATTTCCGGGCGGTTTTCCATGCCCCGGCGAATGGCTGCCGGAATCGCTTGGCGGGTCTTGCGACACAGGCCTGGAAACGGGTCGATGTCGATCTGGATCCCGCGCATGCTCTTGACCTCGGTGTGCCCTGGCGCGACATGCACGCGGATGCCCAATTGCTGGTACATCAGCTGTTGCATGCGTTCCAGGTCTTGCAGGCTCTTGAGGTCTTCGAGGCGCGCGATCAGCTTCTTCTCTTCCTGGCGCGTGAGTGTGAGGATGCGCACGTCGGCGCCAGGGGTTTGCAGCAGTTGCTCGCGGTCGCAGTCGCAAGCGCCGGGTGGGCAGGGTTGGCGAATAGTCATGTGCTTGGCCTCCCCATTCCGACGCTGCCGGCTCAGTAGCTGAGTTGCACCCCAAGACTGCCCAGGGCCTTCCAGTACTCAGGATAGGTCTTGGCCACGCAGTCCGGGTCCTGAATGCGGATGCCCGCCACTTTCAAGCCGGCCAGGGCAAAGCACATGGCGATGCGGTGGTCGGCGTGGGTGTCGATCAGGGCATTGCACGATGTGCCGGCCAGCGCCGGGTCGCTGGCAACGAGCAGGTCGTCGCCTTCGATGGTGGCCAGGCCTGGGCGGATTTCATTCAAGCCGTCGTGCAGCGCCTGCACGCGGTCACATTCCTTGACCCGCAGGTTGGCCAGCTCGGTGAAACGCACCGGGGTGTTGTTGAACGCAGCCAGCACGGCCAGGGTCGGGATGGCGTCCTGCATTTGCGAGCCCACCACCGTGGCCTGCATGTTCGGGAACTGGGCTATCACGGCCTGGGCCTTGGCGTCCGGTTGGGTGAAGTCCTGCGCGGCCACGCCGATGTCGATACGGCCAGCAGTCAGCACTTCGGCCGCCCACAGGTAGGTGGCGGCGGACGCGTCCGGCTCGATCAGGTAGTCGTGGGCGCGGTAGCCGGTCGGGGCGACACGCCAGGTGGTGTCGTTGACGGTGTCGACCTGGGCACCGAAGGCGCGCATGCAGTCCAGGGTCAGGTCCACGTAGCCACGGGCGCCGATGTCCTTGCCGGTCAGTGCCACTTCAATCGGCGCTTCGCCGCAGGCCGCAAGCATCAGCAGGGCCGACACGTACTGGCTGGACAAGCCGCCGTCGATCTCGAAGCGCTTGGCCTGGACCTTGCCCACGCCGTGCACGGTCACTGGCGGGCAACCGGTCGGGCTGTCGACCTGGATGCCGTTTTCGCGCAGCGTCGCCAGCAGCGGGCCGATCGGGCGCTTCTGCATATAGTCGTCGCCGGTCAGCACCACGGTGCCTTCGACGGTGGCGACGGCGGCGGTGAGAAAGCGCATCGCGGTGCCGGCGTTGCCGAGGAACAGCGGCTGCACCGGCAGTTGCAGCTTGCCGGAGCCGGTGACCACAAAGGTGGTGTCATCCGGCTCGTCGATGGTCACGCCCATCTGGCGCAGGGCCACCGACATATGGCGGGTGTCATCGCTCTTCAACGCGCCGCTCAGGCGGCTGGTGCCCTTGGCCAGGGCGGCCAGCAACAGGGCGCGGTTGGTAATGGATTTGGAGCCGGGGGGCGCGACCTTGCCATTGAGGGGGAAATTGGGCGGTGTAACGGTCACGGTTTTCTGCGAACTCAAGGTACAAGGCTCCTGATTCAAGGCAAGGTGGTACGGAGTGGCCGACGGGCGGACCCGAATAATCGGCCAAACCGGCAGTACTTGTCGAGGTTTAGCGCTGGCTCAGCCAGTAATCGTGCAGGGCACGCGCGGCCGGTTCGATCTGGCTGACACGCTGTTGGTGCGCTGCTACGTCCAGGTCGGCCGGCAACTCGAAATTGTCCTGCTCGGCGCACCAGGAGATTTTTTCCAGTTCGCCGGCCTGTACGGCCGGCAGTGCAGGCCAGTTGCCAATGGCCGCGCCACGGATATAACCAAAGCACCATTCCTCGGCGAGAGTCACGGTGTGGCCCTGGTGTTCGGTGTCGTCGAAACGTGCCTTGAAGCTCGTCGCATCGGTCGCCAGTTGCCCGGCCAGGGTATTGATATGGCGCACGCACAGTTCGAGGAAGCGCTGCGCCTCGTCCATGCTTTCCCACTCGGGGTTCTGCCCGCCCCAGATCGCCGGGAACCACTCGGCCACATCCACCTGGGCCGGGCTCGACACCAGGGCGGTGAAGTAGCCGTCCAGTTCGGCGAGGTTCAGCACCGAGTGGTCGTCGCCGTACTTTTGCAGGGTGTCTTCGATAAATTCGAATTCGGCCGGGGAGAGGGGTTGGGCGTGCATGGGCATATCCTTTAAACGTCGAGCGCCGCTGATGGGGCGGCTTAAAGCGCGAAGGATGGCGTGTGCGCCGGGTTTTATCCAGCGTTTTCCCAGTCCCGCTTTTGGCCGATGCGCCGTGGTGCACCCTTGTTATAGTTCGGGCCTTATCACTCGCCAGTCAGGGATCACTGCCATGTCCGAATACCAAGCTTTCGTCGTCGAACTCACTGGCAACGTTGCCCATGTGCAGATCAATCGCCCGGAAAAGATCAACGCGATGAACGCGGTGTTCTGGACCGAGATCATCGAGATTTTCCAGTGGGTCGAAGACACCGACGCCGTGCGCGCGGTGGTGCTGAGTGGCGCCGGCAAGCATTTTTCCTCGGGCATCGACCTGATGATGCTGGCCTCGGTGGCCAATGAATTCGGCAAGGACGTGGGCCGCAATGCGCGCCTGCTGCGGCGCAAGATCCTTGAGCTGCAAGCCTCGTTCAACGCTGTCGACAACTGCCGCAAGCCGGTGCTGGCGGCGATCCAGGGCTATTGCATCGGCGGTGCCATCGACCTGATCAGCGCCTGCGACATGCGCTACGCCGCCGAGGGCGCGCAGTTCTCGATCAAGGAGATCGACATCGGCATGGCCGCTGACGTCGGCACCCTGCAGCGCCTGCCGCGTATTGTCGGCGACGGCATGCTGCGGGAACTGGCCTACACCGGCCGCCAATTCGGCGCCGATGAAGCGCGCAGCATTGGCCTGGTCAACCGCGTCTACCCGGATCAAGAGCGTCTGCTGGCCGGTGTGCTGGAGATCGCCCATGAAATCGCCGCCAAGTCGCCGATTGCCGTGACTGGCACCAAAGCCATGATCAGCTACATGCGTGACCATACAGTCAATGATGGTCTGGAATACGTTGCCACCTGGAACGCGGCTATGTTGCAATCCAACGACCTGCGCGTGGCCATCGCGGCCCATATGAGCAAGCAGAAACCCGAATTCGTGGATTGACTGATATGACCCCAGGCTGGATTACCACAACACTGCTGGACAACGACACCCCCGGCGGCTGGGCCGTCGCCCGCAGCCGCGAGGGTTTTTTGCATGACAGCAATGGCCCGCTGTTCCCTCGGGAATGGCTCAAGCGCCAGGACCTGTCGGTGTTTGCCGAGCACGGCATCGGCCACCTCGACGGTGAGCCGGTGTACTTGCTGGAGCTGAACGCGCCAGCCGAAGTGCCGGGTTGCAGTTGGCAAGGCCTGCGCGCCTTTATGCTGCAAGGCGATCACACCTTGTACAAAGTGTTGGGCTACGCCGCGCAGATCGGCACCTGGGCGCGGGAGCACCGCTTTTGTGGCAGTTGCGGCCAGGCCATGGTCCAGGTGCCACGAGAGCGCGCGATGTTTTGCCAGGCCTGCGACCTGCGCAGCTACCCGCGGATCTCGCCGAGCATGATTGTGCTGGTGACCCGTGGCGACGAGATCCTGCTGGCGCGTTCGCCGCGCTTCGTGACCGGCGTCTACAGCACGCTGGCGGGGTTTGCCGAGCCGGGGGAGTCGGCCGAAGACTGCCTGGTGCGCGAAGTGCGCGAGGAAGTGCAGGTGGAGGTCAAGAATATCCAGTACATGGGCAGCCAGTGCTGGCCGTTTCCCCATTCGATGATGCTGGGCTTTCACGCCGAATACGCCGGTGGCGACATCGTGCCCCAGGCCGACGAGATCGAAGACGCGCAGTGGTTCAACATCCACAACCTGCCGCCGTTGCCGGCGTCACGTTCGATTGCGCGCTACCTGATCGACCTCTACCTGGCGCGGCGCTTAGGCCACGCTGAACCAGTGCTGCCAGGCTAGGCGCACCGTCAGGCCCAGCACCACGGTGATAAACACCGGGCGAATGAACTTGGCGCCGCCGCTGATCGCGCTGCGTGCGCCAAAGAACGCACCGCCCATCACGCAGACGCCCATGGTCAGGCCGACGATCCAGTCCACCGTGCCGTTGAAGATAAACACCGACAGCGCTGCCGCGTTGCTGACGAAGTTCATGCTGCGCGCGACGCCGCTGGCTTTCACCAGGTCGACGGGGTACATCAGCATCGTGCTGACGGTCCAGAACGCGCCTGTGCCAGGGCCGGCCACGCCATCGTAAAAGCCCAGGCCGAAGCCCTGGGTGGATTGCCACTTCTTCTTGATCGGTGCGTCCGCAGCCGGCGGCGCCTTGGGCGTGCCACCGAACAGCAAATACAGGCCGCACCCAAACACGATCACCGGGAGCATTTTGTTCAGGGTCTCGGCGGGCAGGTAGTGGGCGACCACCGCACCGGTCAGCGCGCCGATAAACGTGCCGACGATGGCGTGCACCCACTGGCGCGGGTGAAACAGCTTGCGGCGGTAAAAGGTGAAGCTGGCGGTGGCCGAGCCAAAGGTGGAGCTGAGCTTGTTGGTGCCCAGTACCAGATGCGGCGGCATGCCGGCGGTGAGCAGCGCGGGCGTGGTGAGCAAGCCGCCACCGCCGGCGATGGCGTCGATAAAGCCAGCGACGAAGGCCACGGCGGCGAGAATGGCGAGGGTGGTGAGGTCAACGCTGAGTTCGAAGGGCATGGGCAGGGCTTATGGTTGGCAGGGCGGCCGCCATCTTACTGCCAGATGTACACAGATCCAAATGTGGGAGCTGGCTTGAATCAGCGGTTTGTTTTGATCGTTCCCACGCTCTGCGTGGGAATGCGTCCCTGGACGCTCTGCGTCCGCTCTTGAAGGCGTGACGCAGAGCGTCACCGGCGGCATTCCCACGCAGAGCGAGGGAACGATCAATTTAGACCGTGCCTGCTTGAATCAGCGGTGTGCTTCGATCCATTCCAGCGCCGTGCGCCAGATGCAAATCCCAAGGAAATACGCCGACATCACCGACCACAACCCAAACGTCCACGGGTTGGTGTTCGGATAATCCACCACCATCAAAAAGCTGCACAGCAACCAGATCGTGGTCACCGCGATATTGATCGGCATAAAGCGCTTCACGCGGAACGGGTGCAAGAACTTCATCGGCGTCACGGTCAGCAGGGCCAGGCCTATCACCGTGAGCAAGGTCACCCAGGCATCTGGCTGGATGATGTACACGCACAGCGCCACCACGTTCCAGGCGGCGGGGAAGCCGACGAAGTAGTTGTCCTTGCTCTTCATGTTCACGTTGCAGAAGCAGAACAGCGACGACACCAGGATCACGGATACGGTGAACAGGTGGGTAAAGTCCGGCAGGTCGATGTAACGATAGATAAACAATGCTGGGATAAACACGTAGGTCAG
Source organism: Pseudomonas sp. B611 (assembly GCF_055407965.1). NCBI lineage: Bacteria > Pseudomonadati > Pseudomonadota > Gammaproteobacteria > Pseudomonadales > Pseudomonadaceae > Pseudomonas > Pseudomonas sp. B611. The sequence continues at coordinate 95,727 of NZ_JBUZST010000020.1, forward strand.
GTAATCGATCACCAGGTCCAGCACCGAGCCGTCAAAGCTCGGCAGCACTGTGCTGACGTTGACCCGTCGCGCCAGGGAGCCGTCGACGCCATCGACCACCAGCGCCAGGCCCAGCCACAGCAGGCAGGCCTTGGGCGAGTTTTCCAGCAGCGCCAGGGTTGCCAGGAAGGCCAATACCACACCGGTGGCGGTAAAGCCGTGGGCGCCCCAGGCTTTGAGTCTGGCTACATGCAGGGTCGATATCACGGGCGGTTCTCCAAAAGGTGAAACGGGGCAGCCGACAACGTGACGCCGTCGAGTCTGGCCAGGGAATGCAGGTATCGACCGGGAAGGGGAGGATATGGTTCACCGCCCGGTGCAAGACTAAGCGTAGCAAGCGCGGGCCGTTTCGGCATCAGCCTTGACGGAACACCAACGCCTTCAAGCCACTTTGCGCATCAATATCCGGAAATTCCGGCGGGTTTTCCAGACGTTCGACAAAGCGCAGCCCCGGTGCTTCGCGGGTCACACCGTCGATCAGGAAGTCTTCACCGAAAGCCGGGTCATTCATGCAGGCCAGCACCGTGCCTTGCGCCGTCAGCAGATCCGGCAGGCGGCGCAGCACGCGCTGGTAGTCCTTGGTCAGCAGGAAGCTGCCTTTCTGGAATGACGGTGGATCGATGATCACCAGGTCATAGGGGCCGCTGTGGGTGACCTTGGCCCAGGACTTGAACAGGTCGTGGCCGAGGAACGTCACTTGGCTCAAGTCGTGACCGTTCAGGCGATGGTTGTCGCGACCCCGGCTGAGGGCGCCACGGGCCATGTCCAGGTTCACCACATGGTCGGCGCCGCCTTCGATGGCCGCCACGGAGAAACCGCAGGTGTAGGCGAACAGGTTGAGGACGCGCTGGCCCTTGGCCTGTTCGCGCACCCAGTTGCGCCCGTAGCGCATGTCGAGGAACAGCCCGCTGTTCTGTTTTTTACCCAGATCGATCAGGTAACGCAGGCCGCCTTCGGTGATGGTCAGCTCATCGACGGGATTGCCCACCAGCCATTCGGTGGTGCTTTGCGGCAGGTAGCGGTGTTGCAAGGCGACGGTGTGGGCGCTCAATTGCGCTTGCAGCAACTGTTTCAGGGCTTCCAGCTGTTCAGCTTCTGGCTCCTTGAACAACGAGACCAGTACCACGCCCTGCAACCAATCCACCGTCAGTTGCTCCAGGCCCGGCCAGCAGCGCCCACGGCCGTGGAACAGGCGCCGGGTTTCGCTGGGCGGGGTCGCCAGGGCGGTGAGCAAGTGGGTGTGCAGGGTGGCGAGGGCGTCTGGGTTCATCGTTTAGCGTCGTTCGTTGAGCGGGCGGCATTTTAAACACAATGCTGAGGTTTCGGGGGCTTGAGCACAACGTGCTGAAGAAAGGCGAATTGCCAGTGAATCATGCTCAAACTTCAGATTTTTGCGCCTGATATCAGGCAAAAAATCCTCTGGCACCGACATAAACTGGAAAAAAAGCCTGGAGGTGCCCATGAACGGTTTTGCGAGCGCGGTGAATCACACAGCCCTGGATCAACAAGAGTTGGACGAGTGGCGCGACGCCCTCGCGTCCCTGGTGGCCAACGCCGGCCCCGCGCGGGCCCGGCAGATCCTCGACCTGCTGGCCCGTGAAGGCAGCGCGCCGCACATTGACTGGAAACCGCGCCACGGCACGCCCTATATCAATAGCATCAGCGTCGAGCAGCAACCGGCGTTCCCCGGCGACCTTGCTACCGAAGAGCGCCTGGCCTCACTGGTGCGCTGGAACGCCCTGGCCATGGTGGTGCGGGCCAACCAGGCCTACGGCGAACTTGGCGGGCATATCGCCAGCTACGCCAGCGCGGCGGATTTGTTCGAGGTGGGCTTCAACCACTTCTTCCGTGCGCGCAACGACGGTTTTGGCGGCGACCTGGTGTTCTATCAGCCCCATTCCGCCCCGGGCATCTATGCGCGGGCGTTTCTCGAAGGCCGCCTGAGTGAACACGACCTGGCCCACTATCGCCAGGAAATCGGCGGCCCCAAGACCGGCGCGCGCGGGCTGTCCAGCTATCCCCATCCGTGGTTGATGGCGGACTTCTGGCAGTTCCCTACGGGTTCGATGGGGATCGGCCCCATCAGCTCGATTTTCCACGCGCGTTTCATGCGCTACCTGCAACACCGCAACCTGTTGGACACCACTGACCGTCACGTCTGGGGCGTGTTTGGCGACGGTGAAATGGACGAGCCGGAAAGCATGTCCGCCCTGACCCTGGCGGCCCGCGAGGGCTTGGATAACCTGACCTGGGTGGTCAACTGCAACCTGCAACGCCTCGACGGCCCGGTGCGTGGCAATGGGCGGATCATCGACGAACTGGAAGCCTTGTTCGCCGGCGCGGGCTGGAACGTGATCAAGCTGGTCTGGGGTTCGGACTGGGACGCCTTGCTGGCCAAGGATGCCGATGGCGCACTGGTCAACACCTTGTCGCAGACCGTGGATGGCCAGTTCCAGACCTTCGCCGCCAAGGACGGCGCCTACAACCGCGAACACTTTTTCGGCCAGAGCGAATCCCTGGCCAAACTCGTGGCGGGCATGAGCGACGAACAGATCGACCGCCTCAAGCGCGGCGGCCATGACATGGTCAAGATCCACGCGGCCTATCACGCGGCGCGCCGGGTCAAGGGCAAGCCCACGGTGATTCTCGCCCAGACCAAGAAGGGCTTTGGCATGGGCGAGGCCGGGCAGGGCAAGATGACCACGCACCAGCAGAAGAAGCTTGATCGCGAGGCGTTGATCGCTTTTCGCAATCGCTTCCAACTGCCGCTGAGTGATGAGCAGACCGAGTCCCTGAGCTTCTTCAAACCGGCCGACGACAGCCTGGAAATGCGCTACCTGCACCAGCGCCGCGAGGCTCTGGGCGGCTATGTGCCGAGTCGCAGCCAGCACGCCGCACCGGTCAGCGTGCCGCCCGTGGCAGGCTACGGCGGTTTTGCCACGGCGGCCGACGGCAAGGAAATGTCCACCACCATGGCCTTTGTGCGCATGCTCACCCACTTGCTCAAAGACAAAGCCTTGGGCCCGCGCATCGTGCCCATCGTCGCCGACGAAGCGCGCACTTTTGGCATGGCCAACCTGTTCAAGCAGATCGGCATCTACTCCAGTGTCGGCCAGCGCTACGAGCCAGAAGACATCGGCTCGATCCTCAGCTACCGCGAAGCCACCGACGGGCAGATCCTCGAAGAAGGCATCAGTGAAGCCAGCGCCGTCAGCTCCTGGGTCGCAGCGGCCACCAGCTACTCGGTGCATGGCCTGCGCATGCTGCCGTTCTACATCTATTACTCGATGTTCGGTTTCCAGCGGGTGGGCGACCTGATCTGGGCCGCCGCCGACCAGCGCGCCCGTGGCTTCCTGCTCGGCGCGACGGCAGGGCGCACCACCTTGGGCGGCGAAGGCTTGCAACATCAGGACGGCAGCAGCCATCTCATGGCCGCCACCGTGCCCAACTGCCGCGCCTACGATCCCGCGTTTGCCGGGGAGTTCGCGGTGATCCTCGACCACGGCATGCGCCAGATGCTGGAGCGTGAGGTGGATGAGTTCTACTACGTGACGCTGATGAACGAAAACTACCCGCAGCCGAACCTGCCGGAAGGGCTTGAAACGGCGATCATCAAAGGCATGTACCGCCTGGAGGGCGTGCCCGATGCCCAGGTGCGCCTGCTCGGTTCCGGCACGCTGGTGCGCGAGGCGCAAGCGGCGGCACAGTTGCTGGCGGACGATTGGCAGGTGGCCAGCGCAGTGTTCAGCGTCACCAGCTACAGCGAACTGGCGCGGGACGCACGGGAGGTGGAGCGGTGGAATCGCCTGCACCCGCAAGACCCTGCACGCATTAGCCATTTGACTGAATGCCTACCCAAGGGTGCGCCGGTGGTGGCTGTGTCGGACTATGTGCGGGCGGTGCCGCAGATGATCGCGTCGTACCTCGAATCCGGCTACACCGTGCTGGGCACTGACGGGTTCGGGCGCAGTGATACGCGGGCGGCGTTGCGGGATTTCTTTGAGGTGGATCGGTATCACATCGTGCTGGCGGCACTGACGGCGTTGGACGCGCGGATGGGTCAGCAGGCGATTGAGAAGTATGGCTTGCAGACGGAGCGAGATGCGTCCTGGATCTCCTGAACAACAGACATCAACTGTGGGAGCTATCCATGTGGGAGCGGGCTTGCCCGCGATAGCGGTGGGTCAGCTGCAGATGCATTGGCTGACAAACTGCCATCGCAGGCAAGCCAGCTCCCACATGGGTTTTGTGCTGTGGCTTAAAACGTGGCGATCAGGGCTGGTCCAAATGCTTCCTTGAGAAACCCCGGGGCGATGTAGCGTTCGTAGTGCGCCTCCGACAACAGGAAAAACTCGCGGTCAATCGCATCGCGCAACTCCGCCAGCTGCCGCTCACGAAACTCCGGTAGCAACACCAACCCATACGCATCCAGCCTTGAAATCACCCGCGCGCCCCGGGCAATCAACTGGTACGCCCAGCAATACGGCGACTGGTGCGGCATAAAGCGGATCTTGCGGCTCTCCAGTTGCTGGCGCAGCAGGTGCGCATCAAACACCTCCAGCTTGCTGGCCATCACCTGCACCAGCAATTGCTCCAGCCGCAGCCACACCGCCTGTTTTTCCTCGGCGTTGTACCCGTTCCACTGGATCACTTCGTGGTGATAACGCTTGCAGCCCCGGCAGACCAGGTCACCGTAGACGGTGGAGCACAGGCCGATGCAGGGGGTCTTGATGGTTTGATTGGGCATAAAGACGCTGATCTATTTGAAGTGGCAGGGTAATAGAGATCTTAAGCAACGCATTTTCAATTCTTTGGCGAAAGTGTTAGCGCATTTTGTCAGTGTTTCTTTGAGGTGCGGCAGACAAAGATGGTCGCAGTCCCCAAAGGATGACGAACCATGAAAACCCCGTCAAAACTCTTCGCTTACTGTCTGGCGGCACTGATGCTAATCGCCGCCAGCGGGTGTGTAAGCCAGCCCTCTACAGGAGTCACCAGAATGCATGCGCCATTGATTTCTCTTGCCGTACTCAAGGCCAAGCCGGGTCAGCAGCAGGCGCTGAGAGCCGGTTTATTGAGCTTGATCGAGCCGACGCGCGCCGAGCCGGGCAACCTTGATTACGTGTTGTTTGAACAGAAGGATGAACCCGGTACGTTCTACATGCGTGAGGCGTTCCAGAACCAAGCCGCGCTTGATGCGCACTTCGCGACTGCGCACTTCCAGCGGTTTGCCGCAACGGCTGATGATCTGCTCAGCGAGCCGCTGAAACTGATATTTCTGGAGCAGGTTTCAAAGTGAGGGTTCCCATGGACCGCTTTGGAGCGGTCCATGGGCCAAAGGCTAGTTTCCAGCTTCGTCAGAAACAGACCCTTGATATGGTGCGTTAACCCTTTGGTGGAAATGGATCGTCACCGTAAGTGTTGCGTTCGCGAATTTGGCCATTCTGTCCATGGATGAACATTTCGCTTTCCTGGTTTATTGCGATTTCTCGCGCAAGCTTAATAGCTTCTGCTTGTGTACTAACGACCTTTGTAGCTTTTGAGTTTCCTGCACCTTTTACGGCCCAGTCGTCACCATGGGGAACTACGTGTTGGTTTTTTTTAGACATGATTAATGCCCTCTTCAAATTTGATGTCTGAGCGTCGGCAAACAATTTGCCTGCTCATCGGATTAATTTGGAGTCCAAGATGTTCTGCAAAATCTTGTCTCCGACGATCAGCCGTTGACACCGCTTGAAGGTTCTCCATAATCATGCCCCGCATTTCCTCAAATGCTTTCATGATTGTGGTTTCCTCAATCGCGGCCCGTATAAGTGGGCGTTGTTCACCTATACGGTCAAGGCCCGCAGCAACCGCTCGAACGGTTTCTGTGGGTTTCTTGTTTTTGGCCAGTTCTTCTACGTTGATGGCAAGTCCTAGTTAATACTCCAGGAGTTTCCTCAACGTTGAAAAACGTCAATCCCAGCTCAGCGCACCACCAGTCTGGTACTCGATCACACGGGTCTCGAAGAAGTTCTTCTCTTTCTTCAAGTCCATGATCTCGCTCATCCATGGGAACGGGTTGGTCGTCCCTGGGTATTCTTCCTTCAAGCCAATCTGCGACAGACGACGGTTGGCGATGAACTTGAGGTAGTCCTCCATCATCGCGGCGTTCATGCCCAACACGCCG
>NZ_JBUZST010000021.1:0-94478 GCF_055407965.1 Pseudomonas sp. B611
TGAACTCACTCGAATAAGATTTACGCATATCCAAACACCTCAGATTTGGGCGCTATCATAGCGCCCGATTGAAGTGTCCAAAATCATTAGGCCAGTTCAAGCCCGCTCCCACATTCGATCTGCGCTAATCTGGCAAGCCGCGCACGAAACAACAAGGACCTTACATGGACGTAACAATGGGCCTGCTGGCCGCCCTGCTCTGGGGCGGCACGGACTTCCTCGTGGGCCTCAACGCCCGCGCCGTTGGCGTTAAACGCGCGGTGTACTTCGGCCAAGCCCTCGGCTTTTTGATCATGACCCTGTTGCTGCTCATCTTCCCGGCCTTCCTCTTCAAGTCCCTTGATGCCCCGCTGAGCGTCTGGCTCCTCGGCATCGCCGCCGCACTGTTCACCGTCTCCGGCGCCCTCGCACTGTCCAAGGCGTTCGCCCTGGGCAAAGCCGCCATCGTCGCGCCACTGGTAACGTCCTACGGCGTAGTCACCACGCTGCTGTCCTGGGCCAGCGGTGAGCACATCAGCCTGCTTCAACTGGGCTGCATCGCCCTATGCGTGATCGGCGTGATCCTCTCCAGCCTCCACAAGGACAACGGCGTGCCCCACAACAACCCACGGCTGTCCATCGCCTACGCCATGCTCGCTGCAACGCTGTACGGCACCAGCTTCTGGCTGCAAGGCCGATACACGCTACCGGCGCTGGGGCCGATCAGCATGTTGTGGCTGGGTTACCTGGTGGGGCTGTGCGTGCTGGTGATGATGGTGCTGAGGATCAAGGATGGCCTGAAAGTCCCACCCCTGAAAAACTGCGCGACGCTGACCGGGGCGAGCCTGATGAACCTGGGTGGGTTCTCGGCGTTTTCGTGGGGGGCGATGGCGGGGTCGGTGTCGGTGGTGACGGTGATCAGTACGTTGTCGGGGGGGATTGCAGCGATTCTGGGGTTTGTGTTTTTCAAGGAGCGGTTGTCGGCGGTGCAGGTGTTGGGGGTTGTACTCGTACTCGTCGGCGCCGTGGTCCTGCACATCGCCAACTAACCTCCCGCGCACAAAAAAGCCGCCTACAAGAGGCGGCTTTTTCACAACGATCGAATCTTACAACTTAGGACCCGCAGCCTTGATCGCATCGCTCACTTCAAACTTCTTGAAGTTCTCGATGAACAAGCCAGCCAGCGCCTTCGCGGCTTCATCGTAGGCAGCCTTGTCGGCCCAGGTGTTGCGTGGGTTCAACAGGCCAGTTTCAACGCCCGGTACGGCCAGTGGCACGTCGAGGTTGATGGTGTCGAGGTGTTCAGTTTCAGCACCGATCAACGCGCCGCTCTGGATCGCTGCGATCACGCCGCGAGTGGTCGGGATGTTGAAGCGGTTGCCAACGCCGTAGCCGCCGCCGGTCCAGCCGGTGTTGACCAGGTAGACCTTGGAGCCGAAGCCACGGATGCGCTTGATCAGCAGCTCAGCGTATTCGCCAGCCGGACGCGGGAAGAACGGTGCGCCGAAGCAGGTGGAGAAGGTCGACTTGATGCCGCCGCCGGAACCCATTTCGGTCGAGCCCACCAGTGCGGTGTAGCCGGACAGGAAGTGGTAGGCCGCTTGTTCTTCGCTGAGGATCGACACCGGTGGCAGTACGCCAGTCAGGTCGCAGGTCAGGAAGATTACCGCGTTTGGCTCGCCGCCCAGGTTCTTCTCGGAACGCTTGGCAACGTGTTCCAGCGGGTAAGCAGCGCGGCTGTTCTGGGTCAGGCTGACGTTGGTGTAGTCGGCGTGCTTGGCGTCGTCAATGACGACGTTTTCCAGCACGGCGCCGTGCTTGATGGCTTTCCAGATGACCGGCTCGTTCTTCTCGGAGAGGTCGATGCACTTGGCATAGCAACCGCCTTCGATGTTGAACACCACGCCTTCGCCCCAGCCGTGTTCGTCGTCACCGATCAGGTAACGGCTTTCGTCGGCGGACAGGGTGGTTTTACCAGTGCCCGACAGACCGAAGAACAGGGTCACGTCGCCTGCTTCGCCGATGTTGGCGGCGCAGTGCATTGGCAGCACGTCGGAAGCCGGCAGCAGGAAGTTCTGCACCGAGAACATGGCTTTTTTCATTTCACCGGCGTAACGCATGCCAGCAATCAGCACTTTCTTCTGGGCGAAGTTGAGGATCACGCAACCGTCGGAGTTGGTGCCATCACGCTCTGGCACGCACTCGAAGTTGGCCACGTTGAGCACTTGCCATTCATCACGGCCGGCCGGGTTGTACTGGGCCGGGTTGATGAACAGGCAACGACCGAACAGGTTCTGCCAGGCAGTCTGAGTGGTCATTTTCACGGCGAGGTAGTGGTCTTCGGCCGCACCTACGTGAACGTGGGAAACGAAATGCTCTTGCGCGTTGTTGAACGCCTCGACGCGAGCCCACAGGGCATCGAACTTGTCGGCCGGGAACTTGCGGTTGATCGGGCCCCAGGCGATGGCGTCCTGGGTAGTAGGCTCTTCAACGATGAAACGATCGACTGGCGAACGACCGGTACGGTGACCGGTTTCTACGACCAGCGCGCCAGTATCGGCAAGCACGCCTTCACCGCGCTGCAGGGCTTCTTTGACCAGATCGTCAACACTCAGATCGGTGTATACGGCGTTATTGGCTTGCGTCATGAGGTTCCCCGTCGGCCTATGGCCGAGTGCTCCAAACGTTTTGTAGTAGAAAGTTGCGCACTACTACCGCGAAAAAAGTGGGCCGGATTATGCCAGAAAAGCCCAAAAAGAGTAGGGCCCTCCCGTCAGAACTGCGCTAATCCGGCGTTTGTCAGGTGATTTACCTGTGCTTAAACGTTTTAGTGGCGGGTATCGGAAGGGGTGTCGATGCCTGCGCCGGCGAACAATTGCACTACATCGGCGGCATCGAACAGGTAACGCTCATTGCAGAACTGGCAGTCGATCTCGATGTTGCCGCCGTGTTCCACCACCAGGTTCTGCGCGTCTTCCAGACCCAGGCTGACCAACGCGTTGGCCGAGCGCTCGCGCGAGCAGCTGCAATTGAAGCGCAGGGACTGTGCGTCGAATAGACGCACGGCTTCTTCGTGGTAGAGACGGTGCAGGATGGTTTCGTTGCTCAGGCCCAGCAGTTCTTCCGCCGTGAGCGTGCCGGCCAGGGCGGTGAGGCCGCGCCAGCTTTCCGCGCGATCGTCGTCGTCCTTGATGCGGTCGGCGGGCAGTTGTTGCAGCAGCAGGCCCCGGGCGCGATGGCCGTCAGCGTTGAGCCAGAACTTGGTGCCCACTTGCTGGGACATCACGAAATAGTTGGTGAAGCAGTCCGACAGGGTCTCGCCGTCGAGGTCGACGATGCCCTGGTAGCGCTGGCCTTCGGTCGGGTCGACGGTGAGCGCCAACACGCCGTTGGGCATCAGGTCGGACAAGGTCGCGTCCGGGGCGATCTGGTCGGCCTCGTAACGGGCCAGGCCACGGATGTCGCGCTCGCTGGAGCATTCGATCATCAGCAACGGGATCGGGCCTTCGGAGCGGGCCTGCAGGATCAGCAGACCGTCGAACTTCATGGTGCCCACCAGCAGCGCCGCAGCCGCCATCAACTCACCGAGCAACTGCGCGACCGGCTCAGGATAGGCGTGCTTGGCGAGGACTTCGGCGTAGCTGCGCTCCAGCGACACCAGTTCGCCACGGGCGTCGGTCTCGTCGAAGATGAAGCGTTGGGTGAAGTCGGTATCCGGTAGATCAGTCATAGGTCTGGGTATCTGAATTGAAGAATATTGACGCGAAGATGCTGCAGTTTATGAACAAACCGAGGCAGTTCCAAGCCAACTGACGCTTTGGGCGATTGCCGGTGGCCTCAGTCGTCGTTTCCGCTGCCGCGAAACTTGAACAGGTCGCGACGCTGTTTTTTGCTCGGTTTGCCATCGGTGGTCATGCCGATGGCACCGGCCTTGCGCATCGCCGCCGCATTTTCGCGCTTGGCGATGCTGGCGTCGGTCTCGGCGTACAGCGCCTGGGCTTCAGGCGCACCGCGGCGCACAGTGGAAAGCGCCTGCACTACGACTGTCTTTTCATCAAACCCTGTACGAATCTGGAACTCATCTCCGACGCGCGGCTCCTTGCCCGGCTTGCAGCGCTCGCCGCGATGGTGCACCTTGCCGCTCTCGATGGCGGCCTTGGCCAGGGCACGGGTCTTATAAAAACGCGCCGCCCACAGCCACTTGTCCAAACGGACCTTTTCTTCCTCTTCCTGCTTTTGAGCCACTTGAATTCCTCGCTCTGAAAAATGTCGCAACTTTACCGTTGAAACCCTTCGACGCATAAACCTCAAGGCTCACCTAAGATACGCCAGGCGGCTGGAGTTTCACGTGACTTTCCATCGCATCGACTGATTACCGGTACCTGAGCGATATCTATCGCCATTTGCCGAATATTCTGCGTGAATACCGCGAATTCGGCGCCACCCCTTCACGGATGGTCGGGGATTGTCACAATCCATGCGCAGTTGGACGTTACTGTCCTCGAAGACTACGAAACATTTCTGAATGACCGGTTACCCATATTGAAGACATTTGACCATTTGACCGTTGTGGGTCTGCGTGAGTGGGTGGCACTTCCCGACCTGGGAGTAGCCGGCCTGCGCGCCAAGATCGACACCGGCGCCAGCACCTCAAGCCTGCACGCCACCGATATCGAGCCTTTTGAGCGCGACGGTGAGAACTGGGTGCGCTTTACCGCGCACTTGGGCAGCGTGGTGCAATTGCGTCACCGCCGCTGTGAAGCGCCCCTGGTGACGATGAAAACCATCAAGAGCTCCAACGGCCATGCGCAGGTGCGCTATGTGATCAGCACCACCCTCGCGCTGGGTGATCGGGTATGGCGGGTGGAATTCACCCTGGCCTGCCGCAAAGCCATGCGTTACCGCCTGTTGCTCGGCTCCAAGGCGCTGATTGACGGCCAGTTGGTGGTCAATCCAGGCGTCAAGTACGTTCAAGACAAGCCGGTGTTCCCGGTCTCTACTATTTCTGCCCCAGGTGCTGCATGAAGATTGCTGTGCTGTCGCGAAACCCGCGTCTGTATTCCACCCGCCGCCTGGTCGAGGCCGGCACCGAACGTGGCCACGAAATGGTGGTGATCGACACGTTGCGTGCCTATATGAACATTGCCAGCCACAAGCCGCAGATCCACTACCGGGGCAAACCCCTGGAGGGCTTTGATGCGGTCATCCCGCGTATCGGCGCTTCGGTGACGTTTTATGGCTGCGCGGTGCTGCGCCAGTTTGAAATGATGGGGGTGTTTCCCCTCAATGAATCGGTGGCCATCGCCCGCTCGCGGGACAAACTGCGCTCGCTGCAACTGCTGTCGCGCCGCGGCATAGGCCTGCCGGTCACCGGCTTTGCCCACTCCCCGGACGACATCCCCGACCTGATCGAGATGGTTAACGGCGCACCGCTGGTGATCAAGGTGCTGGAAGGCACCCAGGGCATTGGCGTGGTGCTGTGTGAAACCGCGACGGCGGCAGAGTCGGTGATCGAGGCATTCATGGGCCTCAAGCAGAACATCATGGTGCAGGAATACATCAAGGAAGCCGGCGGTGCGGATATCCGCTGCTTCGTGGTGGGCGACAAGGTGATTGCGGCGATGAAGCGCCAGGCCAAGCCGGGTGAATTCCGCTCCAACCTGCACCGTGGTGGCAGCGCCAGCCTGATCAAGATTACCCCGGAAGAGCGCATGACCGCGTTGCGGGCGGCCAAGGTCATGGGATTGAGCGTGGCGGGTGTGGATATCTTGCGCTCCAACCACGGGCCGCTGGTGATGGAGGTCAACTCATCGCCAGGCCTGGAAGGGATTGAAACCACCACGGGCAAGGATGTGGCGGGGATCATCATTCAGCATCTGGAGAAGAATGGCGGGCCGAATATGACGCGGACCAAGGGCAAGGGCTGATTTCACGCTCTCTACCAGCCACCACAAAAAACTGTGGGAGCTGGCTTGCCTGCGATGAAGGCGGCACATTCAACATAATTGTTGACTGAACCACCGCTATCGCAGGCAAGCCAGCTCCCACATTGGGTTACTGGTTGTCTGTTAGACCGCGTCTCTCGGCAACATCAGACCCAACGGCAAACGCACCCGCGCTTCCAGGCCTCCGCCTTCGCGGTTGCGCAGCTCAACATTGCCGCCATGCATAGAAGCAATCCGCCGCACAATCGCCAACCCAAGGCCAGTGCCTTTGCCACCCCGGGCACGGTCGCCACGGGTGAACGGGTTGAAGATGCCTTCCAGCTCCGCCGGGTCGATCCCGGTGCCACGGTCCATCACGCTCAGCACCACATAGGGCGCAGCACTGTCGCCGGACACGTACGCCGCCACTTCCACATCTGAACCCGCGTGATGCAACGCGTTGCCGATCAGGTTGTTCAGCAGGCGCTTCATCGACACCCGACGCAGCGCAAACGGCTGGATCGGCTCCAGGCGCATGCGCACCTGTTCGCCATTCTGGTTGTAGGGCGCCACCACCTCACGCACCAGGTCAGTCAGGTCCACTTCCTCGACCACTTCGTCACGGCCATCACGGATAAACGCCAGGAACTGGTCGAGGATCGCGTCCATGTCCTCGATATCCCGCACCATGTCGTCGGTGAGGTCGTTATGGTTGCCCATCAACTCCAATGACAGCCGCAAGCGCGTCAACGGTGTGCGCAGGTCATGGGACACCCCCGCCAGCATCAGCTCGCGTTCGCGCCCGGCCTGTTCGACGTCCTCCGCCATCTGGTTGAAGGCGCCGTAAACCTCGGTCATCTCACTGGGGGTATCGCTGACCGGCAGGCGCACACTGCGCCCCTGGCCCAGTTGGCGGGCAGCAAACACCAGGCGTTTGAGCGGTTGGTTGAGCTGGCGCACGAAAATCCACGCGGACGCGGTCGAAAGCAAGCCAATGGCCAGGAACCAGCCCAACACGTTCCAGATCTTCTGCCCCCGCAACGGGTGCGGGTACAGCGGCACTTTCAACCAATCCTCACCCAGGCTCGGTGCACGCACCCATAACGCGGGCGACACATGCATGCGCAGCCGCACCTCGGTGTCTTCACCCAGTTCGGCCTGCATCTGGCGCTGGTAGATCTCGCTGTAGGGCCAATGCTGCTCACCCTCCGGCACACCGGCGCCAGCGACGCGCACCAGGGTGGCGGCCTTGGCGATCTTCTCGCGGTTCTCAGGGTCGGCGGCCCAGTAGGCGCGCAGCGTCAGGGCGACACCGTGACTGTATTGTCGATCCACGAGCACGTCCTCGTTCATCAATAGATAAACCAGCGTGAGTGCCTTGGAAAACAGAACGACGATCAGCACCAGCCAAAGGGTGCGGGAGAAAAAGCTTTGCGGGAACCACAGCGGGGTTTTCATAGAAGACAGCTAGACACCTTGCAGGAATGAGCGGCGCTCGCAGAATTGCAGACGCCGGGCATCCCGTCGACCCTCACGGAGCCGAACCCATGGATGCCCGTTCCTGCAAATCTTCGGTCACTTGGTTGCAGTGCCATCCGGCACAAACACGTAACCCACGCCCCACACGGTCTGGATATACCGTGGCTTGGACGGGTCCGGCTCGATCATCCGGCGCAGACGGGAGATCTGCACGTCGATGGAGCGCTCCAGGGCGTCCCACTCCCGGCCACGGGCCAGGTTCATCAGCTTGTCGCGGGTCAGCGGCTGGCGAGCGTTCATGACCAGCGCCTTGAGCACGGCGAATTCGCCAGTGGTCAGCATGTGCACTTCATCGCCACGCTTGAGCTCACGGGTCGCCAGCGACAGCTCGTAGTCGCCAAACGTAACGCTTTCGTCTTCGCTGCCCGGTGCGCCTGGAACCGGCGGTGCCTGGCGACGCAATACGGCCTTGACCCGCGCCATCAGCTCGTCCGGGTTGAACGGCTTGGCCAGGTAGTCATCAGCGCCCAGCTCCAGGCCCTTGATGCGGCTCAGCTCATCGCCCTTGGCGGTCAGCATGATGATGGGGATCTGGTTGTTCGCGCTGCGCAGGCGCTTGCAGGCGGTCAGGCCGTCTTCGCCCGGCAGCATCAGGTCGAGTACGACCAGGTTGAATACTTCACGCCCCAGCAGACGATCCATCTGCTCGGTGTTCGGCACCGCGCGGGCACGGTAGCCCTTGGAGTTGAAGAAACGCTCCAGCAGGCTGCTCAGCCCCGGATCGTCATCAACGATGAGAATTTTTTCGCCTTCAGCAGTTTGTGCAGTGCTGCTCATTGGATGCTCCTCTTATCTCGGCGCGCATTATGGCGTAGCTGCCGTTATACGCACCGTGTGCATTGTTAGCAGATTTTTCCTCTACTGCCAGCGAACCCGCGCCCTACAACCTTTGGCACAGTCCCCCCAAGGACAGAACGCTGGTTATAATGCGGCGCCTTCGTGCAGGGCAACGTCAGATCGTTACCGTTTACTGCCGGGCTTTTTTTACCCGCTTGTCGTGATTTTTTCGATTTCGAGGGTCAATAGGCTGCCTCTTGACCCAGGCAGCGGCGCCAGTCGGGCCGCTCAACCAGCCGCGCAAGGCCTTGTTTTACGGGCCTGCGGGCTGCTTTCAGAATTTCAGGTGGTTTTATGGACAGCATCAACAGCCGCATCGCCGAGGAACTCGGTGTACGCCCGCAACAGGTCGAAGCGGCCGTCGCTCTACTGGATGAGGGCTCCACGGTGCCCTTCATCGCCCGTTACCGTAAAGAAGTGACCGGCAGCCTCGACGACATCCAACTGCGTCACCTGGAAGAGCGCCTGCGCTACCTGCGAGAACTCGACGAACGGCGTATCAGCATCCTCGCCAGCATCGAGGAACAGGGCAAGCTGACCCCTCAGCTTGAACGCGACATCAAGCTCGCCGACACCAAAACCCGCCTCGAAGACCTCTACCTGCCGTACAAGCAGAAGCGCCGCACCAAGGGCCAGATCGCCCTGGAAGCCGGCCTCGGCGAGCTGGCCGACGGCCTGTTCAACGACCCGTCGCTGACCCCGGACACCGAAGCCGCGCGCTTCATCGACGCGGAAAAAGGCGTCGCCGACGTCAAGGCAGCCCTCGAGGGCGCCAAGTACATCCTCATGGAGCGCTTCGCCGAAGACGCCAGCCTGCTGGAAAAGCTGCGCACGTACCTGAAGCAAGAGTCCATCCTCAGCGCCCGCGTGATCGCCGGCAAAGAGGAAGAAGGCGCCAAGTTCCGCGATTACTTCGAACACGACGAACCGCTCAAGAGCATGCCTTCCCACCGTGCGCTGGCCATTTTCCGTGGGCGCAACGAAGGTATTCTCAGCTCCGCGCTGAAAGTCGGCGACGAGCTGCCGGGCACCATGCACCCGTGCGAAGGCATGATCGGTCAACAATTCGGCATCCAGAATCAGAATCGTCCTGCGGATAAGTGGCTCGGTGAAGTGGTGCGCTGGACCTGGAAGGTCAAGCTTTACACCCACCTCGAAACCGACCTGCTCGGCGAGTTGCGTGACGGCGCCGAAACCGAGGCGATCAACGTCTTTGCCCACAACCTGCACGACCTGCTGCTGGCCGCACCGGCCGGCCCGCGCGCCACCCTGGGTCTCGACCCGGGCCTGCGCACCGGCTGCAAGGTCGCGGTGGTCGATTCCACCGGCAAGCTGCTGGACCACGCCACCGTGTACCCACACGTGCCGCACAACAAGTGGGACCAGACCCTGGCGATCCTCGCCGCCCTGTGCGCCAAGCACTCGGTTGACCTGATCGCCATCGGCAACGGCACCGCCAGCCGCGAAACCGACAAGCTGGCCGCCGAACTGATCAAGAAATACCCAGCCATGAAGATGACCAAAGTCATGGTCTCCGAGGCCGGTGCTTCGGTGTACTCGGCGTCGGAACTGGCTTCCAAGGAATTCCCGGACCTCGACGTGTCGATCCGTGGCGCGGTGTCCATTGCCCGCCGCTTGCAGGACCCACTGGCCGAATTGGTGAAGATCGATCCGAAATCCATCGGCGTCGGCCAGTACCAGCACGACGTGTCGCAGCTGAAACTGGCGCGCGGCCTGGATGCGGTCGTGGAAGACTGCGTGAACGCCGTGGGCGTGGACGTGAACACCGCTTCCGTAGCGCTGCTGGCACGGATCTCCGGCCTCAACGCCACCCTGGCGCAGAACATCGTCACCCACCGTGACGAAAACGGCGCCTTCAAAACCCGCGCCGCGCTGAAAAAAGTCGCTCGTCTCGGCGAAAAAACCTTCGAGCAAGCCGCTGGCTTCCTACGCGTCATGAACGGCGACAACCCGCTGGATTCGTCCGCCGTCCACCCGGAAGCCTACCCGCTGGTGCAACGCATCGCTGCCGAGACAGACCGTGACATCCGCTCGCTGATCGGCGACGCCGCGTTCCTCAAGCGCCTGGACCCGAAGAAGTACACCGATGAAACCTTCGGCGTACCGACCATCACCGATATCCTGCAAGAACTGGAAAAACCTGGCCGCGACCCACGCCCCGAGTTCAAGACCGCCGAGTTCCAGGACGGCGTCGAAGACCTCAAGGATTTGGAGCTGGGCATGATCCTCGAAGGCGTGGTGACCAACGTGACCAACTTCGGCGCGTTTGTGGATATCGGCGTGCATCAGGACGGTTTGGTGCATATCTCTGCGCTTTCGGAGAAATTCATCAAGGACCCACGCGAAGCGGTGAAGGCCGGTGACGTGGTCAAGGTCAAGGTCATGGAAGTCGATATCCCGCGCAAACGCGTCGGCCTGTCGATGCGCATGAGCGACACCCCCGGCGAGAAAATCGACGGTGCCCGTGGCGCCCGCCCAGGCTCGGCGCCGCGCCAGTCGCAGAACCGCTCGGAAAACACGGCGCCGCGCAAGGAAACCGCGACCGCCGCGCCAAGCAACAACGCCATGGCCTCGCTGTTCGCCAACGCCAAGCAGCTGAAGAAGCGTTGATGGAGATCCGGGCCGGCTTGACCCAGAGCGCGTTCAGCGAACTGATCGGCTGCCGCCTGCAACGCCTTGAAAAAGGCGTTGCCGAGGTGGCCCTGACCCTGGAGCCGCACCTGCGCAACCGCGCGGGCAAGCTCCATGGCGGGGCGATTTTCAGCCTCGTGGACATTACGATGGGGCTGGCCTGTTCCAGCGCCCATGGTTTCGACCAGCAGAGCGCGACGATCGAGTGCAAGATCAACTACATCCGCGCCGTCGAAGACGGTGACGTGCTGTGCACCAGTCGGGTAATTCACGCCGGTCGACGCACCCTGGTGGTCGAGGCGGATGTGTACCAGGACGAAAAACTGGTCGCAAAAGCACAAGGCACCTTCGCTGTCCTATAGCTCCCCACCCTCGATTTGAGTTAATTTCGGCGCTGCACTAAACGGCGTCGGAATTTTCTTGCTGCGCTATAGCCAAATTCATGGAGTGAAGTCGGCTTTTTCTGAGCGAGTCAAATCGACTCTAGACCAGGCGATCACGCCAGTTTTAACTTCACCCTTGTAGACCGTCCTGCCCACCCCCATATTGGGGCGACTGACGCGTGAAGGAATCCAACTTGAGCGAACTTCTCAACCGCCGCCTGGCTTTGCTCGGCAAGCGCGAACACCTCTCCCTGCTAGAGCAGTGCTTGCACGGCATCGAGCGCGAATGCCTGCGCGTCACCGGCGAAGGCCGCCTGGCACAAACGCCGCACCCCGAAGCCCTGGGCGCCGCGTTGACCCACGAACAGATCACTACCGACTACTCGGAATCGTTGCTGGAGTTCATCACTCCCGCCCTGCCCAACCCGGCCGATACCCTGAGCAGCCTGGACAAGATCCATCGCTTTGCCTACACCAAGCTCGGCAGCGAATACCTGTGGAGCCCCTCGATGCCGTGCCCGCTGCCGGCCGAGGAAGATATTCCGATTGCCTACTACGGCACGTCCAATATCGGACAGCTCAAGTACGTGTACCGCAAGGGCCTGGCCCTGCGTTACGGCAAGACCATGCAATGCATCGCCGGCATCCACTACAACTTTTCCCTGCCAGAACAGTTGTGGCCGTTGCTCAAGGAGACTGAAGGATTTGTCGGCACCGACCGCGATTACCAGTCCACGGCCTACATCGCCCTGATCCGCAATTTCCGCCGCTACAGCTGGCTGCTGATGTACCTGTTCGGTGCTTCGCCGGCCCTGGACGCCGGTTTCCTGCGCGGTCGCTCGCACCAGCTCGAAGTACTCGACGCCGACACCCTGTACCTGCCGTACGCCACCAGCCTGCGCATGAGCGACCTGGGTTACCAGAGCAATGCCCAGGCCGGCCTCACGCCGTGCTACAACGATTTGAGCAGCTACACCGACAGCCTGCGCGAAGCGGTGGCAACGCCCTACGCGCCGTACGTCGAAATCGGCACGCACAAGGACGGTGAGTGGGTGCAGCTCAACACCAACATCCTGCAGATCGAAAACGAGTACTACTCCAACATCCGCCCAAAACGTGTGACCTACACCGGCGAGCGGCCGATCCAGGCGCTGATGGCCCGTGGCATCCAGTACATCGAAGTGCGTTGCCTGGACATCAACCCGTTCCTGCCGATGGGCATCGACCTGCCGGAGTCGCGGTTCCTCGATGCGTTCCTGTTGTACTGCGCGCTGAACGACAGCCCGCTGTTCGCCAGCAACGAGTGCGGCAACGCCACCGCCAACTTCCTCAGCGTGGTCAAGGAAGGTCGCCGTCCGGGCCTGCAATTGCAGCGCGACGGCCAGCCTGTGGGCATGAAGGAATGGGCCGCCGAGCTGCTGGAGAAGATCGCCCCGTTGGCCGCCCTCCTCGATGAGAGCCACGGCATCAACGAACACAGCCAGGCGCTGGACGCCCAGTTGGCGAAGGTCCAGGACCCGTCCCTGACCCCGTCGGCCCAGGTATTGGCGGCGATGGCCGAGCGTAAAGAGAGCTTTGCACAGTTCTCCCTGCACCAGAGCCAGCTGCACGCCGAGCATTTCCGCAGCGAACCGCTGCCGGCTGCAGAGCAGGCGCACTTTGAAGAACTGGCGCGCAAGTCGCTGGCACAGCAGGCAGAGCTGGAGCAGAACGAAGTGGGCGACTTTGATGTGTTTGTGGGCTCGTACCAGGCGAGCATTCTGGCGATCAGCAACTAAAGGCAGCACACAAAACCCTGTGGGAGCGGGCTTGTGTGGGAGCGGGCTTGCTCGCGAATGCGGTGTATCAGTCGATGAATCTGTTAACTGACACTCCGTCTTCGCGAGCAAGCCCGCTCCCACATTTGGCTTCTGCCCACTCAAAATCGCCGCAGCATTCTTCTCATAAGCTAATTCGAAAATGTTATTTATTTTCGAGTTCTTAGATCATTTAGTCTCCTCACACGCCGACCCTCGGCCGCCTGATTGAGGAGCTTCCCCTTGAAACGATTGACCCCTCTGCGCCTCTTGGCCGCATTGTCCCTGGCCGGTGCCAGCCTGTTTGCCCAGGCGGCGGATGTGACCATCGCTTACCAGACCACCGTGGACCCGGCCAAAGTCGCCCAGGCCGACGGCGCCTATGAAAAAGCCACCAACGCCAAGATCGACTGGCGCAAATTCGACAATGGCGCCGACATCATCGCCGCCATTGCTTCCGGCGACGTGCAGATCGGCTACCTCGGTTCGAGCCCGCTGACCGCTGCCATCACCCGCAAAGTGCCGGTGGAAACCTTCCTCGTCGCCACCCAGATCGGCGGCGCCGAAGCCCTGGTGGCGCGCAATGGTTCGGGGATCAACGGCCCGCAGGACCTGATCGGCAAGAAAATCGCCGTGCCCTTCGTGTCCACCGGCCACTACAGCCTGCTGGCCGCGCTGAAGCACTGGAACATCGACCCGGCGAAAGTGACCATCCTCAACCTCGCGCCACCGGCGATCATCGCCGCCTGGAAGCGTGGTGATATCGACGCCACTTACGTGTGGGACCCAGCCCTCGGCGTGGCCAAGGAAAACGGCAAGGTGCTGATCACCTCCGGCGAACTGGCCAAGTTTGGCGCACCGACCTTCGATGCCTGGATCGTGCGTAAGGACTTCGCCGCCAAGCACCCGGAAATCGTCACGGCTTTCGCCAAAGTCACCCTGGATGCCTACGCCGCCTACCGCAAAGACCCACAAGCGTGGATCGCCGATAAAGGCAACGTCGACAAGCTGGTGAAGCTCTCCGGCGCCAAGGCCAGCGATATCCCGCTGCTGCTGCAAGGCAACGTCTACCCGCTGGCCGCCGACCAGGTGACCCTGCTGGGTGCGCCTACCACCAAGGCCGTGACCGACACCGCCGCGTTCCTCAAGGAACAAGGCAAGGTTGACGCCGTACTGCCGGACTACGCCCCTTACGTCAGCGCCAAGTTCATTACCAACTGATCAGGAGTCTATCGCGATGGCCTTGCTACAACTGGAGCGCATCAGCGCACAGTACCCAGGCGCCACAGAACCGGTACTGTCTGACATCTCAATCGACCTGGGGCCCCAGCAATTGCTGGTGGCCCTCGGCCCGTCCGGCAGTGGCAAGACTTCGCTGTTGAACCTGATTGCCGGCTTTGTCGAACCCTCTTCCGGGCGCATCACCCTTGATGGCGTGCCGGTCAAAGGCCCCAGCGCCGAACGCGGCGTGGTGTTCCAGGACGACGCCCTGCTGCCCTGGCAGGACGTGCTGGCCAACGTCGGCTTCGGCCTGGAGCTGGCCGGCGTACCCAAGGCGCAACGTGAAGTGCGCGCCCGGGAAATGCTCGCGTTGGTGGACCTGGCCGGTTTCGACAGCCGCCGTATCTGGCAGCTCTCCGGTGGCCAGAAGCAACGCGTCGGCCTCGCCCGTGCGTTGGCCGCCGACCCACGCGTATTGCTGATGGACGAACCCTTCGGCGCCCTCGATGCGTTCACCCGCGAACAGATGCAGGAGTTGCTGCTGCAAGTCTGGCGGCGCACAGCCAAGCCGGTGTTCCTGATTACCCACGACATCGAAGAGGCGGTCTTCCTCGCCACAGACTTGATCCTCCTGGCGCCCAACCCCGGGCAGATCGTCGAACGCCTGAACCTGGACTTCGGCCAGCGCTACGCTGCCGGTGAATCGGCGCGGGCGATCAAGTCCGACCCGCGCTTTATCGAAACCCGCGAACACGTGCTGGGCAAAGTGTTCTCCCAACGGCAGGTGTCCGCATGAGCAGCTACGAAATTCCCGCCGTCGCTGAGCCAGTGGCCCATGCGGTTATCCCCGTGCGCCGCAGCTTGAGCACCCGCTGGATCAGCGTACTGACCCTTATCGCCCTGTTGGCCATCTGGTGGGCCGTGACTGCCACCGGCTTGATCGAACCGCTGTTCCTGCCGCCGCCGTCCGCCGTGCTGCAAAAGGGCTGGCTGCTGGCGACCACGGGTTATATGGATTCCACCTTGTGGCAGCATTTGGGCGCAAGCCTCAGCCGCATCGGCCTGGGCCTCGGTTTTGCGGTGCTGACCGCCGTGCCGGTGGGGATTGCCATCGGTTCCAACCGTATCGCCCGGGGCATTCTCGACCCGTTGATCGAGTTCTACCGGCCGATTCCGCCGCTGGCCTACCTGCCGCTGATCGTGATCTGGTGCGGCATTGGCGAGCTGTCCAAGGTGCTGCTGATCTATCTGGCGATCTTTGCACCGATCGCCATCGCCACCGCGACCGGCGTGCGCACCGTTGACCCGGCCAAACTGCGCGCGGCGCAGTCGCTGGGGGCAACTCGCGCCCAACTGATTCGCCACGTGATCCTGCCCAGCGCCCTGCCCGATATCCTCACCGGCGTGCGTATCGGCCTGGGTGTGGGCTGGTCCACGTTGGTCGCCGCCGAGCTGATCGCGGCCACCAGCGGCCTGGGCTTCATGGTGCAGTCGGCGGCGCAGTTCCTGGTTACCGATGTGGTGGTGCTGGGGATTCTGGTGATCGCCCTGATCGCCTTCGCCATGGAAATGGGCTTGCGTGCCCTGCAGCGTAAATGGGTGCCGTGGCATGGCCAGGCACATTGAGTGAGAACAGCATGAGCAGCCTGACCGTTACCCCGTTAAGCATCGCCCTCGGCGCCGAAATCCGTGGCGTCGATATCACCCAGCCGCTGAACCTCGAACAGCGCGACGCCATCGAACAGGCGTTGCTCACCCACTCGGTGCTGTTCTTCCGCGGCCAGGTCATCACCCCGCAACAGCAAGCTCGGTTCGCGGCGAATTTCGGCGACCTGCATATTCACCCGATCTACCCCAACGTGCCGGAACAGCCCGAAGTGCTGATCCTCGACACCGCCGTCACCGACGTGCGTGACAACGCCGTATGGCACACCGACGTGACCTTCCTGCCCACCCCGGCGCTCGGCGCGGTGCTCAGCGCCAAGCTGCTGCCGGCGTTTGGCGGCGATACGTTGTGGGCCAGCGGGATTGCGGCGTATGAGGCGCTGTCGGCGCCCTTGAAGCGCTTGCTCGATGGGCTGACGGCTACACACGACTTCACCAAATCTTTCCCGCTGGAGCGCTTTGGCAACAGCGCCGAAGACCTGGCGCGCTGGGAAGAAACCCGCAAGAAGAATCCACCGTTGTCCCACCCGGTGGTGCGTACGCATCCGGTGAGCGGGCGCAAATCGTTGTTTGTCAGCGAAGGGTTCACCACCAGGATCAATGAACTTGAACCGGCGGAAAGCGAGGCGATTCTCAAGCTGCTGTTCGCCCACGCCACCCGGCCGGAGTTCACCATTCGCTGGCGCTGGCAGGAAAACGACGTAGCGTTCTGGGACAACCGCGTGACCCAGCATTACGCGGTGGATGATTACCGGCCGCAACGGCGGGTGATGCACCGGGCGACGATTTTGGGCGACGTACCCTTCTAGAGACTGGCGACGTTCAAATGTGAGAGCTGGCTTGTCGGGTCGCCGCGCCGCTGCGATGGCGGCGTATCAGCCAGCACTTCATCGACTGACCTACCGCCATCGCGGGCAAGCCCGGCTCCCACACTGACCGGGGCACGCCAAAAATATCGGCCACACTGAAGATCCAAATGTGGGAGCTGGCTTGCCTGCGATAGCGGCGTGTCAGCCAGCACTTTCATCAACTGACACACCGCCTTCGCGAGCAAGCCCGCTCCCACATTGACCGCGTACTGCCTGCCGCTTATTCAGCGGTGGATGGTTTTTCCCACAGGTTGATCCCGCCTTCCTGGGCAAATCGGTCGATCTCCGCCAATTCTTCTGCGCTGAAATGCAGATTCTTCAACGCCCCAACGTTCTCGATGATCTGCTCCGGCCGACTGGCACCGATCAGCGCACTGGTCACCCGTGGATCACGCAGCGTCCACGCCAACGCCAATTGCGCCAGGCTCTGGCCACGACGCTGGGCGATTTCGTTCAGTGCACGCACGTGGGCGATGTTGGCTTCGGACAAGTGCTTGGCCTGCAACGAACCACCACCCGGGCGGTTCACCCGCGCATCCGCCGGTACGCCGTTGAGGTATTTGTCGGTCAACAAACCCTGGGCCAATGGCGTGAACGCAATCACCCCGGCGCCGAGTTCTTCGGTGGTGTCCAACAGGTCTTTTTCCACCCAGCGGTTGAGCAGGTTGTAGGCCGGCTGGTGGATCAGCAGCGGCACTTTCCACTCTTTGAGCAGGGCGGCGATTTCGCGGGTTTTCACCCCGGAGTAGGACGAGATACCGATGTACAACGCCTTGCCCTGTTGCACGGCGGTAGCGAGGGCGCTGGCGGTTTCTTCCAGTGGGGTGTCGGCGTCAAAACGGTGAGAGTAGAAGATGTCCACATAGTCGACGCCCAGGCGTTGCAGGCTCTGGTCCAGGCTCGCGAGGATGTATTTGCGCGAGCCGCCGCCCTGGCCGTAAGGGCCGGGCCACATGTCCCAACCGGCCTTGCTGGAGATGATCAGCTCATCGCGGTAATGCTTGAAATCTTCGCGCAGCAAACGGCCGAAATTGATCTCGGCGCTGCCGTACGGCGGGCCGTAGTTGTTGGCCAGGTCGAAGTGGTTGATACCGAGGTCGAACGCGGTACGCAGCAGGGCGCGCTGGGTGTCGATCGGAGTGCTGTCGCCAAAGTTGTGCCACAGCCCCAGGGACAGTGCAGGCAGCACCAATCCACTGCGGCCTACGCGGCGATACGGGATAGATTCATAGCGGTTTTCGGCAGCAATGTACGTCATCGAATCCTCTCTGGGCTTAGGGCAAATAAGGCCTGGGAATAACCTTATTCCCAGGCCTTTTAACCAGCTGAATCGCTTAAGTCTGCCCTTCCGTTTTACAGCAATTTCCTACCAGAGTGGAACGACGTAGCTGACATAAAAGCGGTTTTCATCCTGCACGGTGGCGCCGGTAATGTCCGGGCTGGCGTGGGCATTTTTCCAGGTCACACCGAGGCCTTTGAGGGTGCCGGTGGGCACTTGATACGCCACGGCCACGTTGCGTTCCCATTCGCTGGTGGTGCCTTGTGCGGTGCGGATGTCATCACCGTGGGCGTACGCCGCCGAGAAGGTCAGGCCGGGTACGCCGAGTTTGCCCAAGTCATATTTGTACTGCGCCAGCCAGGTGCGTTCGCCAGCGTGCTGGAATTTGTTCAACTGCATGTTGGTCAGTGCCGGCGTATCGGCGCCTGAGCCAGGGCCCTGGCGGTTATCGCCGCTGTTCAGGCCGGAGTCGAGGTAGGGGAAGTCACTTTCGCCGCTGTTTTTCTGGATGCCCAGGCCGACGGTGTGGCCGTCCAGGCTGTAGCTCTCCAGCAAGCTGGCGGTGGTCTGGTTGATGCGCCCCTTGTTCACGCCATCGCCATAAAGACCGCTGGCTGCGTAGTCTTTTTCACCGTCGGCGTTACCGCCCACACCCAGGCTGCGGAACACGCGCACGTCGGTATCGAGCGCGCCCACCGACAAGGCGTCATGGCGCTTGGCGCCCACGAAGAACTGCTGGTAGTAATCCTCAAGGTTCGAATACCACAGGCTCACCGTGGTGTTCTGGATGCCGGTGTAGTCGGCGCCGCCGAACAGGAAGCGATCACTCTCTTTGGTACCGCCCGCGGTGATCATGCCCTGGTCGCCGGTTTCGTTGCGGATCTTGGTCTTGAAGATATCGCCACCGGTAAAGGTGAAATCGCTGAGGTCCTTGGACACCAGCTGAACACCCGTATTGGTCTGCTGGTACAGGCGCCCGTCAGTGTTGGCCAGCACCGGGTTGTTGCCGTACAGCGTGCCCACGCGCAGTTCATCCTTGGCGAAGCGCATCTTGAACGTCGGGCTGAGTACGCCGAACTGGTCGGCGGATTTGCCGTTGTCCAGGGGGAACATGCTGCCGGGGTAGCGGCTCTGGTGATCCTTGTCGTTGAGGTCGCCACCGGAATCCAGCTTCAACCCGTAGAACGCCTGCAAGTCGAGGCCAAAACCCACCGGCCCTTCGGTGTAACCGGACTTGAAGTTGAACTCGAACCCCTGGCCCCAATCGCGAATGCTGTGGGCCTTGGCGTTGCTGTTCACTACATCGCGCCCCTGCTGGTTGAGATAGCGATTGAGCAGGGTCACGTCGGCGTGGCTGTCATCGATAAAATCGGCATGGGCGGACAGCATAAAGCTCGCCATGGCGGCACCCACCATAGGGCTTAATAACGTCTTCATTGGTACCGGTCTCCGTCACTGTTCTGAAATGAAAGCGTCAAACGCTTCACACAATTACGCAGTGGACAGATGACAGTTGCGCGTCAAAACCGGCGTGCGACGGATGAAATTAAATTCATGAAAGCCCCGTAGATCAGGGCTTTGCGAGGTTTTTTGTGGGAGGGTGCCCCCTCCCACAAAAAGCAGACTTCACAAGCCAGCTATCAGCGCACCAAATGCAGGAACTGCAAGTGCCGCTCGTACTGATCGAGGATGTCGTTGATGATCTGCTCCTTGGTGTAGCCCACCAGATCGTAGTCCTGGCTGCCCTCGGCCAAGTGCACTTCCGCCCGGTAGTAGCGGCGGTTGTTGAGCTCTTTGGAACCCATGCCGCCACGGGCAAACGACGGTGTGAAGTAGCCGCGCATCTGCACCTGGTAGATGAACGGATGTTCCTCACCATGGCCGATTTCCAGGCTGACACTGTCGTTGGACGGGTCGGGCTGGGTCGTCACATTCAGGCCCTTCTCGACAAACACCGCCGTCACTTCTTCGATCGCCGGGCGCACCGTCGATTCAAGGAAACGGTACACCTCATCCCGCGACGGGAAGTGCACGGCCTGGCTCAAGCGCTGGCGCCACCCGCCACGGCCCCTGCGCGAGGCCGAGACCGGTGCCAGCGAATGCAGCTGCGCGATCTGCTTCTGGGACTCCAGATAGAACGCCTTGTGCAGCCCCCACATCATCAACAGCAGGATCAGCGAGAACGGCAACGAGGTCAGCACCACGGCGGACTTCAGCGAATCGATGCTGCCAGCAAACAGCAACGCGCTGGTGACCAGTCCGGTCATCACGCCCCAGAACACCCGCAGCCATTTCGGCCCGTCTTCATCGGCATTGCCGCCCTTGGACGACAGCGTGGACAGCACCACCGTGCCAGAGTCGGCCGAGGTGACGAAGAACACAAAGCTGATAAACACCGTGACCGCGATCACGGTCTTGCTCCACGGGTAGGTTTCCAGCAGCAGGTAGAGGCTCATCGACGGGTTGTCGATGGCCGACTGGCCGAGCGCGGCCATGCCGTGGTTGAGCACCTGATCGATGGCGCTGTTGCCGAAAATCGACATCCACGCCAGGGTGAAACCCAGCGGGATCAGCAGCACGCCAAACACGAATTCGCGGATGGTGCGGCCACGGGAAATACGCGCGATAAACAGGCCCACGAACGGCGACCATGCGATCCACCAGGCCCAGTAGAACACCGTCCAACCGCCCAGCCAGTCGCTGGGTTTGTCGTAGGCGTACACGTCGAAACTCTTGGTCGGCAAGGCGCCCAGGTAGTCGCCAAGGTTCTGGATCAGGGTGTTGAGCAAATGCTGGGTGGGCCCGGCGAACAACACAAACAGCAGCAGCGCGCAGGCCAGCAGCATGTTGATATCGGACATCACCCGCACGCCCTTATCGACGCCGGCCACCGCGACAATAATCGCCGCGCCCATCATCAAGGTGATCAGGCCGACCTGAATCCATTGGGTATGGGCGATGCCGAACAGGTAATCGAGACCGGAGTTGAGGTGCAGCACCCCAAAGCCCATGTCGGCCCCCAGGCCAAACACCGTGGCGATGATGCCGAAGCCATCCACCGCATAACCGATGGGGCCGTTGATGCGCTTGCCGATCAGCGGATACAGCGCCGAACGCAACGCCAGCGGCAGGTTATGCCGGTAGGCGAAATACGCCAGGGCCATGCCGACAAACGCGAACACGCCCCAGCCGTGCAGGCCCCAGTGCAGGAACAGGATCTGCATGGCCTGGCGCGCGGCGTCGGCGTTCATCGGCGCGCCTTGGGGCGGTTGCACCAGGTGCGTCAGCGGCTCGGACACGCAGAAGAAAAACAGCGTGATGCTGATCCCGGCGGCGAACAGCATGCCGGCCCAGGACAGGTAACTGAATTCGGGCTCGTCGTGGTCGGCACCGAGTTTTATCTTGCCGTAGCCTGATAACGCGGTGACCACCACGAAGACCAGATACAGGGTCATCGCCAGCATGTAGTACCAGCCGACCGTATTGGCCGCCCAGTTTTGCGCGGCCAGCAACCAGGCACCGGCCTGTTGTGGGATCGCGATGACAATCAGGCCGAACAGCAGAATGAACGTAGCGGCGAAGTAGAAGACCGGCGCATTCATGCGCACCAGGCCGCTGGGTGGGGTGGACGATGCACTCATGAACGATGCACCCCGAGGGTGAGGGATGTGGCTGTAAAAAACGGACTCAGCAAAGGTAAGCCTCCTGTTGTGAGCGGGCAGCGAACCACCGGGTTTAACTTGAACGAGCATTCAAGTTAAACATGGATAGGCGGTTCGGGACTAATCGCAGGGCTGAGCGGTAGACAATTCCTACACTAGCTCAAGGATGGGTATGACGGGTGGCGCTAACAAAACGTTCAGCACAATTTTTCGGATTCTTCATACAACGCCGAGCAATATGTGCGGTTTTCCAACAGGCAGGCTCAACACAATCGCATGACCCAGGCACCTTCGAAAGGTCATCGCACCATGTCTGAAACACCGATTCATTTTGACTTCATCCAGCAACGGCTACCGCGCTGGTTGCCCGGCACCTCGCCGCAGCGCCTCAAGGCATTGGCGCAGCACTCCCCCGATATCGCCGAATTGCATCGCCATGCGCCCGTCGTCGCCCGACGGCGGGCATTCAAACAGGCAATCGCCAACCATTGGGCCAGCCAGGATCGCGTGGACAAGTCACTCGCCACGCTCAACGACCTCAAGGCATTCGCCGAGCCCTTGCTGAAAAACGCCCTGCGCGACTACGGCAATATCGATGTACTGCGCACCTCGATCCGTCTGTATGCCCCGGCCAGATTGCCGTGGTGGGCAATCAATGTGCAGCCGGGGGTGAGTACCCGCACGAGCACCTTGCTGGAAGCCGCGCTGCATAATTTTTCTGCCGCTGAAACCTTCGCCGATTACGCGTTCCTCGCTCCCGCGGATGCCCGAGGGCAGCGCGAGATCCTGACCTTATCCCACGCAGTGACCGGCCAGCGCTTGACCGCCGAAACCTTCAAGGCCCTGTGCCGCAAGCTGGATATCGGCGCGCGCTACCAGCAACACCTCACGACGGTGCTCGGCTTCGATAACGCCTCGGTTGCCGTCGCGCTGCGCCAGACCCTCATCACCAACCTGAAGGCTGCCCTTAACAGCGCTGCGCACATGGCTCTGGCCAGAAAAGACATCGCCACAGACAGCCATGCCCTCATCCAGACCCTGCTGCGCAGGGACGGCGCGCTGCAACTGGCGGGGCAAACCGTCGATCTGTACACCCTGGACCTGCTGGGCACGCGCCTGACCGGCATCCTGGTCATCGCCCCCATACAGCTGGACGCGCGGCCCAACCGGATTGTGGTGTACATCCCCGAAGACCCCGCCCATCCATTGAAGGAATACCCGTCCTCCCAAGCCTTCATCAAAGAGCTGACCGGCCAATTGCGTGACCGCACGCCGCCGGCGGACCTGTCACGCCCCAGCTACCAACAGTTTTTCAGCCGGTTCGTGGCCCACAAGGAACGCGGCCGTTTCTTCTCCCAGCTCAACACGCTGCTCGCCACCGTGCGCTGGCATGCCAAGACACCCGGGGACAGCCGCCCCAACTGGCGCCCAGACCCGGTGGAGGCGCCCAACCTGCAATTTCGCACCCAGGCCATTCGCGACGACACGCAAAACCGCATCAACGACCCCCACCAGAACAACCTCTGGCATTACCTCTACCGGGCGAAGCTGAATCAAGTGGTCAATGACGCCCGGGAAATCGCCATCGCCACCGACTACGCCGACCGTATGGCACGCTGGGCCTGGTGGGACAACCTGGAAAAAATGCTCTCCGACGTCCTCAACGCTGCGCTGCTGGTGGCTACGCCTTTTGTGCCCGTACTGGGCGAGTTAATGCTGGCCTACACCGCTTACCAAATGCTCGACGACGTATTCGAAGGCATCGTCGATTGGGCCGAAGGCTTGCAACGCGAAGGCTGGGAGCACCTGGTGGCAGTCGCCGACAATGTGCTGCAACTGGCCCTGTTCCACGTCGGCGGCGGCCTCGGCGAGATCACCAAGGTGAAGTTCTCCGCGTTCATCGAGCACCTGCGACCAGTACAAACACCACGAGGCGAAACGCGCCTGTGGAACCCGGACCTGACGCCTTACCAACAGATCAACCTGCGCTTGCCCAGCGGGCATGTGCCAGAAGAAAACGGCCTGCACCACCATCAGGGCAAGCAGATCGCCAAGGTCGAAAACCAGCGCTACGAAGTGCGCCAAGATCCCATCACCCAAGGGTTCCACCTCGCCCACCCCAAGCGGGCCGACGCCTACCGACCGCCCGCGATACTCAACGGCAGCGGCGCCTGTGTGTTCGCCGGCGAGCAACCGCGCACCTGGAACAACGCGCGCCTGCTGCGGCGCCTGGGGCCGCAGACCCACGGCCTGAGCGCCGGCGAGCTGGAACAGGTGCGGCTGATCAGCGGCGTGGAGTTCGGCGCCTTGCGCCATATGTACCTCAACAATGAGCCGACCCCGCCCTTGCTGGCCGATACACTCAAACGTTTCAACAGTGAAAAGCAGATCAGCAACGCCGCCGACACGGTGCGTGCCGGGCAGACCCTGGAGCCGGCGGCCGACTGGTTCGAGCAAATGGTCACCGAACTGGACGGCTGGCCCCGCGACAAGGCCTTGCTGGTGTATCCACGCACTGACTTGAGCGGCGACCCCCGCCGCTACGGCAATGCCAAGGCGCAAGGTGCTGATGCATTACACGTCGGCATCAGCGACATCATGTCGGGCCGCTTGGCGGAAAAGGTCGTGGCGTTTCTGGATGAGCCACAACTGGCCCGACTGCTCGGCAAAGCGCTGCCAGAAGAAGAGCGCGCGCAGGCCCTGCGCGACCTGTTGGCCGCGTATGTGGAACAGCAAAGCGACACCCTCGCGCACAACCTCTACGCCCGCCAGGAGAGCAGCAGCGACCCCCGCATCCAGTTGCTGCGCAGCCATTACCCTGACCTCCCCCTGAGCATCGCCCAGCGCTTGGTGCACCATACCCGACGGCGTGACCTGCGGGTGATGGACGAGTCGCAACGCCTGCCGCTGGCGGTAAAAAACCAGGCCCGCGAGCTGGATTTCGAAGCGGCCAGCTCGCGCATGTTCGAGCAGATCTTTCACGGCAAGATACCGTCGGTGCACACCGAAAACCTGGCACTCAATACCCTCAGGATCTACTCCGACGGGTTGGCAAATCTGCGCATCCAGGTGCGTGAACGCACCTACCGGGGCGAACTGCGCACCCAGGTCGGTGCCGAGGACGCCGCAGACATCAGGATCCTGGTGCGCAACCGCAAAGGCCTGTACCGGGTGTTCGACCCTCAGGGCAAACTGATCCACGGCGCCACGGATTTTTACAGCGCGGTGTTCCAAGCGTTGCCGGCCGAGAAAGCCTTCGCCGACGGCCACAAGCTGCGCACATGGCTGATCGAAAAAAACGCGCCCCCCGCCACGCGCCGGTTGATCCTGAGCGAACCGCCGATCCCCGCGCGCGCGCACACCGGGACGCTGACGCTGCTCGGCGGCGGTAACAGCAGCAGCCTGCGCGCAGCCGAGGTCACACCCGTGACACTGCGCGGGCGCATCAAGCATTGGCTGCCGCAGATGTCCGAACAAGGCGTAAAGCACTTTGCACTGCACGCCGAAACGCCGGAGGGGCTGGCGCAGTTGGAGCATGTAGAGCGAGAAGGCAAGGTGCTTGAACGCGCGCTGGACGCTTATGTGAACGCGCCCACCCCGTGGCCTGCACAAAGCCGCCTGGAAGCCGTCACACGCAACGTCAGAACCCGGCTGGCGCGCAAGTTAAAAGACGCCTGGCGTGACAGCTACACCAAGCTGCACGACCGATATGGCCCCACCGACAAAAACGTCATTCTGGATTTGAGTGAAGTGGAGTGGTCCCACGAGCTGCCCGTGCTGCCCATTGAGATGACGCACGTCTCGCACCTGTACATGAAGGACTGCGCCTTAAATCCGGAACACAGCGCGTTCCTGCAACGCTTTCCCAATCTCAAAGAGCTTGATCTGTCGGATAACCATCTGGACAAACTGCCCGAGCCGGTTGCCGCAATGCGCCAGCTCAGGGCGATTGATCTGAGCGGCAATCAGATTGTCCTGGACGATGCCGCAGTGCAACAGCTGCGGCAATTGTCACGACTACGCCTGATCGACCTGGCGCAGAACCCATTGGGCCGGGCGCCGGATATCAGCAGAATGCCCGACCTTGAGGAGCTGGATCTGTCCCGCACCGGGATCAGCGAATGGCCAGTGGGGCTGTTTGCGCAGGAACGTGGCGCGCTGTTTGTGCTGCATCTGCAGGGCAACCCCATCACGACCATTCCAGAGGTCACCAAGGGCTCCGACGAGGCCTTCATCGTCGTGTATGCGCGACTGGACCGCGCCACCCTGAGCGCAACAGCTCGGGACCTTTGGGACGAGCATAAAATCGCCCTCGGGCTAGACCCGTATCGCACCTACCCGCCTAAAGGCGAGTCCGACTTCTGGACCGCCGACCTGGACGCCGACAACCAGAGGCGCTTCGACACAATCTGGGCAGAACTGGAAGAGGAGAACGGCTCACAAGGGTTTTTCGAAGTTATCAAGACGCTGGAACCCCCGGAGTTTTTCGAAGACCCGGTCGACGAGCTGCGGTATGAACGCAACCGCCAGATCCTGACCTCCCAGGTGCGCTACATGCTGTCGAGCATGCACAACGACGCGAACTTGCGTCAGGTGTTGTTCCGGCTGTCGAGTTTCCCCGGCCTGTGCCCCGATGCCGGCAGCCAGATCTTCACCGAGATGGGCATCCAGGTCACGGCGCACCAGGCTCGGCTTTACAGCCGCACACCCGCCGAACGCGAAGACCAACTGGTCAAGCTCGCGAAGGGCGCCGCGCGTCTCAAACTATTGAACGACGTGGTCCGCGCCGACGTCGCCGACCGCCTCAAACCGCTTGACCAGGGCGGCAAGGGCTTGCGACTGACCAGCCACGTGGTCGATGGCCAACCCGGCAGCGTGGACGAAGTGGGTGTCTACCTCGCCTATCAGACGCGCCTGTCGAACCGCCTCGAACTGCCTTGGGTCAGTGACAACATGGTGTATCGCGACACAGCCAATGTGCCGAAAAGCTCCATCAACTTGGCCTACGACGCCGTGAAAACCCTTAGCGAGGGCGACGGACTGGTGAACCAGATGCTGCAGGAACCCTACTGGGAAGCCTTCCTGAAGGAGCATTACGCGCAAGGTTATCAAGCCAATGAAGAAAGCATCGACCAGCAGTTGAGTCTCCTCGATCATCTGCACGACGCGCAAAAAACCTATGCCCAGGCCCCTGATGGCGCGCAAAAAGCGCAACAGTTGGCTTCACTCAAAGACTTGGTGGAACAGTTGCAAATCGGCGATCGCGTCGCTCCCGACCAAGTCATGTCCGAAGCGTTGTACGACCAACTCTTCAATGACCTGGCGGAGCGCCGCAAGGAATGGCTGCGCGAGCAGACGCGCCTGTCACTGGCGCGGCTGTATGAGTGACGGGCTTACTTTTGCGAGCCGTCATCATGCTGCAGATTGGCCTGGGTGATATTCGCCCCGCTCGGTACGCTGCGGGTCAGCCACACGTTGCCGCCGATGGTCGAGCCCTGGCCGATGGTGATGCGCCCCAGAATCGTCGCCCCGGCGTAGATCACCACGTCATCCTCGACAATCGGGTGGCGTGGGTGGCCTTTTTGCAACTGCCCGTCTTCATCGGCCGGGAAGCGTTTGGCGCCCAGGGTCACGGCCTGGTAGATGCGCACGCGCTCGCCGATGATCGCGGTTTCGCCGATCACCACGCCGGTCCCGTGGTCGATAAAAAAGCTCGGGCCGATCTGCGCGCCGGGGTGGATATCGATCCCCGTCGCCGAATGGGCGATTTCCGCACTGATGCGCGCCAACAGCGGCAACCCGGCGCGGTACAGGTGATGCGCCAGACGATGGTGAATCACCGCGAGGATACCGGGGTAGCACAGCAGCACTTCGTCCACGCTGCGCGCGGCCGGGTCGCCGTGGTAGGCGGCCAGCACATCGGTGTCCAGCAGGCTGCGCAGGGACGGCAAGGCCAGGGCAAAATCCTGGATCAGGCGGATGGCATGGGCGTCCACGCTGCCGTCATCCTGGCCGCTCTGGCGGGCGGCGTAGCGCAGTTCCAGGCGGGCCTGGGCCAGCAGGGCATTGAGCGCGACATCGAGGGTATGGCCGACGTAGAAGTCCTCACTTTCCTCACGCAAATCCACCGGCCCCAGGCGCATGGGGAACAGCGCACCGCACAGCGACTCAAGGATCTGCGCCACCGCCTCGCGCGACGGCAACTCGCGCCCGCCATGCTCGCCGCTCAGGCGGCCATTGCGCGTTCGCCACTGGTCCCGGGCGCCGCGCAACTGGCTGACGATGGTCTGTAACTGCCAATGACTGGAACGCTCACTCACGGTATTCACTCCTGACGAAATGGCCATCACTTTACGGTATGCAGGCGGGCCGCCCTTAAGAACCAATGGTGCGATGCTAAGAACTGTCCGGCATAAGCGATTGGCGGTTGCCCGATGAAAAGTGCCTGCCTATAGTCGCCCCATCACTTAGCAACCGTGCGTAGCCATGATCAAACAACAGCTCGACCGCTTTGACCGCCTGGAACTGCTGGGCGGCGCCACTGCCCTGGAAAAACTCGAACGGCTGTCGGCCTGGCTGGGCCGCGACATCTACGTCAAGCGCGATGACACCACGCCCCTGGCGATGGGCGGCAACAAGCTGCGCAAGCTCGAATACCTCGCCGCCGATGCCATCGCCCAAGGCGCTGACACCCTGGTGACCGCCGGCGCAATCCAGTCCAACCATGTGCGCCAAACTGCCGCGCTGGCCGCCAAGCTCGGCCTGGGCTGCGTCGCGCTGCTGGAAAACCCCACCGGCACCGAAGACCCCAACTACCTGGGCAACGGCAACCGCCTGTTGCTGGACTTGTTCGACGCCAAGGTCGAATTGGTCGAGAACCTCGACAACGCCGACGACCAACTCCACGCCCTCGCTGAGCGCCTGCGCAGCAACGGCAAGAAGCCGTACCTGGTGCCCATCGGCGGTTCCAACGCCCTCGGCGCCCTCGGTTACGTGCGTGCCGGCCTGGAGCTGGCCGCGCAGATCGAAGCCAGCGGGATCGAGTTCGCCGCCGTGGTCCTGGCCTCCGGCAGCGCCGGCACCCACAGCGGCCTGGCGCTGGCGTTGAGCGAAGTGCTGCCGGATTTACCGGTGGTTGGCGTCACCGTCTCGCGCACCGACGAGGCCCAGCGCCCGAAGGTCGAAGGCTTGGCCGAGCGCACCGCCGAGTTGCTCGGCGTGGCGATTCCCGAGGCGTTCAAGGTGATCCTCTGGGATGAATACTTCGGCCCACGCTATGGCGAGCCGAATGCCGGCACCCTGGCGGCGATCAAGCTGCTGGCCAGCCAGGAAGGCTTGCTGCTGGACCCGGTCTACACTGGCAAAGCCATGGCCGGTTTGCTGGACGGTATCGGCCGCCAGCGGTTTGAGGATGGGCCGATCATTTTCCTGCATACCGGTGGGGCGCCGGCGTTGTTTGCCTATGGCGCCGCCTTCAACTGAAGGAACAGAGATCAAAAATGTGGGAGCGGGCTTGTGTGGGAGCGGGCTTGCTCGCGAATGCGGTGTATCAGTCGATACATCTGGTGACTGACACTCCGTCTTCGCGAGCAAGCCCGCTCCCACACAAGCCAGCTCCCACATTAGATTGCCGCATATTTCCAAATGGAATATCAATTTAGATTTATATTATTTTCAAGTCTTAAAAACCCGCTCTATCATCGCGCCGTAGGCGAAGACGCGCTACGCGCTTTAAGGCAGGATACGACTACTGCGTCACCTGCTTCGCTCAACATAAAAACACAGGGGCTCTTCATGACTATTTCCGTATTCCGTCGCACGCTGCTGGTAGGCACTTTGGGCCTGGCCCTCGGCGCTGGCCTGATCGGCCAAGCCGTTGCCGGCGACCAGTTGGACAACATCAAAAAAGCCGGCGAAATCAAGATCGGCCTGGAAGGCACCTACCCACCGTTCAGCTTTGTCGATGAAAGCGGCAAGCTCAGCGGCTTCGAAGTGGAACTGTCCGAAGCCCTGGCCAAGGAGCTGGGCGTGAAGGTCAAGCTGCAAGCCACGCCGTGGGACGGCATCCTCGCCGCCCTGGAATCCAAGCGCCTGGACGCTGTGGTCAACCAAGTGACCATCTCCGAAGAGCGCAAGAAGAAGTACGACTTCTCCAAGCCGTACACCGTCTCCGGCATTCAAGCGCTGACCCTGGCGAAAAACGTCGACACCATCAAGACCGCCGACGACCTGGCCGGCAAGAAAGTCGGCGTGGGCCTGGGCACCAACTACGAACAATGGCTCAAGGACAACCAGCCTAAAGCCATCATCAAGACCTACAACGATGACCCAACCAAGTTCCAGGACCTGCGCATCGGCCGTACCGACGCCATCCTGATCGACCGTCTGGCCGCCCTGGAATACGCCAAAAAAGCCACCGACACCGCCGCTGCCGGCGCTGCGTTCTCGCGCCAGGAAGCCGGTGTTGCCCTGCGCAAAGGCGAGCCTGAGCTGCTCGACGCGGTAAACAAGGCCCTCGACAAGCTGCGCGCCGATGGCACCTTGAAGAAGCTGTCCGAGAAATACTTCGCCGCTGACGTCACTCAATAATGGAAGCAGGTTTCCAACTCGCGCTGGACTCCGCGCCCTTTCTGCTCAAGGGCGCGTATTACACGGTGATTCTCAGCCTCGGCGGGATGTTCTTCGGTTTGCTGCTGGGCTTCGGCCTGGCCTTGATGCGCTTGTCGCGCTTCAAGCTGTTGAGCTGGACCGCCCGAGTCTACGTGTCGTTCTTTCGCGGCACGCCCTTGCTGGTGCAGCTGTTCCTGATCTACTACGGCTTGCCGCAAGTGGGCATCGAGCTGGATCCGATCCCGGCGGCCATGATCGGCTTTTCGCTGAACATGGCCGCCTACGCCTGTGAAATCCTGCGTGCCGCCATCGCCTCCATCGAGCGCGGCCAGTGGGAAGCCGCGGCCAGTATCGGCATGACCCGCGCACAGACCCTGCGCCGGGCCATCCTGCCGCAGGCCATGCGCACCGCATTGCCGCCACTGGGTAACAGCTTTATTTCGCTGGTCAAGGACACGGCGCTGGCCGCCACCATCCAGGTGCCCGAGCTGTTCCGCCAGGCGCAACTGGTGTCGGCACGCACCTTTGAAATCTTCACCATGTACCTGTCCGCCGCCCTGATCTACTGGATTTTGGCGAGCATCCTGGCGCATTTGCAAAATCGTCTGGAAGACCGGGTCAACCGGCATGACCTGGAGTCTTGACCCATGATCGTGGTTGAAAAACTGACCAAACAATTCAAGGGCCAGGTGGTGCTCAACGGCATCGACCTGGAGGTCAAGGAAGGCGAAGTCATCGCCATCATCGGCCCCAGCGGCTCCGGCAAGACCACCTTTCTGCGCTGCCTGAATTTCCTCGAACAACCCACCAGCGGTCGCATCAAGGTGGGTGACATCGAGATCGACACCAGCAGGCCGATCAACCAGCAACAAGGCCTGGTGCGGCGCTTGCGCCAGCACGTGGGTTTTGTGTTCCAGAACTTCAACCTGTTCCCCCACCGTACCGCGTTGGAAAACGTCATCGAAGGCCCGATCGTGGTCAAGAAGATGCCCCGCGAAACGGCGACCGCCCTCGGGCGCAAGCTGCTGGAACGGGTCGGTTTGGCCGGCAAGGAGGACTCATACCCGCGACGCCTCTCGGGTGGCCAGCAACAGCGCGTGGCAATTGCCCGGGCGCTGGCCATGGAGCCGGAAGTGATCCTGTTCGACGAACCCACCTCGGCGCTCGACCCGGAACTGGTCGGCGAAGTGCTGGCGACCATTCGCAGCCTGGCCGAAGAAAACCGCACCATGGTCATCGTCACCCACGAGATGAGCTTTGCGCGCGATGTGGCCAACCGGGTGATCTTCTTCGACAAGGGCGTGATCGTCGAGCAGGGCGAAGCCAAGGCGTTGTTCGCCAACCCCAAGGAAGAACGCACAAAGCAGTTCCTGAGCAAATTCCTCGCGCACTGAGTCGGTCGTGTGTGAAATTCGCTTGTGTCACAGGCCTGGCACAACTCCAAATGTGGGAGCGGGCTTGCTCGCGAATGCGGTAGGTCAGCTGCCACATGCGTCGGCTGATACACCGCCTTCGCGAGCAAGCCCGCTCCCACAAGGGATCTCCGCGCCTACAGCAAGTCTGCATTCCAAGCGGTAAAACACCCCGCCACACCTATCCGGAATTCCCCCGCCGCGTCAGCCCCTTCTGAATCTCCCCCAACCCGCCGTTTAGCCCTTTGCCGCCATTGACGCCTCTTGGCCAACCCTCTTATCTAGCGCCCTGAGGATTGGATCCTATCCCGGCTATTCACTGAATCGTTCTTTTCAGCCCCTGCCCGCACCCCGCGTAAAGGGCCGGAACGATTGCTGCTGGTTGCATCAAGGAGATTACTTATGACGCACACCCTGCTCACCGCGCCGACCCTGCCACAGGCCCTTCGAAACGGCATCAACGCCCTGGCTGCCGCACAGCTGCAGGTCGATATCGCGCCCTACCCCGACATGGATGAAGGCGACCTGATCGAACTGTTCTGGAACAACTGCTTTGCCGCCTCGCGCCGGGTAACCGCCTGCAAGGTCGGCACCCCCACGCACCTGCGTGTGCCGGAAAGTTTTGTGCAAGATGGCCCGGCCCAGGTCCATTACCAGGTCATGCAAGTCGGCCACGCCGCCGCACGCTCGGCCGTGACGCGGGTGCGGGTGAAGACCAACTACCCGGGCGGCCAGCCCTCGCCACTGTACTGCGACGAAAACCTGAACCTCGCTCCCGCCAGCCTGCCCGAGACCATTCGCCGCTACGGCGTCAACGCCAGCCAGGTGCGGCGGGGCATTCCCCTGACTATCGAGCCCTACCTGAACATGACCAGCGGCGACGCCATAACCCTGCGCTGGGGCGATGTGCGCCTGGACCTGCCGAAGATCCAGGCCAGGGATGTCGGCCAGCCTGTACGGGTGTGGGTGCCCTCGACTGTGATTGTCGAAGCCGGCGACGACAGCCGTCTGGAGGTCACGTACTGCATTCTTGATCGCGTCGGCAACAATTCGCGCTGGGCGCCGGCACGCACTTTGCGCATCGCCGCCGGGGCGCCGACCCGCTCGGCCGGGACGGCGCTGATCTATCAGCCGCGCCCTCTCGGCTCGCCCTGCGAACCTGGATGACGGACCTTCTATGCTTATTCCAAAAAGCACGTTTATTTAAATATTTAACACGCTTAGGGTATATGCACCGGACCACCGGACATCTTTGATTTTTCTGTTTTCATTTCATTGAATGCGAGGTCGGTATGGTCAGAATTACCCCGGTGCGTAACGCCAGGGCATTGCGTGCAGCCAAGGAGCGGCGCTGATGTCTAACTTGGCTCAAACACCCCCCCAGAGTGATCTGGACGTCGCCCCCCTGCTGTTGCCAGCCACCGTGCTGCGCAACGACGCAGAGGCGCTGAATGCGGCCCACGCGCTGGCCCAGGCGGCACGCCTGCAAGCCGCCAAGCGCGATCAGCAACGCAAACTGCCATGGGCACAGCTGGAACAATTCACCCGCAGTGGCCTGGGCAGTATTTCCATTCCCCGTGAATACGGCGGCCCGCAGGTGTCTTTCGTGACCCTGGCCGACGTATTCGCAATCATCAGCGCGGCCGACCCGGCCCTCGGCCAGATCCCGCAGAACCATTTCGGCATCCTGCACCTGGTGCAGGGAGCCGCCACCGAGCGCCAGAAAAAGCAACTGTTCCAGAGCGTCCTCGACGGCTGGCGCATCGGCAATGGGGGCCCGGAACGCGGCACCAAGAACACCCTGGAACTCAAGGCGCGCATTACCGCCAAGGGCGACGGCTATGTGATCAGCGGCCAGAAGTTCTACTCCACCGGCGCGCTGTTCGCCCACTGGGTGGCGGTCAAGGCGCTCAACGACGACGGCAAGCAGGTCATGGCGTTTGTGCGCCGTGGCACCGAAGGGCTGCGCATCGTTGACGATTGGTCGGGCTTCGGCCAACGCACTACGGCCAGCGGCACGGTATTGCTGGATCAAGTACCGGTGGACGCCGAGTTGGTAGTGGAAAACTGGCGCATCGGCGAAACCCCGAACATCCAGGGCGCCGTCTCGCAACTGATCCAGGCCGCCATCGACGCCGGCATCGCCCGTGGTGCCCTCGACGACACCATCGCCTTCGTCCGTGAACGTTCGCGCCCGTGGATCGACGCCAAGGTCGAACGCGCCAGCGATGACCTGTATGTGATCGCCGACATCGGCAAGCTGAAAATCGAACTGCACGCCGCCGAAGCCCTGCTGCGCAAGGCCGGTCAAGTGCTGGACCAGGTCAGCGCCGCGCCGATCACCGCGCAGTCCGCCGCCCGTGCATCCATCGCCGTGGCCGAGGCCAAAGTGCTGACCACCGAAGTGTCGCTGCAGGTCAGCGAAAAGCTCTTCGAACTGGCCGGCAGCCGCGCCACCCTCGCCGAGTTCAACCTCGACCGCCACTGGCGCAACGCCCGCGTGCACACCCTGCACGACCCGGTGCGCTGGAAGTATCACGCCATCGGCGCCTATCGATTGAACGGCACGTTGCCGGCTCGTCACTCCTGGATTTAACCGACCAGAACACTTCCTCTACAAGCTTCTGGAGCACACATGACTTTCTCTGCAAACGTCGCGGTTATCACCAGCGATGAACAAGCCCTTGTTGTCGC
Organism: Pseudomonas sp. B611; assembly: GCF_055407965.1. Lineage (NCBI taxonomy): Bacteria > Pseudomonadati > Pseudomonadota > Gammaproteobacteria > Pseudomonadales > Pseudomonadaceae > Pseudomonas > Pseudomonas sp. B611. The sequence continues at coordinate 34,523 of NZ_JBUZST010000021.1, forward strand.
CAGCGACCTGGCCGAAGACTTCCGCCGCGACAGCGCCCAGCGCGACCGCGAACGCCGCCTGCCCTTGCCCGAACTGGACGTATTTTCCCGCTCCGGCCTGTGGGGCATCAGCGTGCCGAAGGAATACGGCGGCGCGGGCGTGTCCAACGTCACCCTGGCCAAGGTCATTGCGTTGATCGCCCAGGCGGATGCGTCCCTGGGCCAGATCCCGCAGAACCATTTCTACGCCCTCGAAGTGCTGCGCGTGAACGGCACGCCAGCGCAGCAACAACGCCTGTACGCCGAGGTGTTGGCCGGCCAGCGTTTCGGCAATGCCCTGGCCGAACTGGGCACCAAGACCGCCCACGACCGCGTCACCTCGATCACCCGCGACGGCGATGGTTTCCGTATCAACGGTCGCAAGTTCTACTCCACCGGCGCGATCTACGCCCAACGCATCCCCACCTCAGTGGTGGATGAACACGGCGTGCAGCAACTGGCCTTCGTGCCCCGTGACAGCGACGGCCTGACGGTGATCGACGATTGGAGCGGCTTCGGCCAGCGCACCACCGGCAGCGGTTCGGTGGTGTTCGACAACGTGTGGGTCGCCGCCGCCGACGTGGTCCCGTTCCAGAGCGCCTTCGAACGCCCGACCACCGTCGGCCCCCTGGCGCAGATCCTCCACGCCGCCATCGACACCGGCATCGCCCGCGCCGCCTTTGAGGATGCGCTGCACTTCGTGCGCACCAAGACCCGCCCGTGGATCGATTCCGGCAACGACAAAGCCACTGAAGACCCCTTGACCCTGAAAAGCTTCGGCCACCTGAGCATCCGCCTGCACGCCAGCGAAGCCTTGCTGGAACGCGCCGGCGAGTTCCTCGACCGCGCCCAGGCCGAGAGCAACGCCGACACCGTCGCCGCCGCCTCGATTGCGGTGGCCGAAGTGCGCGCCTTGAGCACCGAAATTTCCCTGGCCGCTGGCAGCACGCTGTTTGAACTGGCCGGCAGCCAGGCGACCCTGGCCGAACACGGCCTCGACCGCCACTGGCGCAACGCCCGCGTGCACACCCTGCACGACCCGGTGCGCTGGAAGTACCACGCGGTGGGCAATTACTACCTCAACGATGCAAACCCGCCACTGCGGGGGACCATCTAAATGGCCAAGAAAAAAATCCTGCTCAATGCCTTCAACATGAACTGCATCGGACACATCAACCACGGTATGTGGACCCACCCACGGGACACCTCGACCCAGTACAAGACCATCGAGTACTGGACCGAATTGGCGCAGATCCTGGAGCGCGGGCTGTTCGACGGGCTGTTCATCGCCGATATCGTCGGCGTGTACGACGTCTATCAAAATTCCATCGACGTGCCGCTCACAGAGTCGATCCAGCTGCCGGTGAATGACCCGTTGCTATTGGTCTCGGCGATGGCGGCGGTGACGAAAAACCTCGGCTTCGGCCTCACCGCCAACCTCACCTACGAGCCGCCGTACCTGTTCGCGCGGCGCATGTCCACGCTGGACCACCTGAGCCGTGGCCGTGTGGGTTGGAACATCGTCACCGGCTACCTCGACAGCGCCGCCAAGGCCATGGGCCTCACCGAACAGGTCGAGCATGACCGCCGCTACGACCAGGCCGACGAGTACCTGGAGGTGCTCTACAAACTCTGGGAAGGCAGCTGGGAAGACGACGCCGTGCGCAACGACCCACAGGCGCGGGTGTATGCCCAGCCGGGCAAGGTGCACAAGGTCGAGCACCACGGCGAGTTCTATCAGGTGGAGGGTTATCACCTGTGCGAGCCGTCGCCGCAGCGTACGCCGGTGCTGTTCCAGGCCGGCAGTTCGGATCGCGGTTTGCTGTTCGCCGGTCGGCATGCCGAGTGCGTGTTTATCAGCGGACAGAACAAGGCCGCGACCAAGACCCAGGTGGACAAGGTACGCGCCAGCGCCGTCGAAGCCGGGCGCAACCCGGATGACATCAAGGTGTTCATGGGCCTCAACGTGATCGTTGGCGCCACCGAAGACGCGGCCTGGGCCAAGCACGCCGAGTACCTCAGCTATGCCAGCGCGGAAGCCGGCGTGGCGCACTTCTCGGCGTCCACGGCGATTGATTTCTCGCAGTACGCATTGGATGAACCGATCCAGTACGTGAAGAGCAACGCGATCCAGTCGGCGACCAAGAACCTGCAGAACAACGACTGGACCCGGCGCAAATTGCTCGAGCAGCACGCCCTCGGCGGGCGCTATATCACCCTGGTCGGCTCGCCCGAGCAGGTGGCGGATGAGTTGGAGTCGTGGATCAGCGAGACCGGGCTGGATGGCTTCAACCTGACGCGGATTGTCACGCCGGAAAGCTATGTGGATTTCATTGAGCTGGTGGTGCCGGAGTTGCAGAAGCGGGGGTCGTACAAGACCGCTTATGAGACCGGCACGCTGCGCGAAAAAGTCTTCCACAACACCGCCCGCCTGCCCGAACAACACACCGGCTCCACCTACCGCCACTAATCAAAAATGTGGAAATGGGTTTGTGTGGGAGCGGGCTTGCTCGCGAATGCGGTGTGTCAGTCGGCACATTCGCTGGCTGACCCGACGCATTCGCGAGCAAGCCCGCTCCCACATTTGGATCTCCATTGTTTGTATCACTACCTTATGACTGGAAAACCACTATGAAAAAAACACTGCTCTCCCACCCAGTCAAAGCACTGGCCCTGGCCCTTGGTCTGTTCAGCTCGGCGGTATTCGCCAACGACGCGCCGCTGAAAGTCGGCACCACCGCCGCTTTCGCAATACCGTTGGAAGCCGCCGTCGCCGAAGCCGGCAAGCAAGGCCTGAAAGTCGAGCTGGTGGAGTTCACCGACTGGATCGCACCCAACGTCAGCCTCGCCGCCGGTGATATCGACGTGAACTACTTCCAGCACATCCCGTTCCTGGAAAACGCCAAGGCTGCCGCCGGTTTTGACCTGGTGCCGTACGCGCCGGGGATCATCAACAACGTCGGCCTGTACTCGAAGAAATTCAAAAGCATCAACGACCTGCCCCAAGGCGCCAGCGTGGCCATCGCCAACGACCCGATCAATAGTGGGCGCGGCCTGCAATTGCTGGCCAAGGCGGGGCTGATCACCCTCAAGCCGGGCGTGGGCTACAAGGCCACCGAAGAAGACATCGTCAGCAACCCGAAGAAGATCAAGATCCTGCAAGTCGAGGCCGTGCAACTGGTGCGCGCCTATGACGATGCCGATCTGGTGCAGGGCTACCCGGCCTATATCCGCCTGTCCAAGACCTTCGATGCCGAGTCGGCGCTGCTGTTCGACGGCCTCGACCACCCGGAATACGTGATCCAGTTCGTCACCCAGCCCAAGGGCACAACCGACCCGCGGGTGATCAAGTTCGTCGATATCTACCAGCACTCGCCGGTGGTGCGCGCCGCGTTGGACAAGTCCCTGGGCAAGCTCTACCAAGTCGGCTGGGAAGCTAAAAAATGACCGCTGCCCACTTCCAACTGCGTGACCTGGGCACACCGCCCAGGGACGCCGAGCAGACCGAACTGCACCCCGACTTGAACCGCGCCCATGTGCGCTTCATCAACCTGGGCAAGAGCTACGACGGCAAGGTGCATGCCCTGCAAGGCATCGACCTGGCGATCCAGCGCGGTGAGGTGTTCGGCATCATCGGCCGCAGCGGCGCCGGTAAATCCTCGTTGATCCGCACCATCAACCGCCTGGAACAACCCAGCAGCGGGCGGGTGCTGATCGATCAGGTGGACATCGGCGACTACGACGAAGACCGCCTGGTGGCGCTGCGTCGGCGCATCGGCATGATCTTCCAGCATTTCAATCTGATGTCGGCCAAGACCGTGTGGCAGAACGTCGAGCTGCCGCTGAAAGTGGCCGGCGTGCCCAAGCCGCAGCGCGAGCAGAAAGTGCGCGAGCTGCTGGAGTTGGTGGGTTTGCAGGACAAGCACAAAGCGTATCCGGCGCAATTGTCCGGCGGGCAGAAACAGCGCGTGGGCATCGCCCGCTCGCTGGTGCACGACCCCGAGATTTTGTTGTGCGACGAGGCCACGTCGGCCCTCGACCCGGAAACCACCCAGTCGATCCTCGGCCTGCTGCGCGAGATCAACCGGCGCCTGGGCCTGACCATCGTGCTGATCACCCACGAGATGGCGGTGATCCGCGAGATCTGCGACCGCGTGGTGGTGCTGGAACACGGTCACATCGTCGAGCAAGGCCCGGTGTGGCAGGTGTTTGGCGACCCGCAACATGAGGTCAGCAAAACCCTGCTGGCGCCCCTGCAACACGGTTTGCCGGAAGAACTGCAAAGCCGTTTGCAGGCCACTTCGACGTCGGCGGAGGCCGCGGTGGTGCTGCGCTTGCAGTTTACCGGCGCAGGCACCGACGAGCCGGACCTGGCCGCGCTGTTCAGCGCCCTCGGCGGGCGCGTGCGCTTGCTGCAAGGCGGCGTGGAGCGCATCCAGGGCCATGCCTTGGGGCAATTGCTGCTGGCGGTGAGTGGCTCGCTCCACAGCGCCGATGAATTGCGCAAGCGCGCCGGCAATTGGGCACAACAGGTGGAGGTGCTGGGCTATGTGGTTTGATCGTTTATTACAGGGCGCCATCGACACCTTGTTGATGGTCGGTGTGTCGTCGCTGATCGCGTTGCTGGTGGGGATTCCGCTGGCGGTGTTCCTGGTGACCAGCGACAAGGGCGGCATCTACCAGGCACCGGCGCTGAACCGTGTGCTCGGGGCGTTCGTCAATCTGTTCCGCTCGATTCCGTTCTTGATCCTGATGGTGGCGCTGATCCCGTTCACCCGGCTGATCGTCGGCACCACCTACGGTGTGTGGGCGGCGGTGGTGCCGCTGACCATCGCGGCTACGCCGTTCTTTGCGCGGATTGCCGAGGTGAGCCTGCGCGAGGTCGATCAGGGTTTGATCGAAGCCGCCCAGGCCATGGGCTGCCGGCGCTGGCACATCATCTGGCACGTGCTGTTGCCTGAAGCGCTGCCGGGAATTGTCGGCGGGTTCACCATCACCTTGGTGACGATGATCAACTCGTCGGCCATGGCCGGTGCGATTGGCGCCGGTGGTTTGGGCGACATTGCCTATCGCTACGGCTACCAGCGCTTTGATACGCAGATCATGCTGACAGTGATCGTGCTGCTGGTGGTGCTGGTGGCGGTCATCCAGCTCGGCGGCGATCGGTTGGCGCGGGTGCTGAACAAGCGCTGAGGTCGCGGACGCGGAGCGTCCTGGCTGCATTCCCACGCGGAGCGTGGGAACGATCAGATGGGGTATATTCCTCGGCATGACTCTAAAACCCGACGACCTCGACCAGATCACCTCCACCACCCTCGGCCACTACAACAAAGTGGCCGAGGACTTCCGTGCAGGCACCCGCGACCACGATGTGAGCCAGAACATCGACGCGCTGCTGCGCCACATCCAGGGCGCGGCGCCGTTTACCGTACTGGATTTCGGCTGCGGCCCGGGGCGCGATTTGCAGACTTTCACGCGCATGGGGCATATCGCCGTGGGCCTGGACGGCTCCGAGCGTTTTGCACAGATGGCACGGGAAGACAGCGGGTGCGAGGTATTGCAGCAGGACTTCCTCAAGCTGGACCTGCCGGCTGAACGCTTCGACGGGATCTTTGCCAATGCGGTGCTGTTTCATATTCCCAAGCAAGAATTGCCGCGCGTGCTCAAGCAGCTGCATGGGGCGTTGAAGGCTGGCGGGGTGTTGTTCAGTTCCAACCCTCGGGGTGAGAACCAGGAAGGGTGGAATGGGCCTCGGTATGGGTCTTATCACGATCTTGAGGCTTGGCAGGCGTTACTGAGCGAGGCAGGGTTTGTGGAGTTGGAGCATTACTACCGGCCGGCGGGGTTGGCGCGGGAGCAGCAGCCTTGGTTGGCCAGTGTGTGGCGCAAGCTTTAGCGCTGTCTGGTCTGACGTCTTCGCGAGCAAGCCCGCTCCCACATTTGAACGCATTCCAAAGTTGGAACTCGGTCAAATGTGGGAGCGGGCTTGCTCGCGAAGGTCTCAAAGACACAGCTAATCGACCTGATACACCACAGGCTTCTCACCCACCACCAACGCCGTAACGCTGCGCGCGGCATACCCCTCTCTTGGGACCGCAGCAAAATTCGCCACCAACCGCGTCCCATCCGCAAACGTGGTCTCCTGCACCTGTCGATCCACCGTCAGCCACCGAAACCCGGTCATGGCCTGCGTCGCCAAGCGCTGGTGCAACGGCCGGAAAAACCGATCCTGGCGCTCCATCACCGGTAACCGCTGCTTAACCGTCGCTGCACTCAAGTGATACAGCGGCGGCACGTTGTAGAGCAGTTGCGCCAGCTCATTCTCAACCCGCACATTGCTCAGCTTGAGACTGTCGAACAGCCAGTGATGGGTGGTAATCACCGAACCATGGAACACCGCCTGATACAGCGGCAAACGCAGGCTTGGCTCGAAATGAATCGTGCGAAACGGCTCGTTCAGCGGCACCGGTTTGAAGAACACCGCAGGCTGCTCCGGCGGGTACCAGTTACCCACGTAATGCGGCGATTGCTTGTCCTTCGTCATCGCCTGGTCACCCCAGCCAATCACTGGCGTCTGCATGCCGTGGGCGAACAGGATGCCCTGGGCGGTGATCGCGTTGCCGTCCTCGGAACCGGTCGGCAACTGGCGTGCGGTATTGAGCCAACGTGACGCATCGATATTGCCTTCGGCGTTTTGCGCCTGGGTCATGGGGGCACCGTCGCGGTAGCTGTCGAAGACCATGCTGGTGGCATAGGCGTCGAGGAACCAGGCGTTGAAACCCGCCTTGGCCTGCACAGCCTGTACCCGCGCCTCCAGCAAGGGCCGCACACAGCGCGGATCGGTGTAGTGGCCGGATTGCTGGAAGCCGGTTTTCAGCTTGCCGGTTTGCAACACAATCGCGCAGTCACGATAGGCCCTACTCCCCAGATGGGCGGTGGTCCAGTCGGGGTTTTCGCTGGCGGACAAGGCGGTCTCATAGGAGTCGTAGGGCGCCATCAGGAAACCGGCGTCCACTCCGGTGCGAATCGCCTCTGGGTGCCACAGGCCGCCTTCCCAGCCTTCGCCCAAGGTCACCAGCAAATGTGGCAGACCTGCACGGCTCAACGTTTGAATCGTCTGGTTGCCCCACGTGCCAGGGGTGTCGCGCAGCGCTCCGGCAAACGCAACGGCCAGTTCACTGCGCAGCTCGCCATAGCGCGCAGCGAGGCGTGTCATGTCGGGCGCGTCCACCTGCCAGCTCTGCCGGGCTTTTTTGTTGATCGCTGCGTTGAGTCCACGCAGCAATACCGTCTGTTCATAGCGATTAAGCGGCGTGGCCTGTGCCAAGACTTTCGTCGCTTCCTTATCCAGCAGACCCTTGAGTTCATGGGTGCGCAGCCGCTTGAGCAGCAGCGGCCAGTCCTGCACATCATCCAGGGCCAACAGATCATTGCCCCACAGATAAACGTGGCTGGCCCCCAGCAGTTTCTCGCCCTCGGGGGTCTGCTTCAGCTTGTCCACCAAGGGCTCATAACGGCCCTGCTCCACCAACCATTGGCGATATCGCTTGGCACCCGCCAAGGGATCAGCCTCGCCCAAATGCAGCAACAGGGTCATGGGCGCGGTGGGATCAAGTGCGGTGAATTCATGGGTCACCGACAACGCCTGGTCCGCCTGCCAACGCAAGCGGTTGTTGTAGGGGTTGGTCAGCAGCCAGTTCAGAGTGAAGCTACCGTGGTCCATGCCCCACAACGGCAGGCTGAGATCCTGGGTGGTATTGAGGTCGCCCTGCTCCAGCAGAAAGGCTTTCCACGCGGCATTGTCGGCTGGCACGTAATGCCCTTCGGCCAATGGCCAGATCAAGCCCTCGCCGAAGGCGCTGGCGGGTTGTTGAAGGAGCGCCACGTCACCCGGTTCGTGCGCCGTGATGACGAATGTCAGGTCGCGTTGCGCGAGGTTGGCCGTCACGCGCAAAGTTCCCCACTGCCAACTGGCTTGTTGGGCGTTCTGCACGAGTTCGCTGACTGCGCGCGCGGCAACGCCGCTGGAGGCCTGCACCGGCGCCTGGCCGTTGGGCGTGACGCGGATGGCGAGGGTGGCGGGGTCGAGTTCGACGCGCCACAGCGGGTTTTCGAGGACGGTGCTGGCAAGGGCCAGCGGGGAGATGAGGAGCGTGCAGAGCAGTAAGAAATGACGATGCCAGTTCATAACGTTCGACCGGTTGGGGTGGAGGTCGGGAGGGTAGAACACTGCGCTGCCTCAAACGACAGCGGTAAATATTCCAGGAGGTTTCCCACAAACCATGAGGCATGTGGAGATCCAAATGTGGGAGCGGGCTTGCTCGCGAATGCAGTGTGTCATTCAACCCATCAGGCGTCTGATGCACCGCTTTCGCGAGCAAGCCCGCTCCCACATTTTTAACCGCGTTTTTCCTGTTGGTCTGGTTTAGGTTCGCGGATTTTGTACCAAGCCACATACAGCGCCGGCAGGAACAACAGCGTCAACAACGTGGCAATGATGATCCCGCCAATCATCGCGTACGCCATCGGCCCCCAGAACACTTCGCGGGCGATGGGGATCATGCCCAGGCTCGCCGCAGCAGCCGTCAGCAGGATCGGCCGGCGGCGGTGCTCGGTGGCTTGCACCACCGCATCCCACGGTGAGTAACCGGCCACTTCGTACTCGTCGATCTGCGTCACCAGGATCACCGAGTTGCGGATGATGATGCCGATCAGCGCGAGGATGCCGAGGATCGCCACAAAGCCCATGGGCGTGCCCGTGGGGATCAGCGCCAGGACCACGCCGATCAGCCCCAGCGGCGCAACACTCGCCACCAGGAACATCTTCTGCACGCTGTGCAGCTGGATCATCAGGAACGTCGCCATCAGGAACAGCATCAACGGCACCACGCTGGCAATCGGGCCCTGGGCCTTGCCGCTTTCTTCCACAGTGCCGCCGGTGGCGACCTTGTAGCCCACCGGCAAACCGGCGTTGAATTTATCGATGGTCGGCGCCAGCTGTTTCACCAGGTCGGTGGGCTGCATCTCATCGCGCACCGACGCCTTGATGGTGATGGTCGGCTTGCGGTCGCGACGCCAGACCAGCGGCTGTTCCAGCTCATAACGCACCGTGGCGAACGCCAGCAGTGGGATCGACGTGCCGTTGGGCGTGACAATCTGCAAATTCTGCAAGGTTTCCGGCGTGCCGCGCTCGGCGTCTTCGGCGCGGCCGACCACGTTGATCAGGTAGATATCGTCATGCACCTGGGTCACCGAGGCGCCGCTGACCACGCTGTTCATCAACTGGGCGACGTCTTCCGACGACAACCCCAGTTGCCGCGCCTTGTCCTGGGCGATGTCCACCCGCAGCACTTTGCCGGGTTCGTTCCAGTCGTAGATGATCTCGCCCAGGTGGGTGTTCTGGTCCAGCAGCGTGGCCAGTTCGATCGCATGTTTGCGCACCTGGTCGATGTCCTTGCCGGACACCCGATACTGGATCGGCCGCCCCACCGGCGGGCCCATTTCCAGCGGCTGCACATAGCTGCCGATGCCAACAAAGTCATCGCGCAGGCGCTTTTGCAGGCGCTTGATCAACTCGCCCCGTTCTTCCAGGCCTTTGCTGACAATCACCAGCTGTGCGTAGTAGGGGTTTTCCAGTTGCTGGTCCAGCGGCAGGTAGAAACGGATCGCGCCTTGGCCGATATAGGTGCTCCAGCGTGCGATGTCCGGGTCGTCCTTGATGATCGCTTCAAGACGGTCCACAGCCTTGCGCGTCTCGTTGATCGAGGCGTTTTGCGGCAGGTTCAGGTCCACCAGGATTTCCGGGCGGTCCGACGACGGGAAGAACTGGTTCTGCACGAACTGCATCGAGAACACCGACGCCACAAACAACGCCACGGTGATGCCGATGGCCCACCAGCGGTTGCGCATGGCCCAGAGCATGCCGCCGTTGAACGCGCGACCCACCCGCCCAGGCTCCGCATCGTGGGGTTTGACCTTGGCGCTGAGGATATGCACGCCAATCACCGGCGCAAACAGCACGGCCACCACCCATGACACCAGCATCGCCACGGCGATGACCGCAAACAGGGTGAAGGTGTATTCGCCCGCCGAGCTGGCGTTGAGGCCAATCGGCACAAAGCCCGCCACCGTCACCAGCGTGCCGGTGAGCATCGGGAACGCCGTGGACGTATAAGCGTAGGTCGCCGCCTGCTCCTTGGTTTCGCCTTTTTCCAGGCGCGTGATCATCATCTCCACCGTGATCATGGCGTCGTCCACCAACAGGCCGAGGGCGATGATCAACGCGCCCAGCGACACCCGCTGCATGGTGATGCCGCTGTATTCCATGAACACGAACACCAGCGCCAGCACCAGCGGAATCGAGCACGCCACCACCAGCCCGGCACGCATACCGAGGCTGATAAAGCTCACCACCAGCACGATAATCACCGCCTCAAACAGCGCGCTGGTGAAGCCGCCGACGGCCTCTTCCACCACTTCCGCCTGGTCGGACACCTTGTGCACGCCAACGCCCACCGGCAGGTCGGCGGTCAGTTCGTCCATGCGCTCATGCAGGGCCTTGCCGAACGCCTGGATATTGCCGCCCTTCTGCATGGCAATGGCCAAGCCAATCGCCGGCGTGCCGTTGAAACGGAACATCGGCCGCGCCGGGTCGACGTAGCCACGGCTGATCTCGGCAATGTCAGCCAGCCGATAGAAACGGTCATTGAGCCGCAGGTTAACGTCGGCCAGGTCTTTTTCCGAGGCGAACTGCCCGGACGTGCGCACCGAAATCCGCTCCGGCCCGGCCTCGATCACCCCGGCAGGCGTCACCGCGTTCTGCGATTGCAGGCTTTGCACGACCTGGCGCTGATCAATGCCCAGCGCGGCCAGTTTGCGTGTGGAGAAGTTCAGGTAAATCACTTCGTCCTGCTGGCCGATCATCTCGACCTTGCCCAACCCAGGTACCGAGCGGATCTCGGCGCGCACCTGTTCAACGTAGTCGCGCAACTGGCGCATCGACAGGCCGTCGCCGGTAAAGGCGTACACCGAACCGAACACATCACCGAACTCATCGTTGAACGACGGCCCCTGCAACCCCTGGGGGAAGCTGCCGCGAATGTCGTCGATCTTCTTGTGCACCAGGTACCAGATGTGGGGGATGTCCTTGGCGCTGGTGGTGTCCTTCAAGAACACGAACACCGTGGACTCACCGGGCCGGGTGTAGCTTTTCACGTAGTCGAGGGAATCCAGCTCTTCGAGTTTTTTCTCGATGCGGTCGGTGACCTGCTTGAGGGTTTCTTCCTGGGTCGCACCGGGCCAGCGGGTCTGGATCACCATGGTCTTGATGGTGAAGGACGGGTCTTCCTCGCGGCCCAGGTTCATGTAGGAGAACACGCCCATCAGCAGCGCGACGAACATCAAGTACCAGACGAAGGACTGATGCTTGAGGGCCCAGTCGGATAAGTTGAAGCTGCCTTTCATCGCGGGCTGTCCTCGTCGATTTTGACTGTCTGCCCGGGTTTCAGGCTGTTCACGCCGGCGGTGACGATGCGCTCGCCGGGTTTGACGCCGCCGTTGAGCACGGCGCTGCCGGCGTCACGGCTGATGACGGTGATGTCACGCGGTTGCACGGTGCGGCTTTGGGTGTCGAGCAGCCAGATGCGGGTTTTGCCATCGACCTCCTGCAACGCGCTCAGGGGGAGTTCGATGCGCGGCGCGATGGCGGTGCTCAGGGTCACGCTGATCGCCGTGCCCAGGCGGAAGGCGGGTGGTGTTTCGGCCAGGGTCAGGCGCGCACGCCGGGTGCGCGTGGCGCTTTGGGCCTGGGGTTCGATCTCGCGCACGATGGCGGTGGTGTGCACGTTCGGGTCGAGTTGCCCGGCGACCAGGAACACCACGTCGGGCGGCAACCGCTCGGCGAGGCCCGCCGGCAGATCGATCACCGCTTCCTTGATGTCCGGACGGGCCAGGGTCACCACTTGCTGGCCGGCGCTGACCACCTGGCCGGCTTCGGCATTCCAGGCGGTGACGATGCCGGCGTGGTCGGTGCGCAGTTCGGCGTAGTTGAGCTGGTCCTTGGCCTGGTTGACCGCCGCCTGGGCTTGATCCAGGGACGCCTGGGTGGTTTTCAGGTCGGTCTGGGCAATGTCCAGTTGGGCCTGGGCGCCGACGCCGCGGTTGAACAGTTCTTGCTGACGGCGCGCGTTGGCCTGGGCGTTGATGAATTGCGCCTGGACCTTGGCCAGGTCGCCCTGCGCGGCGCGCAGCTGGTTTTGCTGGTCGGTGGGGTCGAGCACCGCGAGCAAGGCGCCCTGCTCCACTTCGGCGCCGACATCCACCGCACGCCGGGCGATGCGCCCAGGCACGCGGAAACCCAGGTTGCTTTCATAGCGCGCCTGGATCGTGCCGGCGAAGCGGCCGAGGTTGGCCTGGTCCTCCGCTTTCACTTCCATGGACAACACCGGACGCACTTGTTCGGGCGGTGCCTCTTCCTTGGAACACGCCGCGAGCAACAGGCTGGCGGTGAGCATGACCGTCAGACGCTTCATGGCTGGGCTCCTTGTTGGGCAATCTCGACCAGCATGCCGGGGTGCAGCAATTGCCCACCGGCCACCACGACCTTTTCGCCGCCCTTGAGGCCCTCGCTGATGATGACTTTACCGGTGAGGTAACGCGCCACGCTGACCTTGTGCAGCTGCGCCTTGCCGTCGCCGTCGATCAACCACACGGCAGGCTCGTTGAGGTCTTTGGTCAGGGCCGACCAGGGCAGCTCGATGCTCGGCTTGGCCGGGCCATTGGCCGTGGCGCTGACCACCGAGCCCAGTCGCATGCCCTTGGGCAACGCCTCCAGGGCAATCTTCACCTGCACGGTGCCGGTGTTGGCGGCCACGGCCGGGGTGACTTCGCGGACCTTGCCCTGGGCCTTGATGCTGGGGTTATCCAGCAGGCTCACGGTAATCGGCGCGTCGGGCGGTGGCTCCACCAGCAGCGATTCGTAGACGTTGAACACCGCATCGCGCTCGCCATCCTGGGCCAGGCTGAAGATCGGTACGGTGGCCTGCACCACCTGGCCGACTTCGGCCTGGCGCGCGGTGATCACGCCGGGCGCGTCGGCAATCAATGCGGTGTAGCCAAGTTGCTCGCGGGCGTTGGCCAATTGCGCCTGGGCGGCGACCAGGGCGCTTTGGCTGCTGCGCAGCGCGGCCTGGGCGGCGTCGTATTCGCTGCGGCTGGTGTAGCCCTTGGGCAGGAGTTTTTCCTGGCGCACAAAGGCTGCCGCCGTTTGTTTGACCCGCGCCTGTTCGGCCACGACCTGGGCCAGGGCGGAATCGACGTTGGTCTGCAAATCCTTGGGGTCGAGCTTGGCCAGCACTTGCTTGGCGCTGACGCGGTCGCCCACATCGACCATGCGCTGGATGATCTTGCCACCCACGCGGAATGACAGGTCGGTTTGCACGCGGGCCTGGATGTCGCCGGTGAGGGTGACCGCCGCAGCGAAATCCGCCGGCTGCACGGCCTGCACAAAGACCCGTGAATGCTGCTTGGGCTCGGCCTTTTCCTCACCGCAGCCGCTTAGAAGCGTCAGTAGGCCAAGTCCGAAAATACAGGTGCAAATACGACCGCCCATGCAGGCTCCTTTTGCGTGATGCGATAAACCAGATGTGTATGCGACTGTGAGCTTAGTTGAGGGTTCCTAAACTGCATGCAGGCTCCCATACTCCAGCGGTTCCCCCAATGATTGAAGACGCATGCTCAAAACCCTCGCGGTGGCCAATTACCGCTCGATCAACAAATTGGTGGTGCCTCTGGACCGGCTGAACCTGGTGACGGGGCCCAATGGCAGCGGCAAATCCAACTTGTACCGCGCCCTGCGCCTGCTGGCGGAAACCGCCCAGGGTGGGGTGATCAATGCGTTGGCCCGTGAGGGTGGGCTGGATTCGACCTTCTGGGCCGGCCCGGAAACCATCAGCCGGCGCATGCACAAGGGCGAGGTGCCGATTGAGTCCACTGTGCGCCAAGGCGCCAAGCGCCTGCGCCTGGGCTTTGCCGGTGAAGATTTCAGCTACGCCATTTCCCTGGGGCTGCCCGAACCCAGCGAGTCGTTTTTCGCCCTCGACCCGGAGGTGAAAAAAGAGTGCATCTGGGCTGGCCACATCTACCGCCCGGCCAGCCTGCTGGTGCAACGTTCCGGGCCGATGGTGCGGGCCCGCGACGGTCGCCAGTGGGATGTGCTAGCCCAGCACACGCCGAATTATCACAGCCTGTTCGATCAGGTCGGCAGCCTGCGCGGCTCGCCGGAAGTGTTGCTGCTGCGTGAAAGCATTCGCGGTTGGCGCTTTTATGATCACTTTCGCAGCGACGTGGACGCGCCCGTGCGCCAGCCGCAATTGGGCACGCGCACGCCGGTGCTGCACCATGACGGGCGCGACTTGGCGGCGGCGTTGCAGACCATCCGCGAAATCGGCGATCCCGAGGCGTTGCAGCGCGCGGTCAGCGATGCGTTTCCCGGCGCCCGCTTGAATATCCAGCCGTTGCAGGGTGGGCGCTTTGCAATTGAGTTTTATCAGGAAGGTCTGCTGCGGCCGTTGTCGGCGGCGGAGTTGTCCGACGGCACCTTGCGTTATCTGCTGCTGATCGCGGCGTTGCTGACGCCACGGCCGCCGACCATGATGGTGCTGAACGAGCCGGAAACCAGCTTGCACCCGGATCTGCTGCCGGCGTTGGCGCGCTTGATTATCCAGGCATCCCGGCAGTGCCAGGTGTGGGTGGTGTCCCATGCCAGCCGGTTGATTGCGGCGTTGCAGCAGGATGAGGGGTGCAATTCGATTATGCTGGAGAAGGTGTTGGGGGAGACGCGGATGGTGGGGCAAGGGATTCTGGATGCGCCGGCGTGGCACTGGCCGGAATAGTCGGCGATTGATCGTTCCCACGCTCCGCGTGGGAATGCATCCCTGGACGCTCCGCGTCCGCTCCTAGAGTCGTGACGCGGAGCGTCACAGGAGGCGTTCCCACGCGGAGCGTGGGAACGATCATCGGGTAGGGATCAGCCCTGCCACTTACCGCCCTCAACAATCACACTCTCCGGCTTGGTGTCATCGCTCAGCTCTTTACGCACATATTGGTCATACAGCTTGAGCAGGAACTTCTCCTCACCCAACTTCGCCAACTCGGCATTCACCCAGTCGCGCAGTTCGATGTTGCCCTTCTTCACCGCTGGCGCAATCGGTGCTTCATCACCGAGTTTCTCTTCCAGCACGCGGTAGCCCGGGTTCTGCTTGGCCCAGCTGAACAGCACCAGGTTGTCCTGCGCATAAGCATCACCACGGCCCGCCGACAGCGCTTGCAGCGATTCGGAGTTTTTCTCGAACTTGAGCAGTTTCCAGTCCGGGTGGTTTTTGGTCAGCCAGATATCCGCGGTGGTGCCGGTGGTCACGATGGTGGTGCGGGTCGCCAGGTCATCCAGGCTTTTCACCACGCTGTCGTTGGGTACCAGGGCCTGCACCGCGACTTTCAGGTTGGGGTTGGTGAAGTCCACCGCTTCCTTGCGCTCCGGCGTCACGGTCATGTTGGCGAGGATCAGATCGACCTTGTCGCTTTGCAGGAACGGAATACGGCTGGCCGGCTCGACCGCGACGAATTCGACTTTGTTTTCATCGCCCAGCAGATCCTTGGCGAATTGGCGGCCGATGTCGGTATCGAAGCCGACGTAGCGCCCGGCCTCGTTCACAAAGCCGAACGGCGGCTTGTCGGTAAACACGCCGACGATCAGCTTGTCCCGCGCCTTGATCTTGTCGATGTAGCTCGCGGCAGCGGCGACGGGTTTGGCAGGCTCTTCGGCCTTTTTATCGCAGCCGGCCAGCAGGGCGACGGCAAACAGTGGCAGCAGTAGTTTTTTCATAGCAGCTCCAGTTCCTTGGTTTTCTTCGGCAGTGTTGAGACAAAGGAGAACTTCTCCAGGAACTGCTGCGCGCGTGCGGTTTGCGGGTTCGTAAAGAATTCTTCGGGGGTGTTGTGTTCGAGGATGCGCCCGGCCTCCATAAACACCACGCGGTCGGCGACGGCGCGGGCGAAGGCCATTTCGTGGGTGACGATGAGCAGGGTCATGCCATCGCGGGCCAGGCCCTGGATCACTTCCAGCACTTCCTTGACCATTTCCGGGTCGAGGGCGGCGGTGACCTCGTCAAACAGCATGACCTGCGGGTTCATACACAGCGAACGGACGATGGCGATGCGTTGCTGCTGGCCGCCCGACAGCTGGCGCGGGAAGGCGTCGCGCTTGTCGGCCAGGCCGACGCGCTCCAGCAGTTTTTCGGCTTGCTCGCGGGCTTCGCGGGGGTCGCGTTTTTGCACTTTCAGCGGGCCGAGCAGGATGTTGTCGAGCACGCTCATGTGCGGGAACAAATGGTAGCTCTGGAACACCATGCCGATGTCCTGGCGGACTTGGCGCCAGTCGGTGTGTTTATCCAGCAACTCTTTACCGGCAAAACGCAGGCTGCCGCTGTGGGCGACTTCCAGCCCGTTCAGGCAGCGCAGCAAGGTGCTTTTGCCACAGCCGCTGGGGCCGAGGATCACCACCACTTCGCCGCTCTGCACGCGCAGGTCGATGCCCTTGAGCACCTGCGCTTCGCCGAAATATTTGTTGAAACCCTGAAACTCGATCAATGCGCTCATGCTTGGGCCCAGCGCCGTTCCAGCACCTTGGAGGCGGCCGACAACGGGTAGCAGATAAAGAAGAAAAACAGGAACAGCACGCCGTAAATCAACACGGATTCGTAGGTGCGTTCGATGATTTGCTGGCCGACCTTGATCACGTCCACCACGCCGATCAGCACCGCCAGGGAGCTGGTCTTGATGATGCGCGTGTAGACGTTGATGGTCGGCGGCGTCATGCGCTTGAGCGCCTGGGGCAGCAACACGTAGCCGTAGAGTTGTGGGTCCGAAAGACCAATCGACAGGCCCGCTTCACGCTGGCCACGGGGCAGCGAATGCAACGCGCCGCGCACCACTTCGCCGACTTCACTGGCGCCCCACAGCGATAGCACCAGTACCGCGCACCAGAAGCTCGGAATACTCAGGCCAAAGAAAATCGGCAGGCCGAAAAACAGCAGGTACAGCCACACCAGCACCGGGATCGCGCGGAACAGTTCCAGGTACACCCGCAACACCGCGTTGATCACCTTGTTGTTCAAGGTGCGCAGCACGCCGTACAACACGCCGCCGACGGTGCTGAAGGCGATGCTCAAGAATGAAATCGACAGGGTTTGCGCGGCGCCCTTGCCCAGTTGCGGCAACGACACCCACAACAACTCAAGACCCGAACTGGCCATGCTGGAGCCTCCTTTCCAGGCGGCTGAGCAGCAGCGACAGCGGCAAGAACAGCAGCACGCAGATCAGCGTCAGCACGGCGAGCATTTCGTAGGTCTTGTAGTACAGCGCGATGTAGCTCTTGGTGGTGTAGAGAATCTCCGGCACCGCCACGGCGGAAACCACGGTGGTCTCCTTGAGCAGAAAGATGAAATTGGCGAACAGCGCCGGCAAGCTGAGGATGCCGGCCTGGGGCAGGATTACATGACGCAGCAACTGCCAGTCGGACAGGCCGATGGACTTGCCCGACTCAATCTGCGCCAGCGGTACCGCTTCCACACCGGCGCGCAGCACTTCGGTGAGATACGCGCCACCGAGAAAGGTCATGGTGATGATCGCCGCCCAGAACCCGGAGATATTGAAGCCCAGGGCCGGCAGCGCGAAGTAGACGAAGAACAGTTGGATCAGCAGCGGCGTGTTGCGCGCCAGCTCCACATACAGCGCCACCAGGCGTGACAGGTACGGCGTGCGAAACACCAGCAACGCGGCGTTGATCAGCGCCACCAGCAGCGAGGTGGCAATGGCGATCAGGCCCACTTGCAGCGTCACCCCCACGGCTTTCAGAAACGCCGGCAGGGTGGTGAGGATAAATGCGAAATCGAAGGTCATCGGCAGTCCAAAACGCCGCAGGGGTAATGCGACGTGCGCGGTTCGATCCGGCGTGGGTAACGTCGGGTAGCGCAGACTTTAAAGGTATAAAAACAAATATTTAAATACCTAAATGGCATATTGATATCACGCAAAAACCTAACTGTCTGATGTGTCGAGTTCCATGACCTTGCACAAATCCCCTGTGGGAGCGGGCTTGCTCGCGAAGACGGTGTGTCAGTCGACAAATGCATTGGCTGAACCACCGTATTCGCGAGCAAGCCCGCTCCCACACAAGCCAGCTCCCACAGGTTTGACTGCATTCCAAAGTCCAGGCAATAAAAAACGCCGACGCTGTAGAAGCCGTCGGCGTTGAAACCTTGAAGGGGGTTTTCAGCTACATCAGAACGCCGGCAGCACAGCGCCGCTGTATTTCTTCTCGATGAAGGCTTTGACTTCCGGGCTGGTCAGGGCCTTGGACAGTTTCTGGATCGCATCGCTGTCCTTGTTGTCCGGACGTGCCACCAGGTAGTTCACATACGGAGAATCAGCACCTTCGATCAACAGCGCGTCTTTCGCCGGGTTCAGGCCAGCTTCCAGGGCGTAGTTGGTGTTGATCAGGTCCAGGTCGACCTGGTCCAGCACGCGTGGCAACAGGGCCGATTCCAGCTCTTTGAACTTCAGGTTCTTCGGGTTGCTGGCGAT
This sequence comes from Pseudomonas sp. B611, assembly GCF_055407965.1. NCBI lineage: Bacteria > Pseudomonadati > Pseudomonadota > Gammaproteobacteria > Pseudomonadales > Pseudomonadaceae > Pseudomonas > Pseudomonas sp. B611. The sequence goes on from NZ_JBUZST010000021.1 coordinate 53,180, forward strand.
GTCTTTCGGCGTAGCCAGGGCGTTTTTCGGATCTTTCAGGGTGATCACGCCAGCCTTTTGCAGCAGCAACAGGGCGCGGCCGCTGTTGGAGCCTTCGTTCGGGATGGCCACGGTGGCGCCGTCTTTCAGCTCGGAGATGTTCTTGATCTTCTTCGAGTAGGCGCCGAACGGTTCAACGTGCACGCCGACCACGGTGGTCAGGTTTGTGCCTTTACCTTTGTTGAAGTTTTCCAGGTACGGCAGGGTCTGGAAGTAGTTGGCGTCCAGACGCTTCTCGGCCACTTGTACGTTGGGCTGAACGTAATCGGTGAAGACTTTGATCTGCAGGTCCACGCCTTCTTTGGCCAGGGTCGGCTTGATCAGCTCAAGGATCTCCGCGTGCGGGATCGGCGTGGCGGCAACCACCAGTTTCTCGTTGGCTTGGGCGAAGCTTGCAGTCAGGGCAGCCGCCAGAGCGGTAAACAATAGAACCTTTTTCATGCAGTGTCCTTAATTCCGGGGCGTCGGTGACGGCCGCTTTTCATGTGGTGTGCCAGCGATGTGCTATCGCGGCGTGAAACGGACAATACCTAGATTTTTTATTCCCGAACAATATCTTTTATTCACGTTGATATTCCATTTTGTTCATGTAGGAATTTTCTCAGGGTTTTCTGCTCAGCCGGGCTGGCGGCGTTGAAGATCCGCCGCACTTGCTCCAGCGGCGAGCCCGCCACTGGCAAATTCAAATGCTCGGGCAAGATCTCATCGCCACTGCTCACCAGCAATGCAAAGTGAATAACGTTTTCCAGCTCACGGGTATTGCCCGGCCAGCTGTGCTGTTCCAGCACCTGCTGGGCGGCGTCGCTGATCAGCGGCACCGGCAGGTCCAGGCGCTGGCTGTAGATACCGAGGAAATATTCCGCCAGGGACAAGATATCGCCCACCCGTTCGCGCAGCGCCGGTAGTTCCAGTTGGCCTTCGCTCAGGTAATGAAACAGGCGCTCATGAAACTTGCCCGCCGCCACGGCCTGGGCCAGGTCGATGCTGGTGGCAGCGACCAGGCGCACGTCCACCGGGCTCGGCTGATGCGCGCCGACGCGGGTGACTTCGTGGTTTTCCAGGGCGGCGAGCAATTTGACCTGGATCGGCAGCGGCAAGTCGCCGATCTCGTCCAGGTACAAGGTGCCGCCGTTGGCCGAACCAAACCAGCCGGCACGGCTGCTCGCTGCGCCGCTGTGGCTGCCGGCGGCGTAACCGAACAGCTCGGCATCGGCATAGGTCGGGCTGATAGCGCCGCAGTTGACCGAGACAAACAAGCCGCCACGATCACTGCCACGGTGGATATGCCGCGCCAGCAGTTCTTTACCGCTACCGGTCTCGCCGCGAATCAACACGGGCAAGGCGCGCGGCGCGAGGCTTTCGAGGTCTTCGCGCAGTTGGCGCGAACGTGGGTCGACAAACACCAGCGCCTTGGCGCGAATGCTCAGTGGGCTTTTATCGGCGTCGGGAAAGGTCAGCAACGGCTGGCCGTAGGTTTCATGCAGACTCATGGCAGGCTCCCGCCCCGGCTCCACTCAGGGACGGGGCGTCGAAAAATGTTCAGGCACTACGGCGGGCGTGGTGCTCAAGGCGGTTTTGCAGGCGATAGAGGTAGGCAAAACCCTGCTCCCAGCGCTGGTGGCCGGACTTCACATTGATATGCCCCGCGCCCGACAGGATGCCGGCTTCGGCGCCCCACTGACGTGCCAACTCCAGGGCCCTCGGGGCGCTGACGGCACTGTCATTGTCGGAGCTGACCACCTGGCTCGGAAACGGCAGCAGGTCGGTAGGAATCGGCGCGAAATTGCGCAGGGCCGGCGAGCAAGCAGGTCGTTCGACATCGGCCGGCGCCACCAGCAAGGCGCCACGCACCTGCCGCAAGAACTGCACGGGAGCCGTCGCCGCCCAATGCGCCACGGTGATGCAACCCAGGCTATGGGCGATCAGGATCACCGGCGTGCTGTCGGCAGCGATGGCCTCGGCCAGCGCGGCCACCCAATCTTCGCGGCGCGGCGTCAGCCAATCGGCCTGTTCCACGCGGGCGCTGTTGGGCAGGCTACTCTGCCAATGACTTTGCCAATGATCTTCTGGCGATCCTTGCCAGCCCGGCACGATCAGATAACGAATCGACTCGCTGTGCATGGGTGTGCCCTCCTGCAGCGTTTAACGTTGTAGGACAGTATAGGGACGGGTTTTATATTCGTTAAGGAATAAGAAGCTATTTATTAATAACCAAAAACTCATTCCTGATTGATCGTTCCCACGCTCCGCGTGGGAATGCATCCTGTGACGCTCCGCGTCACGACCTTGAGAACGGACGCCGAGCGTCCAAAGCGGCGTTCCCACGCAGAGCGTGGGAACGATCATCGCAGGCAAAAAAAAGGCCGCACCCTGCCAAGGAGACGGCCAAAAAATTGTCGCGGCTTTCTGAAACTAACGAGCGGTTATCACCGACAACTTGGTAATCCCCGCGCGTTCGATCGACGCCATGGCTCTCGCCACTTCGCCGTAGTTCACACCATCGTCAGCCTGCAGTTGCACCCGCACATCGGGGTCCTTGGCCTTGGCCGCCTGCAGATTGAATTCCAGCAGATCCGGCTGGATTTCGTCCTTGTTGATAAACACCTTGCCGGCGCCGTCGATGCTGACCACCAGCGGGTCCTTCTGCTCCACCGGGGCCACGGCCTCGGTCTTGGGCAGGTTGATCGGGATCGCGTTGGTCAGCAGCGGCGCGGTGACGATAAACACCACCAGCAGCACCAGCATCACGTCCACCAGCGGCGTGACGTTGATCTCGCTCAGTACCTCATCACTGTCTTGGGTGGAGAAGGCCATGTCAGGACGCCTCCTTCACTTTTTGCGGGGTGCCGGCAGCGGTTTTGTTCAGTGCCGGGTGCAGCAGCACGCGGAACGAATTTTTCTGCGCGAGGCTGTAGAAGTCGTGGGCGAAGTCGTCGAGGTCGGCTGCGGTCAGTTTGAGACGACGCAGGAAGTAGTTGTAGACCAGCACCGCCGGCACCGCGACGGCGATACCGACGCCCGTTGCAACCAGCGCGGCACCAATCGGCCCGGCCACGGTTTCGAGGCTGGCGGAGCCGGCGGCGCTGATGCCTTTGAGGGCTTCCATGATGCCCCACACGGTGCCGAACAGGCCGATGAACGGCGAGGTGCTGCCGATACTGGCGACCACGGCCAGGCCGGTTTCCAGGGAGCGACGCTCACGCACGATCTGCTGGCGCAGGGCGCGTTCGAGGCGGTCCTGATGGTTGATGGCCTGGCTCAAATCCGCAGCGTGCGGGGTTTCACCGACCTGGATCGCCGCGTAGCCAGCCTGGGCCACACGAGCAGCGGCGCCAGGTTGGGTCTCTGCCAGCTCGGCGGCCGAGTCGAGACTCGACGCCGCCCAGAACTGTTTGTGGAACTTGCGATCCTGCGCCTTGAGGCGACCGAACTGCACGCCCTTCAACAACGCCAGGCCCCAGGTCGCGACCGAAAAGACCACCAGCAGCCAGATCACCGCGCTTTCGATGGATTCAAGTGGAGATGCTAATGCCATGATGTGTTCCCTCTGTGCAGGTCGCGGCGTGTGCAACACACCGCAGCCGAATAGTTAGTGAATCTTGAAATCGATCGGGACGCTGACCCAGCCGTCCTGGGCCACGTCGCCCTGCTTGGCCGGTACGAAGCTCCAGCGCTTCACCGCTGCCAATGCGGCGTCGTCGAGTTGCTGGCGACCGCTGCTTTTCTGGATCTGGATCTCGCCCGGCTTACCGCTGGCCAGCACGTGTACCCGCAGCAACACCGTGCCTTCCCAGCCCCGGCGCTGGGCCAGTGACGGGTATTCGGGCGCCGGGTTCTTCAAGTACGCGGCGTTGGCCGAAGCGGGTGTGACCGGGGCCGGCGCCGGTGGAGCAGGCGGCGCGGGCGGGGCGGGTGTCGGAGGCGCGGGCGGTTGCTCGACCGGTTTCGGGGCGGGCTTGGGCTCAGGCTTCGGCACGGGCTTTGGCTTGGGTTTTGGAATCGGTTTTGGCGGCGCCGGCTTGGCGGCCAATTCATCCACCACGGGCGGCGGTGGCTCGACCACAGGCGGCGGCGGTGGTGGCGGCACAGGCGGTGGCGGTTCAACCACCGGCGGCGCCGGCTGGGAAAATTCGATGGTCATCGGCGGAATTTCCGGCGGCACGATCGGCAGCACCGGCGTGGGCTTCTGCGCCACCCAATAGATCACCGCACCGTGCAGGGCCAACACCAGCAAGCCCAGCAAAATGCCTTCGCGACGGCTGGAGAAACGCTTGGGGGTTTGCTGCGTTCGCAGTTGCCCCAACGGCGCGCGGTGCGGCCGGCCAAGGTCGACCAACTCACCACTCGGTGCCTGGCGCCATTGCGCCTCTTGTGCACTGGCGGCGGTCTGGACATTGCCCATTGATTCACTCCCTACGGTTTTGAAACCAAAAAACCGACGGGCCTGCGTGGAAGGCCGTCGAGGGCTGAATCATCGGGGCCAGACGCTTATCTCTTAAAGTAATCTTTAAAGTTATACATAGATCTAAATTGAATAAACGAAACATTCAGAAACGCCAAGGCCACGTCTTCCGTGGCCTGGCGCCGAGGCGTTTTTTTTCAATGCTTTGCAGGCATACAAAATATTCCGCAAAGGCATGCATCAATGGGGGTTGTTTGCGCATAAATCGAACAACTCGCTTTGCAAACACTGCCCCGCCGCGCCCAAGCCGCTGCGCGCATACAACGCCAGGCGCACGCCCTGCACCGCCGGCAAACCGCTGTCGTCGCCAAGGATCAAGTGCCCCGCCTGCACCACACGACGCGGCAACAAGCTGATCCCCAACCCCGCCGCCACCGCCGAACACACACTGGCCAGGCTCGCGCTGGAATAGCCGATGCGCCAGCGCCAGCCGCCCACTTCCAGGTGTTGCAGCATTTCATTGCGGTACAACCCGCCCACCGGGAACGCCACCAACGGCAGCGGATCACGCCCCAGGGACGGCGTGCTGCGGCTGTCCACCCAACACAGCGGTTCCGGCCACGAGGCCAGGCAGTCGTCGCTGTCGCCCATTTGCTTGACCAGCAACACGTCGAATTCGCCGCTGCGGTACTGGCGCTGCAACTCCGGGCCGAGGCCGCTGGTGACTTCCAGCCGCACCCGTGGATACGCCAGCACAAACGCCGACAGCAAGGGCATCAGGCGCTCGGAGGCAAAGTCTTCCGGCACACCGAGGCGCAACACGCCGTCGCTTTGCTGGTTGATCAACACGTCGGCGGCCTCTTCATGCAGCGCGAGGATGCGCCGCGCGTAGGCCAGCAGGCGTTCACCCTCGGCGGTGGCGACCACACGGCGCTGGTCGCGGTCGAGCAACTGGCAGCCGGCGACGTCTTCCAGGCGGCGGATCTGCTGGCTCACAGTGGATTGGGTCAAGTGCAGGCGCTCGGCGGCGCGGGTGAAGTTGCCGCAATCCACCACGGCGACAAAGCTGCGTAACAACACGGGATCGAACATGGCGCTCACCATTCCATTTGCCACTGGTTTTCATGGTTATATTTAATTTCAGAATACCTGCAGCGCTGCCCATACTCACCCTCCATTTTCCTGCCGCAAGGGCGCTGCATGACCCTCAATAAATCCTTCGCCGGCTGGGGCCTGCTGATTGTGCTGGGCCTCAACCTGCGGCCGATCCTCAGCTCCATCAGCCCTTTGCTCGGCGAGATTCGCCTGGCCACGGGCTTGAGTTTCCAGAGCAGCGCCTTGCTCACCAGCCTGCCGGTGATTTGCATGGGCTTGGTGGCGTTGGTCGGCGTGCGTGTCGAGGCGCAGTTGGGTGAGCGGCGCGGTATCGCCTTGGGCCTGATGATGATCCTGCTGGCGTGCCTCGCCCGCTGGCTGATGGGCCAGGGCGCGGCGCTGCTGGTGACGGCGTTGCTGGGCGGCGCTGGCGTGGCGCTGATCCAGGCGTTGGTGCCGGCGATGATCAAGCGCGAATTCCAGCACCGCGTGCCGGTGGCGATGGGCGTGTATTCGGCTTCGTTGATGGCCGGCGGCGGGCTCGCGGCGCTGCTCAGCCCGCTGGTGGCCACGCAGTTCGGGGATTGGCAGGCGGGCCTGGGCGTGTGGCTGTTGCCGGCGTTGGGCGCATTGTTGCTGTGGGCCTGGTTGCCACTGGGGGCGGAAAAAAGCGCCAAGGAGATCCCCGCGTTCAAGGGCCTGCGCAATCGCCGCGCGTGGTTGCTGGCGCTGTATTTCGGCCTAGTGAACTGCGGCTATATGAGCCTGGTGGCGTGGCTGCCGGCGTTCTATCAGCAGTTGGGCTGGGGCGTGCTGCCCAGCGGTTCGTTGCTGGCGTTCATGACCATCTTCCAGGTGCTCGCCGCGCTGTTGATGCCGGTGCTGGCACAACGCGGGATCGACCGGCGGCCGTTGCTCGGCATCAGCCTGTTGGCGCAAACCGTGGGTTATCTGGGCTTGATCATTGCGCCGCTGCAATTTCCCCATCTGTGGGTCGCGTTGTGTGGTTTTGGCCTCGGCGCGTGTTTTGCCCTGAGCCTGCTGCTGACCCTCGACCACCATCGCGACCCGCGCCAGGCCGGGCAATTGGCGGCCTTTGTGCAGGGCGTGGGCTTCTTGATCAACGCCGTGTCGCCGTGGATGACCGGCTGGTTGCGCGAACTCACCGGCAACTTTGTCAGCGCCTGGGTGGTGCTGGCCGTCACCGCCGTGGCGATGCTGGTGGTCACACGGGTATTCAGCCCGGCGACCTACCGCACGGCGCCCGCTCTATAGTTATGCGTTTAAGATCTAGATAAAACAAACATGCTTCATTGACGGAATAAGCACGCCGCTTAAAATCCCGGTTCTCCTCTTGGACGCCGGGCCCCCCATGGATCTTCGCCAACTGCGCTATTTCATTGCGCTCAACGAGCACCGCAGTTTTGTGCGCGCCGCGGACGCCATGGGCATCACGCAACCGGCGTTCAGCCGCAGCATCCAGGGCCTGGAGCAAGAGTTCGGCTGCGTGCTGGTGGACCGCGCCCACAAGGAGCTGCGCCCGACCCCGGAAGGCCAGGTGGTGCTGCAACATGCCCTGAGCCTGGTGCAAGGCGCGGCGTTGCTGAGCCACGAAGTCACGCGCATGACCAAGCTCGATGCCGGCGAAGTGCGTTTGGGCTGCGACGTGGTGGCGGCGGTCAACCTGCTGCCCGAGGCCCTGGCGCGGTTTGTCGGCGCCTACCCCAAGGTGCGCAGTGCCTTGCAGGTGGATAACTGGGAACGGCTCGGGCGCAGCCTGAGCCGCGAAGAGATCGAATTTTTTATCGCCGATGTGCGCCACTTCGAAGCCGACCCGAACTTCCAGACCCAGGCCCTGACGCCCCGGCGCAGCGTGTTTTTCTGCCGGGCCGGGCACCCGCTGCTGGCCAAGGACAGCCTGTCCACCAACGACCTGTTCGGCTACCCGCTGGCCACGCCGCTGATCGCGCCGGGCATTCGCAAGCTGTTGGCCAACCTCAGCGGGCGCATCGACTTTGCCCCCGCCATCGAGTTGGAACAGTTCGCCGCGCTGGCGAGCATCGTGCGCCAGTCCGATGCGATTGGCCTGGGCGCCGAAGAAGCCTTCGTCGATGACTTCGCCAGCGGCGCGTTGCAGGTGCTGCACTGGCGCAACCTGCCCCACGCCCTCGATAGCTTGAGCAACCGCTGCGGGGTGATCAGCCGCGCTGGGGCGCGCTTGTCGCCTGCGGCGAAGGCGTTGATCGAGACGCTGCTGGCGGTGGAAAGCCAAGCCGATTGGCCCGCGCAAACGTCCCGAAATCATTGAAGCGCACGCCCATCTGCGCCATGACCTTGTGCGCCACCTTGGCGGTCATCTGGCGGATATAGAACGGCTCCTTCACCACAAAATGATGGATGCCATGGGTGCTACCAAAGTTGAAGCAGAACGCCTGCAACGGCCACAGCCACCACGGGTTCAACACCTGGGTCTGCTGGATCACATTGCCCAATTCCACATCGCCGTAGTAGTGCATGTTGGAGCTGACAAAGTGCAGGCAAAAGGTGCGCAGCACATTGGGGCCGATGATCACCACGGCGGCGATGTCGATCACCTGCATCACCTGCAACGTCGTGGCTGACCACTCGATGGGCGCGCCCAGCAGGCTGGCGACGCCATTGGCCGCGTGGAAGCCGAGGAACACGTACCACGCGCCCCAATGCAGCAGCGCCAGCGGTGCGTACACCAGCAGCGAGCGCTTGAGGATGCTGAACTTGTGCTTCCAGGTCTTGGCCCGCAGCAGGCGGATAAACGCCGACATGACGTTGTCGCCGACCATCAACAGCCGCGCAAAACCCCAGGGTTCGCCGTTGGTGATGGCGCGTTCTTCCATATCCGCCTCAGTGCCGGACACCTTGTGATGGTTGAGGTGCAGGTGACGGCGAATCCACGGGTTGATCGTGCTCGGCCGCGCCAGCCACACCAGGCCCATCATCAGGTGGTGGGGGATGCGCTGCTTGCGAAAGTACATGCTGTGGATCAGGTCGTGTTCCAGCTCGTGGGTCAGTGAAGCCAGGAACGCATTGATCAACAGGCACGCCCACCAGGCCATGTAACCCTCGATGTAGAGCGCTGCCGAGCCCAGCATGCCGAGCAACGCAAACGCCAGGATGCCCGCGCCCAGCGCGTCCTGATGCAGCAGCCAGGGATGCTGCTGGCGCAAGCGCACGCCTTCTGCCAGCACCACTTCACGGATATGCGCCGAACGCTGTTGCGCGTTCATCTGCTGGGGACTTGCAGAAGTACCGTCCATGCTTCCATCCTCTGGTTATTGAAGCGTCCATCCTGCCCCACGCGATCTGGCAGGGCGCTAGCCCTGGACGCCAACCTGTTGACCGCAAGCGCCAATCGCCATGACCGAACCCACCTCCCTCGCCAGTTGGACCCGCGCCCTGCGCAAGCAGCTCGACGCCCTCGGCCTCGACAGCGCCGCGCTGTGCACGCAAGCCGGGCTCGACCCGCAGCAGATGGACGACCCGAATGCGCGCTACCCGCTGTCGGCCACCACGCGGCTGTGGGAACTGGCGGTGCAGGCCAGCGGTGACCCGGCGATTGGCTTGCGGGTGTCGCGGTTTGTCAGCCCTACCACCTTTCATGCGCTGGGCTATGCGCTGGTGGCCAGCGGCAGTTTGCGCGAGGTGTTCGAGCGCATCGTGCGTTATCACCAGGTAGTCAGCGACGCCCTGACCCTGGAGTTGAGTGGCGATGGCCAGCGCTACCGCTTTCGCCTGCTGCAACCCAGCGGCAGCCCGGCGCCGGCGTTCGAAGCCATCGATGCGTTTGCGGCGATTTATGTGCGCACGTGCCGCAATCGCCTGGGCCGGGACTATGCGCCGCTGGCCGTGTACCTGCGGCGTCCGCAACCGGTCGATCCCAAGCCCTGGCACACGGTGTTTCGCGCGCCAGTGTTTTTTGGCGCCGAGGAAGACCGCCTGGAATTCGCTGCCCAGGACTTCGACAGCCACCTCGACGACGCCAACCCCGAACTGGCCGAACACAATGAAACCGTGCTCAAACGCACCCTCGCCCAACTGCAACCGCTGACCTGGGAGCGCAAGGTGCGCCGGGTGATCGAAGCGCAATTGCCCGACGGCGAGCCCAGCGCAGAACGGGTCGCCCAGGCGTTGCACTTGAGCTTGCGCAGCTTGCAGCGGCATCTGGCGGACGAAGGCTGCCGGTTTGATGCGTTGCTCAATGAGTGCCGGGAGAATTTGGCGTTGCTGCACTTGCGGGACCCGCAGTGTTCGTTGGCGGAGATCAGTCATTTGCTGGGGTTTGCTGATACCAGCAGTTTTAGTCGGGCGTTCAAGCGCTGGACGGGGGTGACGCCGGGGCAGTTTCGGGAGGGGTTGAGGTAGATTTGTGGGGTTTTTGAGGGCCTCTTCGCGAGCAAGCCCGCTCCCACATTTGACTGCATTCCAAAGTTGGAACTCGATCAAATGTGGGAGCGGGCTTGCTCGCGAAGGCGTCAGATCAGTCACCGCCCACGATCACGCCGTAACACTTTCCTCACCCGCGCCACCAACGCCTTGGCCTCGAACGGCTTGAGCAGGTAGTCATCTTCATGCAATTCCAACCCACGCAGCCGGTCTTCAATGCCGCCGGGCGTGGTCAGGAACAACACCGGCGTGCTGCCCTTCTGGCGAATCGCCTGCTGCAATTTCCAGGCATTCAGCCCGGGCAGCATCACATCGAGGATCACCAGGTCGTACTCGCCGTCCTCGACCAGACGCTGGGCCGCCATGCCGTTGGCCGCCACTTCCACGCTGTAGCTGGCCTCGTTCAAGCCCTGGGCCATCCGCTGTGCTTCGTCGGATTCATGTTCCACTAACAGCACGCGCATAAGACACCTCGATTGATCAGGCCAGCAGGCTAACACCCTCAGGTGTGCGCCGCCTCCCGCAACCGCCCGGCGTCGAGGATTTCGATCTCACCGTAGCCCAAACGCACGATGCCCTGGGCTTGCAGGTCCTTGAGCAAGGCGTTGGTGGTCTGGCGCGACAGGCTCAGCAAGGCGGCGAGGTCTTCCTGGGGCAGTTGCACGATGCGCCGTGAGGGCTCGATGTCGCCGTGGCCGTCAATGATCATCAGCAAGCGATGGGCCAGACGCACCGACGCCGGCATCAGGCGCAATTGTTCGAGGCCGATAAAGCTCAGACGCAGCTTCTGGCTCATCAACAACGCCAGGTCGCGCCAGTAGCGCGGGTTTTCATCGAGGCTTTTCAACAGCGCCTGCTGCGGCACCTGCAACAGCGTGCACGGGCCGACGGCGCAGGCGTCGTGGGTGCGCGGCAGGCCGTCGAACAGGCAGATCTCGCCAAACCAGAAAGGCGGCTCCACCAGGCTCAATACCGCTTCCTTGCCGTGTTCATTGACCGCACTGATGCGCAAGCTGCCATCGAGCACCGCATACAAGCCGCACGGCGGGTCGCCGCGCTTGAACAGGTATTGCCCCGCCGTCAGTTGGCGCAGCCGGGCGTGGGCCAGCAAGCTAGTCTGAAACGGTGCGGGCAGGTGACTGAACCACTGGCCTGTCGCCAGTTGCGCGGGCCATTGCGCTGCATCCATGGGAACTCCGAAGATTGTCGCCCAGTTGACAGTCAGGCAAAGGCTGACAGGGCATGATCAAACATCCTACAGGAGGAACAACAATGAAAAGCCTCGTCGATCACCTCAGCCAATACGCTGCCTACCACCGAGACCCGCGCAATATCGCCAGCCACTTTATCGGCATCCCGTTGATTGTGGTCGCGGTGGCTGTGCTGCTGTCGCGTCCCGAATGGCCGGTGGGCGCGCTGTGGATTTCACCGGCGGTGCTGCTCGCGCTGTTTTCGGCGTGGTTCTACCTGCGCCTGGAACTGGCGCTCGGCGTGTTGATGACGGTGCTGATGGGCTTGTCGGTGTGGGCCGGGCATGTGTTGGCGGCACAGAGCACGCTGGTGTGGCTGAGCAGCGGGATTGGGATGTTTGTGGTGGGCTGGGTGATTCAGTTTGTCGGGCACTATTACGAGGGTAAAAAGCCGGCGTTTGTGGACGATGTGTCGGGGCTGATCGTCGGACCGTTGTTTGTGGTGGCGGAGTTGGCGTTTCTGGTGGGGCTGCGGCATGACCTCAAGCAGCAGATCGAAGAACGCTCAGGCCCGGTGGCGCGCCGCGATCTAAAGCCTAGTGGGATTTGAATGTGGGAGCGGGCTTGCCCGCGATAGCGGTGGCCAGTTGATCGTTCCCACGCTCTGCGTGGGAATGCATCCCTGGACGCTCTGCGTCCATTCTTGAAGGCGTGACGCAGAGCGTCACCGGCGGCATTCCCACGCAGAGCGTGGGAACGATCACAGCTTGGGTTTCATCCGGGCGTTAGGCTTTTTGCCAGACCTTGGGCTTGAAGAACAACGTCTCGCCACGGGCCAGGCCGGTGAGGCTGTCGTGGTCTTTCACCACTTCGGCTTCGATCAGCTCGCTCTGGCCTTCCACCTTCAACGTCACGCGCGTGGTCGCACCCAGTGGGCGGATATCGCGTACTTCGGCGGCGTGGTGGTCTTCCAGTTCATGACGCGACAACGACACTTCATGGGGGCGGAACAACACGTGATTGTCTTCGCCCAAGTGCAGACGGTTCGAATCACCGAGGAAGTGATAGACGAAATCGCTGGCCGGGTTTTCGTAGACTTCGCCCGGTGAGCCGATCTGCTCGATCACGCCTTTGTTCATCACCACGATACGGTCGGCGACTTCCATGGCCTCTTCCTGGTCGTGGGTCACGAATACCGAGGTCAGGTTGATGTCTTCGTGCAGGCGTGCGAGCCAGCGGCGCAGTTCTTTACGCACCTTGGCGTCGAGGGCGCCGAACGGTTCATCCAGCAGCAGCACTTTCGGTTCCACCGCCAGGGCGCGGGCCAGGGCGATACGCTGGCGCTGACCGCCGGAGAGTTGTTCCGGGTAGCGGTCGGACAGCCAGTCCAGCTGCACCATGTTCAGCAGCTCATGGACTTTGCTGGCGATCTGGCTTTCGCTCGGGCGCTGGTTCTTCGGCTTCATGCGCAGGCCGAAGGCAACGTTGTCGAACACGGTCATGTGGCGGAACAACGCGTAGTGCTGGAACACGAAGCCGACGTTGCGATCACGCACGTCGTGGCCGGAGACGTCTTCACCGTGGAACACGATGCTGCCGTCATCCGGGGTTTCCAGGCCGGCGATGATGCGCAGCAAGGTGGTCTTGCCGCAGCCGGACGGGCCAAGCAACGCCACCAGCTCGCCACTCTGGATGTCCAGATTGATGCTGTTCAGGGCCTTGAAGGCGTTGAAGTTCTTGCTGACATTACGGACTTCGATCGACATGACTTATTCCTCACCGGCACTGTTGCGCAGGCGGTTGATACGGTTCTCGCTCCACTGCTTGAGCAGCAGGATGAAGAGCGCCAGGATCAGCAGCAGGCTGGCCACCGCAAACGCGGCGACGTGGTTGTATTCGTTGTAGAGAATCTCGACGTGCAGCGGCAGGGTGTTGGTGACGCCGCGAATGTGGCCGGACACCACCGACACCGCGCCAAACTCACCCATGGCCCGTGCGGTACACAGCACCACGCCGTAGATCAGGCCCCATTTGATGTTCGGCACGGTGACGTGCCAGAACATCTGCCAGCCATTCGCCCCCAGCAGGCGCGCGGCTTCTTCTTCCTGGGTGCCCTGCTCTTGCATCAGCGGGATCAGTTCACGGGCCACGAACGGCACGGTGACGAAGATGGTCGCCAGCACGATGCCGGGCAAGGCAAACACGATCTGGATGTCATGGTCCTGCAACCACGGGCCAAAGAAGCCCTGGGCGCCGAACATCAACACGTAGACCAGACCGGCGATCACCGGCGACACCGAGAACGGCAGGTCGATCAGCGTGACCAGGATGCTCTTGCCACGGAACGAGTACTTGCTCACGCACCAGGCGGCGCTGACACCGAACACCACATTGAGCGGCACCGAAATCGCCACGGCGATCACCGTGAGTTTCAACGCCGACAGCGCGTCGGGTTCGAGGATCGCGGTGAAGAACGAGCCGAGGCCGTTCTTCAAGCCCTGGGTCACCACGATCAGCAGCGGCAACAGCAGGAACAGCGCAAACACCAGCCAGCCGAGGCTGATCAGGATACGTCGCGACACTGCGCTGCCACGGCGGGCAGCGTTGGCCGAGGACGCGGCGGAAATAGACGATTGGGACATGTTCCGCGCCTCCTTATGGACGTTCGATGCGCCGCTGCAACAAGTTGATCAGCAGCAGCAGGACAAAGGAAACCACCAGCATCAACACACCGATGGAGGTGGCGCCGCGGTAGTCGTATTGGTCGAGCTTGACCATGATCAGCAGCGGCAGGATCTCGGTTTTCATCGGCATGTTGCCGGCGATGAAGATCACCGAACCGTACTCACCGACGCCACGGGCAAACGCCAGGGCGAAGCCGGTGAGCCAGGCGGGCAGCAACGCGGGCACGAGGATGTAGCGGAACACCTGCAACGGCTTGGCGCCCAGGCAGGCGGCGGCTTCTTCGATTTCCCGGGGGATATCGGCGAGTACCGGCTGCACCGTGCGCACCACGAATGGCAGCGTGACAAAGGTCAGTGCCAGGGTGATGCCCAGCGGGGTGTAGGCGATCTTGAAGCCCAGGTCGGCGGCAAACTGGCCGACAAAACCGTTAGGCGTATACAAGGCGGTCAGTGCGATACCCGCCACGGCGGTGGGCAAGGCGAAGGGCAGGTCGATCATCGCATCGATGATCTTGCGGCCGGGGAAGGTGTAGCGCACCAGCACCCAGGCCAGCAGTGTGCCGATCACGCCGTTGATCAGTGCCGCATACAGCGCGGTGCTGAAGCTCAGCTTCAAGGCCGCCAGCACGCGCGGTGCTGAGATGATGTTCCAGAACTGATCCCAGGTAAGTTGAGCGGCGTGTACAAACATCGCCGCAAGGGGGATGAGTACGATCAGGCTGAGGTACACCACGGTGTAGCCCAGCGTCAGCCCGAAGCCGGGTATGACGGGGGAGATACGACGCGACATAAGAGTCCTTGGTTAGCGGAGCGGACATGCAAAACCCGCAAGCGAATGCGGGCTCCTGATCCCTGTAGGAGCGGGCTTTGTGTGGCGAGGGAGCTTGCTCCCGCTGGAGCGCGAAGCGCTCCCAAATCCTGGGGCCGCTTCGCAGCCCAGCGGGAGCAAGCTCCCTCGCCACAACCAGTCCGCGCTTATTGGGCGGTGTAGATCTGGTCGAACACGCCACCGTCGTTAAAGAATTTCGGTTGGGCAGTTTTCCAGCCGCCGAAGTCTTTGTCGATAGTCACCAGGTCCAGTTTCGGGAACTGTTGGGCGTATTTGGCGGCAACTTTCGCATCCCGTGGGCGGTAGAAGTTCTTCGCCGCAATCTCCTGGCCAGCCGGGCTGTACAGGTGTTTCAGGTATTCAGTAGCGATTTCGGTGTTGCCCTTTTTCTCGGCGTTCTTGTCGACCACGGCCACTGGCGGCTCGGCGAGGATCGACAGGGACGGCACGACGATGTCGAACTTGTCGGCGCCGCCGTCTTCTTTCAGCGCCAGGAAGGCTTCGTTTTCCCAGGCCAGCAACACGTCACCCTGACCGTTGTTGACGAAGGTGATGGTCGAACCACGTGCGCCGGTGTCCAGCACAGGTACGTGTTTGAACAGCTCTTTCACGTATTCCTGGGCCTTGGCTTCGCTGCCGCCCGCCTTGAGGCCGTAGGCCCAGGCGGCGAGGAAGTTCCAGCGGGCGCCGCCGGAGGTTTTCGGGTTCGGGGTGATGACCGAAACGTCTTTCTTGATCAGGTCGCCCCAATCCTTGATGCCTTTAGGGTTGCCTTTGCGCACCAGGAACACGATGGTCGAGGTGTACGGGGTGCTGGCGTCCGGCAGGCGGGTCTGCCAGTTTTCCGGGAGGGTCTTGCCCAACTTGGCAATTTCGTCGATGTCGCCGGCCAGGGCCAGGGTCACTACGTCGGCGCGCAGGCCGTCGATCACGGCGCGGCCTTGCTTGCCCGAACCACCGTGGGATTGCTGAATTTTCACGTTGTCGCCGGGGTGGGACTGTTTCCAGAAATTGGTGAACTCAGCGTTGTAGTCCTGGTACAGCTCACGGGTCGGGTCGTACGAGACGTTGAGCAACTCGTAGTCCTTGGCAACGGCGGAACCTGCAAACACGGCGCTGGCCAGGGCGGCCAGGGCGTAACGGCGAATCGACGACATAGAAGCTCCTGAAAATTCTGGGTGTTGGCTTTTTCTTATAAGTGCGGGTCTAGCATGCGAATCGCCGTGACTGCTTAGCTCGGTTTGTTACCCGGGTTCTGCAGGCGGAATTTTTCTTTGCGTTCGATCTGGACCACTTGCGCGTTATGCACGGTGATTTCCACTGCGCCAAAGCGCAGATCGCGCAATGCGCTCTGGATCTCACGCAAAATGGCTGCTTCGTCCTGGCCGTCGACGCTACGTAGAGATGCGCTCATGGTCTCGCTCCTGAAATAAAGAGTGCCTTGCAGTGGCGGCACTGCGGGTGGCGTGAGAGCGATAGTAGATAAGCGCGGATATTCTTAAAAATACTATTTAAGAATGTTTATATAACCAGAAAGAATTTTCTGGTGGGACGTGGGGTTGCGTGCAGATTTTTTGTGATGCCGCTGAAATTAAGCCCTGAGAAGATCCAAATGTGGGAGCGGGCTTGCTCGCGAATGCGGTGTGTCAGTCGCCACATGTGCTGGCTGAACCACCGTATTCGCGAGCAAGCCCGCTCCCACATTTTGGCCACATTTCAAATTCGGATGGTCGGCGCCCTCGCCCAATCGATTTCACTCGCCGGCACGGGCCGGCCAAACCAGTAGCCCTGCCCCAGATCGCATTCATGCTCCAACAGGAAGCGCGCCTGCTCCACTTGTTCGATCCCTTCGGCATGCACCTGCATGCCCATGCTTTTCGCCAAGGCGATCACCACGCGCACGATGGCGGCGTCGTCTTCGTCCCACGGCAAGCCGGCGACAAAGCCCTGGTCGATCTTGAGTTTCTGCACCGGCAGGCGCTTGAGGCGCAGCAGTGAGGAATAACCGGTGCCAAAGTCGTCGATGGCCAGGCGCAGGCCCAGTTCGCGCAGGCGGTGCAGTTGCTCCAGGGCGGCTTCGGGGTCGTCCATCACCGCGCTTTCGGTGACTTCCAGCTCAAGGAAAGCCGGATCCAGGCCGGTGTCGTGCAGCACCTGGGCAACTTGGTCGTACAGTTCACGCCGGGCAAACAGGCGGCTGGAGACGTTGACCGCGATAAAATTCAGCGCCACGCCCTGCGCCAGCCATTGGCCCATCTGGCGGCAAGACTGGTCCAGCACCCAGGCGTCGATGTCGGCGATCAACCCGGTGCGTTCGGCGATGGGAATGAAATCCCCCGGCGGCACCAGGCCACGTTCCGGGTGCTCCCAGCGCACCAGTGCCTCGACGCCGATCAGGCGGCTGCCTTGCAGGTCGTGCACGGGCTGGTAGTAGACGCGCAGTTCGTGCTGGTCGAGGGCGCGGCGCAGTTCGCTGGCGATTTCCACGCGGTTTTGCGCGTGGGCGGTGAGTTCTTCGGTGTACAGCGCGTAGCCTTCGCGCCCGGCGCTCTTGGCCTTGAACAGCGCGGAGTCGGCGTTGCGCAGCAGTTGCTCGGCGCTCAAGGCATCGCTGGGGAACAGGCTGATGCCGACGCTGGCGCTGATAAACAGTTGGTGGCCATCAAAGATGAACGGTTGTTTCATCGCGTCCAGCATGCGTTGCGCCAGGCCGGCGGCTTGCACCACCTGTGGACAACTTTCCGCCAACACAGCGAACTCGTCGCCGCCCAGGCGCGCCAGGGTTACGCCGGGGCCGAACAGGGCCTTGAGCCGCTCGCCCACCAGCTTGAGCAGTTGGTCGCCGACGTTATGGCCGAGGCTGTCGTTGATGATCTTGAAGTGGTCCAGGTCCAGCAGCAGCAAGGCGCAGCCGCGCTTATGCACTTGCGCCGAGGCCAGCGCCTGCTCGGCGCGGTCGGTGAACAGCAGGCGGTTGGGCAGGTCGGTGAGCGGATCGTGGTGCGCCAAGTGCGCCAGTTCGTGCTCGGAATGCTTGATGGCGCTGATATCGGAGAACACTGCGACATAGTGGCTGACGTGGCCGAGATCATCCTGCACGGCGCGGATGGTTTGCCACTGTGGATAAATCTCGCCGCTCTTGCGTCGGTTCCAGATTTCCCCGCTCCATTCACCGGTACGACCCAGGGCCTGGAACATCTGTTGATAAAAACCCGATGAATGGCGCCCGGATTTGAACAGGCTCGGCTGCTGGCCCATGACGTCTTCGCGGCGGTAGCCGGTGATCTCCACAAAGGCGCGGTTCACATGCACGATCAGGCCCTTGGCGTCGGTGACCAGCACGCCTTCGCGGGTGCAGTCGAACACGGCGGCGGCCTGGCGCAAGCGTTCGCGGTTTTCCTGCAGGGGCTGGGCAAGCCGGTTGGCCCGGTCAAACCGCGCGCAAAGCAGGTAAATGGCCAGCGCGCTGAGGGCTACCCACACATAGCCGCGCACCTGCAGCCAATGACCCAACTCCCTCGGTTCATCGAGAAAGTTGATCAATATCTGGTTGCTGAGCTGGAGCCAGACAATGGAAACCAGCAGGTATACCAGCCCCACACGCAGGGCACCTCGGTATGAAAACAGCATATGGTCAGTAATCCTTACCAAAAAAACAGAATCGCCCTACAAAGGCTGCGGATTATAGAATAAGAAACATCCCGTCACTCCTATCTGAAAGGGTGGCTGGTTTTCTCTGTAGGCTTAGTGATAATGCGTGAGCTGTTTTTTTCTTTATCTGAGGGCCATACAGCCTATGTGGTACAACGGTTTTCTTGACCTGTCAGCCTGGCAACTGGTGGCAGTCACTCTGTTGATGACCCACGTGACCATCGTTGGGGTCACCGTCTATCTGCACCGCTATTCAGCCCATCGTTCCCTGGAACTCAATGCCGGCCTGAAACACTTCTTCCGCTTCTGGCTGTGGCTGACCACGGCGCAGAACACCCGCGAGTGGACTGCCATCCACCGCAAGCACCACGCCAAATGCGAAACCGTCGATGACCCGCACAGCCCGGTGATCAAAGGCCTGTCCACCGTGTTGCGCAAAGGTGCCGAACTGTACCGCGCCGAAGCGGAAAACCCCGAGACCTTGCGCATCTACGGCAAAAACTGCCCGGACGACTGGATCGAGCGCAAGATCTACACGCCCTACCCGCTGCTGGGCGTGGCGATCATGGGCGTGATCGACCTGCTGCTGTTCGGTACCATCGGCATCACCATCTGGGCGATCCAGATGATGTGGATCCCGTTCTGGGCCGCCGGCGTGATCAACGGCCTGGGCCATGCCGTGGGCTATCGCAACTTCGAATGCCGTGACGCGGCGACCAACCTGGTGCCGTGGGGCATCATCGTCGGTGGCGAAGAGCTGCACAACAACCATCACACCTACCCCAACTCCGCCAAGCTGTCGGTGAAGAAGTGGGAGTTCGACCTGGGCTGGGCCTGGATCAAGGTGTTCAGTTGGCTGCGCCTGGCCAAGGTGCAGCGCGTGGCGCCGATTGCCCACCGCGTCGAGGGCAAGGGCCACCTGGACATGGACACCGCGATGGCGATCCTCAACAACCGCTTCCAGATCATGGCCCAGTACCGCAAGCTGGTGATCGGCCCGCTGGTCAAGCAAGAGCTGGAGAAGGTCGATCACTCGGTGCGCCACCAGTTCCATCGCGCCAAGCGCCTGCTGTCGCGGGAGACCAGCCTGCTGGATGAGCGTCATCACCTGCGCATCCAGGGCATGCTGGAACACAGCCAGGCACTGAAAGTGATCTACGAGAAGCGCCTGGCACTGCAACAGATCTGGCTCAAGACCAGCACCAATGGCCACGACATGCTCGCCGCCATCAAGGAATGGGTGCATGAGGCCGAGGCCAGCGGCATCCAGTCCCTGCGCGACTTTGCCCACCAATTGAAGACCTATTCCCTGCGTCCTGCAGCGGTCTGAGCCTACGGTGGGAGGGCTTGCCCTCCCACCCACCGGCTTTTTGGCGCCATTTCTCGGACACCGTCAATCGCGCCCGATGACGGAACTTCACTGCAATTCGCCTCTCTCAATGAACACTTCGCCATCATGGTGGCCCCTTGTTGTGACCGCTGTTCCATCCTGCGGCGCGCCCAGAGAGAGTTGTGCCGATGGTTCACGAAAAGCCCTACCTGCCCGATCCTCCCAGCGCTGAGCACCCGCGCCCCGCAGCGGCGGCGACCCTGCTGGCGCTGATGCACGCCCAGGGCGAAGTCGAGCGGCTGAGCGAGCGCGAACAATTGCTCAGTTCACTATTGGTCAGCGTGAACGCCGTGCTGTGGGCCATCGATTGGCAAACGCGTCGCGTGCTCTACGTGAGCCCGGCCTACGAGCGGGTATTTGGGCGTTCGGCCGGCGCGCTGCTGGCCGACCACCGCGAATGGCGCAACAGCATTCACCCCGAAGACCTCGACTACGCCGAACACAGCCTCGCCCGCGTGCTGGAACGGGGCTCCGTGGAAGACCGCGAGTACCGCATCATCACCGCTGACGGGCAGATCCGCTGGCTCAGTGACAAGTGCTACATCAACCAACAGGTCGAACCTGGCGAGCCGGTGATCGTGGTCGGCATGGCCGAAGACATCACCGAGAAAAAGCAGCTGGAACTGGAGCTGCATCGCCTCGCCACCACCGACGTGCTGACCCAGAGCAGCAACCGCCGGCATTTCTTCGAATGCGCCAACCAGGCATTCGACAGCGCCTGCGCCCAAGGCGCGCCGTTGGCGTTCCTGTTGCTGGACATCGATGACTTCAAGGACGTCAACGACACCTACGGCCACCTGGAGGGCGACCAGGTGTTGCGGCGTATCGCCGAGAGCGGTCGCGGGGTATTGCGCCGTGGCGACCTGTTCGGGCGCATTGGCGGCGAAGAATTCGCCGCCGTCCTGCCCGGTTGTGCGCCGGAGATGGCGTTGCAGGTGGCTGAGCGGCTGGGCAAGGAGATCCAGGCGTTGAGTTTCAGCTATGAAGGCTTGGCGTTTACGGTGACGGTGAGCCAGGGTTTGGCCAGCCTCAGCGAAGAGGACTCGACATTGGACAGCCTGTTCGCCCGCGCGGATGCGGCGATGTATGAGGCCAAGCGGCTGGGTAAGAACCGCGTGGTTGCAAGTTAGAGCCAGGCACTTTCATCGGCCACAACAAAGATTCAATGTGGGAGATTGCTGTGGCGAGGGAGCTTGCTCCCGCTGGGGCGCGCAGCGGCCCCAAAATCTTGGGAGCGCTTCGCACTCCAGCGGGAGCAAGCTCCCTCGCCACAGCAATCTCCCACATTTGGATCTCACTGTTCTCTAGGCCTTGCGCACCCGAGTCAGCTCCGACAAGCCCACCTTGAGCAATCGCGCAGTCTTGCCATTGGCCAGCGCCTCCAAGCCTTCATGCTCAGTCAACCGCGCCATCTGCGCCGCCAGGTTTACCACCAGCGCATCCCGCGCATACACCCCGCCCTCCAGCGAGTAGATCGCCGCGATCAACTGGCGCAGCTCATGGGGCAAGCGCCAACGCGCACGCAACGCTGAGCCATAGGCGGCACCGAAGGTGTAGAGCGCCTCGCCAATCGCTTCGTCATCCAATTCACCACCGCCTTGGCGCCAGTCTTCCAGGCAACGCAACAAGGCCAGGTCGCCGAGCCGATGCAGGATACCGGCGCTGTAACAGCGCTCGTGATCCAACTCCAGCATGCGGGCCAGGCGTCGCGCATAGTCGGCGGTGTCCTGGGACAACTGCCAGTGACGCTCGGCATAGGCCACCAGCGCTGCATCCCCCAGCACCACGTTGTGCTTGAGGGACAGGCCGAGGATCAGGTTCATGCTTTGCCCGGCGGCAAGCTTGTGCAGCGCCGCTGGCAGGGTTTGCACCGGCGTGCCGTGATGGCCGGCGCTGTTGGCGGCGGCAATCAGCACGGCGGTGATTTGCGGGTCCATGCGCACCTGGTCTTCCAGGCGCTTGAGGTCCAGGCCCTCGGGGCCAAGGCTTTTTTGTACCGCGTCTTTCACATCCACGCGCAACGGTGCGCCGTCAGAGGCCTCGCGACGGCGCTCCAGGAACACCGGCAAGGTGATGCCTGGGGCTAGCGGCGGGATTTCGCAGTACACCGTTTCGCCTTCATTGAGCAGCAGGTCTTGCAGGCGCTGGGTCAGGCTTTCCATGTTCAGGGGTTTGGTCAGGTACGCCGTGGGCGCCAGGGGCAGGGCTTCACGCACACTGGCGCTGTCATTGCGACTGCTCAGCAGAATGAACGGCAGCGCGGGCGAGCGGCGCTGCAGGCGCACGCTGCGCAGCAGGCTCAGGCCATCGATGCCCGGCAACTCCCAATCGGCCAGGATCAGGTCGTAGGCTTTTTCCCGCAGCAAGGTAGCCGCTTGCTGACCGTCGGCACACACATCCAGCCGTGCGTCACAGCGCACGTTCAACAACACTTGCTTGAGCAGGTCCCGCGACCAAGGGTCCGCTTCGGCAATCAACACGCGGGGTACAGCGGGTAAATCAACAGCAGTCATCCAGCACGCTCCATCGGCAATGCTTGCACCTTAGTCAATGGAGGCGGGTACGTACAATGAACCTGGGCTGAATGTGCTGTATCGGGCACAAAAAAACCCGCCGAAGCGGGTTTTTTCTGTCGAACAGGTCAGCTTGCGCTTACAGCTCGGAGAAGCACTCTTCGATGATCGCCAGGCCTTTGTCCAACTGCTCGTCCGGCGCGGTCAGCGGCACCAGCACGCGCAACACGTTGCCGTAGGTGCCGCAGCTCAGCAGGATCAAGCCCTTGTCACGCGCCTTGGCCACCACGGCAGCCACGGCCGCAGCGTTTGGCTTGTGGGTGTCGCCGCCGTCGAACAGCTCGACCGCGATCATCGCGCCCAAGGCACGCACGTCACCGATTACCGGGTACTTGGCCTGGATGGCTTTCAGGCCAGTCACCAGGCGCTCGCCGACGGACTTGCAACGGTCCAGCAGGTGCTCTTCTTCAAACACTTCCATCACCGCCAACGCAGCCGCGCAAGCGATCGGGCTACCGGCGTAGGTGCCGCCCAGGCCGCCTGGAGCGATGGCGTCCATGTATTCAGCCTTGCCGCACACACCGGCCAGCGGGAAGCCACCGGCGATAGATTTGGCGAAGGTGGTCAGGTCGGCAGCGACGCCCATCTGTTCCATGGCGAAGAAGGTACCGGTACGGCCGGCGCCGGTTTGCACTTCGTCGGCGATCAGCAGGATGCCGTGCTTGTCGCACAGTTCGCGCAGGCGCTTCATGAAGGATTTAGGCGCGACATAGAAACCGCCTTCGCCCTGCACCGGCTCGATGATGATGGCAGCGATATCACGCGGCTCGGCATCGTTCTTGAAGATGCGTTCGATGCTGGCGATGGAGTCGTCGTCGCTCACACCGTGCAGCTCGTTCGGGTACAGCGCGCGGAACACACCGCCTGGCATCAAGCCCATGCCGGCCGAGTACGGCACGACTTTACCGGTGAGACCCAGGGTCATCATGGTGCGGCCGTGGTAGGCGCCGGTGAAGGCGATCACGCCAGCGCGGCCAGTGGCGGCACGGGCAATCTTCACGGCGTTTTCCACCGCTTCGGAACCGGTGGTGACCAGCAGGGTTTTCTTGGCGAAATCGCCTGGCACCTTGGCGTTCACTTTCTCGCATACTTCGACGTAAGGCTCGTAGGCCAGTACCTGGAAGCAGGTGTGGGTCAGCTTGTTCAGCTGCTCGGTCACGGCGGCGATGATTTTCGGATGCACGTGGCCGGTGTTCAGCACGGCGATACCGCCGGCGAAGTCGATGAACTCGCGACCTTCAACGTCGGTCACTGTAGCGTTCTTCGCGGATTCGGCGAAGATCGGGTGGATCTGGCCAACACCGCGCGGGACAGCGGCTTCGCGGCGTTTCATCAGGGATGCGTTGGTCTTGCTCATAAAGTCCTCATTCGCCACTCATCGGGTGGCGTGGTCCAAGGAATACGTGGCGGGGAGGCAACTGCGGCAGCATGCGATGATCGACTGCCACAGCGTTCCCGGCCACTACGAATAACGTCTTGAAACACGCAAAGGGTCAGCGCTCTCGTGCCCTCTGCGTTCACTGCAATCTCTTACAGGGCTTAGATGCCCAGGCAGAGGTATTTGATTTCCAGGTAATCCTCGATCCCGTACTTGGAGCCTTCACGGCCCAGGCCCGAAGCCTTGATACCGCCGAACGGCGCCACTTCGTTGGAGATCAACCCAGTGTTGACGCCGACCATGCCGTATTCCAGGGCTTCGGCCACACGGAACACACGGCCCAGGTCGCGGGCATAGAAGTAGGAGGCCAGGCCGAACTCGGTGTCGTTGGACATCGCGATCACTTCGGCTTCGTCTTTGAAACGGAACAGCGGCGCCAGCGGGCCGAAGGTTTCTTCCTTCGCCACAGCGGCATTTTTCGGCACGTTGGTGAGGATGGTCGGCTCGAAGAAGTTGCCTTCCATGACCTTGCCGCCCGCCAGCAACGTCGCGCCTTTGCTCAAGGCATCGGCGATGTGTTCCTGGACCTTGGCCACGGCTTTTTCGTCGATCAAGGGACCTGTGGTGGTGCCGTCTTCCAGACCATTGCCGATCTTCAACTTGGCCACGGCCACTTTGAGTTTTTCGGCGAAGGCGTCGTACACCGAATCCTGGATGTACAGGCGGTTGGCGCAGACGCAGGTCTGGCCGTTGTTACGGTACTTGGAGATGATCGCGCCTTCGACGGCCTTATCCAGGTCGGCGTCGTCGAACACGATGAACGGCGCGTTGCCGCCCAGCTCCAGGGAGACTTTCTTGATGTCCTTGGCGCATTCGGCCATCAGCTGGCGACCGATTTCAGTCGAACCGGTGAAGGACAATTTACGCACGATCGGGTTGCCGGTCAGCTCGCCGCCGATATCGCCAGCGCTACCGGTGACCACGCTCAGCACGCCTTTCGGGATACCGGCACGGTGCGCCAGTTCAACCAGGGCCAGGGCCGAGAACGGGGTTTGCGAAGCGGGCTTGATGACCATGGTGCAACCGGCGGCCAGGGCCGGGCCGGCTTTACGGGTGATCATCGCGGCCGGGAAGTTCCACGGGGTGATGGCAGCGGTCACGCCGATTGGCTGCTTGATCACGATCAGGCGCTTGTCGGGCTGGTGGCCAGGAATCACGTCGCCGTAGATGCGCTTGGCTTCTTCGGCGAACCACTCGATGAAGGATGCGGCGTAGACGATTTCGCCCTTGGCTTCGGCCAGCGGCTTGCCTTGTTCGAGGGTCATCAGGCGCGCGAGGTCGTCCTGGTTTTCGATCAGCAGCTCGAACCAACGGCGCAGCTTGTTCGCGCGCTCCTTGGCGGTCAGCGCACGCCAGGCCGGCAAGGCGTTGTCAGCGGCTTCGATGGCGCGGCGGGTTTCCGCGGCGCCCATCTTTGGCACGGTGCCGAGAATCTCGCCCGTGGCAGGGTTGTTGACCTTGATGGTCTGGCCATTGTCCGCATCGACCCAAGCACCATCGATAAAGGCTTGCTGGCGGAACAACTGGGCATCTTTAAGCTGCATGTCGGCTTTCCTTAACAGCACCGCGCGCACGCGGAGCGAATTAGAGTTGTTGAAAGGCGCCTTGTGGGCTGCCGTCAGGGAAATCAGCCCCAGCGCGCGGAATAAGTGAAGCGCACGCGGGAGACAGAGCGTTTGAAATCTCAAACGAATCCTAGGATCAATGGGGGTACAGGGCAATAGTCTGTTCGAAAAAAAGAACGAAAACGGCGCATTTGCCGAATCTTTCGGATCAGCGTGATTGGCCCGGGTTCACCCGCCTCGACCGGCGGCGCCCGACTTAGGGCGCCAGCGCGCCGATTTCCTACGGTTCAGCGGCCAAAAACCAGCATGGACGCCCAAGGGCGACATGGGTATGATGTCGCCCGCACAAGCATCCGTAGCTCAGCTGGATAGAGTACTGCCCTCCGAAGGCAGGGGTCGTGGGTTCGAATCCCGCCGGGTGCACCAGATCCAGATGAAAAAGCCCCAGGTCGAAAGGCCTGGGGCTTTTTTTTGCATGTCGGATTTTGGCACCAACGCATCTTTGTCTCTGAATGCTTCCGACTTAGAAGAGAGCTATCCCAAACGCGGTACATTCCTCGCCGCCGAACGGAACAAAAAAACAAAAAGACGGCCACGTGGTCGCGAGGAGCGCATATCGATGACGCAGGGTTATCCAAAACCTTGGCAGAGCTATCAAGAACAACTCGATCTGGTCATAGCACGCGGAATGTCTGTTACGGATCGGCCTAAAGCCCTCGAGTATCTGGAGCGCATCGGCTACTACCGCCTCAGTGGCTACTGGTTCGCCTTCCGTGAGCGCACAGAGCTTTGCTGTCCTCTCCTTCAGTCTAAAAACAAGCCTCGCGCCAAAACGAAACCTACGCGTATCCCCCTGGATACCTTTAAGCCGGGTACCACTTTCCAGAATGCGGTTGACCTGTATGTCTTCGATAAGAAGCTTCGTCTGCTGACTTTGGATGCACTAGAACGCATAGAAATAGCGCTGCGAGTAGACATCTCCCACACCCTGGGGGAACACGACAAATTTGCTTACCTGAGACCCGAACTGTTCCATGGCAGTTTTTCCACTCAGTTGGATGGCAAGACGGGACTTACCAAATATCATGCATGGATCGGTAAACACGCTGCATTGATAAACCGTTCAAACGAAGACTTCATCCGCCACAACAAGGAAAAATATGGCTTACCACTCGCTGTTTGGGTGGCCTGTGAGGTGTGGGACTTTGGCACCCTATCAACCCTGTACTCAGGCATGATCGAGGACGACCAAGACACAATCTCCAGATCGTATGGCATCAGCAATGGCAGGATCTTCGCCAGCTGGTTGCGCAGTCTGAATTACCTGCGAAACGTATGCGCCCATCACAGTCGCCTGTGGAATCGCAACATCATCGATCAGCCCAAACTACCGCCTATAGAACAGGTGCCTTCATTGTCGGCGTTTCACGATGATGCGCATCGGCGGGCTCGGCCATTTATGTTGTTGTGTCTGACCCAGCACCTCATGCGCGCCATAAATCCAGCGTCGAGCTGGGGAAAGCGGTTAAAAACATTGCTGGAACATGACTTCCCAAACCTGCACCACCTTGACTTGAACCTGGAAGGATTGGGCGTCGATCGCGACTGGCAGGTACGCGATTGGTAGATGAAAAACCACAGGCAATAAAAAACCCCTGAGCAGTCTCAGCGCCAAAGCGCATCAACCGACAGGGGCCATGTTGTGAAGAATTATAGGGGCTGGTGATCTCTCGTCAACTGACAGCTCGCCTGCTTACTGTTTGCGCATCTGCTCCAACAGCTCCGGTAAATCTTCACCGGCAAAACGCTCATGCAACTCAAGCAGCTGTTCATCCGCCGCTTTACTCTCCCCCGCCGCCCGCAATCTCACAATCTCCCGCAACCCCTCCTCCAACGAAGGCAACGCCACCGGCGCACGTTTGCTGAGTTTGGCGGTGGACTCATCTGCCATCGACCCCATGACCTGTGCACTCTCGGCCTTGGGCGCAGCGGCCATTCGGGCCACCGGCGCTGGGGCGGACATCATCGGCGGTGGCGGGCTGGCAGCTTCTTCGTGGAAGGCGGAGAAGGTCGCGCTGGTGATCTCCGGCTGCGGCACAGGCGAGCGCGTGACCACGCCAACCATCAGCGCCAAACCGGCGACGGTGGCGAATGCCATTTGCCAGCGCGGTCGTTGGCAGGCTTGCAGCCAGCGTTGCCACAAGCTTGGTTGCGGCGCCGGGGCTTCGCGACGGGCGGTGGCGAGGATGAAGGCGTCGAGGGACGCAGGGGGCTCGCCCGTGCTGTGTTGACGGTAGTGCTGGAGCAGCACGTCGTCGGTATCTGAAGTGTGTCGGGAGTCGGTCATGCGGGTATCTCCTCGGCCAGCAGGCGGCGCAGTTTCTGCTGGGCGTAGCGCAGGCGGCTTTTTACGGTTTCCAGCGGGGCCTGGGTGAGCGCGGCGATTTGCGGCACTTCGAGGTCGCCGTGCAGGCGCAGCAGGAAGACTTCGCGCTGGTCTTCGGGCAGGTCTTGCAGCGCAGCGTCGAGCCGCGCCTGGTCGCGGCTGAGGCTCAGTTGCTGCTCGGGGCCGGCGCTGTCGTCGGCCTGGGCATGCAGCTGCTCGTCGTAGCTGTCGTGCAGTGGGTTGTGGATGCCGTGCTTGCGCCAGTGGTCGATCAGGCGGTTGCGGGCAATCTGAAACAACCAAGTACGAAAACTCGCCCGACCCTGTGGCTGGGTGGTACTACGGATCAGGCTGAGCCAGGTCTCCTGGTAGATTTCCTCAGCCAGTTCGGCTTTGTTGCTCAGGGACACGAGGAAGCGGTAGAGGCCTTGGCGGTGCCGCGCGTACAAGGCTTCGAACGCGGCACCGTCACCGGTTCGGTAGCGGGCCAGCAGCGATTCGTCGCTGGGCAGTTCATCTGGAACGGCCATGTCGATGGCGAACTCCTTTCGATGGATCAATGTTTGAGGCTCTGCGCCAACTCAACCAGTTGCACAAACTCATTTCGCAGCCCGAACGGGTCATCGCCGCGGGCCGCGCGGGCCAGTGCAGCAGTGTCCTGCAAACTCATGCTGCCAGTGTAGCGGCCATCGCCCTTGAGCTGTTGGGCGAAGGCTGCCACGGCCGCCGAGAAACGCAGGTCGTCGCTGGCCTGGGTGGATTCGTTGTGGACAGGCCGCTCAATCAACTGGCTAGCACCACCTGCAGCAGGCTTGTAGCGCACACGCAACATTGCCAGTTCATCGGCTTTGTTTTGCACCTTGGGCTCGGCGGTGTAGCGCAACGGTTCCAACCAGCCTTTCTGGCCCGTCGGTACGATTTCATACAGCGCCGTTACCGTATGCCCTGCACCAATCTCGCCAGCATCAACCTTATCGTTACTGAAATCCTCACGCTTCAAGGCGCGGTTTTCATAGCCGAGCAAACGATATTCACTGACGCGTGCCGGGTTGAATTCCACCTGCAATTTCACATCCCGTGCCACCACCGCCAAGGTCGAGCTGAGCTGGTCCACCAGCACCTTGCGGGCCTCGCGCAGGTTGTCGATGTAGGCGTAATTGCCGTCGCCGGCATCGGCCAGTTGTTCCATCAGGTGTTCGTTGTAGTTATCCACACCAAAACCCAAGGTCGTCAGGGACACACCACTTTTACGCTGCTGGGCAGCCATCTGTTTGAGGCTGTCAAAATCGCTGATGCCCACATTGAAGTCACCGTCGGTGGCCAGCAGGATGCGGTTGATGCCCTTGTCGATAAACCCTTCGCGAGCCATCTGGTAGGCCAGTTCGATACCCGATGCGCCAGCGGTCGAGCCGCCAGCCGTCAGTTGATCGATGGCGTTACGGATCTTGGCCTTTTCGCGACCGGAGGTGGGTTGCAGCACCACGCGTGACTCGCCGGCGTAGACCACCAGTGACACACGGTCCTGCTCACGCAACTGATCCACCAACAGTTTCAGGGTGCTTTTCACCAGCGGCAGGCCTTCGCGGCGGTCCATGGAGCCGGACACGTCCACCAAAAACACCAGGTTGGCCGGCGCCAGGTCTGCCACGGCGCGGTCGGATGCGCGGATGCCGATGCGCAACAGCTGGGTGTGCGGGTTCCACGGTGTAGGGGCGACTTCGGTGGTCACGCCAAAGGGCGAGCCATCGGTGGGCAGCGCGTAGTGGTAGGGGAAGTAGTTGACCATTTCCTCCAGTCGCACAGCCCCCTCGGGCGGCAAGCTACCTTGGTTGAGGAAGCGCCGCACGTTGGCATAGCTACCAGTGTCCACATCCACGCTAAAGGTCGAGACGGGCGTTTCGGCAACTCGCTGCACCGGGTTGTCCGGCAGGCGCTCATATTGCTCCCCAGGCTCGCTGCGATATTGACTCACCCGCTCGTCACTCATCATCAACGGGGCTGCCATGGGTGCAGAAGCCATGCGCTTGACCAGAGCACCTTCGACGCGCGCCTGCACAACGCTGGGCATGACCGTCGCGGATTCGCGGGGTGTGGCAGTGTCTTGGGACGTGGGCACGCCACAGCCTGCCATTGCCATGCAGGTGGTGATGGCAACGCCTTGTGCGACAGGGCGCAGGAGCGGCAAGAAAAGACGAGACATGGCGGCTGAACCTCGGGCGTGAATGAAGCGTTCACTCCTTCAGACGCGACAGGATCGGTGCTCGGGTTAAACACCGAGTTTTTTTCTTAAACCGCTACGGCAGATGACGCGGTCTTGTAATGCCGTGTGTGGTTCTTTTTTTGTCCATCGGCTGGTTTTTCGAGAAACAACGAGACAAACAAAGTTGGAACTCGCCCTACGCCAGCCCACGCACAAAAAAAACCATACCCCTGATAGCCGCAACAGCATGCGACAGCGCTTCTTAAACCACCATCAGGTAACAGTTGGACGATTGGAAACCGGTTTGCGCAATGCGAACTTGTTGCGCCGCAAAAGGATTTTGCCTACAGACTTTACTAAGGAAAAATAAGCAGCGTTTACCGGAATAACAATGAAAATACATTCTCGCGTGCCTACCTTTTTCGCGCCCTACAGCGCCCCTCAGCGCCCACAACGTTTCTTGCGCCCGTTCAATATTCCAATGATCTTCCGCCCCTTCATCCAACCATTTACCACTCATCCGTGGCTACGACCTTTCATGCGCCCAACCCTTCCCCCGGCGCCCCAACCCGACCACACGCCGCCCCGTCCCGAGCGCCGCCCACTTCCTCCAAGCCCCGACAGACCCAGCCCCCAGACCTGGGATGGCAAGGACATGACCCAACGTCCGGACGATCCTTACATCGCCAAAGTGAATAAGCGCTCCTACGACAAACAACAGATTATCGAGCAGCTCACGCGCGGCGTGTCCACTTGGCGCGACACCAACCAGAACAACCAGACTGAGATAGGTTTTTCATTTAACAATGGCGGATTTAACGAAGCGCAGAAACAGGAAGCACGACGTTCTTTAACTTCCTATAGTGATATCGCCAACCTGAAATTCACCGAAAACGGCAGTACCGCCGAAGGTCGCGTGACCTTTGGTATTTCAAATAGCGTGAGCACCGCCCAGGGTACTTACCCAACACCCGGGCGTGGAGGTGGTGGCGCAACCCTCTACAGCCCACGCATGGCAACACGCGTGGTGATGACTCATGAGATCGGGCATGCCCTTGGCTTGAAGCACCCCGGCAACTACGACGGCAGCGCCTCGGAAAGCCAACGCGCTTATGCACAGGACTCCACCGCCCACACCGTCATGAGTTACTTCGGCGATCAAAGCAGTGGCAAACAACTCGGCGCCAAACCCCTTGCACCGATGATGGATGACATTGCCGCGATCCAGAAAAAATACGGCGTCAATCATCAGACACGCAAAGAGGACAATACCTACGGTTTCAACTCCAATACCCAGCGCGATTACTACAGCCTCAATTCTGCGCGAGACCGACTTATCGCCTGCATCTGGGACGGCGACGGCAATGACACCGTGGACGTTTCCGGCTATCGCGCCAACCAGCTCATCAACCTCAAGGCCGGTGCGTTTTCAGATGTTGGCGGGCTCAAGGGCAACCTATCCATCGCGAGGGGTTGCACCATCGAAAACGCCATCGGCGGCTCAGGCCACGACGTGTTGATCGGTAATGACGCCGACAACCGGCTCACGGGCGGCGCGGGCGCGGACCAGAAGCGCGGCGGCGGCGGCGCGGATACATTCGTCTACAACGACGCCCTTGACTCCACCCCCGAGCAACCCGACACGCTTCTGGACTTCACCAGCGGCACCGACAAGATCGATGTGTCCGGCGCTCTGCAAAAAGCCCGCGCACCGTCACTGAGTTTCGTTCAAGCCTTCAGCGGCAAGGCGGGCGAAACGCTGCTGACGTATGACGAAACCACCGGCAAAGGCAGTGTCTCCATCGACCTGAACGGCAACGGCCGCGCCGACCTGCTGATCAAGACGCACGGGCAGGTCAAACCCGACGATATCGTTCAAACCGTTGCCAACAGCCGTTATCGCCTGAACCGTCGACGCGGCTGAAAACACCGCAAGCGCCACCCACAAAGACAAAGGCCCTCCCCGATCAGTACCGGGAAGGGCCTTGTCCTGCGGCGCCTAAGACTTAGTCGGTACCGTATTTCGGGTTACGCGGACCGTACAGGATCCCCGTGCGCTGCCCCGGCGACAGCAGGCGCGCACTGGTGATGCCGGCAATCGGATGCGCCGCGTCGGTGGAGCTGTTGATCACCTGCTTGACCGCCGCAGTGATCAGCATGCCCACCAGCCCGCCGCCGTTATTGTTGCCTTCCTCGCTGGAGGCCCGCGCCGAGCCGGTCCACAGGGTGGTGCCGGTGCGCAGGTCGACCAGTTTGGCCGAGGCCGTCACCGCCGTATCGCTGGAGATCAGCATGTACTTGGTGCCGTACTCGGTGACGGTGATGTACAGCGCCGCGTCCGCGCCGAAGATGTCATGCAGTTTGGTCGCTGGCACCGCCTGGATATCGTTGGCGGTGGTCAGGCCGTTCTGGCGGAAGGTTTCGTCCACCAAGGCAATCGGCAACACGTAGTAGCCGGCTTCGGCCAACGGATAGGTGACTTGCGACACCAGGCTGTAGGACGCCTGCACTTCCGGCGACTCATTGAGCGGCGGCAGAACCAGGATCGACTTGGGCCGTGCCTGTTTGTACGCCGTGTAATCCACGGTCTTGGGCGCGGCGCAACCGCCGAGAAAAGCCAGGGCCAGCAAGGCGCCGGTGAGTTTCAACAGGCTCATTTAGTGGCGACTCCGGTCTTGGCGTTTTTCAGCAGAAAGTCCATGTACGAGGCGGACTCGGGGAACAATGCCTTCTCGGTGCGGAATTCCTGCACCATCTGGTCGTCCTTGCCCATGCTCAGGTACAGCATGCCCAGGTGCGCGTGGTAACCCGGCGGGGCTTTACGGCCACTGGCGTTGATCTTTTGCAGATCCCGTTCCAGCGCCTCGACCTGCGCTTCCTTGGGCTCGCCCTTGAAGTACTCGTAAACCTGCGGCTGGTAGCTTTCCCATTGATACAGGGGCTGGGGCGCCGTGTGGCACCCGGCGACTACTGCGCTTGCTGTCAGCATCAGCGCCAACTTCACTGCCTTGCTCATCCGTGTACTGCTCCTTGAGGTGTTGCTGATCAGTTGCGCGGGTTCCAGGCGCCGGCGTTGATGCCGTCCACCAGGCGGTTGATGGCTTCGCGCATGGCCAGGTCGAGGACCTTGCCATTGAGGGTGGAGTCGTAGCTGGCGGTGCCGCCGAAGCCGACCACTTCACGGTTGGACAGCGCGTATTCACCGGCGCCCTGGGTGGAATACACCACTTCGGAAGTGCTGATGTTGACGATGTTCAACGCAACTTTGGCGTAGGCCACCTGGGTCTTGCCACGGCCGAGGATGCCGAACAGCTGGCGGTCGCCGGTTTCTTTGCGACCGAACTCGGTAACGTCACCGGTGACCACGTAATCAGCGCCCTTGAGCTTCTGCACGGTGCCTTTGATCGCGGCTTCCTGGGAGATTTCGCCCATGTTGTCGCGGTCCAGCACGCTGAAGCGGTTGGTCTGCTGCAGGTGGGTGATCAGGATGGTCTTGGCCTGGCCGCCGAGGCGGTCAACGCCGTCGGAGAAGATGCCGCGCATGTAGCTGGAGCGGTTGTCGAATTTGCCCACGGCGATCGGTACACGCACGCCGTTATAGACCACACCGGCGCTGGCGACTTTTTCCACCGGCAGGGCGCGGTTGCTCTCGGTGGCGCAACCGGCCACGCCGAGCAGCGCTGCGGCGGTGAGGCCCGACAGCAGGATTTTGGACAGTGTTTTCACGTGGTGCTCCTAGAGTGAGAATTCAGCCGTTGCAACAGGTAAAACTAGCGGGACGGGATGTTGCGCAAGTCATCGACAATGAAGCGACTCAACAACCCGGTATAAAACGGTTCGACGCTGGAGTTGCCTTTATTGGTCAGCGCGCCGGCCATGGTTTTCAGGTTCTGCCAGTCGCCCTGGTAACCCCGCGGCATCAGCCCCTCGCGTGCCTGGGCAAAATGCAGCACTTCGGCATCGGCTTTCTTGACCTTGACCTGGTAGTTGAAGTCGACGCTGGCGAGGATCGTGTTGTCCTGGACGATCGAACTCATCACACCGCCCTGGGTGTCCTGGATACGTCGCGTGTACACCACGCTTACATCCAGCAAATAGTCGGCGCTGGCTTTGCTGGTGGCATAACGTTTGGCCTTGAGCAGGCGATCGACGAGATCGACGCCCAACTGCTGGCGAACTTTGTCGTCCGGCAAAAAGCGCTCGTTCTTGCCCACGACTTCAACGTCGAAGTTGTCGAGCCAGTAGGTGGCAGTCTTGGGAATCGTCACGGGTGCCGGGGAGATGTAGTAATCCGGCTTGGAGGCACAGCCCGCCATGAGGACGGCGGCGAGGAATACGGCAAACACACGCATGTATGAATTCATCCCTGAACAGTATCGAGCTTTAAACAATCGCGGCATTTTACGGAGTTAAGAGGGGTTCTCAAGTGTATTTGGTCAGTTGCGTGCGCCGACGCACATTCCTCAAGTTGTGTACCCTGCGGTCGAGACACTGACTTCAGTGTGTTTATTTATAGGGATATTGCGTGTTTAAAGTTCTCTTCCGGGCCACGGCCCTGATCGCGGCGCTGTCGATGACCGGCTGCGTGTCCTACACCGTCACCGGCCCTATCGGCGCCCCGCTCCACCCTGCCGCTGTCAGCAGCCCACGCAGTGCACAAATCGCCGATGTCGCGGTGACTGCCGCCGACGTCAACGATGCCAACAAGACCGCCATCAGCCGCTCCCTGACCGTGCAGCTCAATCAATACGTGCGCACGGCCGGCTACTTCAAGCAAGTCACCGAATACCCCACGCGCCTGGGGGAAAACGATGTGTCGCTGAAATTCAACATGACCTCCCTCAAGGGCCACCGTGGCGTGCATCCGGCCTATGTGCCCGGTGCCTTGCTGACGCTGACCATCTGGATCTGGGTCAACGGGCCGATCTTCGTCGACACCTTCGACGTGGCCGGTGACCTGACGATCGTCGACCGCGAGGGCAAGGAGCTGGCGAGTGCCAAGCAAGAGGTCAAGTTCGAGCGCAACGTCGGCCTGTACGGCCGTGAATACTGGGCACCGACCATGGGTGCCAAACAATTGAATGAACTGGTGTCGCAACTGCTCGACAGCGCCACCGCCAAGCTACCCAAGGAGTAAGTCATGAAAGGATTGATCAAACACAGCCTGGTACTTGCGGCGGTCTTGTTGACCGGCTGCGTGTCGTACTCGCAACACGAACTGCCGCCCGTGCAAACCTGGCCGCCGACGGCCAACGTGCCGGCGCAGAAGCCTGCGGCCTACGTGCGCACCACCGCGCTGATCCAAGTCAACAACGGCCCGGGCACCGCAGCGGGCGGCGCACCGGCAGCACTGTGGGAAAAGGCCGTGGCGGACGCGTTTCGCCAGTCCAACCGCTTCTCGCGGGTGAGCACCGACAAGGTCGATTCGGATATCTATGCCGATGCCACCCTCTACAACAACGAACAGTTCAGCGTGGCCTCGGCAATCATCACCGGCGTGACGTTCTTCATCATCCCGACCACGTCGAAGAACACCTTCACCCTGGAAACGGTGTTCAAGGACAAGGATGGCAAGGAGCTGGGCCGGGTCAAAAAAAGCGAGTCCGTGCGCACCTGGATGCAACTGGTGCTGATCGTCGGCATTCCGTTCCAGACCGATACACGGGAAGTCGTGGAAGCGTTGACGCGCAGTACGCTGGATGAGGCGGTGCAGCGCAAGTTGCTGTAACTCGAGATTGTCGTTGGCAGGTCCGCCTGCTTTCGCGAGCAAGCCCGCTCCCACATTGGAATGCAGTCAACTGTGGGAGCGGGCTTGCTCGCGAAAGCGGTGGCCCAGCCAACCCATTTATTGAGCCCGGCACACGTTGTACGCCTGGTTCTCGGCGACCTCTTCCATGTGATGCCCAATCACCGTATTAAGCACCAACTGCCGCTCCGACTCCCCGGTCGCACGGTAGGCCGAGCCCTGGGCATCGGTCTGAATCCTGAAACCGCCATCCGCCAGTTGCTTGACCCGTTACACGCGCCTGGTGAGCGTCCTGTTCATGGGAACGTCGTCCCGATGCGCGACCGTTCTTCGGAGAACCAGATCCCGGTGATCTTGCCGACCACATCCTCAACGGCAACCTGGCCCATGAAGCGGCTGTCGTTGCTGTTGTTGCGGTTGTCACCCAGCAGGTAGACGTGACCCGGCTCGACTTTAAGCGGCGCGAGCTCCATGGACGCTGCGCCGTTCACGCGGTCAGCCGGCGCGTGGAACAGGCCGAGGTTTTCACCGTTGTGGATCAGCTCGCCATTGACGATGGCCAAGGTGTCGCCGCCCACGCCGGCCACACGTTTGACCGCCTCGGTGCCGTTCCAGCGGTACACCACGATGTCGCCGACCTTCGGCGCACCGGCCTTGAGATCGGAAACGATGTAGTCGCCGATCGACAGCGTCGGCGCCATCGAGCCCGACGGAATGTAGTAGTTCTTGAAGCCCAGCAACGGCCCCCGCAGCACTTCCAGCAGCACGAAGGTGATCACCATCAACACGCCCACATACAGTGCGTGGAAGCGTTTGCGCGGCACGTCCGGCGGGCCGTCGTAACGACGCGCCAACACCGCCGACACAATCGCCGAACTGAGCTTGACCGTAATCGCGAAGGCAGCAAACACGTACAGCCCGATAGGCGACGCGATCAGGCCGCAGACACCGAGCAACACTACGCCGCCGTACAAAATCGCGGCGACCCAGATCGCCCATTTGATCCGGCCCACATAGACCAAGCCCCAGCCCGCCACCAGGCAGGACATCAGGAAGGCTTGCAGGGAGAGCTTTGCGGGTTTCATTGATGATCCTTAAGGAAAATTGGTATCCACAAAATTTTGCGCGAAGTCTTCAGCGTTGATCGGGTATCGACTCATAAACCCTCTCCAAAAAATACACCGTAGCCAGCGGCATCAAACCCACTGCGCGCCTGGCGCGTGTAGCTGGCGCCGACGGTAAAGTCCGCCACCTGGTAATTCACACCCACGCTGGCTTCATAGCTGTCACGCGCCACCGACGCACCGGTGACGGTAAACGCCGAACCACCCAACACATAGTTGGAGGTTTGCGCGACACGATCACCCATCAGGTCGTGATACGCCATCAATGTCGCTTCCGGCTGCAAGCTGCCCGCGCCCATCGGCAGGTTGCCCGCCAGGCGCACACCGGCGCCCAACTCGCCCACTTCATAACGCTGCGAACGGGTGCTCAGCGCGGCCGACGAACCCTTCTCGTCGTAGCCGTCCATGCGCACGTTGGCATAACGCGCGGCAACGCGTGGTTCGATCACTACCGCTTGCGACGGCTTGAAGCTATAGCCGCCGATCACGCTGGCGGACAACACATTGCTGTCGTAGCTGCCCTTGGCCGTGGTGCCGGCGATGTGGCGCTTGCTCTCGTTGTCGTTATGACCGTAGCTGAGGCTGCCATCGACAAACCAGTCTTGCAGCGACCAGTTACCGTACAGCGACAGCGCATGGCCTTCGACGTCGGTCTTGTTGCCCAGGTCCGAATGGATGTTGGAATTGAGGTAGCTGTAGGCCACACCCAGGGTAGTGGTGTCGTTGACCCGACTGTCCACACCCACCGCCATGCCGCTGCTGTTGGCCGAGTAACCGTTGGCGCCGCCGCGTCCGTCCTGGTCCATGTTGCTGCTCAGGCCCTGCACCCAGACGCCGCCGCGCTGTTGGCTTGCACGCTGTTCGGTGAGGCGATTGAAGATAGCGCCGTTGACCACGGTTTGCCCGGACAGGGCCACGTCCAGCGCGCCACGGTTGACGTCCGGCTTGAGCTGGTCGCTGATCTGCGCCAGTTGCGCGGCCGTGCCGGCGCTGGCCAGGGCCTGGAAGACCTGGTCGTCGCTGCCGAGGCGGCTGAGCACGCCATTCTTGAAGGTATTGACCGCCGTGGCCGAAGCGGCGCTGGCGCCCACACCGGCGAGTTCTTCCTGGACTTGCCCGTCGGCCTTGACCGCCACCACGGCCTTGACCGTCTGCGCATCGGCCGAATAGCTGAGCACGTCGAGCAATGCCGAAGCGCTGTTCACCGACAGGCCGTTGTCTTGCACGCTGGTGGCTTGCAGCAGGGTGTATTGCGTGCCGTCGTTGGTGCTGGCGAAGTCGCCGGGGTTGGCGCTCACGGTCAGCTTCGAGGCATTGGCGAAGGTGGCGTTGCCGTTGACCGTCAGGTACGCCGTGGTCGGCACCACGCTGTCGGACAGGTGCATGTCGATGCCGGCGCCATTGGCGACGTTGAGGTCGCCGGTGATGGCGGTGCCTTGTGCAGCAAGATTCAAGGAGCCGGAGTTGACCGAGACCGGCGCAATGATGCGCGAGCCGGTGAAGTTCGCCTGGCCTGCGACGTTGACCGCGCTCAGGTCAAGCAAGTCGCCGACGATGGCGCCGCCGGTCCAGTTCAGCGTCGCCAGGTTGGCGGCGTCCACGGCAACCCCCGAGTTGCTGCGGATTTCACCAGCTTGCTGGTTGATTTCAAACGGTGAGGTTTGCTCAGCGGCGTTAACCAGGATCGCGGTGCCGTCGGCCGTGATGGTGCCACGGTTGACGATGCCACGGGCGCCGCTCGCACTGTTGGTGGCGAAAGTGGCGCCCTGGAACTCGAAGGCGCTGGCATCGGTGCCCTTGGCTTCAAGCGTGCCGGTGTTGAGGATGTAATCGATGGTGCCGTTATAAAACAGCACACCGCGAGCTTCTGTACCGTCGGCCGATACCAGCCCGCTGTTTTCGATGCGCAGCGCGCTGGTCGCGGTTTCCACTTCAATGCCCAGGGCATCCTCACCGGTGGCAATGATC
The DNA here is from genome assembly GCF_055407965.1 of Pseudomonas sp. B611. Taxonomy (NCBI): domain Bacteria; kingdom Pseudomonadati; phylum Pseudomonadota; class Gammaproteobacteria; order Pseudomonadales; family Pseudomonadaceae; genus Pseudomonas; species Pseudomonas sp. B611. The sequence goes on from NZ_JBUZST010000021.1 coordinate 91,879, forward strand.
GAGCCGGAGTTGAGGATCTTGCCGCCGATGGTAGTCGGGGTGGCGCCGTCGATATCAAGGATCAAACCCGTGGCGCCACGGCCGTCCATGTTGATCACGCCGGTGTTGGAAACGTCGCCGCCAATGGTGGTGCCGTGCAGGTAAATACCTTCGCCACCGCCCACGAAACCCAGCGTCGGCGCATTCGGCAGCGGCGCCGTCGAGCGGATCGTGCCCGAGTTGATCACACTGCCGCCAATGGTCGCGTCGCCGATCTCCAGCCCTTCATAGCCGCCATGACTCATCAGGATATTGCCGGCCTGAATCACATCCCCCGTGATGGTGCTGGGGGGCAGGTTGCTCGGGCCGGTCCAGTACATCGGGTCGATGGCCATCGCGCGGATCGTCTTGCCTTGCGAGTCCAGCGTAATGTCGGCGCGGTTGATCAGCGAACCCTGGATGTGGGTATCGGTAAAGCCCAGGCCCGCTGGCAGGGTGGTGCTGGGGTCGACCACTTGGGACAGCTGCCCGGTGATGGTCACGGGCTCACTGAAGGTCTCACTGGCCCAAATATTCTTGCCCTGCCCCAGGTCGAACTCAACGGCCAGCACCTGTGTGCTGATTGCGCCGACCATGATGGCCAACAAGGTTTTCTGGAACGTCTTGCGCTTCATTTCTAACTCCATGAACTACGGCTCACTGCCGCCAAAAGGCCCGGCGGCAGTCGGTGTACCGAGTGAAGGGATCAATTGATCCGCGTGCATTCCCCCAGGGCGCCCGCATAAAACCCAGGCGCACGAAGACGCACCGCAAGGGGCGGTGGCAGGCAGGGGAATAAGGGGGGAAGGTTCACATCAATCCTTAATGTCATTTGCAAACGCTGCAGTCCATGCAGCCCGACCGGTTATGGGGTGGGCGGGGTAATGACATTGGAATAAACGGAATGTTCAAACGAAGTGCGCAGGGGGCGGCGCTTTGTGAACTGGGTCGCAGTTAGGGAGCGATCATCGACACTTCCACACGATTGCGAAAGGCAGCTCGTCGCTGAGGATTTCAGGCGAGCGAAAATAATAAGAGGCAGACGCGTTTTCCAAACTCTTGTGGATAAATGCGCCGTCAGTCATCACGCGGTAGGAAGCGCATTCCATATACGAGCCCGCCGCTAGCGCGTTTTTTATCTGACCATAGGTCCCATCGGCCCCCACCGGCAGCAATTCGGACGGTGGCGGGCGTACCGCCAGGTCATCGTTTTCAATGTCCATGGAATACGCTCTTCGAAAGCCGGGTTCACTGCTGGCCCAGTAGACGGATACCAACCGGTGTTTTTCATTTCCCTCATCGAGAAAAGCATCCGCCAGGATGTATTGATCGTCTGAAATTTTATAAACGCCGTCTTCCAAAGCGAGCACACACGGTTCTCGTACGCTGACGATGTCCCCGGTCCTTGAGTTGTGCAGCGATGCCCATTGCGGCATTTTAGATACCTCAAACCCATTGTGGCGTTTTGATTATTTGGCCTTCGATCCTAACTCAAAATCGCTTTCAATCGGTTGCTCGCCTCTGTTAGCTCATTGGCAGACATTGGGTTATAGCGGACAACAATTAATACGCCATCATCGAATTCTGAAACACTTTCGACATGATTGCTCAGACAATCAACGATTTGCTTCGGGCTTTTCCCAAAAGCACGAGAGCATAGTTCCCGATCAAAATAATTAGCTGCATTTATACGAAAAACCCCATCTCTTCCGTTAACGTCTTTTTTTGTCGCCTCACAAGCCGCCACGACCATAGGCCAGTCACTTCGCGTGACACTCCAGTCATGCAGGGCGGCTCGATAGGCTCCAAACGCTTTGATGTACTGTGGGAACACTCGCGTTATCAAGTCTGGACAATCAACCTTTGCGCCAGCAAATTCAATGAATAGGGTGTCATCAAACTGTGCATCATCTTCCAGATAGTGTTGATTTCTTAGCGCATAGGAAATTCTGCCTTTCACTCCCGAAGGTAGTAATTTGTCCAACGAAACCGAAACAACAAGTTCATCTTCAATATCGGGTAGTTCAATCGTATCGCTTAGGCTCCACGGAGCGCCTAAGCCCGCTAGCTGCGTCAAGAACCTGCTGTGCTTTTCTCGTATAGGCTCTGCGCAGTCAGGCCTATGTCGAAACTCCAACTTATACTTGGTCATCAAGGTGCTACCTTAACAGTGATATTTCTGATGTTTTGTTCAATCAAAATATCGGTTGCTCTATCAGACGCTTTTTCGAGTTGGAAATTCAAAGCTGCTTTGATGCCTGAATTTTGCTTTAGCGCGTTCGATACCCTCTGAACGCTTTGAATCTGCTCATCAGCTTGCCCCCGATAGCAGTGGGTCAGTACCAGATGAGCTGGCTGACATTCCGCTATCGGGATAGGTATCTACACAACGAGTGGACCTGACAAACCCCGAAGCTCTGGCTTTGGCTTTGGCTCTGGCTCTGGCTCTGGCTTTTGATCTTGATCTTAGGCGCCCCGTTAACCACGCTGGCCGAACGCAGGCTTGAATCCGTGGGTAACCCGGCAGGACGCCGGGTTAGCCGCCCCGCGCCATGGATGGCGCGTGGCGGCGGCCCACGGAT
>NZ_JBUZST010000022.1:0-88778 GCF_055407965.1 Pseudomonas sp. B611
GGGTCTGCTTACGTTTGCCGGCGTACTCAGCATCGGCGAAGGACATCTGTTTCATCGGGACTCAACCGTTCGATTCCTGTGAGGCGGGTATTTCACCAATTCTGGAAGCCTTTTTCAGAGTTTCCCTAACGGTATTGCTGCTCGGTCAGAGTACGCCGTTCTGCTTGGCGACGTGAGTTGCCAAGGCATCCATCAGTGCTGGAGACAGGCAATCATAGGTCGGCAGGCCGATGTCGCTGAAACGAGCCCGGATACCGTCCATCTCGGCCGGCGGGGTGCCTGTTTCAATGACAGACGACACGAATGCAGCAAAGCCAGGCGCGGCCCAACCGGTTTGTGGCGACAGTTCGGTGTGTACGAAATCCAGGCCGTGGAACGCATGGCCAGTGTTTTCGATGCGACCGTACAGGTGCGCGCCGCAGTCTTTGCACGCGTGACGCTGGATGGTGGCGCTTTCATCGACGATGGCCAGTTTGGCTGCGTTTGCAGTCACGCTGACTTTTTCCCGTGGAACGACCGCGATTACCGCGAATTTCGCGCCTTCAGGCTTCCAGCATTTGCTGCAACCGCATGCGTGATTGTGCAGGGTTTGAGCGTCAATCTTGACCTCAACCTTGTTGGTCGCGCACAAACACTGCAAGGTGCCACCAGCGAAATCGGCAGCGGCTGGCTTGATACCAGCGTCCAGCGAAGGATGCAGTTTTACATTGCTCATGTGTATCTCCGGAATTGCTCAGGGTTGATACGAAAAGCTCCCCGGGGCTCGCGCCCCGGGCAACCTGTCAGTATTTGATGACCGTACGGATGGATTTGCCTTCGTGCATCAGGTCGAACGCTTCGTTGATGCGTTCCAGCGGCATAGTATGGGTCACGAACGGAGCGAGTTCGATTTCGCCTTTCATCGAGTCTTCAACCATCTTCGGCAACTGGCTGCGGCCTTTGACGCCACCGAATGCCGAGCCTTTCCAGGTACGACCGGTAACCAGCTGGAATGGCCGAGTGGAGATTTCCTGACCGGCACCGGCGACGCCGATGACGATGGATTGCCCCCAGCCACGGTGTGCGCATTCGAGCGCCGCACGCATGACATGAACGTTACCGATGCATTCGAAGGAGTGGTCGACGCCCCAGCCGGTCATTTCAATGATCACTTGCTGAATCGGCTGCTCGTGATCTTTTGGGTTGATGCAATCGGTAGCGCCGAACTGGCGTGCCAGGTCAAACTTGGTCGGATTGGTGTCGATGGCGATGATGCGACCGGCCTTGGCCTGACGAGCACCTTGAATGGCAGCCAGACCGATGCCGCCCAGACCGAAAATGGCCACGGTGTCGCCCGGCTGGACTTTAGCGGTGTTATGCACTGCGCCGATGCCGGTGGTTACGCCACAGCCCAACAGGCAGACGTGTTCAGGGTTGGCGTCGGGGTTGATCTTGGCGACCGAAACTTCTGCGACCACGGTGTATTCGCTGAAGGTCGAGCAGCCCATGTAGTGATACAGCGGTTGGCCGTTGTAAGAAAAGCGGCTGGTGCCGTCGGGCATCACGCCTTTGCCCTGGGTCGCGCGCACGGCGGTACACAGGTTGGTTTTACCCGACTTGCAGAACAGGCACTCGCCGCATTCCGCGGTATACAGGGGGATGACGTGATCGCCAGGCTTGAGGCTGGTCACGCCTTCGCCGACTTCAACCACGATACCGGCGCCTTCATGGCCGAGTACGACAGGAAACAGGCCTTCAGGATCATCACCGGACAGAGTGAAGGCGTCTGTGTGGCATACCCCGGTATCGGTGATCTTGATCAGCACTTCACCTGCACGAGGGGGTGCTACGTCGATCTCAACAATCTGAAGCGGCTTACCCGCTTCAAAGGCAACGGCTGCACGAGATTTCATAAGGTCTTCTCCAAAGGGTAGTGCTCATTGAGATGGGTACCGCCATCGGCATGGGCCAATGACGGCTACTTCAGGTACGTGCGCACCAGAGAAATCACTTCATCGATCGAAGCCCGCTGGGCGTCTGTTGTGTTGACTAAGGTCGTGAACTCTTCCCTAAGATGGCTTTCCAGTACCCCGGCCATCAGTCCGTTTACGGCGCCTCTCATGGCGGCGATCTGCTGCAGCACCGGACCGCACCCGGCTCCTGCCTGGAGTGCTGATTCAAGAGCATCCAATTGCCCCCGAACTCGCCGGACTCTGGCCAGGACGCGTTTTTTCTCTTCAGGTGAATGTGGCATCGGAGTAATCCTAGTCAAGCCTCACAAGCTGTCTATGCGGGTACTGGTAGGGAGTATGTCTGGTACTGGTAGGGAGTATATCTAGGTACTGGCGGGGAGTATACCGGGTAGGGTGCTTCAATCTGCCACACCATGAGCTCGGCTAGTCAACGTCGAATGACTGTAGCCCCATGACAGCGCAAGCATCGGCAAGATTTTGTTACAGAACTTGTGCACTCGCACATTAAAAAACCCGGTTGAGGAAAGGGGAGCGGAGCGTTCAACCGGGTAGTAATGTGATGGGCTGGACGCGCTTTGGCGACCAGCGATTGCCTTTCCAGATTTAGGCTTTGCGGGCAGCCTTCAGAGCCAATGGCCCGTCACCAAGCAGTGCTACAACCAACGCAGTCACGCTGAGGTAAATGGGATATTCCCATCCGCCGTTCGCGTTGGTGAAGCTCCAGCCATTGCTGAAGTGCACGGTCGAAGCGACGAAGAGCTGTACGACCGCAATTGCGGCGACCCACCGGGCGTAAACACCTAATACCAACATCAGGCCACCTACCACTTCAAATGCCATGACTGGATAGGCAAGGAAACCCGGAAACCCTATGGACTCAAAAAATCCGGCGGTGCCAGCAGGGTTGAATACCAGGACCTTTGTCACGCCATGGGCAATAAACATAATGCCAAGTGCCAGGCGCATGACCAGTGCGGCGTAGGGGGCGGTGCGTGAGTCGATCATAGTGTTGTTTCCTTCTGTTTAATAAGCGTACTGGGTTGGGATGTGGCTATCTTATAGATCCTGAATTGGAGATAAATAAGCCTGAATGTGATTAATAGTTCCTATAATCGGGACAATCGCCGATTTTGCTTCAGTACCGGCGGTGATATCTGTAGTGCAAACCACGGCGAGACGTTGGGCCAGCCAAAACGCGAAGAGGGGCTGCAATCGTGGATTGCAGCCCCTCTTTTGATGTAAGTGCGGCGTTTCCTTTGGACCGCTCCCGGCCGGCGTGCCTGGCTTAGGTTCAATCCTTTTAGATCGCTATTGGATCGTGGAGGTTGATCCCGCTACGTTCCGACATTCGCACTCGATAAGCTTCTACAGCAGGCGGATAAATGATGCCCTGCACGATCGACATGCTCCGCAGAGTAGCAAACAGATGAATGTCGTCTTCTGACAGCTCGCCGTTAACGGCGTCGGGGGACTGGATCAGCGGCTCAAGCTCCAGCAAATGGCGGTTCAGCGACGCAATGTAATCGGGACTGGCTGCCAGATGAGCTTCGAAGCTACCGAGCATGCGCTCTTTGTTCCGGGTGAAATAAGCTCGCGCTGCAGGCGCAGAAAACTCCTCGAAATCCGACGTCGCCCAGCGTGGAATTGCCAGCGAATAAAGTGGGGCCGTCACGTCTTGGTTCCACTTTGCCAACCTCGAATTGCTCGGGCCGAACAGGCTCCGCGCGCCAGACATGCCATCGATATGCGCAACGATGTCCATGCTCTCGGCCAAGTATTGGTCACCGTCTTGGAGGATCGGCGCCATCTTCTTGCCAATCATACGGATGGGGGTGGCCTCATCGTCGTTCGCAAGAATGACGAGTTCGACAGCGATTTGCTTGAGCCCGAAAATCATGCGGGCTTTCACGCAGAAGGGGCAGTGATCGTAAACGAAGAGTTTCATGATTGTTGAGTTCCAAAGTTTGAGTGTGGCGGCCGAGCTTGGTGTTCGGCGTCCGCTTGAGTGGGCACCAAAAAAGGTGATCTCCGGTTTGCCGTCCATTAGGTGTTGGGCGTCGAGCTCGAAAGTACGAAAGTACGAAAGTACGAAAGTGTGGCTGGGTAAGAGGGTGGTCAAACGCCGCGCGGTCGCGATAGATTTCCATATTCCAAACAGAGGCGCCACTTTAGGCATCTCAGCGTTGAAAGAGAATGCCCGCTAGTGAGATCATTGCTTTCATAAATGAGAGGGTTGTCAATGGATCTCAACGCAGTTCAGATGCTGGTGGCGATCGTACAAGCGGGGAGTATGACGGCGGGCGCGGAGCGTTCAGGAGTGCCGCTGCCCACTATCAGTCGCAGAATTCGTGCGCTCGAGCGAGAACTTGAAGTCGAATTGCTCGAGCGATCAGCCAGGGGAGTGAAGCTGACCGAGGCTGGCGCGCGCCTCTTTGAGCACGCTAGCCGGGGTTTGGATATCGTGCAAGAAGGGCGAGACGCACTCGTCAGCGACCAGGCCCACGTCAAAGGCAAGTTGCGGCTTTCAGTGCCTCCATCGTTCTCCCCCTGGTGGCAGCTGATTTCGGACTTTCAGAAAGATCATCCCGACATCCGCGTGCATCTGCTTTCAACGGAGCGCCGCGTTCACACCGTTGAGGATGGGATAGACGTGGCACTTCGCGTCGGTCGGGTAGAGCACGAGGCTATGATCGCAAGGCATTTGCTCGATTATCGGCACGTTGTAGTCGCCAGCCCGCAGTTCGTTGCAACGTATGGGCGGCCGAACAGCCCGGAGGATCTGGGCAGGTTTCCTTGTGCGACTTGGAGCCTCGGCACGAATACAAGCGCGACTTGGCGTTTCCCAGGCCTGACGGTGGAGCCAAACGCGGTGCTCTCAACGAATGACAGCATGCATCTGCTCCACAGCGCGATGGCAGGCGAGGTCATCACCGAACTGCCCCCTTTTATCGTCAAGGAGGCTATTGAACGTGGACAACTGGTGCCACTGCTTTCAGCGTATCCATTACCAGAGTCCTCGTTGAACCTTCTCTATCCTGCGCATCGTCATCCTTCTGCCGTTGTTCGCACCTACTTGGAATACTGTCTCAATCGTATTCCCTGGCTAGAACATGCATGCTGCACGAGAACATAGTTCGGGAAAGTACTGTTCTGGGCTTGCAGGGTTGCTTCGTGCTTTGGCGTCTTGAGCGTGGTGTGCAAAACTGGACGGCGATACCTTTGGCTTTGGCAACGAGGGTATCCCGACTGAATGTGCGCGGTTACGCGACTCAATGGTTTTGGAGATGCCAGCGCTCCGACAGTTCCAAGCGCCTGTGAGGGTGCCAGATAGCGGTCAATAGAAGTTTTTTAGCGTGCGTGTTGACAACCCTTCGAAACCAGTCCAGAATTGCGTCCATTCCTGAGGCAGGAATGAGAAAAACTCTAAGTTAATCAAATGGTTAGCGATCGGATGTTGGTCTCGTTTCCCGCTCCAAATTTAAGCGGTGTTGCCCTCGGGTGGCACTGAGTGAAACCAGGGCATGATCTTCGGATCTAATCTCTGGACACTGAAATACACACCATGTATTTCAGTTGTGTGTCCCCTTCGTCTAGTGGCCTAGGACACCGCCCTTTCACGGCGGTAACAGGGGTTCGAGTCCCCTAGGGGACGCCATTTTGCGGGAATAGCTCAGTTGGTAGAGCACGACCTTGCCAAGGTCGGGGTCGCGAGTTCGAGTCTCGTTTCCCGCTCCAATTTAAGCAGTGTTGCCTTCGGGCGGCACTGAGTGAAACCAGGGCATGATCTTCGGATCTAACCTCTGGGCACTGGAATACACACCATGTGTTCCAGTAGCGTGTCCCCTTCGTCTAGTGGCCTAGGACACCGCCCTTTCACGGCGGTAACAGGGGTTCGAGTCCCCTAGGGGACGCCATTTGCGGGAATAGCTCAGTTGGTAGAGCACGACCTTGCCAAGGTCGGGGTCGCGAGTTCGAGTCTCGTTTCCCGCTCCATATTCAACAAAAACGCCGATCAGAGATGATCGGCGTTTTTGTTTGTGCGCGATTGATCGTTCCCACGCTCTGCGTGGGAGCGCCTCTTGGGACGCTCCGCGTCCCGCGTGACGCAGAGCGTCACCAGGAGCATTCCCACGCAGAGCGTGGGAACGATCTAGCCCATCAGGCTCAGAGCTTCGGCAACTGCCCCACGCGCCCCATCATTTCAGTGACGATCTGCAGGTCCAGCAGGAACTGGTCCACTGTCTTGAACTCGTTATCGGTGTGCCCGGTGTACTTCACTTCGGGCCGCGCCAGGCCGAATTGCACGCCATTGGGCAGTTCATGCACGGACGTCGCCCCGGCCGACGTACCGAATTTGTGCTCCATGCCCAGGTTTTCGCTGGCCACCGCCAACAGCGCCTTGACCCATTCGCCTTCCGGGTTGCGGTACATCGGCTCGGCCACCGAGTAGGTGAAGCCCACCTTGACCTTGGTTTGCTTGTCCCACGCACTCAGCTTGTCGGCAATTTCCTTTTTCAGTGTCTCTGGGGATTTGCCCTTCGGCACGCGCAGGTTCACAGCCAGCTTGAACGCCTTGTCATCCAGGCCGACAAAAGTCAGCGAGGTGGTCAGCGGGCCCATGAAGTCGTCAGCGAACCCTACGCCCAACTTGCCGCCCAGGTAATCCAGGCCCCAGTTGTCGGACGCATACCGTGCGGCGTCGGTGATGTGGTTGTGCTTGAGGGCGATCTTGCCATCGACGCTATGGATCAGCTCCAACATGCGCGCCACCGGGTTGATGCCGGACTCAGGCTCGGACGAGTGCGCCGAAACCCCGGTTACCGTCAGCTTGACCTCTTTGCCGACCACCTTGGCCGTCACCTCGAAGTCGCCGCCGTTGTTCTTGGCATACTCGGCACCGGCTTTTTGCAGGCTGGCTGCGAGTTCGGCGGGTTTGTCGCTGACCAGGGTCGCCACCGAGGCCGACGGAATCTGGTTGGTGGCCATGCCGCCGGTCATTGCGATGATTTCCGCGCCTTTGCCTTCGCCTTTGCGGCGCGGGAACGTGGCCATCACGGTGCCGTAGCCCTTCTCGGCGATCACCACCGGGTAGCCGCCGTCCAGCGCCAGGTTGTACTGCGGTGTCGGGTTGTGTTCGAAGTAATAGGGAATCGCGTCGCCGGACGTTTCCTCGGTGGTGTCCACCAACAGCTTGAACGTGCGCGCCAGCGGTAGTTTCTCTTCCTTGATCACCTTCATCGCGTACATGGCCACGACGATGCCGTTCTTGTCATCCTCGGTGCCGCGGCCGTACATGCGGTCGCCGATCAGCGTGACCTTGAACGGATCGAGCTTGGTGCCATCCTTGAGCACCCAGTTTTCCGGCGTGACCGGCACCACGTCGGCGTGGGCATGAATGCCGACCACTTCATCGCTGGCGCCTTCCAGGGAAATTTCATACACACGGTTGTCGACGTTGCGGAAGTTCAGGTTGAAGGCTTTGGCCAGGTCCTGGATCTTCGCGGCGATCTTGAGGAATTCCGGGTTTTTGTACTGCGGCAGGCCGTCGATATTGAAGGTGGGGATTTCCACCAGCTCGCGCAGGGTCTCGGTGGCGGCCTTGCCGTATTTCACTCGTGTGTAGATGCCCAGCAGTCGATTGATTTCGTTCTGCTGGTCGGCGCTCAGGGTTTTATTGTCGAGAAAGGCGCTGATCGCCGGGCCCACATCGGCGGTTTTGCCCAGGTCGCCCTTGGCCAGGGTGCCGAGGAAACCACGGAAATCAGTGACGGAGGTTTCGTTGAAACTCTTCAGAATCGCCGTGCTTTGCTCGACGGTGATGTTGGCGAAGGCGGGGGTGGCGATGGCCGCGAGGCTGGCTGCGAACAGGGTTGCAGCCGCCAGTTGCTTGAGTGGGAAGTGCATTGTTGGAGCATTCCTTGGCAGGTAGTGAGTAAGAGGTTTCTGACCAGAGTGTCAGAAACATTTCCACACACTACCACTGCAAAGGAGAGGGCGGGAGACCCGGGCCAGGGAAATTTCCTGCTTCGGTATGCAACCACTATGCGTTTAGACGCGACGACTTTTACGGTAGATGGCTAACCAAATGCAGGGTTTGGGTGAATGTTCCATCAGGGTTGGGCTCGGAGGTCATTTCGCCGGTAAAACCGGCATATTTTCCCGTGCTGCCGATGACGGCGACTGTGGATTTACCCGCTTCAAGCTCCTGCCCGCCTACGACAATGGTGCCTGTGACGGTTTTATCGGGGCCGACGAACAGCAGTGTCCATTGGCATTGGCTGTGTACCCCCGGTAGGGTGGTGACGCAGTAGCCACTGTTGCTGCCGATGTCTTTGCGGTCCTGGTCCATCAAGGGTTGATCGAATACAAAAAGGTCGCCTTGGGAGGGGCCCGCAGGGCCGATATCGACTCCATTTTTGAGGCCGCGCGTACCGTCGGCGAGGGTGACGAGGGTCAGTGTTTGCACGTTGTTAACGCAGGCGCTCAGAGGGATAAGCAACAGCAGTATGCAAGAAAGGCGAAAGGAGGCGGTTTTCATGGTGGTGCTCTCATGTGAGTGACCTGAACGCGCAGCACCGCTAAAGCTGCGCCCAGAGAGTGGAAGGCTAGCAAGCGAACGACATTTTACAAGGTGCCTGGGTGCGGGGCTGGATAGTCGGCTGTCACCTCCAGCGCTTTGGCGTAAGGCCCATCCCACAACTGCTCATGCAGTTGCCCTACACGCTTGGCCATCGCTTCATTGCGCATCACCACCTCCAGGTTGCGCGAATTATCCAGGTAGCCGCCCAGCCAATTGCTGGTGCCAATCCAGGCCACTTGCCCGTCGATCTCCATGGTTTTGCTGTGGATCACCCGCGCGTAGGGAATAAAACCTCGCTTGGCTTGCGGCAGGGTGACGATCTTGACTTGTACGTTGGGCAGCACTGCCAGGCTCTTGAGGTAGGGCAGTTCCAACTTGTCGGTGTTCCAGTTGGACACCATCAGCTTGATCGACACACCCCGTGCAGCTGCTGCACGGATGGCGTTGTCGATGACCGCGTAGTACGGACGGGTGCGGTCGGGTCCGTAGGACAGCGGTGCGTAGTCCAGCAGTTGTACGCGCACTTCGTGTTTCGCTTCGCCCAGCAGGCGCGGCAGTTCCAGCTGTGAATCGCCGACGCCGGGCGGGTTGTAGCGTTGCGGGCTGGCTACCAGGTAATTACCGGTGCGCGGCGGCTCTTTACCTGCGACGGGCAGCGGCGCTGGTTGGTTGTCGGCCAGCGCCGCCTGGGCTTGCCAGTCCTGGTCGAAGATCGCCTGCACTTGGCCCACCACCGCGGTATCGCTGATGCGCAGCCCGGTTTCGTGGATATGTTCGAGGGAGCGCCAGTCGAAATTCTGGCTACCGACAAACGCCTGCTTGCCGTCCACCACCAGGTATTTGGCGTGGATGATTCCGCCGCTCAATTGGCCGTAGGCCAGCACGCGGAAGGACAGGTTGGGTATCGCGCGCAAGCGTTCCAGCGTGGAAGCCTCCGACAACTTCAGGCCTTTTTCTTCGAGCAGGAAGCGAATCTTCACACCGCGTTTGCCGGCCGCTTCCAAGTGTTCGATGACAGTGTCCATCACCGACCCGGGATGGTCGGCGGCGTAGAACTGGCCGATATCAATGCTGCTCTTGGCGCCGTCGAACAGTTCGATCCACACCGGGCCGGGCTGGCGCAAATCGTCGGTGCCGAGGGCGGTGTCCACCGGCACGGTGTGCACCAGTTCAAACCCCGCAATTGAAAAGTCCGCCTGGGCCAGCGGACTGAGGAGCAAGCCGGCGAGGCCTGCGATGCGCAATTTCAAGGAGATGGGCATAGGTCTTCCTACCAGGAAAAAAGCGGGCGCATTGCGCGCCCGCTCAAACGATCATGCAGTGCGGCTGTGCAGCGGCGTAGGCACCAGGTGCGGTACTTCGTTCTGCACGCGGGCACCGGTGGCGGCGCGGATCAGCAGGATTTTCAGCTGGTCGTTGATGCGCTCCAGGCTGTCCTGGAAGAAGTTGTGGAACACCACGCAGAACAGCGCGATGGCGATCCCCAGACCGGTCGCAAACAGCGCCGTCCCGATACCACCGGAAATCTGCCCTGGGTCGGACACACCGGCCGAAGCCAGCGCCTTGAACGTGTCGATAATGCCGAGGATGGTCCCCAGCAGGCCCAACAGCGGCGCGGCGGTGGTGATGGTCTCGATGATCCACAGGCTGCGGGCCAATGGCGCGCGTGTCGTCAGGTACTGGGTTTCAATGACGTCATCCAGGTCCTTGCGTGAGCCGTGGCTGGCCTTTTGTGCCAGTACCGGCAGCACCATGCTCAACGGCAGGCTGTCGCGACGGGTCAGGCTTTCCGGCAAGTCGCGCTCGCTGTGCACGTTGGCGCCGAGCACCTCGGTCAACGCGCGGGCCTGGCGGCGCACATAGGCGAAGTAAAGACCACGCTCGATGGCGATAAAGATGGCAATGGCCATCGCGGCGTACATCACATAGAAGGTGATGTCGTGGAGCACATTCATGTCCATGTTCCGTTACCTCGCTGTTAGAAATTGGCTTCCAGGGAAACCGTCACGGTGCGTTCCAGGCCAACGATGTAGGCCGGGTCGCCGTCGCGGAAACCGCTGTAGCTGGCGGCGTTGGTCTTGGTGGTGTACACGCCATCCAGGTACTTCTTGTCGAACAGGTTGTCGACGTTCAGGCGCAGGGTCGCGTCCTTGACCACCTTCTTGTCCACCGGCAGGTAGATACCGGCGCCGGCGTTGAACACGGTGCGCCCGGAGATGGCTTCGTCGTTGGTCAGGTCGCCGTAGAGCTTGCTGGTGTACTTGCCGCCGAAGGTGCCGTAGAAGCGCCCGTCGTCGTAGCCGATGTTGGCGGCCAGCATGTTTTTCGGCACGTTGGCGAACTGCTTGCCGCTAGTGGGCAACACGATGGCCTTGCCGGCGTTGTAGACGGTCAGGTCATCCTGCTGCTCGGCCTTGGTGTAGGTGTAGGAGGTGTAGTAGTTGAAGTGATTGGGCAGCAGGCCGCTCCACTCCAGTTCCAGGCCGCTGTTGTTGACGGAGCCGGCGTTGATGTCGGCGAAGTCGCCGTTGATGTCTTTGGACGAGACCTGGCGATCCTTGAACTGCATGTAGAACAAGGTGGCGGCCACGGTCATGTCATCACCGGTGAAGCGCCAGCCCAACTCGTGGTTCCAGCTGGTTTCCGGCTTGGAGTTGATCGAGTCCAGGCCCTTGTCGTACAGCACGTAGTTCTGTGGGATACGCATGTTGCGCGACAGGCTGTAGAACAATTGGTCCTGCTCATCCAACTGGTACTTGAGGCCGACGTTGGGCAGCAGTTTGTTGTAGGTCTGGTTACGTTTTTCCGCCTGCTCGGTGAGGCTGCCGTGGTTGGTGCCGTCACGCTTGACGTTCATGTAGGCGAGGCCTGCGACCAGGGTCCAGTCCGGGTTGATGTACCAGGTGTCCTGGGCCCAGACCTTCTGCGCCGGGGTCACGGTGAAGCGGTCGCGACCTTGCACGGTGTTGCCGTTGGCATCGACCACCGAATCGGCGTCGGGCCAGGTGTCGGTGGGCTTGCCGCTGTTTTTCAGGGCAATGAACGGCTGGGTCTGGCTTTGGCGTGCGCGCTCATACCAGTAGCCGAATTGCAGGCTGTGTTCGCCCAGGTCCCAGTTCAGCTTGGTGGTGATACCCGGGCGCCAGGTCTGGGTGCGCGAAGGGCGGTAGTACACGCCGGTGGTGGAGGAACCGTCGGCGTTGTATTGCGCGGCGGTCGGCAGGTTGCTCAGGTCGAACACGCCGCCGGCATTGGAGCCACGGTTGAGCGCATAGCTGGAGGAACCGACGCCGCTGCCGTTGCCCCAGTAGTAATACGGGATCACCGACAGGGCCAGGTTGTCGGCCAGCTTGAACTGGGTGTTGAGCACGCCGGTAAAGGTCTGGAACGGGTTCTGCGCCAGTGCGTAATAGCTGTTGAGCTTACCGTTGCTGCCCACGGTCGGCGTGGCCGGGTAGGGGTCGTACTTGCGGCCGTTCTGCTGGTACTGGGCCTTGGTCAGCTGGCTGTAACTGTTGTTGTCCTGCTCGTGGTACTTGAGGATCAGGTTGGCGGTGTTGCCGTTACCGGCGTCGAAGAAGCTGTTCCACTCCACCTTGTCGGCGCGCACCGCGCCCGAACCGCGCCACATCTGGCCTTCGGTGTGGGACGCCGACAGCCAGTTGCTCAGGCCGTTGATCTCGCCGGTGTTGAGCCGGGCGAAGGTCTTGCGCGTGGCGTTGCTGCCCATGACCTGTTTGACGAACGCCCCGGTTTCCTTGGTCGGGCGTATGGTCACGATGCCGATGTTGCCGCCGCTGGAACCGATATGCGGGCCGTCGGCTTCTGCCGAGCCCTGGGTGACGAAGATCTGGTCGATGTTTTCCGGGTCGCCCAGCAGGTTGGAATACAGCGCGTAGTTGCCCGAGTCGTTGATCGGCATGCCGTCCACCGACATGCCCACCTGGTCGGAGTTGAGCCCGCGCATGGTGAAGCGGAAACCGGACAGGCCGGTGTTGTCTTCGCTGGAGATATTCAAACCCGGGGTGTACTTGAGCTTGTCCACGGCGTTACCGGTGGCGCTCTGTTTATCCAGCGCCTCCTTGGTCACCGTGGAGCGGCCCTTGATGCTTTCTTCCTGCACCATATAGCCGCCACCTGCCGTGGCCTTGCCCTGTACGCCGATAGTGCCGACGTCGCTGCCGCTGGTGTCGGCCATGGCCATGCCGTGGCCCATGCTTGCGGCAACGAGTGCCAGATGAATCCGTGTGAACCTCATCAGTGTCGTCCTGGTGTCGGGTGCTTATTGCACGCTGTAGTTGAAGGTGGCGGTGAAGCGATGCTCATTGCTCCCCCCGAACGCTTGCTCGGGGAACGGTTTGACTTGCTTGATGCGACGCAAGCTGTTGGCGGCGGCCCGGTTGAGCAACATGCTCGAGGCCTGGGTCTGCACACCGGAGTCGAGAACCCGACCCTGGCGATCAACCAGCAGCCACACCACCACCTCGCCGGTCGGGCGTTCGAGGGACGCCTGGCGACCGGTGGGGTACTGCTTGTAGCTGTCCAACTCGTTGCGCAAACCCTTGAGGTAACCGCCTTCCAGGGCCTGGCCATCGACCTTCGGCGGCGCGGGTGGAGCCGGTGTCGGCGCGACCTGGGCCACGGCGGCGGGTGCCGGTTTGGTGGCCACCGGTGGCGGGGTTGGGGTCGGCGTGGGTGTTGGCTTGGCGACCACGGGCTTGGGCACCGGCTTGGGCTTGGGCTCAGGTTTTGGCAGCGGTTTGGGCGGTGGCGGTGGCGGGGCCGGTGCGGCCTCTTCGTCCTCGATCACCGGCGGTGGCGGCTCTTGTTCCACCACTGGCTCCGGGACCACTTCCGGCTCCGGCTCGACCAAGGCCAGCTCGACCGCCGACTCGTCATACACCGGCTCGACCTTCAAGGTTTGCGACTGGATACCCATCGCAATCAGCACCAGGGCGATCACGGCCGGGACACTGCCCAGCAACTGACGTGCACGAAACAGGACGTACATGATCAGGACT
Organism: Pseudomonas sp. B611; assembly: GCF_055407965.1. Classification (NCBI taxonomy): domain Bacteria; kingdom Pseudomonadati; phylum Pseudomonadota; class Gammaproteobacteria; order Pseudomonadales; family Pseudomonadaceae; genus Pseudomonas; species Pseudomonas sp. B611. Next base: position 13,554 of record NZ_JBUZST010000022.1, read on the forward strand.
TACGCGTGGCAATGGACACGGAGGTAAAGCCACCCAGGCGCAGGGTGTCCATCACTTCCACCAGGCGTGAAACCTCCACGCCTTTGTCGCTGTTGACGATGATCGTCGACTTGGTATCGGGCTTTTCTGCGGCCTTCAACGCCGGCACCAAGGCCTCGACGGTGAGGTCCTTGCCGTCCAGTTGCAGTTGGCCCGCCAAACCCAACGTCAGGATGAATTTGTTCTGTGGCTTGAGCTGCTGCGAACTGCTGGCGCTGGGCAATTGGGTCTTCATGCCGAGGGCCGGAATCACGTTCAGGCTCACGAGTACGAAAAACACCAGGAGGAACATCATCACGTCGATCATCGGGATCAATTCGATGTGCGCCTTGCGTTTTTTCGGTTCGTCCCAGGTTCTCATTCCGCTACCCCGTTATTGAATTAGGGGCGACACGCTAACAACCAAAAATGACCGATTGGTTAACTTTAATTGACGTTTTGAGGGCTCTAGGACAGGTCTTACGGACGACTCTGTAGTCATTTTTACGACGTAACAGAATTGAAATCCAGCAGGGGCATTCTCAGAAACTTTACATCGAGGGCCCTGAGGAATGAGTAGCGAATTGCCACACCTGTCCACCCCGCGCCTGCTATTGCGCGGCCTGGAAACACACCAGGCCGAGACCCTGTCGACGCTCGCCAACGGGCCGAAAATCGCCGACAACACGGCCAATATTCCGTCGCCCTATACCCTGGAAACGGCACACACCTTTATCGACAACATGGCCGCGAAATATCGTGCGGGCGATTTACTCAGCCTGGGCATGCATGTAGTCGAAACGGGTGAATTGGTCGGCATCGTCAGCTTGCGACTCAACGCGCGACACCGTTACGGGCACCTCGGCGGTTGGGTGGCGGCGCACTGTCGCAACATGGGCTATGGCGCCGAGGCGGCGCGGGCGGTGATGGATTTTGGCTTCGCTGAATTGGGTTTGCAGCGGGTCGGCAGCCAATGCTTTGGCCGCAACAAAGAGTCGGCGCGGGTGATGGAGAAAATCGGCCTGCGCTTTGAGGGTTGCATGCGCGACGCGTTTCTCAAGAACGGAGTGTTCGAGGACTTGCTCGGCTTTGCCGTGGTGCGTGAGGACTGGGAGCGTCCCTCGTGAGCGGTGCCGTGGACCATGACCGCCGCCGGATATTGACCGGGCTGGCGGTGGGCTCGGCGTTTGCGATCCTCAGCCCGTTTGCGCGCAGTGCCGGGGTGGATTATCCGTTCACCCTCGGCGTTGCCAGCGGCGATCCACTGCCGGATGGCTTTGTGATCTGGACGCGGCTGGCGCCGTTATTCAACGCTGCCGATGGCCGTGGTGGCTTGAGCCGTGCGGTGCCGGTGCGTTGGCGGGTGGCCAGCGATGCGGCGATGACACGCATCGTACGCCAGGGCGAGGTGATGGCCGGCCCACGGTTTGCCCACTCGGTACATGTTGAAGTCGCGGGGCTGGAGGCGGGGCGACCGTATTGGTATCAGTTCGATGGCCTTGGCGCGCAGAGCCCGGTGGGGCAGGCCCGTACGGCGCCGCCGTTGCATGCCAGTGTGGCGGCGCGGGTGGGGTTTGTGTCGTGCTCGCATTGGGAGCGCGGATATTTCAGCGCCTATCGCCACCTTGCCGCCGAGCAGCCGGACCTGGTGTTTTTTCTCGGTGACTATATCTACGACAGTTCCTACGCGCCGTCGTCGGGCAAAGTCATTCGCTCCCATGGCAGTGGCAACGCGGTAAGCCTCAGCGATTACCGTAACCGCTATGCCCTGTACAAGACTGACCCAGACTTGCAGGCCTTGCACGCTGCGGCCCCCAGCGTCGCGACCTGGGATGATCATGAAGTGCAGAATGACTACGCCAACCAATGGTCCCAGGACCCGAAGATCCCGGTGGCGCAGTTTCTCCTCCAGCGCGCAGCGGCTTATCAGGCCTATTACGAACATATGCCGCTACGGGCCAGCAGCCTGCCTAAAGGTCCGGACATGCGCATCTACCGGCGCCTGGACTACGGCCAACTGGCGCGTTTCCATGTGCTTGACGGCCGCCAGTACCGTTCCGAGCAACCGTGCATTCCGGCCAATGGCAGCCATCAAGGGCACATTGCGACCAATCTCTGCCATGACTTGCGCGACCCCGGTCGCACCATGCTCGGCTGGCAGCAAGAGGCCTGGCTGGATCAGGGTTTTGCGCAGTCGCAGGCGCAGTGGAACGTGATCGCCCAGGATTTGCTGGTAGCGCCGCTGATCCAGCGTGACCTGACTGACCATAAACCCGGACGTTGGACCGATGGCTGGGACGGCTACATGGCCAACCGGGCGCGGATGCTCACGTCCATCCAGCGTAATCGGGTCAAGAACCCGGTGTTCTGGGGCGGGGATATTCATTCGTTCTGGGTCACGGACCTGCACGCAGATGGCAACAACCCTGACTCGCCGATTGTCGCGACGGAGTTTGTCGGCACGTCGGTGACCTCGGATGGGCCGCCCTTTGATGCGTTCAGCAAACTGCTGCCGCTCAACCCTCATGTGAAGTTTTTCGACAGCCGCCAACGTGGGTATGTGTCGGTGCAGATCGCGCCGGACAAGATGCTGACGAACTTGCGCGTGATCACCGATCCGCGCGACCCGACGGCCACGGTGGCGACGCTCAAGTCGTTTGTGGTGGAGTCGGGGCGGGCGGGGGCGATTGCCATGTAAAAAGAATAGAACCCAACTGTGGCGAGGGAGCTTGCTCCCGTTGGGCCGCGAAGCGGCCCCAGCTCTTTGGTTAAACGGCTGGGACTGCTGCGCAGTCCAACGGGAGCAAGCTCCCTCGCCACAGGGTTGGTGCTTTGTCGCAGGATTAGTGTTTACCTTGGGCGCTACGCAATCTCGTAGCGCACCGACAACGTGCCCTTTTTCTCCGACAGGGCCAGGATTGTCACCTGGCCCAGCTCGCCCAAGACCTGGACGTGTGTGCCACCGCAGGCGTAGGCCGGCAACTCGCCGAAGCCGACTTCGCGGGTGCCGTCTTCCAGGTTCATGTGACGTGGGTAGTCCGCTGCGATCCATTGGTTGATCTGCTGTTGGATCGCGTCGGCGTCCATGTCTTGCGCCGCTTCGCCACGGATAAAACTGATCTTGCCTTCGCCCGGCCAGTGATGGGCCTTGATCGGCATCCAACCCAGTTGTTCGCCGGCGTTGCCGATCAAGTGGCCGGCGGAATGCAGGCGGGTGTGCAGGGCGCGGCGTTGCGCGTCGACGCGCGCGGTAATCGGGCCCAATGCTACGGGTCGATCGACGTAGTGGACTACGCGGTCGGGCTCCTGGGTGACGCGCACTACTTGGCTTTCGCCGAGCCAGCCGGTGTCGAAAGGCTGGCCGCCGCCCTGGGGGTGGAAAATTGTCGATTGCAAGGTCACCGCGAACTGCTCTTCGTGGGGCGTGCAGGCCAGCACTTCGAGTTCAGCGGTCAGGTGGTCATGGGTGAAAAACAGGCGCTCGGTCATTCTCTACATCCGCATCAGGGTTCTGCGCTCAGTATAAATAGTGCGCGGATGGGTGATAATCCGCTCAATTATCAATGGACCTGTGCGTCATGAGCATCAATCTTCCTTTGCCTCTGCTGGGCGAAATGGCGATTTTCGTCAAAGTGGTGGAAACCGGCAGCTTCTCCGAAGCCGCGCGGCAGATGGGCGTTTCACCGTCGTCGGTGAGCCGCAGCATTTCCCATCTGGAAAAGGCCCTGGCCACCCGTTTGCTGCAACGCACGACGCGCAAGTTGCGCTTGAGCGAAGGCGGCGAAGAGGTGTTCAAGCGTTGCCAGGACATGGTCAACTCGGCGCGTGCGGTGATGGAGATCAGCGGCCAATTCACCCATGAAGCCGAAGGCCGGGTGCGCGTCAGCGTGCCCAAGGCGGTGGGGCGGTTTGTGATACACCCGCATATGCCGGAGTTCTTGCGGCGCTATCCCAAGGTGGATGTGCAGTTGATCCTGGAGGATCGGCCGGTGGACTTGATCGACGACAACCTCGACCTGATCCTGCGCATCTCCGAAAGCCCGCCATCGGGGTTGGTGGGGCGGCCGTTGTTTCCCATCGAGCACCTGTTGTGCGCCACGCCGCAGTACCTGGCCGAACACGGCACGCCGCAACACCCCCATGATTTGCTCGAACACAGTTGCATCTATCTGGGGGAAACACCGGCGGATGCACGCTGGAAGTTTCGCCAGGCCGGCAAGACGGTGACGGTCGGGGTGCGCGGGCGTTATGCGGCGAACCATACCGGGGTGCGTTTGGACGCGGTGTTGCAGCATGTGGGGATTGGCAGCCTGCCGTACTTTACGGCGCGCCATGATCTGGAGGCGGGGAGGGTGGTGCAGGTGTTGGCGCAGTGGGATTTTATTGCGTCGTATCACGGTGAGGTGTGGTTGCTGCATTCACCGACGCGGTATCTGCCGCCGAAGGTGCGGGTGTTTATTGATTATCTGGTGGAGTGCATGGCGCGAGAGCCAACACTACGCCAGCGGTAGTACTGGGCGCTGGCTTCTGTGGGAGCAGGACTTACTGTGGGAGCTGGCTTTTCTGTGGGAGCTGGCTTGCCTGCGATGCAGACAACTCGGTCTGTCAGTAGTACCGAGGTGATGCTATCGCAGGCAAGCCAGCTCCCACAGGAAAGCAGGTTTTGCGGTGTGCTGGGGATCAGTGCTTGCTCTGGTCCACCGGCATGGCCAGCAGCTGCTTTTCCTGGTTCCAGTCGAACGGTTCGTCGTTCTGCTCGGCTTCGAAGCGACGCTCTTCCAGGGCCTGGTACATGTCCAGTTCTTCATCGGGCATGAAGTGCAGGCAGTCACCGCCGAAGAACCACAGCAGGTCGCGCGGCACCAGGTGGGCAATTTGTGGGTAGCGCAGGATGACCTGGCTCATCAGGTCCTGGCCCAGGTACTGGCTTTCGATCGGGTCGATGGGCAGCAGGGCGCGCAGTTCGTCGAAGCGCTCCAGGAACAAGGTATGGCTTTCCTCGGGCACCTGTTCGGCTTCGCCGACGGCAACCAGGATGCTGCGCAGGTGGTCGAGCAAGACGAGATGATCGGCAACGACGTTGGACACGAGATAAGTCCTCTAAAGCAAAAACGGGCGCGAGAGTATATAGCTCTCGCGCCCGTTTTTATATGACCGCCGAGATCAGCGGACTTTACCCTCAGCCTGCGTCAGCTCTTCCTTGCTGAAATCATCCACGTCGATCACCTTGCGCCGCGCCGCTTCGGCGTCACGCAGGGTTTGCGCTTCGACCGGTTGAAGCACGCCAGCCTCCAGCGCCGCGTCGATGGCATGCTCGCCAGCGGCCGGTTTGACCTGGCCACTCTTGAGCGCGGTGTGCAGTTTTTTCTGCAATGGATGGCTGGCGCCGAGCAGGTCGTAGGCCTGTTGCAGGGCGCCTACCGGATCGTCCGCCGATTGTGGGCGGTAGCAGCCGGCGAGCAGTTCCTCCAGGGTCGGGTCGCCTTTGGCCCGGCCAAGCACTGCCGCGACTTCGGCATCCAGCGCATCCGATGGCCCGGTGTGGCGGCGGCCAAACGGAAACACGATCACCCGCAGCAGGCAACCAAGCACCTTGTTCGGGAAGTTGCTCAACAGTTCATCCAAGGCGCGCTCCGATTCACCCAGGCTTTCTTCCATGGCCCAGGTGAACAGCGGTTCCAGATGGTCCGGTGAATCCAGGTCGTGGTAACGCTTGAGCGCCGCCGAGGCGAGGTACAGGTGGCTGAGTACATCACCGAGGCGCGCCGACAGGCGTTCGCGGCGTTTCAATTCGCCACCGAGCAACATCATGCTCAGGTCGGCGAGCAGGGCAAAGGCAGCGGCCTGGCGGTTCAGCGCGCGGAAGTAACCCTGGCTCAAGCGGTTGCCCGGAGCCTTCTCGAAGTGGCCCACGCCGAGGTTCAGCACCAGGGTGCTGGCGGCGTTGCTCACGGCAAAACCGATGTGTTGCATCAGCAGGCCGTCGAACTCCTTGAGTGCCTGGTCGTGGTCTTCACGGCCGGCCAGGGCCATTTCCTTGAGGACGAACGGGTGGCAGCGGATCGCGCCCTGGCCAAAGATCATCAGGTTGCGCGAGAGGATGTTCGCGCCTTCGACGGTGATGAAGATCGGCGCACCCTGCCAGCTGCGGCCCAGGTAGTTGTTCGGGCCCATGATGATGCCCTTGCCGCCGTGCACGTCCATGGCGTGGCTGATGCACTCGCGGCCGCGTTCGGTGAGGTGGTACTTGAGGATCGCCGACAACACCGAGGGTTTTTCCCCGAGGTCTACCGCGTTGGCGGTGAGCATGCGCGCGCTGTCCATCAGCCAGGCGTTGCCGCCGATACGCGCGAGGGCTTCCTGGATACCTTCGAAGGCGGACAGCGGGACGTTGAATTGTTCGCGCACCTGGGCGTATTGGCCGGTCACCAGGCTGGTGAACTTGGCCGCACCAGTGCCCACCGCAGGCAGGGAGATCGAACGGCCTACGGACAGGCAGTTCATCAACATCATCCAGCCCTTGCCGAGCATTTCCTGGCCGCCAATCAGGAATTCCAGGGGGATGAACACATCCTTGCCGGAGTTGGGGCCGTTCATGAAGGCGGCGCCGAGGGGCAGATGGCGACGGCCGATGTCCACGCCAGGCGTATCCGTAGGAATCAGCGCCAGGCTGATGCCCAGGTCTTCCTCGTCACCCAGCAGATGGTCCGGGTCGTGGGCCTTGAAGGCCAGGCCCAACAGGGTCGCGACCGGGCCAAGGGTGATGTAGCGTTTTTCCCAGTTCAGGCGCAGGCCGAGGGTTTCCTTGCCTTCCCATTCACCTTTGCAAATGATCCCGGTGTCGGGCATCGCGCCGGCGTCGGAGCCGGCCAGCGGGCCGGTGAGGGCGAAGCAGGGGATGTCATCGCCGCGGGCCAGGCGTGGCAGGTAATGGTTGCGTTGTTCATCGGTGCCGTAGTGCAGCAGCAATTCGGCCGGGCCGAGGGAGTTGGGCACCATCACGGTGGACGCCAGGTCGCCGCTGCGTGTGGCGAGTTTCATCGCGACCTGGGAGTGGGCATAGGCGGAAAACCCCTTGCCGCCGTATTCCTTGGGAATGATCAGGGCGAAGAAACCGTGGGTCTTGATGTGTTCCCAGGCGGCGGGCGGCAGGTCCATGGCCTGGCCGATATCCCAGTCGCTGACCATGGCGCAGAGTTCTTCGGTGGGGCCATCGATGAACGCCTGTTCCTCTGCGGTCAGTTGGACCTTGGGGTAGGCCAGCAACTTGTCCCAGTCGGGGCGGCCGCTGAACAGTTCGCCGTCCCACCACACCGTGCCGGCATCAATGGCATCGCGCTCGGTCTCGGACATCGGCGGCAGGACTTTCTGGAACCAGCTGAACAGCGGTTTGGTGAAGTATTGGCGGCGCAGGTCGGGCAGCAGCAAGGGCGCCGCGACGGCGGCCAGCAACACCCAGAAGATCAGCAGCAACCATCCTGGCGCGTGACTCCACACCCCCATCGCCAGCAGGTAGACGGCAACGACGCCCAGGGCAGGCAAGGGCGCGGTGCGACGGTGTGCCAGGTAGGCAATGCCAGCGACCAGAACCAGTATCCACAACAACAGCATATTCAATCCTCCGTGAAACCAGGGGCGAAACCACCCTGGAGCTTAGTCGGCATCCGAACAAGCGGGGTGATAGGGGTGTTACGAGATTTGGCCGATTCGTCGTTATCGCTCGGGCAGGCCTGTCGTTAGACTCCAGGCTTCCTTCGGAGATAACGCTCATGGATACGTACCTGAGTCCCAGCCGCTTCATCGATAGTGACCACCCTGCGGTGGTGGAGTTCGCCGAAAAACATCGCGGTACCCGTGCGGATTTAAATGACCAGGCAGTCAGTCTTTATTACGCCGTGCGTGAGGCGATTCGCTACAACCCCTACACCTTCAGCCGTGACCCCGACACCCTGAGCGCCAGCTTCGCCCTGGCCGCCGGCGAAAGCTATTGCGTGCCCAAGGCCACCTTGCTCGCCGCTTGCGCCCGCCACTGCGGCATCCCAGCGCGCATCGGCCTGGCGGATGTGCGCAATCACCTGTCCACGCCACGCCTGCTCGCACTGCTTAAAAGCGATGTGTTCGCCATGCATGGCTACACCGAGCTGTTCCTGCATGGGCGTTGGGTCAAGGCCACCCCGGCGTTCAATCAACAGCTGTGTGATGTGTTCGATGTGCCAGCGCTGGATTTCGATGGGGTCAACGACAGCGTCTTCCACGCGTTCAATCGTCAGGGGCAGCGCTCGATGGAGTACGTGGTGGATCACGGGCAATTTCCTGACGTGCCCGAGGCATTTTTCTTTGAGCATATCCGCACCTGTTACCCGCACCTGTTCAGCGAAGACAGTCCGCCCTTGCTCGGTGATATGCAGACCGATTTAAGCCGTGCGTGAACCGGCGTATGCTGCTGCGCTCACCACACAATAAGGCACGGTCATGCTGAAGATCTGGGGTCGTAAAAACTCATCAAACGTCAGGAAAGCACTGTGGTGCGCCGAAGAACTCGGCCTGGACTACGAGGCCATCGACGCGGGCGGCGCGTTTGGTGTGGTCGATACGCCGCAGTACCGCGCGTTGAACCCCAACGGTCGGGTGCCGATGATTGAAGACGGCGACTTTGTGTTGTGGGAATCCAACACCATCGTGCGTTATCTCTGCGCCAAGCAGGCGTCCAGTTGGTACCCGACTGACCTGAAAGCCCGGGCCAGCGCGGAAAAATGGATGGACTGGACCACTTCCACCCTCGCCGAACCGTTCAAGGCCGTGTTCTGGGGCATCCTGCGCACCCCTGCGGAAAAACAGAACTGGGACAGCATCCACGCCGGGCGCCAAGCCTGCATCGATGCACTCGCCACTGTGGACAAAGCCCTCGCCGAACAGCCGTATCTGTCGGGCAACGAGATCGGCATGGGCGATATCCCCCTGGGCTGTTTTGCCTACGCCTGGTTCGAAATGCCCATCGAACGCCCTGCAATGCCCCATCTAGAGGCCTGGTACCAACGCCTGCAACAACGCCCGGCCTACCGCAAAGCGGTCATGACCGCGTTGACTTAATACTGACTATTAATACAGGTGACTGTACTTGTGCGGCGCGGGCAGCCACCATGGCTGTCATGCGCCGTCGTTGAACTTCGTGGCGTGCGCCTTCATCTATTCTTCCTATTTCCTTCTTTGGTGCGTATTCCGATATGAGTTCCGCTCTGTCCATCCGGCAGCTAACCAAAACCTACGGCAACGGTTTCCAGGCCCTGAGTGGTATCGATCTGGACGTTGCCGAAGGTGACTTCTTCGCCTTGCTCGGCCCCAACGGTGCCGGCAAATCCACCACCATCGGTATCCTCTCGACCCTGGTCAACAAGACCAGCGGCACGGTGAATATCTTCGGGCATGATCTGGACAAATCCCCGGCAGCGCTCAAGCGCTCCATCGGCGTGGTGCCCCAGGAATTCAACTTCAACCAGTTCGAAAAGACCTTCGATATTGTCGTGACCCAGGCCGGTTACTACGGCATCCCGGCGAAGATCGCCAAGGAACGCGCCGAGCAATACCTGACCCAACTGGGCCTGTGGGACAAGCGCGATGTGCCGTCCCGTTCGCTGTCCGGTGGCATGAAGCGGCGCTTGATGATCGCCCGCGCGCTGGTGCACGAGCCGCGCCTGCTGATCCTCGATGAGCCCACCGCAGGCGTGGATATCGAACTGCGTCGCTCGATGTGGACCTTCCTCACCGAGCTGAACGAGAAGGGCATCACCATCATCCTCACCACCCATTACCTGGAAGAGGCTGAGCAACTGTGTCGCAATATCGGCATCATCGACCACGGCACCATCGTCGAGAACACCAGCATGCGTAACCTGCTGGGCCAGTTGCATGTGGAAACCTTCCTGCTCGACTTGAAGAACAATCTGTCGGCGCCGCCGCAATTGCTCGGCTACCCGAGCCGCCTGGTGGACAGCCACACGCTGGAAGTACAAGTGGACAAAGCCATGGGCATCACCGCGCTGTTCACCCAGTTGGCGACGCAGAACATCGAAGTGCTGAGCCTGCGTAATAAAACCAATCGCCTTGAGGAGTTGTTCGTGTCCCTGGTGGAGAAAAATCTGGCGAAGGTGGCGGTATGAGTTCCGAACTGCAACCCAACCTCGTCGCGCTGCAAACCATCATCTATCGCGAAGTGAAGCGTTTTACCCGGATCTGGCCGCAAACCCTGCTGCCGCCGGCGATCACCATGGTCTTGTACTTCGTGATCTTCGGTAACCTGATCGGCCGGCAGATCGGCGACATGGGTGGCTTCACCTACATGGAGTACATCGTGCCGGGCCTGATCATGATGTCGGTGATCACCAACGCGTACGGCAACGTGGTGTCGAGTTTCTTCGGCAGCAAGTTCCAGCGTTCGATTGAAGAACTGATGGTCTCGCCGGTATCGCCGCACACCATCCTGATCGGCTACACCGTGGGCGGCGTGCTGCGCGGCTTGATGGTCGGGGTGATCGTGACGTTGCTGTCGCTGTTCTTCACCCACCTGCAGGTGCATCACCTCGGGGTCACCATTCTGGTGGTGGTGCTGACGGCGACGATCTTCTCGCTGCTGGGGTTTATCAACGCCGTGTTTGCACGCAACTTCGATGACATCTCGATCATCCCGACCTTCGTGCTGACGCCGCTGACCTACCTGGGCGGGGTGTTCTACTCCATCACGCTGTTGCCGCCGTTCTGGCAGACCGTGTCGCTGGCCAACCCGGTGTTGCACATGGTCAACGCGTTCCGCTACGGCATTTTGGGTGTGTCGGATATCAAGATCAGCGTGGCGATTACCTTCATGCTGGTGGCGACGGTGGTGCTGTATATCGGTTGCGCGAAGCTGCTGGTGAGTGGGCGTGGGATGCGTACCTGATCCACTGACCGGATGGGGTTAAAAAATGTGGGAGCGGGCTTGCTCGCGAAGACGGTGTATCAGTCAAGGTATCTGGTGACTGACACGGCGCATTCGCGAGCAAGCCCGCTCCCACATTTTGTTTTGTGCAAGAGCTTACGACTTCAGCGCCAGTTCGATCAGCGCATGCAATTCTTCCACCTGCAACGGCGCATTCGCAAAAAGAATCCTGAACACCGTCGGCGCCGCCAGCAGGTTGATCAGCCGTTCCACACTGGGCGCCGGGCTGTCGGGATAACGATCCACAATCACCTGCAACTGCCCACCAATCAGCGCCACGCAATACCCCGGCGTCTGGCTGCATTGCACGTCGCGCATCATGTTGCGTCCCGGCTCTGAGCTCATCTCATCCAGATACTGCTCGGCCCAGGCTTGCAGGTCGCCGCGCAGGCTGCCGGTATCGGCCGGCTCGCTGTCGGGGCGCATACGCGCGAGGGCTACGTCGGCCAGCAGTGCGGACAGGTCGCCCCAGCGCCGGTAAATGGTGGACGGCGTGACGCCTGCGCGCGCGGCAATCATGGGCACGGTCACGCTGGAGCGCTCGTGGGCTTCCAGCAGTTCGCGCACCGCCGAATGGACGGATTCCTGGACCCGGGCACTACGGCCCCCCGGGCGGAGGCCTTCTTTTATCGCCATGTTTGCGACCTTAACACAAAGAATTTGCTTTAAGCGCTGGCCAGTAGCACACTCCGCAAAAGCAAAATATTAGCTTTAGCGGAGCGTGCCCATGTCCAGCCACACTACTCATCGTTCCAGCCTGGTGTTCCTGGCGTTCACCTTGCTGACGTTTCTCGCCGCTTCCAGCGCGCCGACGCCGTTGTATCACCTGTATCAGGAAGGCCTGCATTTTTCCGCAGGCATGCTCACGCTGATCTTCGGTGTCTACGCCATCAGCCTGCTGGCAGCGCTGTTGACCGTGGGTTCGCTGTCGGACCACCTGGGGCGCAAGCCGGTGATTTTTGCCGCGCTGGTCCTGGATATGCTGGCGATGTTGCTGTTTATCAATGAAGGCAGCGTGGCCTGGCTGATCGCTGCGCGCACCTTGCAAGGCTTCGCCACCGGCATGGCCACTGCGGTCCTCGGCGCGGCATTGCTCGACACCGACCGCCAGCAGGGTCCGCTGGTCAACAGCGTGGCGCCTTTGCTGGGCATGGCGTGTGGGGCGATGGGCAGCAGCCTGCTGGTGGAGTTCGCACCGCTGCCGACGCAGTTGATCTACTGGACGCTGTTCGCGTTGATGTTGGTACAGGCGATATACGTGTGGCGTTTGCCGGAAACCGTCAGCCGCATTCCCGGCGCGCTGGCTTCGTTGCGCCCGACCTTGCATGTGCCGCCTCAAGCGCGGCGGGCGTTATGGCTATCGTTGCCGGTGGACGTGGCGGTGTGGGCCATGGGCGGGTTCTATCTGTCGCTGGCGCCGTCGCTGGTGCGGGCGGCGACGGGTTCCACGTCCAATCTGATCGGTGGCGGGCTGGTGGCGGTGCTGACGTTGAGTGGCGCGCTGATGATTTTCAGCCTGCGCAATCGCCCGGCCGACAAGGTCTTGCGCTTAGGTGCAGGCCTGCTGGCTGTCGGCGTGGCGTTGATCCTCACGGCGGTGCACAGCGCCAGCCTGCCGTTGTTTTTCATCGCCACGTTGATTGCGGGCAGTGGATTTGGCGCAGGCTTCCTCGGCGCCTTGCGCAGCGTGGTGCCCCTGGCGCTGCCCCATGAACGGGCCGGTTTGATGTCGGCGTTTTATGTGTTGAGTTACCTGGCGTTCTGCCTGCCGTCGCTGCTGGCGGGCAATCTGATCCGCAGTTTCGGCCTGATCGCCACCACCGACGGCTACGGCGTTGTGCTGATCTTGCTGGCCCTGAGTGCCCTGGTCGGTTTGCTGATGCAGGGATCGCGTGGTTCGCTTATAGGTAAAACAGATAACAGTTAGAGAAATTACCCGTTATATAGATATTCGATTCGGTTCTACCATGGCCTCAACCTCATGCGAGGAGGAGGATTGCCATCATGACTTGCTCGAATACCATCAGTTACAAACCCTTCAGTCACCTGACCCGGCCCCGGGAAGTGATTCGCCAGTTCACCCCCAACTGGTTTGCCGCGACCATGGGCACCGGCGTGCTGGCGCTGGCCCTGGCGCAATTGCCGGTCAATCTGCCGGGTGTGCAGGCCATCGCTGAAGCGCTGTGGTTTTTCACCATTGGCCTGTTTGTACTGTTCAGCGTGTTGTACGCCGCCCGTTGGGTGATGTTCTTCCACGAGGCGCGGCGGATTTTCGGGCACTCCACGGTGTCGATGTTCTTCGGCACCATCCCCATGGGGCTGGCGACCATCCTCAATGGCTTGTTGCTGTTCGGCTTGCCGCGCTGGGGCAGCGATGTGATCCCGCTGGCTGAAGCCCTGTGGTGGCTCGACGTGGCGATGGCCCTGGCCTGCGGCGTGCTGATCCCGTTCATGATGTTTACCCGCCAGGAACACAGCATCGACCAGATGACCGCCGTGTGGCTGTTGCCGGTGGTGGCCGCCGAAGTCGCCGCTGCCAGTGGCGGCTTGCTGGCGCCGCATCTGGCGGATGCCCACGCGCAATTGATCATGCTGGTGACCAGCTACGTGCTGTGGGCGTTTTCCCTGCCGGTGGCGTTCAGCATCCTGACCATCCTGATGCTGCGCATGGCCTTGCATAAACTGCCCCACGCCAATATGGCCGCGTCGAGCTGGCTGGCCCTTGGCCCCATCGGCACCGGTGCCCTGGGCATGTTGCTGCTCGGCGGCGATGCACCCGCAATCTTTGCCGCCAATGGCCTGCCCGGCGTCGGCGAAATGGCCAACGGCCTGGGCCTGGTGGCCGGCATTACCCTGTGGGGCTTCGGCTTGTGGTGGATGCTGATCGCGGTGCTGATCACCCTGCGTTACCTGCGTGCCGGAATCCCGTTCAACCTTGGCTGGTGGGGGTTTACCTTTCCGCTGGGGGTGTATGCCCTGGCCACGTTGAAGCTGGCGAGCCTGTTGCACCTGGGGTTCTTCAGTGTGTTTGGCAGCGTGCTGGTGCTGGCATTGGCGCTGATGTGGGTGATCGTCGCCAAGCGCACCGTGCAGGGGGCCTATAAAGGTGAGCTTTTTGTTTCGCCGTGTATTGCAGGACTAGCGAATAAGTAAGCCGGATTAGGTAAAGTCGTGGCCTGAATGCTTTTACAAAAAAACAGGCCACGCAGGAACACGGACGATGAGCCACCCCTCGCAATTCACCTTGCTGCGCACACGGCGCTTCCTGCCGTTTTTCATTACCCAGTTGCTGGGCGCCTTCAACGACAACATCTTCAAGCAATCGCTGATCCTTGCCATTCTCTATAAGTTGACCATCGACGGTGACCGCTCGATCTGGGTCAACCTGTGCGCATTGCTGTTTATCCTGCCGTTCTTCCTGTTCTCGGCGCTGGCCGGGCAGTTTGGCGAGAAATTCAACAAGGACGCGCTGATCCGCGCGATCAAGATCGGCGAGATCGTGATCATGGCCGTGGGCGCCACGGGTTTCCTCACCAACCACCTGGAGCTGATGCTGCTGGCACTGTTTGCCATGGGCACCCACTCGGCGCTGTTCGGCCCGGTGAAGTACTCGATCATGCCCCAGGCCTTGCACGAAGATGAGCTGGTGGGCGGCAACGGCCTGGTGGAAATGGGCACGTTCCTGGCGATCCTCGCCGGTACGATTGGCGCTGGGATCATGATGTCGTCGACCCATTACGCGCCGGTGGTGGCGGTGGCGATTGTCGGCGTGGCCGTGCTGGGTTACCTCGCCAGCCGCAGTATTCCGCGGGCGGCGGCGTCTACCCCGGGGCTGCGTTTGAACTGGAATATCTTCAGCGAATCCTGGGCCACCTTGCGCCTGGGCCTGGGGCAGACGCCAGCCGTTTCGCGTTCCATTGTCGGCAACTCGTGGTTCTGGTTTGTGGGTGCGATTTATCTGACGCAGATCCCGGCCTACGCCAAGGAGTGGTTGTACGGCGACGAAACCGTGGTGACGCTGATTCTCACCGTATTTTCGGTGGGCATCGCCCTTGGCTCGATGCTCTGCGAGAAACTCTCCGGGCGTAAGGTGGAAATCGGCTTGGTGCCGTTCGGTTCATTCGGCCTGACGGTGTTTGGCCTGCTGCTGTGGTGGCACTCCGGTGGTTTCCCGCAGAACGTGCAGGCCAACGATTGGCTGGCCGTGCTCAGCTACGGCCAGGCCTGGTGGGTGTTGTTCGATATCCTCGGGCTGGGGGTGTTCGGCGGCTTCTATATCGTGCCGCTGTATGCGCTGATCCAGTCGCGTACCGCCGAGAACGAGCGCGCGCGGGTAATCGCGGCCAATAACATCCTCAACGCGCTGTTCATGGTGGTGTCGGCCGTCGTCTCGATCCTGCTGCTCAGCGTGGCCAAGCTGTCGATCCCCGAGTTGTTCCTGGTGGTGTCGCTGCTCAATATCGCGGTGAATACCTACATCTTCAGGATCGTCCCCGAGTTCACCATGCGCTTCATGATCTGGCTGCTCAGCCATTCCATGTACCGCGTGGAGCATCGCAACCTGGAAGCGATTCCTGATGAAGGCGCGGCGTTGCTGGTGTGCAACCACGTGTCGTTTGTCGATGCACTGCTGATTGGCGGTGCGGTGCGTCGGCCGATTCGCTTTGTCATGTACTACAAGATCTACCGCTTGCCGGTGCTGAATTTTATCTTCCGCACAGCCGGGGCTATTCCGATTGCCGGGCGTCATGAAGATATTCAGATCTACGAAAAGGCCTTCACCCGTATTGCGCAGTATCTGAAGGACGGCGAACTGGTGTGCATCTTTCCGGAGGGCAAGTTGACGGCCGATGGCGAGATGAACGAGTTTCGCGGTGGGGTGACGCGGATTCTGGAAGAGACACCGGTGCCGGTGATTCCCATGGCGTTGCAGGGGTTGTGGGGGAGTTTTTTCAGTCGCGATCCGAAGAAAGGGTTGTTTCACCGGATCTGGTCGCGGGTGGTGTTGGTGGCGGGGGAAGCGGTACCCTTCGAGACGGCGACGCCCCAGTTGTTGCAAGGGGTTGTTGGTCGTTTGCGCGGAAGCATTCGTTAATCTGCGCGGGAAGTGAGAGTAGGGGCGGCGTTTAACTCATCCTGTGTTGTGGGATAGTTCTCGGTAGCACTCACTTCCTGTAGGTTTTCATTCAGCCTGCGGAACCAAATTCTTGCAGCCTCCACACACTCATCGCGGTTATCTCTTTCTTAAGGATTTCTCGGATGAACAGGCAAATATCAAATAGCCAGCTTCAGGCGTCCTCGTCGACGCCGTTGGCACCTTTTTCCAATGATCCCAAAACGTCAGTCGTAAATGGCGGCGCCCCAATCAAGATTTCTGCCAATCAGCCATTCAAGGATGGACAGGTTGAAATAGAACTTCAGGTCACGGGTGGAGGCCCGAGATCGCAGCAGCCGCGGGAGGAAGTGCTCTTTATCAAGACGGGCAACGGTGCGGACAAAGTCGACTTGAAGCGGTCAGCTGACGGAGGGCTAAGTGTCGAGATCAACGGTAAATGCTATGACGTTCCGATCTCCAGTGATGGCGGGGCTGGGAAAAAGTTAGTGATGGAGACCCAGGAAGGTGCCGACACTGTGGTTGTCGCAGATAACGTCAAGCTGGAAACAATTGTCGATTTGGGGAATGGCAACAATTTCTTCCGCGCGGGGAGTGGCAGCTCCCGTGTATTTTCTGGCACAGGCAATGACGATATCCAACTGGGCTCTGGCGTAGGTTACGTGGAGGATCATGGCGGCAATAACAAATTCAAGGGCGGCAGCGGCTACAGCGTCATGTACGGGATAGGCAAAGAGAGCAATGATTTTCAAGCCGGTGATGGCGGTAGTTATATGCTCGGGGCGGGTGACCGAAACCGGTTTCGTGGCGGAAATGGCCATAACACTATGGTTGCCTTGCGTGGGGAGAGTGCCATGGAGGGTGGAAGCGGGCCCAATGTGTTTTACACGGGCAAGAGCCAGGCTACTGTCACCTCGAAAAGCGATCTGGATATCACATACGGGAAAAAGGAAGACCATATAACCCGTACCGAAAAATCCACGTATGTTGAGGTTAAGCCCAGTGATGCGGGGCGCAAGGGCTTTGTCATTGACGGTACGCCGCAGTTCAAGGCGCGTGTCGAAGCCGATCTGGAAATGCTTAGAGGCTCTCCGGTAGGCCAGCAGATGCTAGAGGAAATGGACAAGGCGGCCGCACCGGTCACGATTATCGAAGGCCACCAGGGTAACTTTTATGAGTACCGGCGCCGGGAATTGGAGTTCGAGAGCCCTGAATCCCGCGAGCGCCAGGATGCTGCTCATGGCTTTGTGACGGATAACCAGCCTGGGAAGCCGGCTGAAAACTCGGTGCTGACTTACGATCGCTCGTTCATTCAGGAAGACTACAAACGTCCCCCGATCAACACGCTCTACCACGAGATGGCGCATGCCTACAATGGTGCCAGTGGTACGTTTATTCCGGGCAAGACCTACGTTGGTCCGGACCCCAGCGATCCTGACCGACCTCACTACGAAGACAATCTGGAGCGGCAGGCTGTCGGCTTGCCCACCGACGGTAAGCCATATGATTTCGACGGTGACCCCAAGACTCCGCCGACTAGCACCAACCCTTCACCGGTCAACGAAAACGCGCTGCACAAGGAGATGGGGCGGCCATTACGTACGCGGTATTTCGACGTGGACCAGCGCTGAAAACAGCACGGCATCGAGTTGATGCCGTGCTCGCGGGGAAGGTGGTTGCTTTCAATTGACCTTCCCGCGTTATTCGGTTGGGCGCTAGGTGCTGACCTTAAGCCCAACCAGCCCGCAGATGATCAGGGCCACACTGGCCAACCGAAACAGCGCCATGGATTCCCCAAACAGGATAATCCCGGCAATCACCGTGCCCACGGCACCCACTCCAGTCCAGATCGCATAGGCAGTGCCCAGCGGCAGTTCCTTCATGGCCAGCCCCAGCAGGCCCAGGCTGACCGCCATGGCGGCAATCGTCAGCGCGGTGGGCAGCGGCTTGCTGAACCCGTCGGTGTATTTCAGGCCGACGGCCCAGCCTACTTCAAACAATCCGGCAAAAAACAGAATGATCCAGGACATGCTGACCCTCTCTATAGACGTGGGGTCGTCCCCGGATTAGGCGCTTGAGAGCGTCGCGGGGTCGTCCCCGCGAAGCTCGCTAGAGTGCCGAACAATCATCCGGCGATCAAGTTTGCGGGGTATTTTCCAATAGGCGACGGTCTTCCTTTTCGCTCATGCGGCGGAAGTAAGTCGACAGCAACGCCCCGGAAATGTTGTGCCACACGCTGAACAGCGCACTCGGCACCGCCGCCAACGGCGAGAAGTGCGCACTGGCCAATGCGGCGCCCAGGCCGGAGTTCTGCATGCCGACTTCCAGCGCCAGCGACTTGCGCTGTGCCAATGGCAGCTTGAACACGCGGCCGGTGAAGTAGCCCAGCAGGTAGCCGAAGCTATTGTGCAACATGACCACGGCCATGATCAGCAGGCCCGACTCGGCGATTTTCGCCTGGCTCGCGGCAACCACCGCCGCGACGATGATCACGATGCTGACCACCGACACCAGCGGCAGCACGTCCACCGCATGGCGTACGCGCTCGCCGAGCACACGCTGGGCCACTACGCCGAGCACGATCGGCAGCAGCACCACTTGCAGGATCGACCAGAACAGCTCCATGAACGATACCGGCAACCAGGCCGAGGCCAGCAGCCAGATCAGCGCCGGCGTGAGCAGAGGGGCGAGGAGGGTGGTGACGGCGGCGATGGCCACCGACAGCGCCAGGTCGCCACGGGCCAGCCAGGTCATGACGTTGGACGAAGTGCCGCTTGGGCAGCAACCGACCAGGATCACGCCGACGGCAATTTCCGGCGGCAGGTGGAAGGCCTGGCACAGCAACCAGGCCACGCCGGGCATGATCACGAAGTGCGCGACCACGCCCAATGCCACGCGCCACGGATGGCGGGCGACTTCGGCGAAGTCATCAATCTTGAGGGTCAGCCCCATGCCGAACATCACCAGGCCCAGCAGCGGCACGATGGCGGTTTTCAGGCCGATGAACCAGCTGGGTTCTAAGAAGGCGAGCACCGCGAAAATCAGCACCCAGTAGGCGAAAGTGTTGCCGACGAAGCGGCTCAGGGCGGCGAGTGCGCGCATGGGGTGTCCTTGTTATTAGTTAAAGTCGGTAGTGCTGATGTTGCTTGGAAACCCAATCGAATGTGGGAGCGGGCTTGCTCGCGAATGCGGTGGTTCAGTAACAGATTCAGTGACTGACACTCCGCTTTCGCGAGCAAGCCCGCTCCCACACTTTTTAATCTTCACATGGCTTAGATGCCCTGCGGGGTCTCTTCACCGCCCAATGCTTCAACCAGCGCCGGAATGAACTCGCAAAACGTCAGCATCATCAGGGTGAAGCTCGCATCCAGTTGGCCCAGGGCCTCGTCGCCGCCGTCCTGTTCGGCCTGGTCTTGCAGCAGGTCTTCGAACTTCAGGCGCTTGACGGTCATCTTGTCGTCGAGCATGAAGGACAGTTTGTCCTGCCAGGCCAGGGACAGTTGGGTGACGACTTTGCCGGTGGTCAGGTGCAGCTGGATCTCTTCGCCGGTCAGGTCCTGGCGCTTGCAGCGCACGATGCCGCCGTCTTCGTGGGTGTCGCGCAGCTCGCATTCGTCGAGGACGAAGAAGTCATCGGCCGGTTTCTGGGTGGTGACCCAGTCGGTCATGATCGCGGTTGGCGCGGTTTTCACGGTGAGCGGGCGCACCGGCAGGGTGCCGATCACTTCGCGCAGGGTGGAGAGCAGGTCTTCGGCGCGTTTCGGGCTGGCCGAGTTCACCAGGATCAGGCCCTGTTTTGGCGCGATGGCAGCGAAGGTCGACGAGCGACGAATAAAGGCACGTGGCAGGAAGGCCTGGATGATTTCATCCTTGAGCTGGTCGCGTTCCTTCTTGTAGACCTTGCGCATTTGCTCGGCCTCGATCTCTTCGACCTTCTCTTTCAGTGCATCACGCACCACGCTGCCCGGCAGGATGCGTTCTTCCTTGCGCGCGGCGATCAGCAGGAAGTCACCGCTGACATGGACCAGGGGAGCGTCTTCACCTTTACCAAAAGGCGCGACGAAACCGTAAGTGGTCAACTCCTGGCTTGCACAAGGGCGCGCCAGTTTGGTGGCCATTGCAGTTTCCAACGCCTCGGCATCAACAGGCAGATCTTGGGTCAGGCGATAGATAAGCAGGTTCTTGAACCACATGGGGTGAGTCTCTCCTTTATACAAAGGCGGGCATTATTGTCTTGATAGCGTCTGAGGCCAACCCTGCCTAAGCCATTGGAAGGCCTCAAAAAAAAGATTTAAGAAAGTGCTTGCCAGACCTTGGGTCGCTCCGTAGAATGCGCGCCACACCGAGACGAAGGGTGATTAGCTCAGCTGGGAGAGCATCTGCCTTACAAGCAGAGGGTCGGCGGTTCGATCCCGTCATCACCCACCATTCGCCTCATGTGTTACGCGCAGCGGTAGTTCAGTCGGTTAGAATACCGGCCTGTCACGCCGGGGGTCGCGGGTTCGAGTCCCGTCCGCTGCGCCATATTCGGTAACCTGGAACACTGAACGCCAGGTCACCACAGAAAGCCCGCTCATTGAGCGGGTTTTTTTTCGTCTGCGATTTATGATCGTTCCCACGCTCTGCGTGGGAATGCCCCTTGTGACGCTCTGCGTCACCATTGTGCAGGGCTTGCGTGTGGCGCTGTCGGGCGGGACGCGGAGCGTCCATAGATGCGTTCCCACGCAGAGCGTGGGAACGATCAGGCACCGGGGAGCTGTTGGTGTTTAGAAATCCCAGCGGGTGGTGACCATGACGTTGCGTGGCTCACCGTAGGCAGCGGAGTTATAGAAGCCGATATTGGTGTAGTAGCTCTTGTCGAAGATATTGTTGACGTTCAACGTCGCCGACAGGTTCTTGCTGATCTGATATTTGCTCATCAGATCCACCAGCCAATACGCCTCTTGGGAAAACTCTTCATAGCCGCCACGCGGGCTGTTGTAGATGTCCTGCCAACCCACGCTCTGCCAGCGCACGCCGCCGCCGACGGTCAGCTTGTCCAGGTCGCCCTTGAGTTTGTAGGTGGTGTACAGCTTGACCTGGTCTTCCGGCTCGAAGGTGGAGATCTTCACGCCCTTGTCGTCGCGCACAATCTTGTGGGTGTAGCCGGCCTGCAGCTGCCAGCCAGGCGCGATCTCGCCGGACATCTCCACTTCATAACCTTTGGTCACCGCCTTGCTGCTCTTATAGGCATAGTTGTTCGGTGTGGGCTTGAGGTTGTTGTACTCATCGTCTGACAGCGCGCGGTTGGACTCGTGGATCTCAAAGTAGGCGGCGCTGGCATTCACTCGACCGTCGAGATAGTCGGCCTTGACCCCCAGCTCCCAGTTCTGGCCTTCATCCGGTTCCAGCAGCTTGTTGTCGCGGTCGCGGTTGTAGTTTTCCTGCGGCATGAAGATATCGGTGTAGCTGGCGTACAGCGCGTAGGTCTCGTTCAGGTCGTAGACCGCGCCGACATACGGCACCACGCGCCCGGACTCGCGATAGCTGGGGTTGTAGCCGGTGACCTGATAGTTGACCAGGCGCGCGCCGAGCAACACCTTGAGGTCGTCGGCGAGGTTCAGGCGCGTGGTCGCGTACGCGCCGGTCTGGCGCACGGTGTCGTCGATCAGTGATTGCGCCTTGCCCCAGTCCGGCATCGTTGCGTGGCCGTGCCAGTTGTTGAAGTCGACGATATTGGGGGCCAGGTTCCAATAGCCTTTGCCTTTCCATTCCGAAGCGCTGATCGAGCCGCCCAGCACCAGTTCATGTTCACGCCCGCCGAGGCTGAACGGGCCGCTGACATACAGGTCGGCGGAGTCGCTGACGGTTTCCCCGGTGTATTTGCCCGAGGTCAATTGCGCGGTGCCATCCGGCTGCGGCTGGTCGCCCTGGATCGAGCCCATCAAGGCGTGGTAGCCGTTGATCTTGTGGTCCAGTTGCAGCTTGCTTACCCAGCCATTGCCCAGATCATGTTCGAGCATGGCAAACACGGTGCGGGTGTATTGCTCCCAACTGCTCCACTCGGCGGCGTCGTTGAACGAGCGCTTGACGCTGTTGCGATTGCCTTGGGAGTTGATCAGCGGAAAGCTGCCTGACCAGGACGAGCCTTTTGGCAACGTGTCCTGGTAATCGCCGCCTACGGTCAGCAGGGTGTCAGGCGACAGGTCGAACTCCATGATGCCGTAGTACGTCGGGCTCTTGCGTGAGTAGTGGTCCATGAACGAATGCTTGTCCTGGTAGGCCGCTACGGCCCGGCCGCGCACGTTGCCGCTGTCGGTCAGCGGGCCGCTGACGTCCAGTTCACTGCGGTAGTTGTCCCACGAGCCGGCGCCAAGGGTGGCGTGGCCCTGGAAGTCGGCGGTGGGTTTCTTGCGCACCAGGTTGATCGTCGCGCCGAGGGAACCGGCGCCGGTGAGCAGGCCGGTGGCGCCCTTGAGCACTTCGACGCGGTCGTAGATCGCCATGTCGCTCAGGGTGTTGCCCGCCGAATAGGCGACGTTGCGCGCGGTGGAAGGGATGCCGTCGTATTGGAAGTTATTGATCGAAAAGCCGCGTGCATAGTAGTTGCTGCGCTCGGTATCGAAGGCCGATACGGTGATGCCGGGCGTATGGCGCATCACGTCGTCCACATTGGTCAGGCCGAAATCATCCATGTGCTGGCGGGTGACCACGGAGACCGACTGCGGGGTTTCCTTGGGGGTCAGTACCAGGCGGGTGGAGGTCGCGAGCGTGCCAGGGGTGTAGGAACCCGTGCCTTCGGTGATATTGCCCAGTTGGGTGGCGCTGACTTGGGTCGGGCTCAGTTCCATGCTGCCATCGCTGGCGATGGGCGCCGGTTGCAGGGCGTAGACCTGGTCACCCTTTACCGCGCGATACCCGCTGCCCAGCAACAGCCGGTCGAAACCATCCTGGATGCCGTAGCTGCCCTTGAGGCCAGGGCCGTTGAGACCTTCCAGTTCGTGGGACTGGAACACGATGGCTACGCCGGCTTGTTGCGCAAAGCGATTGAGCGAGCTGCCCAGCGGCCCGGCCGGGATGTCGTAGGCCTGGGCGGCGACGTTGACGCTGTCCGCGTACGCCGGGCTGATGCTCAGCGCCGTGGCGGTGAGCATGGCCAGGGACAGTGGCGCGAGTTTCAGTAGGCCAAAGCGCCCACGCGGGTAGGAAGGGGTGTGCATGGTGAAGGCAATCCTTTACGTGTCGAATTACCTCTCTTGACGGGCAACTGCGAGAAAACCGGAAGCAAATGCGAATAATTATTTATTGGCGCTGTCGTCTGGGTCCACGAGGATCAGCCAGGGGGTAAAACTTCTGACCCTGATCGGTAAGGTTTGCGCGAGTAGCTGTAGGGCGTGATCACTGTCGTCCAAGGGAATGACCGCCGATACGCGCAGGCTTTGCAGCGCAGCACGATCGAACTGCACACGACCGCTGCGGTGGCGGGCGATCTCATCCAGCACCTCGGGCAATGGCCGGTTTTCCACCACCAACTGATGGCGGCGCCAGGCTTCGTTGATGCTGGCGGGGTCGATGCTGCCGGCCAGTTGCACGCCATGGGTGCTGACCAGCGCCCGAGAGCCGGCATCGACTTCCAGGGTCTGCTGGGCATTCGCGCTCTGTGCCGCCACGCGCGATTGCAACATGCTCAGCACGGTGACATCGCCTTCACGCTTGACCACAAATCGCGTGCCCAGTGCGCGCAAGGTGCCTTGGGCGGTCTGCACGATAAACGGCCGCGTGCTGTCGTGGGCCACCTCCACCAGGATCTCGCCCTGCAGCAAGTCTATGCGGCGCTGCCTGCTGTCGAAATGCAGGTTTGCCGCGCTGATGCCATTGAGGGTCAATGTCGAGCCGTCCGCCAGTTGCAGGGTTTGCCACTGGCCGGGGCCATTGCGCACATCGGCCATCCATTGTTGCGGATACGGGCTGATGAGCAGCGCCGCGGCTGGAATCGCCAGGCTGCACGCCAGCAGCAGGGCGCGTACGGCGCGCTTGCGACGGTGGGATTTCTGCTGCGAAAACGCGGCATTCAAGGCGGCCCGCGCCGGTGATTTTTTATCGCGCAGGGCCTGCATGCGCGCAATCACTTCTTCCATGCGTGCGGCGGCTGCGGCGTAGTGCGGGCCTTGTTGCTTCCAGCATTCGAACGCCAGGCGCTGGGCTTCGCTCAGCTCACCTTCGTGCAGGCGCAGCAGCCATTCGGCGGCTTGTTCTTCGATCTGTTGGCGGGCGTCGTGCATGTGCGCTCAGGTGTCCAGGCTGTGGCCGCAATGCACAAGCGCCTGGATCAGGTACTTGCGCACGGTGCGTTCCGACAGCTTGAGCTGGCGGGCGATCTGTTGTTGGGTCAGTTCTTCGAGGTAATACAGCACGAAGGCCTGGCGCGAATAGACGTGCATGCCTTCGAGGATAAACGCGATCTGTTCCAGGGCTTCTAGGGTGGTGTGGATCTGCTCCGGCGACTGGAAGCCTTCAAGGGCGTCCACCGTCAGCGCCAACTCTTGCAGGTAGGCATTTTCGATCTGCTTGCGCCGGGCCTGGTCGATGAGCAGGCGCCGCGCCGTGGTGCTCAAGTACGCCCGGGGTTCGCGAATGCTTGCCACCGACTCGCGGGCGTTGAGGATACGGGCGAACGTGTCCTGCGCCAGGTCCGCCGCGTTCTGCCGGCAGCCCAATTTGCGCCGCAGCCACGCCAGCAGCCAGCCGTGATGCTCGCTGTAGAGCGCGGTTATTTCCCGTTGGAAGGGCGGTTCACCCACAGACATAGGCGTGGCTCAAGCGTTATTGAGAATGGTTTTTAATTGTGCGGCCAAGTGTCGGGTAAACGCAATAGACTCGCGTTTGTGGGGTGAAAAGCCCGTATTTACGGGGTTTGCGCCGCCTGCCGAAAAATATTTCAAATAAATTGCATATAAAACAAGACATTGCGGATTTTTGGTGTAAGATGCGCCCACACCGAAACGAAGGGTGATTAGCTCAGCTGGGAGAGCATCTGCCTTACAAGCAGAGGGTCGGCGGTTCGATCCCGTCATCACCCACCATTCGCTTCAAGTGTTACGCGCAGCGGTAGTTCAGTCGGTTAGAATACCGGCCTGTCACGCCGGGGGTCGCGGGTTCGAGTCCCGTCCGCTGCGCCATATTCGGTAACCTGGAACACTGAACGCCAGGTCACCACAAGAAAGCCCGCTCATTGAGCGGGCTTTTTTTCGTCTGCGATTTTTCCTCTTGCTGCCTTGCCGCTGTGCACTGCTTATAGGCCCTGAACTGTGCTGGTGCGTCATGACGTGGGGGAATACCCCCATGCACATTGGTCGATTGCGCCCCTTGCCGCATAAACGGTTATCTATAGCCACGCGAAGACTTCCAGGCGAGCTACCGGCAGCAGGACGCTGCGGTGCCCGCTCTCTAACAATGGCCTTTCAAGGCGATAAAAAAATAGTCTGCAAGGGGAACGGCACTCCATGAAATATCCACTACGTCCGTTGGTGTTCTGGCCAACTTTCCTGATTCTGCTGGCGGCGGTGATCGCTAGCTATATCGACCTGAATGCGTTCCTTGCGGTGAGCAAACAGCTCAATAACCTGATTCTGAAAAACTTCTCCTGGCTGTTCAGCGCCGGCTCGTTTGCCATGGTGGTGCTGACCGCGATCGTCTACTTCTCGGCACTGGGCAAAGTACGCATCGGCGGCGAAGACGCCCAGCCGTTGCTGAGCAAATGGCGCTGGTTCATGGTGGCGCTGTGCACCACGCTGGCAGTCGGTGTGTTGTTCTGGACCACCGCCGAGCCGCTATACCACCTGTACGGTCCGCCCACCAGCCTGCCGATTGAAGCGGGCAGCTCAGCGGCGAAAAGCTTTGCGATGTCGACGATGTTCCTGCACTGGACCATCACCCCGTACGCAATCTACCTAGTGCCGTCCCTGGTATTTGCGCTGGTGTTCTACAACCGCCGCAGCAACTTCTCGATTGGCGCGATGCTCGAACCCTTGCTGGGCGCGGCGCGGGTCAAGCGTTACGCCGGGCTGATCGACACCTTGGCGATGTTCGCCCTGGTTGCCGGCATGGCCTCGTCCCTGGGCACGGGTGCACTGACCCTGGCCGGTGGCCTGAGCCAATACATCGGCGGCGAAACCACGCCGTTCCGTTTGGCGATCATCATCGCAATCATCGTCATCACCTTTGTCGCCTCGGCCGCCAGCGGCCTGCAAAAAGGCATCGTGATGCTGTCCTCGTTCAACACCTGGATCATGCTGGCCCTGGGGCTGTTCGTGCTGTTGTGCGGGCCAACCCTGTACATGTTCAGCCTCGGTGTTGAATCCCTCGGCGTGTACCTCGACACCTTCTTCAGCCGCAGCCTGTTCACCGGCGCCGCCAGTGGCGACACCTGGCCGCAGAGCTGGACGGTGTTCTACTGGTCGGTGTGGTTTGCCTGGGCGCCGGTGAGTGCGCTGTTCCTCGGCAAGATCGGCCGTGGCTACACCGTGCGTGAATTCATCCATATCAACATGCTGTTCCCGGCGCTGTTCACGGCGGTGTGGATCTGCATCTTCTCCGGCACCAGCCTCTACTTCGATGCGCTCGGCGATGGCAGCCTCAACCGCGTGCTCAACGAGCAGGGCGTGGAGCACGTGCTGTACCAGATGTTCCAGCAACTGCCGGCCAGCGGGCTGATGATCGCGTTCCTGCTGTTCGTCGCCTTCATCTCGTTTGTCACCGCTGCGGACTCCAGCACCGACGTGATCGCCAACCTGTGCAGCAAGGGCGTGACCGCCGATTCCGACCTCGACGGCAACCCGATGCTGAAGATTGTCTGGGGTGTGATCATCGGCACGGTGTCGTGGGTGATGGTGTCGTTTATCGGCATCGACGGGGTGAAGATGCTCTCCAATCTCGGCGGTTTGCCGGGGATGATCCTGGTGCTGCTGGCCAGTACCTCGCTGATCTTCTGGCTGAAAAACCCGGCGCTGCTCGATGTGAAAAACCTCAAGCCGGCCACTGATCCCGAGCTGCGCGGCGCCAGCCCCGTCGCCGAGTTCGCCCGCTAAATCCTGAAACCTGTGTGTCTCCTCACGCGCTCCCCAGAGAGCGCGGGGGAGCCGTTTGTTCGCAATAAAAGTTTGGAGTTACCGATGGAAATCGTTACCGAATTTGCCTACAAGGTCCGTGAAATCGAACACTGCCTGATCCCCCTGAAGGACGGCACCCAACTGGCCGCGCGCATCTGGCTGCCGGAAGTCGCCGGCCTGCAAACCTTTCCGGCGATCCTTGAATACCTGCCGTACCGCAAGCGCGACGGCACCGCTGTGCGCGATGCGCTGACCCACCCGTGGATGGCCGGGCAGGGCTATGTGTGTGTGCGCGTAGACATGCGCGGTAACGGCGAATCCCAAGGGCTGATGGCCGACGAGTACCTGTTGCAGGAACAGGACGACGCCCTCGAAGTGATCGACTGGCTGTGCCAGCAGGCCTGGTGCGACGGCAACGTCGGCATGATGGGGATCTCCTGGGGCGGCTTTAACGGCCTGCAAGTCGCGGCGCGCCAGCCCGAGGCGCTGAAGGCGATCATTACCTTGTGCTCCACCGATGACCGCTTCGCCGACGACATCCATTACAAGGGCGGCAACCTGCTGATGGAGAACTTCGGCTGGGCCGCGACCATGCTCAACTTCAGCGCCGCCGTGCCCGATCCCTTGCTGGTCGGCGATGAATGGAAAACCCTCTGGCAGCAACGCCTGGACGCCATGCCGCTGCTCGCCGAAACCTGGTTGCAACACCAGACCCGCGATGATTACTGGCGCCACGGTTCGGTGTGCGAGGACTATTCGCAGATCAAGGCGGCGGTGTATGCGGTGGGCGGTTGGGGCGATGCCTACCGCAACACGGTCTCACGGCTGATGGAACACCTGCCGGGGCCGAAGAAAGCCATGATCGGCCCGTGGATTCACAAATACCCACACTTCGCCGTGCCGAATCCGGCCATCGGCTTCTTGCAAGAGGCCAAGCGCTGGTGGGATCACTGGCTGAAGGGTATCGATAATGGGGTGATGGATGACGCAGCCTGCACCTTTTACCTACAGGATGTTCTACCGCCACGGGGCAGTTACGCTGAGCGCCCCGGTATCTGGGTGCAGACGGCGGGCTGGCCTGATCCGCAGGTGCAGTGGACTGATTACAGCCTGAGTGCTGACGGTCTTAACCCCGGCGCAGCACCCTTGGCCGCCGCGCGCAGCATCTGCTCACCGTTGACCACCGGCCTGCACCAGGGCGAATACTGCGCCATCTGGTTTGGCCCCGACGGCCCTACGGATCAGCGCCGTGATGATGCCAATTCGCTGTGTTTCGACTCCCAGCCCCTGAGCGAACCCCTCGCGTTGCTGGGCGATGCGCGCCTCACATTTCGCCTGGCCAGTGACACCGCCTGCGGGCAACTGGTCGCACGCCTGAATGCCATCGCGCCGGACGGGCAAGTCACCCAGATCAGTTACGGTGTGCTCAATCTCACGCTTCGTGAGGACTTTTCCCACGTATCACCCGTAGTCCCCGGTGCACCGATGGACGTGCAGTTAAACCTCGACCACATCGGCATGCGCCTGCCGGCCGGCTACCGTTTGCGCCTGGCCCTGAGCACCGCGAGTTTTCCGTTGTTATGGCCGAGTCGCGAACTGACCACCCTGACCTTGTTGCCCGGCCTGCAAAGCCTGCAACTGCCGGTGTTTACCGGTGAGGCGGTGGAGTGCCCGTTTGAAGCGCCGCAAGCCGCTACCCCGGTCGCCATGGAAGTGCTGCGCGCCGCTGCGCCGAAGCGCACCTTGATCGAGGACGTGGGCAGTGGCGAGGTCTGCGTGAAGATCGAAGATGACCTGGGTTCCGTGCGTTTTACCGACCATGGCCTGGCGGTCGACCAGCGTTGCACCGAGCAATACCGCACCTTGCCCTGGGACCCGTTGTCCACCCGCGCCGATATCGAGTGGCACTACCGGGTTGGCCGCGATGAATGGGCTGTGGACGTGGAAAGCCGTCTGAGCGTGAGCGCCGACGCCGAGTGGTTCTACGTCGAAGCCGAGCAGGTTGCCTGGGAAAATGGCCAGTTGGAACACCGTCGCCAGTGGAGCAAACGCGTAGCCAGGGTCGCGCTGTGAGTGGGCAACTGGCAGGATGCCTGCCAACGTGATCCCCAACACCAGTCAGTCAAGAACGAACGCTGTACCTGTGGCGAGGGAGCTTGCTCCCGCTGGGTCGCGAAGCGGCCCCGCTCTTTAGCTAAAGAGCTGGGACTGCTGCGCAGTCCAACGGGAGCAAGCTCCCTCGCCACAAGGTACTTTTGTGCTGACTGGCTGGCGTCAAGGGCCTGTCTCTGCCATTGGAATCTTTCATGTCGCGCCGAAACGTCGATCTTCCTCCGCTCAATTGCTTGCAGACCTTCGAAGCGGCCGCCCGGCATTTGAGCTTTACCCAGGCCGCCCATGAACTGAACCTGACCCAAAGCGCGGTCAGTCGCCAGGTCAAGCGCCTGGAAGAAGACCTCGCTCGCCCATTGTTTTACCGACTGGCCCAGGGCCTTAGCCTCACGCCGGCCGGGGTGCGTTACTTCCGCACGATCCAGCGCCTGCTGCGCGAACTCGACCGTGAGTCCGCCGAGTTGCGCCGACGCGGTGCCGACCGCCAGTTGACCCTGGCCAGCACGCCGACCATCAGCTCAATCTGGCTGGCCGGCTTGTTGCCGGAGTTCCAGCGTGAACACCCGGACCTGGACATCCGCATCCTGTGCAGCGAAAGCCCCAGCCACCTGGATGTCAGCGAATATGACCTGGGCCTGTTCTACCACCTCGACGAACTGCCCGCGCCCCACGGCCTGGAGCTGTCGCCGGTGTTCGACAACGAACAGGTCATCACCGTGTGCAGCCCGGCTTATATAGAGCGCCACGGGCCGATTCACGACGTGCAACACCTGCTGCACGGCCACACATTGCTGATCGTGGAAGACCACTACCACGACTGGCTGACCTGGACCGACTGGTTCGCCGACGCCGACGCCCACTATCACACCCCGCGTCATGCGCTGCGTACCAACAGCTATCAACTGTTGATGCAGTCGGCGGTGATGGGCCACGGCGTGGCCCTCGGCTGGAAGAGTTTGCTCGCCGGCGAACTGGACGCGGGGCGCCTGCAAATGGCCTTGCCCCACACCATGCACAGCCGTGGCCGCCTGCACCTGATGCAACCCCATCACCGCAACCCGCCCTCGGCGGCGCGCAGTTTTCGCCAATGGTTGCTGGCCCATGCCAGCCGCCTGAACAACCCTCTCTGAGCCATCATGAACCTGACTTTCCTGACCTTTCCCGCGCTGTACAGCGCGACCATTCTGATGCTCACCGGCAACGGCCTGTTTTTCAGTTTTATCGGCCTGCGCCTGAGCAGCGAGGGCATCAACGAGGTCTGGATCGGTGCGCTGACGGCGGCGTATTACGGCGGCATGGTGTGTGGCGCCAAGTTTGGCCACCGCATGATTGCCGGGGTCGGGCATGTACGTTCGTACGTGGCGTGCGCCGGCGTCGCCACCATCATCGTGTTGCTGCATGTGCTGTTCGAGCAGCTGGAGTTCTGGCTGGCGCTGCGTTTTGTGATGGGCCTGGTGATGATGAACCAGTACATGGTCATCGAAAGCTGGCTTAACGAGCAGGCGGAAAACAACCAGCGCGGCGCGGTGTTCGCCGGTTACATGGTGGCGGTGTCGCTGGGCCTGATGCTGGGGCAGGGCGTGTTGATCTGGCGCCCGGAGCTGGATTTCAAGCCGCTGATCATCGTCGCGATCTGCTTCGCCGCCTGCCTGTTGCCGGTGACCATGACCAAGCGCCTGCACCCGGCCAAGCTGGTGGCGGCGCCGCTGGAAGTGGGGTTTTTCTGGCGGCGGGTACCCCAGGCGCTGACCACGGTATTCGTCACCGGCCTGATGGTCGGCGCGTTCTATGCGCTGGCACCGGTGTTCGCCACGCGCAACGGCTTGAGCACCGCCGAGGCCAGTACCTTTGTTGCGGTGTCGATTTTTGCCGGGCTGTGCGGCCAGTGGCCCATCGGCTGGCTGTCGGATCGCATTGATCGCTCGCGCTTGATTCGCGCCTGCGCCCTGGCCTTGGGGCTGGTGGTGATTCCGCTGTGGGGCCTGGTGCAACTGCCCTATGCACTGCTGCTGGTGTTCGGTTTTCTCAGCGGCTTGCTGCTGTTCACCCTCTACCCGCTGGCGGTGGCGCTGGCCAATGACAACGTTGAACAACCGCGACGTGTGCCGTTGAGCGCGATGATGCTCGCCACCCACGGTATCGGTGCCAGCCTGGGGCCGATGCTCAGCGGTGCGTTGATGAACAGCTACGGCCATGGCGCGTTCTACATGCTGTTCTCGGCCTGCGCGCTGCTGCTGATCTGGCGGGTGCAGCCGAAAAAAGTCACCGGCGAATACCTTGTCGAAGGCGCGCCGTTGCATCACGTGGCCATGCCTGAACACCCGATGGGCGCGGTGCTGGACCCACGGGTGGATGAGATCCCCGAGGAACTGGTGATCAGCGAACCGACGCCCGATACCAAAGCCTGACGGCTACTTGGCTTTTTTCTTGCGCGGCTGGCGCGTGGCCAGGTGCTCGAAGCAAAAGGCGGCGGTGCCGAACACGGCGATCAGGGTCAGTACGAGCATGCCGAGGGTTGAACTTTCCACGGTGAATTCCTACGTGATGGAGTAGGTGTTCACCGTAGAGGTGCGGTGAAAGCGCCTCAATAGAGGCGACGCAATCCTTACGGCGCCGGGTTCATTGTTACGCAGTCTTTACGCGGTTCAGGCTGTTGGCGTCCGAGGAAGAGATAGACGATCACTGCCGTCAGCGCGGTGAACACTGCCAGCACTTGCAGCAAGGTATTGAACCCGGCGGTGTAGGCTGCACGCAGTGTCGCTGTGGGAATTTGACCCGTCTGTTGCACATCACCCATGACCAGGTGTTGCGCCACCCGTGACAGCGCTTCCGGCGCCAGGCGGCTGTCGAGGCTCAAGTGATGGGCCACCAGTGTGCTCAATACCGCCACGGTAATCGCCAGCGCCACGCCTTCGCCGGCCACGCGGGTGGTGTTGAAAATCCCTGCCGCCATGCCCGCTTGTTCCTTGGGTACCACGCTGATCGACAGGCCATCCATCAAGCCCCACGGCACCGCCGTGCCCAAGCCGATCAGCAGCAGGGCGGCGATCAGTTGACCGTGTGCGTCGGCGGGGAGGGTGCTCAACCGATAAAGGCCAGCGGCGGCGAGCAAAAATCCTACGGTGCACAGGCGCCCGGCCGACACCCAGCGGGTCAACGACGCCGCCAGCATTGGTACCAGCAGCATGGGGGCTGACAGGGCAAGCATGCGCAGCCCGGCGTCGAATGCACTGAGGCCTTCGACGCCGATAAAGCGGATCGGCAGCAGCACCACCAACACGATAAAGCAGTAGCAGGTGCCGATTGGCAGGATCTGCACGCCGACAAAGCGCGGAAAACGCAACAGCCGCAGCTCCAGCATCGGCTGTTTGGCGCGTGTTTCTACCCAGGCAAACACCCCGGCGAGCGCCACCGACACAACGAGCAATGCCTGGATCAACGGCGCGTTCCAGCCGTGCCCCGGGGCGAGGATCACGGCGCTGGTGAAGGCGATCAACAAAGCCGAGAACGCCAGTACACCGGGTATATCCAGATGCTGGGCGTGCGGATTGCGGCTTTCGCGCAGGTTCGGCACGGCAAACACCAGGGACACCAGCGCCAGCAGCGCGGTAAACAGAAAGATCCCGCGCCAGCCCATCCATTCGATCAACACGCCCGACAGCAGCGGCCCGAACGCCAGGCCGACGCCAAACGTGGTGCCCAGCAGGCTGAACGCCCGCGTGCGCGCATGGCCGTCGAACTCCTGCGCCAGCGCGGCCGTGCCGCCGGCCAAGGCGGCAGCAGCGGCGATGCCTTGGGCGCCGCGCAGCAGATCCAGCCAGAACACGCTGGGCGCTACCGCCAGCAACAGGGAGACGCCGGCAAACAAGCCTATGCCTCCAATGAACAAACGCTTGCGCCCATAGCGGTCGGCGAGGGTGCCTGCGGCCATCAGCAAGCTGCCGAAACTGAGCATGAACGCATTGGTGATCCACGTCAGTTCAGTGGGTGTGGCGTCAAAGGCCCGGCCAATGAACGGCGTGGCCACGGCGCCGCCGGTAAAACTCATCGGCAAGACCAGTGCGGCCAGGCAAATCGCCGCGAGGATGGTGTAGCGATGGGGGTGCATGGCATCCGTCCTTTATCGTTCCGTTGAAGTCCTGATTAATCTATTCAGGATGCAATTGCAGATAAACAGGCTTACCTTCCACTGATAGCGGACAAAAAGGATGTAATGGCGCGATGGACAGTCTGGGTGGTGTGATTTCCTTCGTTAAAACGGCAGAGGCCCTCAGTTTTGTCGCAGCCGCGCGGAGCCTGGGGATTTCCGCGTCGGCAGTGGGCAAGAATGTCGCCAAGCTGGAAGCGTCGCTGAACGTACGGTTGTTGCAGCGCAGCACGCGCAAGGTCAGCCTGACGGCGGAGGGGCAATTGTTTTACGAGCGCTGTCGCAAAATCCTCGACGACTTGCAGGATGCGCAGGCCATGCTCTCCCACGTGGCCCAGCAACCCCGTGGCAAGTTGCGGGTGAGTTTGCCCACCATCGGTTATCGCTTCCTGATGCCGCACATGGCGGCGTTCCGCAGCGCCTACCCGGAGGTTGAGCTGGAGCTGGATTTCAACGACCTGCTGGTGGATGTGATCGAGGAGGGCATCGATGTGGCGATCCGCAGCGGCGGCCTGGCGGATTCGAAATTGATGGCGCGTCGGCTGGGGCCGTTCAGGTTTCTGCTGTGTGCGTCGCCGGAATATTTCCAGCGCCATGCTCGGCCGCTGGCGGTGAAGGATCTGGAACACCACGCCTGCCTGCGTTACCGGTTTGCCACCACCGGCAAAATCATGGACTGGACCTTGGCCGCCGATCCCGCATTCACCGCGTTGCGCCTGCCCACCGCAATGACCCTGAACAATATGGAAGCCATGCTCATGGCCGCCGTCGATGGGCACGGGATTGCCTTTGTCCCGGACTTTCTCGCCCGCGAGGCCTTGGCCCAGGGGCGGCTGCACAGCGTGTTGGATGAGCTGTGCAGCGATCAGGGACAGTTCTGGGCGTTGTGGCCGTCCAGCCGTCACCTGTCGCCGAAAATCCGCGTGTTCGTGGACTTTATTGCCGAGCGCCTGTTCCCCTCAAGCTAAGGCGCGTTGCGGCTGTGGCGGTAATCGCTGACGGCCTCGTACACCGCTTTGCGCAACCGGTTGATACCGCCGATGGGGCGGTGCTGCGCAATGCCGAACCACGGGTTGAAGGACTGGTTGTCACACGCCAGGTTCTGCTCGGGGGTGTCGAAATCCTGCGCCGGGATGCGGATTTTCGCCACGGTTTCGTAGGGCGCATCGCTCTCTTTCCATTCGATGCTGGTGTCTTCGATCGGCATGAATTTCTGCGGGTTCTGCCGCTGGATCTGCAACACGAAACAGGCCGCGACGCGGTCAGTGGACAGTTGCTGATTCAACGCGCTGCGTAGGAAGTTCGGCAGGTCCTGGTTCTGTTTCGGCAGGACATATTCCGGGCAGCTTTGCGGATCGGGTGCGACGCGGAACTTGGCATTTGCCGTGCCGAACTTGTAGGGCGAGACGGAAAAGTACGTGGTCTGCGTCGGGCTGGCCGGTGCGGGCGCCAGGGTGGCCAGGGCGATAAACAGGTGCCGCACTTGCCAGCTGCGCGGGTCGACCTTGGGGAAGAACGCCAGCACCTTTTTGCCATCCGCCTGGGCGCCGATGTTCTGCGCGTATTCCGCCACATCGCTGACAAAAAAGTTCGGGTGGCTGAACATCACGAAGTCTTGTTCGCTGCGGCTTTGCTGGTCGGCCAGCAGTTGTTTGCCCGGCACATCCAGCAGCTTCAGGGCCATGCCACGCGCATCGCGGATGCTGTCGAATTGCGGGTAGGCGTTGCCGTTGGACAAGCGCATCGTCGCCTGCCAGGTCTTGCCCGGCTCGGCGAACACGCCTTGGCGCAACGCCGGGTCGAGGTCCGTCAGCACGCTGACTTCGGCCTTTACGCAGCCATGGGCCTTGGCGTGGGCATCGCGCAGGTAGCGCGTGCCTTCACGGTGCTGGTCGACGATGCGCACGGCGGTCTGGATGATGCCTTGGGTCATGGCGGCTTCGCCTGCCGGAATCTGCTCATCCGGCGACACCGGGCCACTGTGTTGCCAGGCGTACCAGGCGCTGGCGCCGAGCCAGCCGAGCAGGCCGAGGCCCACCAGCCACAGCAAGGTCTTGCCGAGAAACGCGCCGATGCGCAGCCACAGGCGCGCGAGCAGGGAAGGGCGGTCGTAGGGGGATCGAATCATCATGGCAGTTGTTGCTCCAGCGGGCCGCCCAGCACTTTGAGGTATTCCAGCAGCGCCCAGCGTTCCTGTGGCTGCAAGCCACGGCCGATGACGCCATTGCCACGCTGGCCGGCACGGAATTCGTGGCCGCTGTTGTGGTTGCCGGTGATTTTGGTATCGAACAGGAAGGCGTTCTTGAACGCGCCGGTCTGAAAGCCCAGGTGGCGCGGGTCGTAGTCGAAGGTGCCTTTATAGAAGGTGGTGCTGCGTTCGTCCTGGGGCGATAGCAACTGGTAGATCGTCGGCACCGAACCGTTGTGCAGGAACGGCGGCGTCGCCCACACACCGGCCAGTGGCCGCGCCTTGTAGGCGCGCAGTTCGCGTACGCCGATGGGCAGGCCGTAGCCGTCCAGGCGCGGACGCTCGGCCGGGGTGACGCCGGCGGCGCGGTAGGCGTGCTCTTCGACGAAGGCGGTGACGTAGGCCAGGCCCTTGGCCACGGACATTTTTTTCAGGTCCAGGGGTTCGCTCGGCGTGGGGTGCAGTTGCACATTCAACTGGGCCAGTTCGGCCGGGTCCCATTGCAGGGCGCTGAGGTCGTAGCGTTGGTCGGCGATGTTGTTGGCGGTGCCGGGGTCGGTGCCGATGTAGTCCACCGGGAGCATTTTCAGTTGCTGCACCGGGCGGCCGTTTTCCTGGGTGATGGTGGGCACATGGCAGCCGGCGCAGTTTTCGGCGAAGAGTGCGCGGCCCTGGGCGGCGAGGGGCTTGTCCACCGCGCCGAACAGGTCTTCGGGCCAGGCCGGCGGCTTGAGGCGTTGCAGGGTTTCTTCGATCAGGTTGAGGTCACGCACGCGCACGCTGGACGGGTAGCGCGCATCGCCTTGCAGGGGTTGGCCGGCGCTGTCGAAGAAGCTCAGGGTCGCTCCGACGCCGAGGGCTTCGCCGATATTGCGCGCCATCGGTTGTTGGGCCGAGCCGTTCCATTGCACCCAGTCGAAGGTCCAGATATCCCACAACTGTGGGTAGTCCACCGGTGCGTTGGCGATGCGATAGTTATCCGGGGAAATCGCGTCGCCGAAGCTGGCATTGGCGATGCGACCGAACGCGTCGGTACGGCCGGGACCTTCCTGGGTGGGGTAGAGGCCGCGGTGGGTGTCGTTCCAGGCGACTTTGAGGAAGGTGTTCAGCGACTGCTTGAAGTCCTGGCGCAGTTGGCTGTGCTCGGCGTCGTAGCGCTCGCCCAAGACCTGGCGGGCGAAACGCTCGAATTTCCACGGGTTGTAATAGGTGGCGGCGAGGCTGGCGACGAGGGCCTGGCCGAAGCTACCACCGCGCAGGGTCGGTACGCTGGACGGCAGCACATGCTGGGCCGAACCGCCGTCGATGCGCAGGGCCTGGCCTTTGAAATGCAGCTCGCCGGTGTGGCAGGCGGCGCAGGTGATGTCCAGGTATTCGGCACGGTTGCCGGCGTTCTGGTGACGGGCGAAACCCACCGGCAGGTTGCCGGGGTTCTGCGCGGTGGCGACTTGCTTGGGGTCCACCAGGAAACCGAAGCGCGCCAGGTACTCGGGCGTGGCGAAACGCTGTTTGGAAAACGGCAGTTCGAGGGCGGTGAACCAGTCGTAGTGCAGGCCTTTGACCTGGGTGCCCTGGGGGGTGAAGTAATAGGTCTGGCGGTCGGCGGCACTCCATTGATCGCCATAGTGCACCTGCTGCACGGCCACGTAGTCCGGCAGCTTGGGGTTGACGATGTAATAGAGCACCACGGCCAGGACCAGCCCCAGTGCCGCGAGAATCAGCAGTAAAACACGGGAAAAAATGCGCAAGATAACTATCCTTGTCGAGTTGTCGCGTTGTTATGCCACTACGCCACAGGTGCGGCAAGTGGCCATGAGCCCGGAACAGGCGGTCCCGCGATCCTTCGCGGGCCCTCATCATGAATGAAAATGCTTTTAAACACGTGAACTTATCGAAAATTTATGGCTCACATGCCGGTAGCCATTGGTCGTGGCCGCCTGATAAGCTCGCGACTTTATTCGAATGCCCTTTAGGCGCATGAACAAGGAAATAGCATGAAACAGCATCGGTTGGCGGCGGCGGTGGCCCTGGTTAGCCTGGTACTTGCGGGTTGTGATTCGCAGACCAGCGTAGAGCTGAAAACCCCGGCGCAGAAAGCTTCCTACGGCATCGGCCTGAACATGGGCAAGAGCCTTGCCCAAGAAGGCATGGATGACCTGGACTCCAAAGCAGTAGCCCAAGGCATCGAAGACGCCGTCGGCAAGAAAGAGCAGAAGCTCAAAGACGACGAACTGGTTGAAGCGTTTGCCGCACTGCAAAAGCGTGCTGAAGAACGCATGACCAAGATGAGCCAGGAGTCGGCAACCGCCGGCAAGAAGTTCCTCGAAGACAACGCCAAGAAAGACGGCGTCGTCACCACCGCTTCCGGTCTGCAGTACAAGATCACCAAGAAAGCCGACGGCGCACAGCCTAAGCCGACTGACGTGGTGACTGTTCACTACACCGGCAAGCTCACCAACGGCACCACCTTTGACAGCTCCGTGGATCGCGGTAGCCCGATCGACCTGCCGGTCAGCGGTGTGATCCCGGGTTGGGTCGAAGGCCTGCAACTGATGCACGTGGGCGAGAAGGTCGAGCTGTACATTCCTTCCGATCTGGCCTACGGCGAGCAGAGCCCGAGCCCGGCGATTCCAGCCAACTCCGTGCTGGTATTCGACCTGGAACTGCTGGCCATCAAGGACCCAGCCAAGGCTGAAGCCCCTGAGGCACCTGCTGCACCAGCCGCCAAGAAGTAATCGGCGCCTGAACACACAACGCCCCGTCTCGACGGGGCGTTGTTGTTTCTGGGAGGTGCATATTTATCCCTGTGGGAGCTGGCTTGCCCGCGATAGCGGTTTATCAGCCAACCCTTCAGTGACTGACCTGCCGCTATCGCAGGCAAGCCAGCTCCCACACCAAAGCCACCGACAGATCCGAGCGAACGTCTGTAGCAGGCAACAGTCTGATATAACGTCCCGGTGTGGGTAGTCGCACAGCAACATCAAGTCAATGAAATATTGGGTTTTTTTTATGTGCGCAAAAAATGCCCGATCTGACTGAAAGCCTTGTAGTACGGGCGTTTCAGCCTGCAAAACAGGCTCTGTTCACAAGGTTATCCACAATTTGTGTGGATAACATTTCTGTTTGCCTGGAACTGGAGTGACGTATGAAACCACCCTTCAATTTCACCCGTTTCCTGCCCATGGCGGCACGTCTGCTGGGCCGTGGGCGTTTGCCTACGCTGCTCTTCGCGGTCGCCGCCAAGGGCTCAAGCCAGGGCAACCGCCTGGGCAAGCTCAAGGATGATCTCAAGTTGCTCCAGGCCCTGTGCCTGGCTTACTGGCGCGGCGAATACCGGGCCATCAGCCCGAAGGCGCTGATCTCGGTGGTGGCGGGGCTGATGTATTTTCTCAGCCCGATCGATGCGATCCCGGACTTTATCCCGATGTTTGGCATGCTCGACGACATTGCCGTGCTGGCATGGGTCATGAAGACCCTGGACGGTGAACTGAGCGCCTTTCGTGCCTGGCGTGAGGCGCAGCGCCCGGAAAAGCTCGCGGTGGTTGAGCGACTGCCTGCGACGCCTGCGCTGCTGGCCAGGGAAAACCCGCAAAAAAACCAATGATGGTTATATCCCCCTACGACCTTTGTGACTGTTAGGATTACACTCCTAAGGAAAGAACTTACTAAGTAAGTGCAGTTATCCTACGGGGCAGTCATGGATATTCAGATAATTTCACGCGATGGCGCACCCGAGTACGCGGTGTTGCCATGGGATCAGTACCAGGCGCTGCTAAAAGCTGCCGGTCAGCAACAACCCGCAACACCTCCTCCTGTTTCCACTGCCCAAGCCGCACCGGCCCAGGACCTGCGCCCGCTCGCAGACCTGCGCGGCTTGCGCGAAGCCAAGGGCCTGGCGATTGAGACGCTGGCCCGCACCGTGGGCATCAGCCCGTCGTATCTTGGATTGATCGAAAGTGGTGAACGCCAGCCGGATGCCGCGATCCGCCGCAGCCTGGCCTGGGAATTGGGCGTTGCAGGTTGGAGGGATGAATCTTGAGCCTACGTATCAGCCGTCAACACTGGGATGGGTTACTCAACGAACTGGACCAGGCGCGCCGCCAGCGCCATTTGCTGACGTACCGCGCGTTGCTGGAGCGCTTGCAGTTCCCCACGCCGGCCATGCAAACCCTGGCCGCCGCGCTGGAACACCTGGCGGCGCTGGACGCCAAGGCCGAGCAGCCGTTGCGCAGTTCGCTGGTGATCAGCCAGGGCGCGAGCCGCCTGCCGCGCACCGGTTTTTTTGAATGCGTGGAGCGCCTGGGGCGCTTCAGCGGGCCGTCTGACGGCGTGGCCGCCGCGTCCTGGCACGCGTCGGAAGTGGTGCGGGTGTTCGAGTACGAATACCCGGAATCGGCCGAGGCCTAAACCTGCGGCACTGCCTCCATGCTGTCGATCACGTGGATGCTGTAGCCGGCCACGTCCTTGGCATGGTGCTTGGCCTGCGACGCCAACTCTGCCAACTGGCTGGCATCGAGTTGTCCACAGGCCTGTGGATACAAATGCACGACGCCGATGGAGAGTGACAGCAACGCAAACTCCTGGCGCACGCCCTGGCGGTTCAATGCCACGAAGCAGCCAGCGTCAAGGTGCTCGGCGCGGTAGAAACGCCGACATTGGGTGTGGAAGTCATCCAGCAGTTGATTGAGGCGCTTGCGCCAATCCTGCGGCCCCAACACCAGCAAAAAATCATCGCCACCGATATGTCCTACAAAATCACGGCTGGGATCGACCCGGTCGTTCAGGCACTGCGCCAGGCACAACAACACCTCGTCCCCACGCCCGTAGCCGTAGATATCGTTGAACGGCTTGAAGCTGTCGATATCCACGTAGCAGATCACCGATTCCCGCTGTTGTTGCAGCAGCCGTGTCAGGCACTGCTGGATCGGCACGTTGCCGGGTAGCAAGGTTAGCGGGTTGGCGTAGCGCGCCTGCTGGATTTTCAGCTCGGTAATCAGCTTGAGTACGTCGATCACCCGGCCCAGGCCCAGGTAATCGCCATTGAGGGTGATGATGAAATCTTCTTCGATACGTTGCCGCGCACGGCTGGTCAGCAGGCGGCTGACTTGTTGCAGCGACTGGCTCAGTTCCACCGCGAGAAAATCGGTGCTCATCAAGCGGCTGATGGGCTTGCGCGCAAACAGGTCGGTGGCGAACGGCTTGAGCAGCGCATCCGACAGCGAATGCCGGTGGACGATGCCCACCGGGTGGCCGCGCCCGTCCAGCACCGCCAGGGAGTTGAGGTTGGCCTGGCGGCGGAACGCTTCCAGGACCTGGGCGGTGGCGGTGTCCTGGTCTACCGCCGGTTGTTCGTTGAGCAGGGCGCTGAGGTCGCTGCCTTCGTCGCTCAGGGCCGCATTGGTACTGTCGGGCTTGGGCAGCATCAGGCGCGCTTCCTGCGGCGGATGTTCCTGGGGACGACAGAGCAGATAGCCTTGCACCAGGTCCACGCCCATCTCGGTCAACACCGCCAGCTCTTCCGGCAACTCGATACCTTCGGCGATCACCTGGGCGCGCGACGCCTTGGCGATTTGCAGGATCGAGCCGACAAACTCGCGCTTGAGCGCATCCTGGTGAATGCCATCGATAAAGTGCCGGTCGATCTTCACGTAATCCGGGCGCAGTTCCGACCACAAGCGCAGGCTGGAATAGCCGGCCCCGAGGTCATCCAGGGCAATCGAAAAACCCATGTTGCGGTAGTGATGCAACGCGGTTTGCAACAGGTCGAAATCGTCGGTGGGGGTCTGCTCGGTGAGTTCGATCACCACCTGGCTTGGTGCAATGCCATAGTCGCGCAGCAGTTGCAGGGTGCGCCCTGGCTGGTGCGCGGTCTCCATCAAGGATTCCGGCGAGACATTGAGGAACAGCATGCCCGGCAGCTTCTGTTCGCTGAAGCGCCGGCACGCGCTTTCGCGACAGGCCATTTCCAATTCACTGAGGCGCCCCGCCTGGCTGGCCACCGAGAACAATGCGACGGGGGAGTGCAGCGGGCTGTTGGACGGGCCGCGGCTGAGGGCTTCATAGCCGAGGATGCGCCGTTCGGACAGGCAGATGATCGGTTGGAACAGGCTGTGCAAACTGCCTTGAGCCAGGATTGAGCCCAATGCATTCAGCTGTTCGGTCATGGTCATGGCGATCTCGATCGAAAAAAAAGGACCGCGGGCGGTAAGCCAGCGGTCCTTTATTTCACGACAGAATGATGTCTATATGATGACAGCTCGGGGAGCGGTCACATTAAATTGCCATCATTTACTGCTTGGCCACCTGTTTGGTGATTTTCAGGTAGTCCAGCAGGATCCGGCCTGTCTCAGCCATGTAGGCGTCGTCTTCCGGCTTGGTTTTGTCCGCCTCGGTTGGCAGCGCATCTTCATCTTCTTTCTTCAGCTCTTTGAGCGGGTCTTCGCCCTTGGCCTTGCGGCGAGCGTTTTCCAGCACCAGCTGTTGATTTTCGATGTCGGCATGCTGCTTGCGACGATCCACTTCGTTGAGGCTCACGGATTTTTCTTCCATCAGCTTCTTGGCCAGGGCCAGCTTGTCGCGGATAAACACGAACTCGGCATCCTTGGCGGAGCGGGTTTCGTGGTCAGCTTTCAATTGCGCCAGGAACGGCTTGAACGGGTCCGACGCTGGCTTGATCGCCGGGCGGATGGTGTCCCACGGCATGGCTTCCGGCAGGGCGCTTTCGCCGATTTCCTTGGTGTCGATGATCGATGGGAAATCGATGTCCGGCAGGACGCCCTGGTGCTGGGTGCTCTGCCCGGAAACCCGGTAGAACTTGGCCAGCGTCAGCTTCAGTTCGCCATGGTTCAGCGGCTGGATGGTCTGCACGGTGCCTTTGCCGAAGGTCTGGCCGCCGATGATCAGTGCGCGGTGATAGTCCTGCATGGCACCGGCGAAAATCTCCGAAGCCGACGCCGAGAGGCGGTTGACCAGCAACGCCATCGGCCCCTTGTAGAAGGCGCCTGGGTTCTCGTCTTCCAGCACGTCGACACGGCCGTCAGCGTTGCGTACCAACACGGTCGGACCCTTGTCGATAAACAGGCTGGTCAGCTCGGTGGCTTCCTGCAGGGAACCGCCGCCGTTGTTGCGCAGGTCGATGACCACGCCGTCGACTTTTTCCTTCTGCAGTTCTGTGAGGATTTTCTTCACGTCGCGGGTGGTGGACTTGTAGTCCGGGTCGCCAGCGCGGAAGGCCTTGAAGTCCAGGTAGAAGGCCGGGATCTCAATCACGCCCAGCTTGTAGTCCTTGCCATCCTGCTTGAGGTTGAGGACTTTCTTCTGCACGGCCTGGTCTTCGAGCTTCACCGCTTCACGGGTGATGGACACGATCTTGCTGGTCTGGTCGTTGGGCGCATTGGTGTGCGGAATCACTTCCAGGCGCACCACGCTGCCTTTCGGCCCACGGATCAGCTTGACCACTTCGTCCAGGCGCCAGCCGACCACATCGACCATCTCTTTGTCGGCCTGGGCCACACCGATGATCTTGTCAGCCGGGGCGACCTGCTTGGTCTTGTCCGCCGGACCTGCCGGCACCAGGCGCACGATCTTCACCTGGTCGTTGTCGCTTTGCAGGACGGCACCGATGCCTTCCAACGACAGACTCATATTGATATCGAAATTTTCCGCGTTATCTGGCGACAGATAATTGGTGTGCGGATCGTAGGACATCGCAAAGGTGTTGATGTAAGCCTGGAAGATATCTTCGGCACGGGTCTGGTCGAGGCGTGCCAGTTGATTCTTGTAGCGCTTGGTCAGCAGTTCCTGGATCGCCTTGGGCTCTTTGCCGGCGATCTTCAGGCGCAGCACCTCGTCCTTGACGCGTTTGCGCCACAGGTCGTCGAGGGCGGCGGTGCTGGTCAGCCAAGGGGCGTCCTTGCGGTCCACCAGAAGGGTTTCCTTCTCGGTGAAGTCGAGCTTGTCGACGCCTTTGTTCAGCTCGGCCAAGGCGAAGTCCAGACGCGCTTTGACGCGGTCCAGGTAACGCTTGTAGATGGTGAAGCCGGGCTGCAGGTCGCCGCTCTTGAGGAAGTCGTCGAACTGCGTCTTCCACTTGTCGAACTCAGCGATATCGCTGGCCAGGAAGTAGCTGCGCGACGGGTCCAGCAGCTTGAGGTAGCTGTCGTAGATGATCACTGAGCGTGCGTCGTCGAGCGGCGGCTTGCTGTAGTGATGGCGCTTGAGCAACTCGACAACGTTAAGGCTGGCAAT
The DNA here is from genome assembly GCF_055407965.1 of Pseudomonas sp. B611. Classification (NCBI taxonomy): domain Bacteria; kingdom Pseudomonadati; phylum Pseudomonadota; class Gammaproteobacteria; order Pseudomonadales; family Pseudomonadaceae; genus Pseudomonas; species Pseudomonas sp. B611. The sequence continues at coordinate 57,438 of NZ_JBUZST010000022.1, forward strand.
CACCTCATCGCGATCCGGCTGAAGGTTGTCCCAGCTGTTGGCTGCGAACGTATTGGTCGACATCGATGCGAAGCCGAGACCAATGAAAAGAGCGAGTGCGGTGCTGGGGAACAAATGCTTCATGCTGATTCGACGCGGGGGCAATTGATAACGCATATTAGGCCGTCTTTGAGGGAGCCGGTTCCATATGGTCCGGTCGCATAATGCAAAAAGCCCGGCGATACAGCTACGGGCTCAGTCCAGACTCACTATGGAGGCACTGTGAAAGCATTGCAAGGCGTTGACGGTCACGTGGCGTGGTTGGAAGAAGCCAGTCCTACCTGCGATGTAGGCCAAGTTCGCATTCGTGTGGCGGCAGCGGGCCTTAATCGCGCCGATTTATTACAGCGTGCAGGGCTCTATCCGCCACCGCCGGGTGCCAGCGCCGTGTTGGGCCTGGAGTGTTCCGGGGTGATCAGCGAAGTGGGCGCGGGCTCGTCCTGGCACGTCGGCGACCGCGTCTGCGCGCTGCTGGCCGGCGGCGGCATGGCCGAAGAGGTGGTGGTGGACGCGCGCCATGTGCTGCCGGTGCCGGAAGGCTTGTCGCTGCTCGAAGCGGCGGCGTTGCCTGAGGTGTACAGCACGGCGTGGCTGAACCTGTTCCAGCTTGCGGGCCTCAAGCCCGGTGAGAAAGTCTTGCTGCATGCTGGCGCCAGTGGCGTGGGCTCGGCGGCGATCCAGCTGTGCAAGGCGTTTGGCAGCCCGTGCTGGGTCAGCGTCGGCTCGGCCGAGCGCCTGGCCTACTGCGAGGCCCTGGGCGCCCAGGGCGGGGTGGTGCGCACCGATGGGATTGAAGGGCTGCGGGATTTCGGTCCGTTCGATGTGATCCTCGACCCGGTGGGCGGCGACTATGCGGCGTTGGACCTCAAGCTGCTGGCCCTGGACGGTCGTTGGGTGTTGATCGGTTTGATGGGTGGTCGCGAGGCCAAGCTGGACCTGGCGCAGGTGCTGGGCAAGCGCGTGCAGTTGCTGGGCTCGACCTTGCGCAGCCGCAGTGATCAGTTCAAGGCGGACCTGCTCAGTGACTTGAGCCAGCATGTGTGGCCGTTGTTTGTTGAAGGGCGCCTGAGCCCGCAATTGGCCAAGACGTTCCCGATCAAGGATGCCGAGGCGGCGTTTGCCGAGCTGGCGACTAACCAGATTTCCGGGAAACTTGTGTTGGTGATCGATGAAAGCCTGACCTGACTCCAATTTGAAATGCAGTCCAAATGTGGGAGCGGGCTTGCTCGCGAATGCGGTGTATCAGTGAAGAATATTTCATCTGAAACACCGCATTCGCGAGCAAGCCCGCTCCCACATTTGGATCTCGGTTGAGTCAGATCCAGTGGTGGATGGGCCAGCCGGCCTGCTCGGCATGGGCGCGCAATACGGGATCGGGGTTCACCACCTGCGGATGATCCACCTTCAACAACAACGGCAAGTCATTGCGCGAATCCGAATAGAAATACGCGCCCTCCAACGTCTCACCTTCCTGTTCCAACCATTCCAGCAAACGCGTGATCTTGCCTTCACGGTAAGTCAGCACCCCTACGGTACGCCCGCTGTACACGCCATGGCTGACGTCCAGTTCGATCCCAAGCACTTCATCAATGCCGATCCGCGCCGCAATCGGCTTGACCAGGTGGACGCCGGACGCCGAGATCACCAGGATCCGGTCGCCATTGGCTCGATGGCGGGCGATGGTCTTGGTGGCGTCGCTGTAGATCAGCGGCTCGATCACGTCCTCGACCCACGGTTCCACCAGGTGTTCGATTTCCGCCGGGGTGCGGCCGATCATCGGCTCCAGGCTGAAATCCATGAAGTCTTCCATCTTCAATTTGCCCTGGCTGTAGGCGTCCATCAGCTCATGGTTCTTGCGCATGAACGACTCCGGGTCCACCCAGCCCAGGCGGCCCATCTGCTCGCTCCACAGGGTGGCGCAGTCGCCGTGGATAAGGGTGTCGTCCAGATCGAAAATTACCAATGCCATCCGTCATGCTCTCTGAAATAAAACGTTGCGTCAGGCTACTTCACACAGGGCGCTTGGGTCGATGGAAAGTGCCAGGCGTTGCCCGTCCGGGTGCAGGTCGTCGGCCGAGCGGTTGAGCACGTCCACCACCAGTTCCACACCACGCGCTTCGATGCGGTAGCGGATTACGTTGCCCAGCAGGCTGTGGCTGCGCACCAGCGCGTCCAGTTCGCCGTTGCGGCTCAGTTCGATGGCTTCCGGGCGGATCGCGATACGGCTGTTGATCGGGCGTTGCAGCAGCAGGCTGGCCTTGTCGGCGTCCAGCAGGTTGTAGTTGCCGATAAAGCCGGCCGCGAACACATCCACCGGCGCGGTATACAAAGTCTCGGCATCGCCGCTCTGCACGATCTTGCCCTGGTTCATCAGGAAGATGCGGTCGGACATGGTCAGGGCTTCTTCCTGGTCATGGGTCACGAAGATCGTGGTCAGGCCCAGCTCGCGCTGGATCTGGCGGATCTGTTCACGCAGGTGCTTGCGGATCCGCGCATCCAGCGCCGACAGTGGTTCATCCAGCAGCAGCAGGCGCGGGCGGGTCACCAGGGAGCGCGCGAGGGCCACGCGCTGGCACTGGCCACCGGACATCTGGTGCGGGTAGCGGCTGGCGAGGTCCTTGAGTTCCACCAGTTGCAGCACTTCCTGCACACGCTGGTGGCTGTCGTCGGCGTTGACCTTTTGCATGCGCAGGCCGAAGGCGACGTTTTGTTCCACGGTCATGTTGGGGAACAGTGCATAGCTCTGGAACACCATGCCGATGTGACGTTTCTGCGGGCTCAGTGGGACGATGTCCTGGCCATCCAGCAGAATTTTCCCACTGTCCACCGAAGTCAGCCCGGCGATGCAACGCAGCAGCGTGGACTTGCCGCAACCGGATGGACCGAGCAGGGTGACGAACTCGCCTTTGGCGATCTCGCAGTTGATATCACTGAATACCGGGGTGCCGGCGTAGCCTTTTTGCAGGTGTTGGACGCTGACGAAGCTCATTGGCTTTTGTCCTTGTTCAAGATATTGGCGGCCCAGGTCAGCACCAGCACAAAGAAGAAGTAGGAAATCACGACGGCGCTGGTGAAGTGGCCGCTGCTGTTGCGCATGTTGTTGAGGTACACCTGCAGGGTTTCGTAGCGGGTGCCCACCAGGATGTTGGCAAACACGAACTCACCGAACAGGAACGAAAACGACAGCAGCAGCGCCACCATCAGGCCTTTGCGCAGGTTTGGCAGCACGACGAAAATCGCCGCCTGCCAGGTGCTGGCGCCGAGCAGTTGGGAGGCATCCATCAGGTCGCGCAGGTTGATGGCTTGCAGGTTGTTGGTGATCGCCCGGTACATGAACGGCAACGCCACGGTGAAGTAGCAACCGATCAGGATCCACGGCGTGCCCACCATCGCCAACGGCCCGGAACCGTACAGTTGCAACAGGCCCACCGACGACACCACCGGCGGCACCGCGAAGGGCAGCAGGATCAGGATGTTCATCAGCGCGTCGAGCTTGGGGAAGTGGTAATGCACCACAAACAGCAGCGGCAGGATCAGCACCACCGACAGGATCAGCGCACCCACGCACACCAGCAACGACTGCCCGAAGGCCATCAGGAAGCGCGGGTCGCTCCACAGTTGCACGTACCATTTCACGGTAAAGCCGGCGGGCAGGATGGTCGCCGACCAACTGCTGGCGATGGAGTAAACGAAGGTGCCCACCAATGGCAGCACGAGGATTGCAAACAGCAGCCACACCACCACCCGATGGTAGAGGGCGGCTGGGCCAGCTTCAGCGCGAGACATGGTAGCTCCTCTTGAGCAGCAGTTGATGGACCACGGTGACCACGGTCATCAGCGCCACCAGCACCACGGCCAGGGCGCTGGCCATGTTCGGGTCGAGGGACACATCGCCGGAGACCAGGCCCGCAATGCGGATCGGCAGTACGTTGAAGTTGCCGGTGGTCAACGCGTACACCGTGGCGTAGGCACCGAGGGCATTGGCCAGCAGGATCACGAAGGTGCCGAGCAAGGCCGGCGTGAGCACCGGCAAGCCGATATGCCGCCAGAACTGCCAGCCATTCGCGCCGAGCAGCGCGGCCGACTCCCGCCAGTCTTCGCGCAGCGCGTCAAAGGCCGGGTAGAGCAACAGCACGCCCAGCGGAATCTGGAAGTAGGTATAGAGGATGATCAACCCGGTCTTGGAGTACAGGTTGAAGTCCTGAATGATCCCGGCCTGCTTGAGCATCAGGGTGATGCTGCCGTTGAAACCCAGCAGGATGATGAATGCGAAGGCCAGGGGCACGCCGGCAAAGTTGCTGGTCATGTTGGCAAAGGCGGTGACGAAGTTGCGCAGCGGCGAATCCACCCGGCGCAGCGAGTAACTTCCGAGCGTGGCGATGATGATGCCGAAGATGCTGGAGTAGAAACTGATCTCCAGGCTGAACTGGATCGCTTGCAGGTAGAACTTCGAGCTGAAGATGCGCACGAAGTTTTCCACGCCCCAGCCGGCCTCTTCGGTTTGCAGGCTGTTGATCAGCACCCACACCAGCGGGGCGATTTCAAACACGATAAAGAACAGCGCGAAAGGCACCAGGCACAACAGCGCCAGCCATTTGCCACGGGTCATTTCAACAGCTCCCGGCACACAGGTTTGTCGTGGGGTACGCCCAGCAGTTCGCAGACAGTGCCGCACAGTTCGGTCTGTTTCGGCGCGGCGTTGGCGTCGAGGCTGAACGCGTCACCGAGGACAAACAGCGGTACTTCGCGTTCCTCCGGCAACAGGCCGTTGTGGGAACGGTCGTTGTTCATGCCATGGTCGGCGGTGACCAGCACCTGGTAGCCGGCGTCGAGCCAGGCTTGCAGGTAGTCGGCCAGGATGATGTCGGCCGAGCGCGCGCTGTTGCGGTATTGCGGGGTGTCGAGGCCGTGCTTGTGGCCGGCGTCGTCGATGTTCATCGGGTGCACCACCAGGAAGTTCGGCGTGTGTTTGCGGCGCAGGCTTTCAGCGTCGGCAAACAGGTGGGAGTCCGGGTAGTGGTCATTCCAGTAGAAATGCCCGTGCTGGATCGCCAGGGCCTTGTCGTCGGTATGACGGTCACGGGCGGCGAGGAAGGGCGTGCGGTTATACAACTCGCTGACCCAGTGGTAAGCCGCCGCCGCCGTGGTGAGGCCGGCGTCGGTGGCGTAATGGAAAATGCTGCGCTGGTTGGACAGGCGCGAGACATTGTTGTGCACGATGCCGCTGTGGATCGGTGGCACGCCGGTGAGGATGCATTCATACAGCGGGCGGGACAGGGCGGGCAGTTCACATTCCAGCTTGTAGAGGGCTGCGCGTCCTGCGCCGACATAGGCCTGCAAGTGCCCCATGGCGTGCCGGGCAACCTCGAAATTCAGGCCGTCGAGCACGACAAGGATGACATTGTGCTTCATGGGGGTTGGAGCTCCGCAACAGAGGGTTCGGCTCGGTATCAACTTGGAACCGGATCAACGGTGGGAGCTGGCTTGCCTGCGATGGCGGTGTATCAGCCGACATGAATGCTGAATGTCAGACCGCTATCGCAGGCAAGCCAGCTCCCACACTGACCGCATTTCAGGCCTGTTACTTCATCTCTACGATGACCTGCTCATTCCACAACTGAGGCAGCTTCTTGGCAGTCGCTTCCCAGGCATCGGCATCCTTGATCGGCTGCGGGTTGGCCTTGGTGTACTGCTCGCCCGGGATCAGGTTCTTGGCGATATCAGCCGGCAGCTTCAGGTCGGTTTCTGCACGGATCGGTCGCGCATTGCCCTTCGCCAGGTTGAGCTGGCCGGCATCGCTGAAGATGTATTCGCGTGTCAGCTTGGCGGCGTTCGGGTGCTTGGCGTATTTGTTGATGATGGTGGTGTAGCCGGATTTCACCGAGCCATCCGACGGGATCAGCACCACGTAGTCATCCGGGTTGGCCATCTTGGCCTTGTAGCTGAGGCCGTTGAAGTCCCAGACCACGCCCACTTCGATTTCGCCTTTTTCCAGGGTGGCGATGGTCGGGTTGGACAGGCCGAGGCGACCTTGCTGGGCAATCTTGGTGAAGAACTGCAAGCCTGGGGCGATGTTCTTTTCGTCGCCTTTGTTGGCAATGGCCGCTGCCAGTACGCCGTTGGCCGCCTGGGCCGCGGTACTTACGTCACCGATGGAGACTTTGTATTTGCCGGTTTGCAGGTCAGCCCAGCTGGTGGGCACTTCGGAGCCGTGCAGCAGTTTCTTGTTGATGATGAAGGCGATGGTGCCGGTGTAGGCCAGGGCCCAGTGCCCGTCTTTGTCTTTTGCCCAATCCGGCACTTGGGCCCAGGTGGACGGTTTGTACGGCTGGGTCACGTCCTGTTTCACCGCAATCGGGCCGAAGGCCGCGCCGACGTCACCGATATCGGCGCTGGCGTTGTCTTTTTCAGCCTTGAACTTGGCGATTTCCTGGGCCGAGCTCATGTCGGTGTCGATGTGCTTGAGGCCGTAGGTCTTGGCCAGGTCTTCCCAGGTGCCTTTCCAGTTGGCCCAGTCATCGGGCATGCCGACGCTGTTGACGGCGCCTTCCGCTTTCGCGGCGGCTTCCAAGGTTTTTAGATCGGTATCAGCGGCCATGGCGGCGGTGCACATGGCAATGGTCGAGCCTAACAGTGATGCCAGGAAAAGCTGTTTCATCCGAAGCTCCTTTGGGCGTTTTCAACGCGGCGTTTTTATGAACGATTGCGGGGGGCGATTCATCACTGATTTCTTGGGGCGCGTTGCGCCTGAAAGCCGGCCAGGCAAGGCGCAGTCCGTAGGTAAGGGTCGTTTCCTTGCCAAGGACTGCAACACAGCATGGCCGGCTTTCAGGCACAACCCGAAGGGCCGGGCCTGATTTTGCGCAGGGCTGCGTTACTCGTCGCTTATTTGGAACAACCAAACCACGCTCCTCGCGCCTTGCCCTGCACAAAATCAGGCCCGGCGCGCCCCAAGAAATCAGTGATGAATCGCCCCAGTTGGTCTAGGTCAGCAATACCTGAGCCAATCTAGGCCCGGTGGATGACAGTTTCATGTCGATGTCGTTTTTAAATCGCTGATGTCGCTCAGCTCAGAGTGAGCGTAGACCATGCCCAAGTGCCCGCATTGATTGGACTTGGCCGATGTATTGCAGGGTGTTCTGCGCGGGGCAGACACGGACTGTCATCTGTCGGTCATCTGCAATGCCTAGGCTGGCAGGCAACCGCAGCAGCCCAAATACAGCGCGGTTTATGCACCCGAACGGTGCTGGTCTAGTCCAGATAGGTAACGTTGATGCGTGATGAGGCAATCAAGGCGGTGACATCCATCGGCCTGGCGCTGCAAGAGCAGATCGACCACGGCCTGTTGCCGCCCGCCAGCAAACTCCCGGCCGAGCGCAAGCTCAGCGAGTTGTTTGGTACCACCCGGATTACCGTGCGGGAAGCCTTGTTACAACTGGAGGCCCAGGGCCAGATCTATCGCGAAGAACGCCGTGGCTGGTTTGTCTCGCCGCCACGGCTGGCCTACAACCTGATGCAGCGTAGCCACTTTCACGCCATGGTCAGCGACCAGGGGCGCGTGGCGTCCACCGAAGTGATCTCGGCGCGTTTGCAGCCGGCGTCGGCGGCGGTGTGTGCGTGGCTGCAGTTGCCGGCGTTGTCGAGTGTGATCCAGATCTGCCGGGGTCGGCGGATCGACGGGCGCCTGGTGCTGTATGTGGAGCACTACCTGAACCCGCAGTATTTCCCGGGAATTCTGGACTGCGACCTGAACCAGTCGATGACCGAGCTGTATGCCCGCAAGTACGACCTGCATTACGGGCGGGTGCGCTTTGAAATCGTGCCGACGTCATTGCCGGTGGAAGCGGCCGCGACGTTGCGCGTGTCGGTGGGCAGCCCGGGCTTGCGCATTGCCCGGGTCAATTATGACCAGCACCAGCGGTTGATCGACTGCGACCTGGAGTTCTGGCGGCATGATGCGATCCACGTGGGTGTGGATGTGGTTTGACCCTTGTGGCGAGGGAGCTTGCTCCCGCTGGGCTGCGCAGCGGCCCCAAAAGCTTGGGAGCGCTACGCACTCCAGCGGGAGCAAGCTCCCTCGCCACAGTTGGATTTAGGGTGTGAGTGCCTTGAGCACCTGATCCACATTGGTTTCCAGCTCCGCCACCGGGTCCGCGCCATCCACATTCAACACCAACAACTGTGAGCCACCGGCTGTCACCGCCGCTTTCACCGCTTCGCTCGGCTGGCGATGGTGCAGCACCACGGCCACGTCGTTGTCTTTCAGCTCGGCACTGAGTTTCTGCAACGCTTGGGGCGTCCACTCGGCGTCCGGCCGTGCATCGGTGCTGACGACTTCCAGGTTCAAGCTGCTGACCAGGTACGCAAAGTGATCGCTCAGGCTGACCACACTGAGGTTGTCGGCCTTGGCCAGCCGCGCTTCGCTGTTGGCGCTGAGCTTGAGCAGACGTTGCTTGAGGGCGGCGAGGTTGGCGTCGATCTGCGGTTTGGCGCTTGGCGCCAGGCGGCTGAGGTCAGCGGCCAGCACATCGGCCATGCGCCCCAGGTTGTTGCTCGATTGCCACGGTTGGCTGTTCAACCCATCGGCCACGCCGGGCTGCACGGCGATGCCCGGCAGGCCGCCGTCCACCGGGCGGGCGGCGTCCACTTCGACGATGCGGATGTTGCTGCGCCGCGCCACCGGGTACAGCGGGTCATCCGCCCACAGCGAGCGCAGGCCGATTGCCGCGTCGGCGCCTTCGGCCAGTTTGCTCAGCGCCGGCGCGCCACGGCCGGTGAAGTAGGACACCTGCCGCGAACCCGGCAGGTTCGCCGGTGCGGCGCGTTCGAGTTGCACGTCGGTGCCTTTGAGCAACACTTCGGCCAAGCCGTAGGTGATCGGCAACGAGGCCAGCACTTTGACCGATTTGATCGACTTGGCCTTGCTCAGCGCGGCGTGGCCGAGGCCATGATTGGTTTTGAAATCATTGGCCGCGAAACCATCCACGGCCAACGCCGAGGTGCTGATCAAGCAAGCGATGGCCAAGGCCAGTGGGCGAAAGACAGGGCGCATTATCCAAGATTCCCTTTGAGGCTGGGCACGATGCCGCGCGCGATGGCGGCGAGGGCGAAGGCGATACCGGCCATCAGGATGATCGCGGCACCGGACGGGATCGGCAGGTCGAAGATGATCGGCAGCAGGATGCCGCACAGGGTGCTGACGGTGGCGATCAGTACCGAAATCCAGAAGAACCCCTTGAGCGACTGGCTCAACAGGCGCGCCGCCGCGGCCGGAATCACCAGCAGTGCGCCGACGAGGATTGCGCCGATCACCTTGACCGCCGCCACGGTGATCAGGGTCACCAGGATCACGAACAGATAATCCAGGGTCTTCACCGCCACGCCACGCACGGCCGCCAGTTGCGGGTTGAAGCTGGCGAGCATGATGCGGTTGTACAGCGGCAACGCCAGGGCCATCACCAGTGAACCGACAATCGCCAGCACCAGCAGGTCATTGCCGTTCACTGTCAGCACCGAGCCAAACAGTACGTTTTCGAGGATGTGCACGTTGATCTTGCCCGCGAGGATCAGCAGCAGGCTCGCGCCCAATGCCAGGGACACCGAGAGGAACACGCCGATCAAGGTGTCCGGCGCCAGGCCGGTGCGGTTGCGCAGGTAGTTGAGCAGGATGCCGAACAGCAAGCAGTAGCCAAACAGCGCGCCGTACGGCCCGGTGTAGGGTTCGCCGAGCAAAATGCCCACCGCCACGCCGGTCAGCGCGGCATGGCCGACGGCTTCGGAGAAAAACGCAAAGCGCTTGACCACCACCAGCGTGCCCAGGCCGCCCAATACCGGGCCGATCAGCAAACCGGCGAGCAGGGCATTGACGACAAAACCATAGGCCAGCGCTTCCGGCAGGTACCCGGAAGAGGCCCAGCCCTGGACCATCAAGCGAAAGGCTTCATAACTCATTGCGCCGAGCTCCGAGGGTGGGTGGAGAACAGGGTCAGCAGGCGATCCGGGGTCAGCGCCTCTTTGGGCGTGGCGTCGAACAGCACGCGGCGGTTGAGGCCGGTGACACGGTCGGCCAGGCGGCCCACGGCTTCCAGGTCGTGCTCGATCCACAGCACGGTGATCCCGGCCAGGCGCCAGTCATTGAGCAGGCGTTCGAATACCTGGATGCCGGCTTCGTCGAGGGCCGACATCGGTTCGTCCAGCACCAGCAACTGCGGGGCCGGGATCAGGCCCTGGGCCAGCAGCACGCGCTGGCGTTCGCCACCGGACAGCGCGCCCATGCGGCGCTTGCGCTTGTCCTGCATGCCGACGCGTTCCAGCGCATCGCCAATCGCGCCGGCGTAATGCCTGGACAGGCCAAGAAACGCCGGGCGGCGCTGGCACATGGCAGCCATGAAGTCATCCACGGTCATCGGCAAGCCGCGGTCGAATTCCAAGGCCTGGGGCACATAACCTACCGTGCCCACGCGGTTCGGCCAGTGCAGGCGCAGTTGCCCCTGGTGCGGCGTTTGCCCCAGCAGCGTCTTGATCAGCGAGCTTTTGCCGCCGCCGTTGGGACCGACCAGCGCGTGGATGCTGCCCGGTTGCACCTGGAAACTCACGCCATCGAGGATCACCGTGCGGCCCAGGGTCAGCGAGACCTTGTCGAACTCGATCGTCGGGCCGACGCTGGCCACGTTCAGTTGTTCAGCCGCTGTCATGCCCCCGACTCCTGGATCGCCCGCACCACGGTGTTGAGGTTGCCGGTCATTTCCACTTCGTACTTCTCGGGCGTGTATTCGCCGTAGGAAATATGCGACAGCGGGTACAGCTTGACCCCGGACTCACGCTGGATGGTCTCGACGTAGGTGGACGGGAAATCCATCTCCGAGAAGATCACCTTCACGTCCAGGGCGCGCAGCTCATCGATGGTCTTTTTCAACTGGCTCGGGCTTGGCTCGATGCCGTGGGCCGGCTCGACCACGGCGGTGACTTCCAGGCCGAACTCGCGCAGCAGGTAGTCGTAGGCCGCATGTACGGTGGCCACGCGCAGGTCCGGGTTGGGCGCGCTGGTCAGCTTGGCCAGGGCATCGGCGCGCATCTGGCGCAGGCGTTTGCCGTAGGCGCGGGCGTTCTGGGTGTAGGTCTTGGCGTTGTCCGGGTCGAGCTTGCCCAGTTCGCGGGCGATGTTGTTGACCTGGGCAATCGACGCGCTGATGGACAGGAAGGTGTGCGGGTTGACCACCTTGCCCGCGCCGCGCGCCGCGTTGCCGGTGGCGGCGAGCAGCGGCACGTTGGCGTTGGCTTCGATCACCGGGATGTCCGGGCGCTCGCTGGTGGCGATCATGCGGTCGGCGAAATCGTCATGGCCGACGCCATTGAGCACGATCACGTCGAGGCTGCCGATACGTTTGATGTCATCGGCGCGGGGCTCGTAGGCGTGGGGGTTGAAACCGGCGGGAATCAACGGCACCACCTCGGCCTTGTCGCCGACGATATTGCTCACATAGCTGTAGTAGGGATGCAGGGTGATGCCGATACGCAAGCGTTTAGCCGCCTCGGCATTGGCCAACGGGGCGAGCATCAGACTGCACAGGCCGACCAGCAACAGACGCAACAGGGGAGATGAAATAGACATGGGCAATCGGTCTTCTCGTTCAGTGACGATGTTGGCGCGTCACGCCGGCATCGAATTGCGTGACCACTTGTTGCCAGCCGGCTGCGATCAGCGCCTGGTCAGTGAGGTCGGCGGGGGCGCTCAGGTTGGCGCTGCGGTTGAGCCACACGTCCGGCTCGGCACCGTGCACGCGCATCAGCAGCGAGCCGGCGGTGCTCGGAACCTGGCTCAGGCCCAGGTAGGACGAAGGCTCCAGCACCTGCCAGCGATGGTCGCCACGGCTGACCGAGCTGGCGTCGTGGGCGAAGGGCGCGAAGCCTTCTTCGGCCAGCTGTGCCGGTGTTGGCAGGCTGCTTTGCTCCTGCTGCAACAACTGGATTTCATCCAGGGTCACCCGCAGGTCAGCGTAGATCCCTTGCTCGGCGGCGCTCAGGTCGCGGCGCGCATCCAGCTGGTGGCTGGGCACGGCGGCGACTTCCTGGGTTTCGCCGTGCAGCGCGATGACCGAGCCGGCCACGGCCAGGATGATCAGGCACAGCAGCAGGACGTAGAGGGTTTCGTGGCCGGCGCCGGCGGGGTGTACAACCTGTGTGGTACTCATTGCGGCTGGATATCCGCTTGGTCGATTTCCACCACGTGGCCGGGGCCCGCATCAAACAGCACATAGAACTCGGCGGACGGCTTCTTGAAGGTCAGGGTCGAGTCCTGGCCGAGCTTGCCGGGTACCAGGATGGTTTCGTCGTAGCCGATTACGTCCAGGGTCACGCCGGGGGCGCCGCTGCCGTCGGAAAAACCGCCGGTGCACTGGATCTGCTCGCCGGGGATTTCCTTGCATTCGCACATCGGGTTGTGGGCCAGGGCCAGGGTGCTGAAACCGGCACCGATCAATAGGGCCGCGCAGGTGCGCATCAAAGTCATGGTTTAACTCCTTGCTTGTTCAGCCAGGCAATAGTGGCAGGCGAGGCCTGGCTCAGCGGGATGGAACCCTGGTGCATGCTGCCGTCCCAGCCTTCCATGGTGACCCACACTTCGGCGTCGGCCGGGGTGCGTTCCGGTATCGGCAGGGCGGCGCCCATGCGGTACGGCGTACCAAAGAAGATCACCCCGGCGGCGCGCAGGCTGCGGGGTTTGCCGATGCGCAGGTAGGTGGCCTTGACCTGCTCGGCGCAGGTGTCGCACAGGGCGGCGTTGAAGAATTTCATCGGGCCGGCCGGGTCGGGGCGCGGGCCTTCATTGCGAAACTCGGCGAGGGTCAGGCTCCAGGGGCCGACCTGCACTTCACCGGCGACCCGTTCGCCGATGCCGGTGTCGCCACGGAACAACGCGGCGTCGGCAAAGTACTTGGGCATGAAACCCAGGGGCACCAGCAACAGCAGGACATTGATGTGAAAACGCCATTTCAGCCAAAAGGCCCGCAGTGGCGAAGTCGGTGCAGCAACGACCTTGCTCATGGGTGGGCCTCCGAGGTTTCAGCCTGCATGGCCGGGGTGGCCGCCGGAGCGCGTTGCGTCTTGGCTTCGCGCTTGAGGGCATTGAGGGTGGCCAGGGCGGTGCGTTTGGTCCAGATCAGCAGGCCGCTCAGCACCATCATGCTCATGATCAGGCCGAAGAAGGCCCAGATCAGCTTGATCCACAGGCCGCCAAAGTCGCCGGTGTGCAGCGGGCGCATGGACTCGGTGACGAACTCCAGTTTGGAGCGGTCGGAGAGCAAGTGCGCTGCAGCGACTTCGCCGTCATAGGGGTTGATCTGTGCGGTCTGGTACATCAGCGGGTACCAGCCGCGGCCACCAATCTGCAGGTGGCTGTAGGCATTGAGCGGCAGGCTGACGAAACTCGCCTCCAGGCCCGGGATGCGCTGGGTGGCGATCTTGATCGCCTCGTCCACTGGAATCATCGGCGCCGGCACGCCGGGTTCGGACATCGGCACCTTTTCCCGGGCGATCACCGGGATCACCGGCTCCGTGGAGATGGAAATCTGGTTGTCCCCCAGGATCGCGCGGATCAGGAACCAGATGCCGGTGACGGCAATCACCAGGATGAACCAGATCGACCAGATACCGCTGAGGCGGTGGAAGTCGCCCCAGAAGATCCGCGCGCCGTGGCGCACGCGCAGGGTGGGGCGCAGGAAGCCTTTCCAGAATTTCTTGTACACCACCAGCCCGGTCACCAGTGATGCCAGCAGCGGAATGCCGAGCGCCGACACCAGGTACCAGCCCCAGCTATAGCCATTGGTGAACGGCACCAGCCACCAACCATGCAGGGCGCGGGTAAAGGCCTGGAAGTTGAACGACGGGCTGATGCCCTGGATGGCCCCGGTGTACGGGTTGACGTACACCTCGACCGAGCGCCCGTCGGGGTAGCTGAGGTCGACGCTGAGGGCGAAATGGGATTCGTCAGGGCGGCTGATCGACTGCACGAACACCGCCGGCTCATCACGCTTGATGGCGGCGATCACCTGGTCATAGCTCAGCGGTTCGGCATCATCCGACGGCTTGCTTGCGCGGATGTCCGGGTTGGCCAGCCAGACGATCTCCTGGCTGACCACCGCCAAGGTGCCGGTGACGCAGACGATCAGTACAAAAAACCAGATGGGCAATGCCAGCCAGCTATGTACGAGAAACCAGAGTTTTGAACGTGACTTCTTCGACATGGGGATGGGGGTCTTGAGCGGAGGGGGCGATGGAGGCCCGGAAAAGGCCGGTCGTAGCTTTTGCTGACGCGACGGGCTGTATCTAAGTTAAGACGGATGAGAATCGGAAATCCCTAACCCGGAAATGAAAGTAAATGTTTCTGCGGCGCCCGATCGAACACGAAACATGTTCCCAGCCTTCACCCAGGTGCCGTTGATAGGGGCGCCGGGCTCCGTAGGATGGGCGCATACCGTTGCGTGAGCCCGAAGAAAAATGACTGCCAGAACCCTCTACGACAAACATATCGACGCCCACACGGTGTGCGCCCTGGATGACCAGGGCCATGTGCTGCTTTATATAGACCGCCAGGTGATCAACGAATACACCAGCCCCCAGGCGTTCAGTGGCCTGCGTGAAGCCGGGCGCAAGGTGTGGCGCCCCGGCACGGCGCTGGCGGTGGTTGACCATGTAAACCCCACCACGCCTACACGCATTGCGGCGATGCCCGACGCGGGCGGTGCGCGGCAGGTGTCATACCTGGCGGAGAATTGCCGGGACTTTGGCATCGAACTGCTGGACATCCTCGACAAGCGCCAAGGCATCGAACATGTGATCGCCCCGGAACAGGGCTTTCTTCTGCCGGGCATGGTGATCGCCGCCGGTGACAGCCACACCACCACCTATGGCGCCCTCGGGGCCTTCGGTTTTGGCATCGGCACCTCCGAAATCGAGCACCTGCTGGCCTCGCAGACGCTGGTCTACAAGCGGTTGAAGGCGATGCGTGTGACGGTGGATGGCGCGCTGGCGGCGGGCCTGACGTCCAAGGATGTGATCATGGCGCTGATCGGCCAGATCGGCGCGTCCGGTGCCACGGGTTACGCCATCGAGTTCCGTGGCTCGACCATTGATGCGCTGAGCGTCGAAGCGCGCATGACCATCTGCAATATGGCGGTGGAGGCCGGTGCGCGGGGCGCGTTCATGGCGCCGGATGAAAAGGTCTTCGCCTACCTCAAGGGCAAGCCGCGTGCGCCTCAGGGCGAATTGTGGGAGCAGGCGCTGGTGGGCTGGCGCCAACTGCATTCGGACGCCGACGCGGTGTTCGACCGCGAAGTGCACCTTGACGCCACCACTCTGCAACCCATGGTCACCTGGGGCACCAGCCCCGACCAGGCCGCGCCCATCGGCGCCCGCGTGCCGGACCCGCAGGCGGTCAGCGACCTGATCCTGCGCCAGGACATGCGCCGCGCCCTCAACTATATGGGGCTGGAGGCTGGCATGCCGCTGAGTGACATCGTTATCAGCCATGCGTTTATCGGCTCCTGCACCAACGCGCGCATCGAAGACCTGCGCGACGCCGCTCGTGTAGTGCGCGGCAAACACGTGGCCGCGCATGTGCGGGCGATGATCGTGCCCGGCTCCACCGAAGTGCGCGACCAGGCCGAGGCCGAAGGGCTGGCGGCGATCTTTATCGACGCCGGCTTTGAATGGCGCCAGTCGGGCTGCTCGATGTGCCTGGCGATGAACGACGACGTGCTGGCCCCCGGCGACCGCTGCGCCTCCAGCACCAACCGCAACTTCGAAGGCCGCCAGGGCGCGGGCGCCCGTACCCACTTGATGAGCCCGGCGATGGTCGCCGCTGCCGCCATCACTGGCCGCCTCACCGACATCCGCCACTTTGGAGACCGTTCATGAGCCTGCAACCTTTTACCCGCGTTACCGGCAAGGCCGCGCCGATGCTGGCGGCGAATATCGACACCGACGTGATCATGCCCAAGCAGTTTCTCAAGGGCATCGACCGTAGCGGGTTGGATCACGGGTTGTTCTTCGATTTACGCTTTTTGGCCAGCGGCGAGCTGAACCCGGGGTTCGTGCTGAACCAACCGGGCTGGCAAGGGGCGAGCTTTATGGTGGTGGGGCCGAACTTCGGTTGTGGTTCCAGCCGCGAGCATGCGGTGTGGGGTTTGCAGCAGATGGGGATTCGGGCGCTGATCGGCAGCAGTTTTGCCGGGATTTTTTATGACAACTGCCAACGTAATGGGGTGTTGTTGATTACCTTGGAGGAGGCGGTGTTGCAGGGGCTGGGGCAGACGGTCAGCCGGACGGATCGGGCGCAGATCAGTGTGGATCTTGAAGCCCAGGAGATTCGCTTGGTCGATGGCCAGGTGATCCCGTTTCAGATTGATGCTTTGCGCAAGACCGCTTTATTGTTGGGGCTGGATGCGATTGGCAGCACTTTGCAGCGCAGTGAACAGATCAAGGCCTTCGAGCACCAGCATTTGAAAGCCAACCCTTGGCTCAACTGACCCACCTCAGTTCAAACTGTGGGAGCTGGCTTGCCTGCGATAGCGGTGGGTCAGCTTGCAAATCTGTCACTGACACACCGCTATCGCAGGCAAGCCAGCTCCCACATGAGTACTCATTCCAAGTCGGGAGCCTGGTCATTTAGAGAGCTGTTTGAAGTGCTCCTGCAAAAACTCCACACAGGCCCGCAACTTCCCGGAGTGCGCCAACCGTGTCGGGTACACCGCCCACACGTTGGCGCTCTGGGAATAGTCGTGCAGCACCTGCACCAGCCTGCCTTGCTCCAGCAACGGCTGCACATCCCACAACGAGCGCAGCAATACGCCGCGCCCATCCAGGGCCCACTGCAACACGATCTCGCCATTGTTCGACGACAACGGCCCACGCACGCGTACGCTGGCCGGTGCGCCGTCGCATTCCAGGTTCCAGATGCCAAACGCGTTGTCGCGTTCCTTGATCACCAGGCAGTCATGCTGCTCCAATTCACTCAACTGCTGAGGCGTGCCTCGATGCTCTAAATAAGCGGGCGCGGCACACAGCACCCGTCGATTGCTCACCAGGCGCCGACCGATATGTTGGCCGGGAATGTCATCGCCGACGCGGATCTCCAGGTCGAAACCTTCGTTGACGATATCCACCACGCGGTCGAACAGGTCCAGGCGGATTTCCAGGTTCGGGTACTGTTGCGCCAACAAGGACACGGCGGGGGCTACATGGTTGCGGCCAAAGCCGAAACTGCTGCACAGGTGCAGGCGCCCGCGCGGGCTGTCGTGGGCGTCGGACAGCTCATCGGACAGTTGCTGGAAGTCTTCGAGGATGCGTACCGCCCAGCGCTGTACCCGTTCGCCGTCTTCGGTCACGGCGATGCGCCGGCTGGTGCGGTGCAACAAGCGGGTGGCCAGGGTGGTTTCGAGGATCTGGATGCGCTTGCTCACATACGCCGGCGACAACCCCAGCTCATCGGCGGCGGCCGCGAAGCCGGCCTTGCGGATCACAGTGAGGAACACCCGCAGGTCTTCGGGGAGGGGCACGGTATCTTTCTTATTGATCATCACAAGCAGACGTGGCGGCATGAGCCGCCAGAATAGCACTCAGCGCAGAAAGGCCAGGACTTCGCCCAGTAACAACTCGGGGGCTTCCTCGGCGATGTAGTGACCGGCGGGCAGGGCTTTGCCACGCACGTTGGTGGCGACTTGCTGCCACTCCTTGAGCGGCTCGAAACAGCGCCCGACGGTGCCTTCGGCGCCCCATAGGACCAGCAGTGGCAGGTCAAGGTGATTGCCTGCGTCGATATCCGCCTGGTCGTGTTCAAGGTCAATGCCCGCCGATGCGCGATAGTCTTCGCAGATGCCGTTGGCGGCGCCCGGCAGTTTGATGCAGCGCAAGTACTCGGCGAAGGCCTCCTCGGTGAATGGCTTGAGCCCGGCGCTGCGACTGCCCATCACACTGCGCAAATACAGTTCGGGGTTGCTCTCGATCAAGGCTTCCGGCAACGGCGCTGGGCGGATCAGGAAGAACCAGTGCCAGTAGGCGCGGGCGAAGGCTTCGTTGGTTTGCGCGTACATCGCCAGCGTGGGTGCGATATCCAGCAGCACCAGGCGTTGCACGGTGCCTGGGTGGTCAAGGGCCAGGCGATGGGCGACGCGGGCGCCACGGTCGTGGGCCAGTACCGAGAACGTGTTGAAGCCGAGGGCACGCATCAGTTCGACGCTGTCCCGGGCCATTTCCCGTTTCGAGTATTTGGCGTGTTGATCATCCGCCGGCGGCTTGCTGCTGTCGCCATACCCGCGCAGGTCGGCGGCGACCACGGTGAAGTGTCGGGCCAACTGCTCGGCAACTTTGTGCCAGATCACGTGGGTTTGCGGGTGCCCGTGCAGCAGGAGCAGGCCGGGGCCCGTGCCGCCTTTGCGGTAGCTGATATCGACGCCATTGACGTGGCAGCGGTCTTTCTGGAAGCCGGCGAACATGGAATGACCCCTTGTGAGAATGGTCTGCATCGTGGAATCAGTGGGTGTAGGAGACAAGGGGCAAAGCGTGGAGGGGGTGTTCATGAAGTGTGTAGGAGCTGGCTTGTCAGGTAGACCGAGTCGCCTGCATCGCAGGCAAGCCAGCTCCCACACAAGCCCGCTCCCACATGGTTTTTGTGTCAGTCCTCAGCCTTGCTGGAACATTTCCATGGCACGCTGGCGAATCTGCGCTTCGGTCAGGTCCTCTTTGTGGGTGGCCAGGAACCACACATGGCCGAACGGGTCTTTCAGCGTGCCGGAGCGGTCACCGTAGAACTGATCCTTGGGTTCCGAGATCACAGTGCCACCTGCGGCGATGGCTTGTTTGTACTGCTTGTCGACGTCTGTCACGTAGAGGTGGATGCCGACACTGGTATGGCCGTCGCGCGGGCTGCCGAAGGCACTTTCATCGCAGGGTGAGCCGAGCATGATCGGCGAATCACCGATGCGCAGTTCGGCGTGGCCGACGCTGCCGTCGGGCATGTCCAGGCGCATGACTTGCGTGGCGTCGAAGGCCTTCTTGTAGAACTCGATAGCTTCGGCGGCTTTTTCAACGCCGAGATATGGCGTAATGCTATGAAAGCCCTCGGGGATTGATTTGACGCTCATTTCGTTCTCCTTAGGTGGTGGTTTTGGAGGGACGGCTTTTTCACTATAGCTACGCAGATCAAATATGGGAGCTGGCTTGTCAGGCAGACCGAGTCGCCTGCATCGCAGGCAAGCCAGCTCCCACATTGATTGGATTTACACGTCAGGAATGTGGGGTGGGCTCTAGAAGCTGTGCCCCTGGCCCACGCTCTCCCAGCTGATCATCCTGATTGCGCAATGGGCACGCCTCCAACGACAGACAGCCACAGCCGATACAGCCATTGAGCTTGTCACGCAGCAGCAACAACTTGTTGATGCGCTCATCCAGGTCCTCGCGCCACAGCGCCGACAGGCGTTCCCAATCCTTGGCCGTCGGCGTGCGCCCGTCCGGCAGGGTTTGCAGCGCCTCGCCAATCGTCGCCAGGGGAATTCCCAAGCGCTGGGCGATCTTGATCACCACCACGCGCCGCAACACATCTCGCGGGTAACGCCGTTGATTGCCCGCGTTGCGATTGCTTTTGATCAGCCCCTTGTTCTCGTAGAAATGCAGCGCCGTCACCGCTACACCGCTGCGCGCCGCCAGTTGGCCGACGGTGAGTTCCTTGTTGATCATGCAAAAACCCCTAACAGTGCTTGACCTTGACTTAACTAGAGGTTTTACCCTGCGTGGCATCGAATCGCAAGATTCTGCCTACAGAGAAAGGGGAGTGTTCATGCAGGTATCAGAGAAGAATCGCAGCTTCACTCAATTGATCGAATTTCAGATCGAGCCCCGCCAGCAATTCGCCCTGGTGGCCGCGTTGAGCACCCAAAGCGAGCGCCTGGCGCAAGGCCATGGCGGTTTTATCAATGCCAGTGTGCAGGTCAGCGACGATGGGCGGCGGGTGCTCAATTATCTGCAATGGCGCTCCCGTGAGGACGGCGAGGCGGCGTTCAAATGCTTTGAGCATGGCGAGGAAGATTTCTGGACGCTGATCCGCGCCCACCAGGCCACGGCCGTGACCTTCGGTTCGTTCCAGGTGCTGCGCAGTTTCGAGCGCAGCCATGACAACGCCTTGCACTGCCGCCTAGATGGATAAATGCAACATGCGTTCGCCTTGCAGGTTTTCGCCGGGGCGACGCTTGTTTACCGCCAACTCGCCAATCTTGATCAGCCGCGTCCGGGTGACGTTGCGGCTCAGGCCCAGCAGGTTGGCGGTGTGTACCTGGTTGTAATGGCTGAAGCGGTAGGCGGCACGCAGCAGCGCGTCTTCGACTTTTTCATGCAGGGCGCCGGCCTGTTCTTCGAAGAGCTTCTGGAAGGCGCGCTCCAGCAACGCTGCGGCGCTGTTGTCGGTGCCGTGCTGGCTGTCGTCCTGGCGCTCGATACGCATGTTGGACAGGCGCAGGTCGTCCCGCTCGATCACGCCGTTACGGCAGATCAGCAGGGTGTGGTGAATCACGTTTTCCAGCTCGCGGATATTTCCCGGCCAGCTGTAGCTTTTCAGCTTGTGTTCGGCCTCGCGGCTGATGGTGATCGGGCCGTAGCCGAGGCGCTGGCTGTAGGCCTCGATGAAATGCCGGGTCAGCGGCAGGATATCGCCGGGGCGCTCGCGCAGCGGGCTGAGCTCCAGGCTGACCACGTCGAGACGGTAATACAGGTCTTCGCGGAAATGCCCGGCATTGATCGCCTTCTCTAACTGCACGTTGGTTGCGGCGAGTACGCGCACGTCAATCGGAATGCTCTTGCGTGAACCCAGACGCACAACCTCGCGCTCCTGTAGGACGCGCAGCAGTTTGACCTGGATTGCCATCGGCAAGTCGCCGATCTCATCGAGGAACAAGGTGCCGCCGTCCGCCTCTTCGAACCAGCCGGCCTTGGCGCTGAGGGCGCCGGTGAAGGCGCCTTTTTCGTGGCCGAACAGTTCAGCTTCCACCAGGGATTCGGAGAACGCCCCGCAGTTCACCGCCACAAATGGCCGGTTGCGCCGCGCGCTGAGGTTGTGGATGTGCCGCGCCACCAACTCTTTACCGGTGCCGGTCTCGCCGATGATCAACACGCTGGCTTCGCTGGGCGCGACTTGCTGGATGTGGTCGAGCAGCGCCTGGGACTTCGGGTCTTCGAAGACTTGGGCTGTGGCGCGGATCGAGGTCGCAAGGGCGGGCGAGGGCGGTAGGGTTAATAGCTGCATGGGCACCTCTTCTCAGGAGTAGAACGTCGGAGTGGGCAGGGACTGGTTCAGCGCCCAGTCCCCCAGTTCGTGGAGTTTGTAGTCCAACGGATCGTGCAGGGTCTGGGTGCGCAGGTTGCGCCAGTGGCGGTCCAGGCGCAGCGACGCATGGGTGGAGCGTGCGCCGGTGACTTCGAACAGGCGGCTGCACAACTCCAGGCCGTGGCGGGTCGCGGCGACTTTGGCGGTGGCGATGGCAATCGCCAGTTGGCCGCGCTCGTGTTCGCTGAGGTTGGGGCCCTTGGCCCACGCCTGGTCGAGTAACTCGGCGGCGCGCTCCACCAACAGGCGCACGCCTTCCAGCGCTACCCAGAACTCACCGTAGTGATGCAGCACGTACGGGTCGTTGCGTACATCGATGGCGGAGGATTTATGCCAGGCGCGGGTTTCGGTGAGGGTGTAGTTGCGCGCTTCTTCAAAGGCGCCTTCGGCAATGCCGAGGAACATATGGGTGAACGTCAACTGGGCGATCAACGGGCGCAGGCAGGCAAACGGCGTGCTCAGTGGGCCCGGATCGAGCAGCAGCTCCGATTCTTCGACGCGCACCCGCTCGAAGCTGGCGCTGCCACTGTCGGTCTGGCGCTGGCCGATGTTATTCCAGTCGTTGTGCAAGGTAATGCCGCTGCGCCCACTCGGGATGGCGGCGATCAGCAGCTTGCCGCCGGCGGTTTCATCCACCGCCGAGGCGATGAGCATCTCCGAGTCGCTGGCGCCGGAGCAGAAGCTCTTTTTGCCGGAGAATTCGCGCCAGCCGCCGAAGTCCTTGACCACCGTGCGCGTGTCCAACGGGTTGAGAGCGTTGCCCCAGAACCAGTTCTTGCGCGCGGTCTGTTCGAACCAGGGTTGCCATTGGTCCGGGCGCGAAAACAGGCGCACGGTGGCCAGCATCAGGTGGTGAAAGCCGAAGACGTGGGCGATGGAACTGTCGACCTTGGCGAATTCACGCACGATGCCGAGGGTGTCGCTCCAGCGTGCGCCGAGGCCGCCGTATTGGGTGGGAATGCTCAGCGCCAGCAGGCCGCTGTGACGCAAGGCATCACGTTCGGCTTTGGGCGTGCCGCCGCGCTCGTCGCGTTCGACGGCGCTGAGGGCGAATTCGGCGGCCAGCAGTTTGGCGGTCTGCAAGGGGGAGGGCAGGACGCTGTGGGGTTTGGCTGTCACGCGGTGTTCCTCATTTTTTATCTGGCAATGAAGGGCAAATGTGGGAGCGGGCTTGCTCGCGAATGCGGTGGATCAGTGAATATATCTTTGACTGACACACCGCCTTCGCGAGCAAGCCCGCTCCCACATAAAGCCGATCTCATTGCACTCAGGCCTTTGTCGTGGGCAACACATCGTTGGCAATCATTTCGCCAAACGGCCCGGTGAGGTTGGTGATACCGCGCCCGGCCAGGCTGGCATACGGCTCTGGCAACAGTGGGAACACCAACTCGGCAAAGCGATAGGCCTCTTCCAGGTGCGGGTAGCCGGAAAAAATGAAGCTCTCGATCCCCAGGTCCGCGTATTCCTTGATGCGCGCGGCCACTTGCTGCGGGTTGCCCACCAGCGCGGTGCCGGCGCCACCGCGCACCAGGCCGACACCGGCCCACAGGTTGGGGGCGATCTCCAGGTTGTCGCGGCGCCCGTCATGCAGCGCGGCCATGCGGCGCTGACCTTCGGAGTCAAAACGCGAGAAGGACTTTTGCGCGGCGGCGATGGTTTCATCGCTGATGTGTTCGATCAGTTTGTCGGCGGCTTTCCAGGCGTCCTCTTCGGTTTCGCGCACGATCACATGCAGGCGAATGCCGAACTTCACCGTGCGTCCGTGACGGGCGGCGCGCTCACGCACATCGGCGAGTTTTTCTGCGACGGCGGCGGGCGGCTCGCCCCAGGTCAGGTACACATCCACCTGTTCGGCGGCGAGGTCGTGGGCGGCGTCTGAGGAACCGCCGAAGTACAGCGGCGGATACGGCTTCTGCACCGGTGGGTAAAGGGCCTTGGCGTTCTGCACCCGTAGGTGTTTGCCTTCGAAATCTACCGATTCGCCCTGCAACACGCGGCGCCAGATCTTGAGGAACTCGTCGGAGACTTCGTAGCGTTCGCTGTGGTCGAGGAAACTGCCGTCGCCACGGTTTTCGTCGGGATCGCCGCCGGTGACCACGTTGATCAGCAGGCGACCGTTGGACAGGCGGTCCAGGGTCGCGGCCATGCGTGCCGAGACGGTCGGCGAAATGATGCCCGGACGGATCGCCACCAGGTAACGCAGGCGTTCGGTGAGCGGCACCAGCGCCGAGGCGATGACCCAGGAGTCTTCGCACGAGCGTCCGGTAGGAATCAACACGCCGTAGTAACCGAGGCTGTCAGCGGCTTGCGCGACTTGCTTCAGGTAGTTGAGGGTGACCGGCCGCGCACCTTGTGTGGTGCCCAGGTAATGACCGTCGCCGTGGGTCGGCAGAAACCAGAAAACATCCATGACAAATCCTTAAGCGATTTTCAGCAGAGAGGGGGAGTGCGCTGTAAACAACGTTGCAGCGCGTTCTGCCGCAAGGCGGATACGGCCCTTCAAGGGCTCACTGGTTATGTGGTAATCGGTGAAATCGGCTTCGGTGGCATACACGCCGATCGGCAAGGTCAGTGCCTGGAAGAAGCTGAACAGTGGGCGCAGTTGGTGATCGAGGACCAAAGCGTGGCGTTCGCTACCGCCGGTCGCAGCCAACAGCACCGGGGTGTTGATCAACGCGTTGAGGCCGACCAGGTCGAACAGATGCTTGAGCAGCCCAGGATAGGAGCCGCGATAGACCGGCGCGGCGACGATCAGCAGGTCGGCCTGTTCGATGGCCAACAGTTGTGCTTCGACGTTGGCGGGTAATTCATCACGGGAGAGGGCACCGCCTAATGGCCGGGCAATATCGCCGAGCTCGATCAGGGTGGTCTGGATCGGCAGCAAGGTGGCCAGTTCAGCTAGCACGGCTTGGGTCAAGACGAGGGTGCGGGACGGGCGCCAGGTTCCGCCGGAGAGGGCAACGACATTCAGGGGACGGGTCATGAACAGTTCCTTTTTCAACAGGGGTTCGTAGCAAGTCGGTGCAACGTGTTGAGCAAGAGCTGTACCAATGGCGGCGGGCCTTGATTGGCGTGGGCTGTGGGCTCGCAGCTGAAAACCGTGGGTGTTGCCTGCCTGATGAATTGTTGAATGGCTGTTGCCTGGGCAACAGTTGCGTGGCGAACAGTTCCGGTTTGGTGTGTGGCCATTTATAGAGGGTTAGGTTTATTCCGTAAATGAACGTATTTCCATATTTATAGATCATATGGAAATATGAGGGGGCGACTATTGAAGGTGCCTCAATGGCTGATAGCGACTATCACGGGAGGTGATTTTTCACTGTGAAGGTGCGGGAGTAGCCTGTGTTCATTGACTCGAAACCCACTTCGCAGAGCCGCCGCCATGAACCGATTCCTTGTTGTTTGCTTGTTACTTATCACTGCCGTCCTCGCTGGATGTGCGACCCATCCGTCCCCCGAGTTGCGCCCGTACTCGGCAGAGGAAAGCAAACAGTTGGCGCTGGAAGCGTTGAGCCGTCGTGGTTTGTCGTTCGATGAATACCAACAGCAGCGCGCCGCGCTGACTGGCCAGCCACAGAAGTCGTTCGGCTTTGATCGCAGGGGCGAGATGAACGCCGAACGCAGCCTGACCCTGCATGGTCGGCCTAGTTGAGTGCGGTGGTGGCAGTGAAGAGCCCGGGGATTTCTTTAAGAAACCTCGGGCTTTTTGTTTTCCATGGCGCGACTTCAGCCTGTTAAGCTGAATTTCAGGAGCGTTCCTACGCACATTTACCTAAAGTGGTCCTTTTTTAATGGCATTCGATCGGTTAAACCTGACGACCTCTGTCCCGGTCGATGCCCCTGAGACGCTGCTCTCGGGAACCTGCTCTGCGAGTCTTTAACGTCATGAATAAACGTCCGTTGTATTTCGACTACGCCGCCACCACGCCGGTGGATGAGCGGGTCATCCAAGTCATGGTTGAATGTCTGGGTTTCAACGCCAATTTCGGCAACCCTGCGTCCAGTTCCCACGCGTTCGGCCAAGCGGCCCGGCAAACGGTTGAACAGGCGCGCCGCCAGGTGGCCGAGTTGGTGGGCGCCCAGGCTGAGCAGATCGTCTGGACTTCCGGTGCCACCGAATCCAACAACCTCGCCATCAAGGGCGTGGCCCAGGCGCGTGGCGTGGCGGGTGGGCATATCATCACCAGCCAGATCGAGCACAAGGCCACGCTGGACACCGCGCGGCAACTGCAGGAAGCCGGCGTAGCCGTGACTTACCTGGTGCCGGACGCCGATGGGCTGATCACTGCCGACGCGGTGAGCGAAGCGTTGCGTGAAGACACCTTCCTGGTGTCGTTGATGCTGGTGAACAACGAGTTGGGCACCCTCAACGACATTCCGGGCATTGGTGCGCGGGTGCGTGAGCATGGCGCGTTGTTGCATGTGGATGCAGCGCAAGGGGCCGGCAAGGTGGCAATCGACCTGGCGCAATGGCCGGTGGATTTGATGTCGTTTTCCGCCCACAAACTGTACGGCCCCAAGGGTATCGGCGCGTTGTACGTCGGGCCGCGGGCGCAGCAGAAGGTGTTGGCGCAGATCCACGGCGGCGGTCACGAAGGCGGTTTGCGCTCCGGTACCCTGGCGACCCATCAGATTGCCGGCATGGGCACGGCGTTCGCCTTGGCGGCGGCGTCTTTCGTTGAAGAGAAGGCCGTCATCGTCGCCTTGCGCCAGCGTCTGCTGGATCAATTGGAAGGCGTTGCGGGTGTGCGCCTCAATGGCAGCGCGACGCAGCGGATTCCCCATACCCTGAGCCTCACGTTCGCCGAGGGCGAATTCAATGCAGCGGCGTTGAGCGCGGGGCTCGCGTTTTCGGCGACCTCGGCGTGCAATTCGGCAAGCAATGCACCGTCCCACGTGCTGCTGGCGTTGGGGCATGACGCGCGCAGTGCCGGCCGTACCATTCGCTTGAGCCTGGGCCGGTTTACCACCGAGCAGGATATCGACCAGGCCGCGCAGTTGATCAAGGCGGCACTGGCCAGCGCACCGGCGTTCTGGGCGGTCTGATCCATTTTTCGCAACACATAATAATTATTCGTGGTTAGCAGGAGACACAATGAGTACGCAGCCCTTGACCCATGGAACGGTTCCCCAGCGCCTGGCGCAGACCCGCGAACTGATGCGCCGCGAGGGCATTCATGCCCTGCTGGTACCGTCAGCCGACCCGCACTTGTCCGAGTATTTGCCGGGCTACTGGCAGGGGCGGCAATGGTTGTCGGGGTTTCATGGTTCGGTGGGCACGCTGATCGTCACTGCGGATTTCGCCGGTGTGTGGGCAGATAGCCGCTATTGGGAACAGGCAACCAAGGAACTCAAGGGCAGCGGGATCGAGTTGGTGAAGCTGCAGCCGGGCCAACCTGGGCCGCTGGAATGGCTGGCCGAGCAAACACCGGAAGGTGGTGTGGTGGCAGTGGATGGCGCGGTAATGGCCGTGGCTTCAGCGCGTACGCTCGGTGGCAAACTCGCGGAACGCGGTGCACGCCTGCGTACCGATATCGACCTGCTGAATGAGGCCTGGCAAGACCGCCCGACGTTGCCCAACCAGCCGATCTATCAACACCTGCCGCCGCAGGCCACTGTCAGCCGTGGCGAGAAGCTCGCGGCACTGCGCGCCAGCTTGAAAGAGAAGGGCGCCGACTGGCACTTTATCGCCACCCTGGATGACATTGCGTGGCTGTTCAACCTGCGTGGCGCCGATGTGTCGTTTAACCCGGTGTTTGTGTCCTTTGCGTTGATCAATCAAGAGCAGGCCACGTTGTTTGTGGCACTGAGCAAAGTCGATGCAGCGTTGCGCGCGGTGCTGGAGCAGGACGGCGTCACCCTGCGTGATTACAGCGAAGTGGCCGATGCATTGCGCGCGGTGCCAGCGGGCGCCAGTGTGCAGATCGATCCGGCGCGCGTCACGGCGGGCTTGCTGGAGAACCTTGATACCGGCGTCAAGCTCGTGGAAGGGCTGAACCCGACCACGCTGGCCAAATCGCGCAAAAGCCTGGCGGACGCGGAACATATCCGTCAGGCCATGGAGCAGGACGGCGCGGCGTTGTGTGAGTTTTTCACCTGGCTGGACAGTGCGTTGGGCCGCGAACGCATCACCGAGCTGACCATCGATGAGCACCTGACCGCCGCGCGTACCCGCCGTCCGGGTTATGTGTCGCTGAGTTTCAATACCATCGCTGCGTACAACGCCAACGGGGCGATGCCGCACTACCACGCCACCGAAGAAGAGCATGCGCTGATCGAAGGTGATGGGTTGTTGCTGATCGACTCGGGTGGCCAGTACCTGGGCGGTACCACGGACATCACGCGGATGGCGCCGGTCGGTACGCCGAGTGACGAGCAGAAACGCGATTGCACGCGGGTGCTCAAGGGCGTGATCGCCCTGTCCCGTGCGCATTTCCCCAAGGGCATCCTGTCGCCGTTGCTGGACGCCATCGCCCGCGCGCCGATCTGGGCCGAGGGTGTGGACTACGGCCATGGTACTGGCCACGGTGTAGGTTATTTCCTCAACGTCCATGAAGGCCCACAGGTAATCGCCTACCAGGCCGTGGCCGCGCCGCAAACGGCGATGCAGCCGGGTATGATCACGTCGATCGAGCCGGGTACTTACCGCCCGGGACGTTGGGGGGTGCGTATCGAGAACCTGGTCTTGAACCGTGAAGCGGGCAAGACCGAGTTTGGTGAGTTCCTCAAGTTTGAAACCCTGACCTTGTGCCCGATCGACACCCGCTGCCTGGTACCGTCGCTGCTGACGGCGGACGAGCGTGAGTGGTTCAACGCTTACCACGCCGAAGTGCGCGAGCGCCTGAGCCCGTTGCTCAGTGGCGCTGCGCTTGAGTGGTTGCAGGTGCGTACGGCAGCTATTTGAGCAAGGCTTCGCGCACAAACTCCAGACGGTCCTGACCGAAGAACAGCTGATTGCCTACAAACAGGCTGGGTGCGCCGAACACGCCGCGTTGAACGGCTTGTTCGGTCTTGTCCTTGAGGGCGGTCTTCACGCTTTCGTCATTGGCGAGAGCCAGGACTTCATCTGGATCAAAGCCGTGCTCGGTCAGTACGTTGGCTACGACAGTGGGATCGCCTAGATGCAGGCCTTCTACCCAGAGGGCGCAGAACAGGCAATCGATAAAATCGTTGAAGCGTTCAGGTTGGTGCATTTGGATACCGGTGACCGCACGCATCAGCACCAGGGTGTTGATCGGGAAGTGCGGGTTGAACCTGAGGGTTACCTGGTAGCGCTGGGCGTATCGAGCCAGGTCGTCGAACATGTAGCGGCCCTTTGCAGGGACGGTGATGGGGGAAGCATTGCCGGTGGCTTTGAAGACTCCGCCCAACAACATGGGTTGGTACACCAGTTGTGCTGCGGTTTCGGCGCACAGTGCCGGCAATTGGGTATACGCCAGATAGCTGGCGGGGCTGCCGAGGTCGAAGAAGAACTCCAGGGTTTTACGCATGGCTGATGCTCTCTGCTTATTGTTATGGGGGCTTACCAGGGTTCATTCCAGGGGCGCAGATCCAGTTCGAACGTCCAGGCGTCACGTGGCTGGCTGTGCAGGTACCAGTAGTTGTCGGCAATGTGCTCGGGGTTGAGAATGCCGTCCTGGTCCTTGAGGGCGTATTTCTGCGGGAAATTGTCGCGAATGAAGTCAGTGTCGATGGCGCCATCGACCACCACGTGGGCGACGTGGATATTCCTCGGGCCCAGTTCCCTCGCCATGCTCTGTGCAAGCGCGCGAATACCGTGCTTGGCCCCGGCGAATGCGGCAAAGCCGGCGCCGCCCCGTAATCCTGCGGTAGCTCCGGTGAACAGTATGGTGCCTCGGTTGCGGGTAACCATGCGCTTGGCGACTTCGCGCGCATTGAGGAACCCGGAGAAACAGGCCATCTCCCAGATCTTGAAATACTTGCGTGCGGTTTCTTCGAGGATGCTGCAGGGGACGTTTGCACCGATGTTGAAAACGAACGCTTCAATGGGGCCCAGCTCGGTTTCAATCTGTTCGACCAATGCGATCACGTCATCTTCTTTGCGGGCATCGCAGGCAAAGCCATGGGCTTCGCCGCCTGCGGATCGGATGCTGTCTACCAGAGGCTGCAATTTGTCCGCGCTGCGGCGGGTGACACAGGCGACATAGCCTTCGCGGGCGAAGCGCTTGGCAATGGCGCCGCCGGTGGCGTCACCGGCGCCCACTACCAATACGATTTTCTTGTTGTGCGTCATGGGAACTCCGTTGGCTCGATAGTCGAGCAGGAGTCTAGACGCAGCGCCGCGAAGGACTGGGTTTGTCGCAGGAATTAAATCTGAGCAGTCGGAGGGTGACTGCTCGGGCGATTACTTGCAGATGACGATCATGCTACGGCTGGTGTAGCCGGCAGGGTTGAGGCCGAAGGGATAGTCCCCTGGTTCCTCGGAGTTGTCACCGGACTTGGCGATAACCCGGTAGCCTTTGGCGCCGCAGGAGTTGGTAGCGCTGGTGTAGCATTGGCCCCAAGAGGACGACAGGCCGGAACAGTTGATGTGCAGCCCTTTTTTGCCCCGTTTTACTTCTGTTTTAGTGGTCGCGGCACAGCCAGCAATGGCCACGACCATCAACAGTATCAAAATTCGCTTCATTCCTATCCTTAATAGCCGCTTCGCGATGCTTGAAGCTGGCTCTACTCGCTCTCGAGTGTAGCGTTCGCGCTGTCCTTGTCGAAAATCTCCATGAATGACATTCGTTTACGGCTTAAACATGGCCTAAATGAGCGGCAAATACCAGAGCTACCTGCAAAGATGCCTCAATCTGCCGCAACCAGTGGCTTTGATTCGTTACGCATTGTTAGCGTGGCACCGACGGAGGCCAGAATGATGCAGGTGATGGCCAGCCATTGTGCCAGGGACAGGTGTTCTTGCAGGAATAACAGGCCAGAGAGTGCGCCGAATGCGGGTTCAATACTCATGAGGGTGCCGAAGGTGCGGGCGGGGAGGCGCGTCAGTGCAACCATCTCCAGGGTGTAGGGCAAGGCTGTGGACAGAATGGCGACACCGATGGCGACGGGGATCAGGGCGGGGGTCAGCAATGCTGCGCCGGCATGGACGATACCGATTGGTGCGATAAACAAGGCGGCGATCATCACGCCCAATGCGGCGGTCTGGACGCCGTTGTCGTTGCCGGCTTTTTGCCCGAACAGGATATAGAGTGCCCAGCAGACGCCTGCGCCCAGAGCATAGGCGGCGCCGATCAAGTCGATCCCGTGGCTGGCCTCTCCCATGGGGATCAACAGCAGCAGGCCGATGATTGCCAGGCCAATCCACAGGAAGTCGACGGCTCGTCGCGATGCGTAGATGGCGACGGCGAGCGGTCCGGTGAACTCTAGCGCCACGGCGATCCCCAGCGGGACTGTGCGCAGCGACATATAGAAGAGAAAGTTCATACCGCCCAACGCGATGCCGTAGATGACCACGGTACGCAGCGACTTTGCCGTCAGCTTGGCGCGCCATGGCCGCAATAGAAGCAGCATGATCACGCTGGCGAAAACCAAACGCAGGGTTGTGGTGCCCTGTGCTCCGACTATAGGAAACATGCTTTTGGCCAGTGAGGCGCCGGATTGAATGGACGCCATGGCGATCAACAGCAGGCCGACAGGAAACAATGCCGAGGCCAGGCTGCGGGGGGAGGTGGTCATTGGGGTGTTCGTCCGAGGTCATATTTAGAGAAGCACTGGGCGCTATGATGCTTAACTGTTTGTGGTTGAGCAATATATTGCTCAATTATCTTGGTTTGGCCCCTCTATATAGAGGGAGCTTGGCTTTTTTGGTTTGTTTGATAGAAAAACCAAATTAACGGTTGACGGCAGATTTCAGATGTCTATAATTCGCCCCACTTCCGGCGCAGTCGAAACGGAAAACTCCTTGGTAAACA